>JAOADA010000001.1:22194-689501 GCA_026417555.1 Brevinematales bacterium
TATGCGGATCACGTGTTGGTTTTGGGCTCAGAGGAACCAATACCCTTCTAAACAAGGGAGGTGCTTTATGGTAGTCATCAGGGAAGGGGAGAAGGTGAGGCTATAGGTTTCGTGTGCCTGGAGGGTGGTAGTGCCTGTGTCGGTAGCTATGTGAAAAACTAGGCGGATAGTTCCGTGGTGCTCTGGTTTTTGGGTGAGTTGATGGAGGGTGAGAAGTGAGTTTTTGAGTGTTGGGGCATGGTCTTTTCTTCCATTCCAGAAGAGGTGGAGCTCTCTCAAAACAAGACGCTTGGAGAGAAGCGTTTCAAGGGGCACCATGTCCACGACATTGGCATATATCCCCCCTTCTTTGCCAGGGCTATAGCGTGCCTTGACAAAAACAAACTGGTTTTCTTTGATGATACTCTCAAAACGTTCATAATCTGGGGAGAAGACACTGAATTTCAGGTTTGTATTGCCATAAAAAAGTCGAAAACTAGCAAAGGGTTTTCCTTTTTGGGTGGTGCGGATACTGACCTCACCAAGATACCCCCACAGCGAGAACGTAATCCCCAGTGGGATTGTAGAGAGGATATGTTCTGGAATCCAGAGAAGGTTCTCCAGCCTTTCAGTATAGTGAGAAAGGAAACGGTGAGAGGGGGAAAAACCCATGACCTCTTTTTCCATTAAAAATTCTTCTTGAAGGGAGAGAGGGCGAATATGCTTCTTTGGAAGGGGTGGTGATATGTCAAGGGAGTCAAAGAGCCCACTAATGCCATGAGATTTGTCTTTGTTTTTTTGTTGGTAATGCTCAATGTACCATTCCAGTTGGTCGAGGTACCAGGCCTTTTTGGTTTGACGTTCCTCTTTCAAGAGCTCATCAAAAGCACCAGCTTTCAGAAGAATTTCTACCACGGGACGGCGGAACTCAGGATGATGGTGCATCCGTTCAATAAAATTCTCAAAACTCTGAAAAGGTCCATGCTGTTTTCTTTCTTGCTCCATGGCTTTTGCAAAACCTTCTCCCATTCCCTTGATGGCTCCAAGGCCAAAACGTATAGCCCATGAACCGTCCTCTTGTCTGAGTTCCTGAAACTCGTAGATGCTGTGGTTGACATCTGGGGGGAGAATATTTATATGGGCTTTGGTACTTTCTTCACAATAGGCTTGGACGTCTTCGGTTTTGCTCATGTTGGCCGTGAGAAGACTAGCCATGAACTCAGCACGGTAATGTGTCTTGAGGTAAGCAATCTGATAAGCAAGGATAGCGTAGGCAGCAGAATGAGATTTATTGAAAGCGTAGAAAGAGAAGGGAACAAGGATTTCAAAGATTTTTTCAGCAAGCTCTTTGGAGTAGCCATTGGCCATGGCTCCTTCAATCCACTCAGGTCGTATTTTGGCAAGGTCTTCGGGTTTCTTCTTGGCCATGATACGGCGAACGTTATCAGCTTTGCCGAGACTGAAACCGGCCAATACCTGGGCGATTTGCATCACCTGTTCTTGGTAAACAATAATCCCATAGGTGCTTTCGAGGATGGGGCGGAGGTTCTCATGAAAACAGTCAATAGGTTCTTCGCCTTTTTTTCGGCGAATATAGGCAGGAATTTGTTCCAGAGGACCGGGGCGATAAAGAGCGTTCATGGCAATAAGATCATCAATGCAGGTAGGTTGGAGTTGTTTGAGGTATTCTGTCATGCCTGCGGATTCAAATTGAAAGATGCCTTTGGTTTCTCCACGGGAAAAGGTAGCATAGACTTCGGGATCATCAAGGGGAATCTGTTGGATATCTATTTTTTTGTGATGGTTATGCCAGATGCGTTCCAGCGTATCTTTGATGATACTGAGGTTTGCAAGACCAAGGATATCCATTTTAAGCAAACCGTTTTTTTCTAAATAGATTCCCTCATATTGCGTAGAGATGGCACCAGAACTCATATCCTTGTAAAGAGGAACTACCTCAGTGAGATCAATATCAGAAATGATGATACCCGAGGCATGGGTCCCAAGGTTTCGCAGATTACCGTCAAGCCTGATGGAGTACTCGATCCATTTTTTCTGAATCTCTGTTCCCTTCTGAAGGGCAGAGAGTTCGGGTACACTCTCAAGGGTTTTTGAGAGAGGCTCATTGGGATCTACAAGCTTTGCAATTTTATCGACTTCACTCAGGGAGATACCAAGGACTCGTCCTACGTCACGGATGGTGGAGCGGCTTTTGAGCATCCCGAAAGTGATGATATCTGCTGTTTTGTTGTAACCGTATTTGGCGCGGATGTATTCCTTGACCTCGTCACGTCTACTATCCTCAAAATCAATATCGATATCTGGCATGCTCACACGCTCAGGATTGAGAAAACGCTCAAAGAGGAGTTGGTAACGGATGGGGTCCACCTGGGTGATTTCAAGACACCATGCTACGATAGCTCCAGCGGCAGATCCTCTTCCGGGGCCAACTCCAATACCATGCCGTTTCGCAAAATGGACAAAATCTTGAACAATAAGAAAATAGTTGGAGAATCCAATTCCTTTGGTTTTTTCCATGTAGTGGAGGAGCTCAAGTTCCTTTTCAAGCCTTTGGCGATAATTCTCGGGGATACTCTCGTAGTCTTGTGTATGAAAGCGTCTCATGAGACCTTCTTTGGCGAGTTTGGTGAGGTAACTATGGGCATCTTCTCCTTCGGGAAGGGGAAAGAGAGGGGTATGCATGTCACGGAAGGAAAAGGAGAGGTCACACATTTCGGCGATACGAAGGGTGTTAGAAAGACTCTCCGGAATCTCCTGAAAGAGAGAAGCCATTTCCTCAGAGCTTTTGAGATAGAACTGATTGGTAGGATAGCGTTGAAGTTTGGGATCATCAATCGTTGTTTTATCTCGAATAGCAAAGATCACTTCTTGAAGTTCAGCATCATGGGGATAGAGATAATGGGCATCGTTAGTGGCCACGAGGGGGAGGTCATACTGTTTAGAGAGTTTGATGAGTTCACGGTTGACAATTTTTTGTTCGGCTATACCATGGTCCTGAAGTTCAAGAAAGAAGCGGTCTTTGCCAAAGAGGTCTTTGTACCAGGTAAGGGTGTTATGGAGTTTTTTTTCTTGATTTGAGAGGAGGTAGGAGGGGATTTCTCCCCCGAGACAAGCAGAGAGGGCAATCAGGCCTTCGGCGTGGCGTTCGAGGAGTTCATGATCAATCCTCGGTTTAGAATAGAAACCTTCAAGATAGCCGGCGGAGGAGAGTTTCAAAAGATTTTTGTAACCGGTGAGGTTTTCAGCAAGAAGGACAAGGTGGTAGTATTTCTCGTCTTTGTCTTTGTCGAAACGGCTCTGTGGGGCTACATAAAACTCACAGCCAATGATAGGTTTGATGGGGGTTTCAGGATGGGATTGAGAGAATTCCTGACAGACGGTATAAAACTCCATGGCTCCAAAGAGGTTACCATGGTCGGTAAGGGCTATGGCCCTTTGTTTGTGGTGGGCTGTGCGTTTAATGAGGTCATCAATCTGGCTTACACCATCTAATAGGCTATAATGAGAGTGTACATGGAGGTGGACAAAGTCCATAGGGGGTGTCTCCTTGGTATTTGACAAACTGTCGATTTTGTGTTATACTATATGCCTCATGTGTGCCAACTTAGCTCAACTGGTAGAGCAACTGACTTGTAATCAGTAGGTTGTGGGTTCAAGTCCCACAGTTGGCTATCCCCTCCTGAAAAGGGAGGGGATTTTTTTATGCAGGGGTCTCTCCAGTGAGGGAGAGATGTTCTTCCTTCCCGAGGGGATGAGGATCCCTGTAGGGCTGAAAAACAAGGTCTATATTCATCTCTTGCGCAAACGTAAGCATAGTCTTTCGGGAGAGTCCAGGTATGAGTGTCGTACGAAATTGGTGGGGCTTTCCGCTTTGAGTGATGAGTGAAATCGTTTTTTTGAGAAGGTGGATATCGTAGTCTCTTCCAATGGCATGATGATAGGTTTCCCAAGGGTGTTTGATGTCCATGGCAAAAAAATCCACAACATCCTCTTTCAGAGCTTCTTCTACCCATTCCGGGTGTGAACCATTGGTGTCTACTTTGGTCTCATACCCAATGGATTTTGCCCATGCGAGAAAGTTAAGAAGCCGTTCCCCCCACAGGGTGGGTTCACCCCCGGTGATACAGATGCCTTCAAGGAGGTGTTTTCTCCGGATGAGAAAATGCTTGATCTCCTCTTCGTCAAGCTGAGGAAGCTGGGAGAGTCGGTGCGGGTAGACAAGATCCTGGTTGTGGCACCACGGGCAACGAAAGTTACACCCTCCAGTGAAGAGAGTGGCTGCTATTTTTCCTGGGAAATCAACGAAGGTGGTTCTCTGAATCCCGTACCACATTGCTCAAAGCCTTGTCGTAGGTGAGTCGTTCGGAAAACTCTTGCCGTTTTCCTACGTTCCAGTTTTGTACAGGGCGATAATAACCTACAACGCGAGAATACACCTCCGTTGGCATAACAAGTTTTTTGTTCTCGTTTTGCATACGTTCCTCCTTTTTCTTTTTAAAGACACTCGAGGTATTTTCCATATCGTTTGAGATCTGCCTCTGTGTGAGGGAGGGGGCAAATCCAGTGCTCACCTGGAATATAACCATGCACAGGACAGATAGAAAAGGTAGGGGTGAGGGAGTAGTAGGGAAGATGATAAGTATGGGCAATCTTTTGTACAAGTTTTGCCACCATAAAGGGATCCGTGATTTTTTCTCCCAGAAAGATGTGGATAACGGTTCCACCCGTGAAACGAGATTGGAGGGGATCTTGATGATCGAGTACCTCAAAAATATCATCAGTGTAATTCACGGGGAGATGGACAGAATTGGTATAGTAGGGCGCTTCATCGGTACCGGAGGTGAGAATATCAGGGTATCTGGTTTTGTCAGCTTTTGCAAGTCGGTAGGAAGCCCCTTCAGCGGGGGAGGCTTCGAGATTGTAGAGATGTCCTGTCTCCTGTTTGAATGCCTCAAGATGGTCAAGCATAAAGTCGAGAACTCGGATAGCAAAATCCCGCCCTTCGGTGGTATGATAAGGAATCTTTTTAAGGTTCATCACAGCCTCGTTCATTCCAAGAATACCAATGGTGGAAAAATGGTTTGTCCAGTAATTGCCACTACGTTTCTTGATATCTCCGAGGTATATCTTGGTATAGGGATAGAGGTTTCTTTCGGTGAGGTCTTCGACCACCTTGCGTTTCATTTCAAGGGAGTTTTTCGCGATCTGCATGACTTCTAATAGGCGGGAGAAAAACTCCTCCTCACTCTGGGAGAGATAGGCAATACGGGGGAGATTGATGGTGACGACACCAATAGATCCGGTGAGGGGATTGGCAGCGAAAAGTCCTCCTCGTCGGAGATGGTGTTCTTCTTCATGAGGAATTGTGGACTTTTTTGAGAGCTGATTTCTCACCTCTCGATTATCAAGCCTCAATCGACAGCACATGGAGCGAGCATCCTCTTCACTCATATCAGAATTGACAAAGTTACTGAAATAGGGGGTTCCGTACTTGGCTGTCATCTCCCAGATGGCTTTGTAACGGGGATTATCCCATGCGAAATCTTTGGTGATGTTGTACGTAGGAATAGGGAACGTAAAAGGTCTTCCCTTCCCATCACCTTCTATCATGACTTCAGCAAATGCCTGGTTGATCATGTAGATCTCTTCTTGGAATTCTCCGTAGGTTTTGTCCTTGATCTCCCCCCCTACAATGGCATATTGATGAGCGAAGTAGGAAGGCACACGAAGATCAAAAGTAATGTTGGTAAAGGGAGTTTGAAAACCCACACGAGTAGGAACATTGAGGTTAAAAACAAACTCTTGCATAGCCTGTTTGACCTCTTGGTAAGAAAGGCCATCGTAAAAGATAAAGGGGGCTAAAAGGGTGTCAAAATTTGCAAAAGCTTGGGCTCCTGCTGCCTCCCCTTGCAGGGTATAAAAGAAATTCACAATCTGGCCAAGGGCTGTTCGAAAGTGTTTAGCTGGGCGACTTTCTACTTTGCCACTCACTCCCCCAAATCCCCCAATGAGGAGCTGTTCCAAGTCCCATCCTACACAGTAAGCAGACAAAGCCCCGAGATCGTGGATATGGATAGCCCCTGAACGATGGGCTTCCCCAATCTCAGGGGTATAAATTTTCGAGAGCCAATAGTTGGCAGTAATGGTTGAAGAGATATGAGCATTGAGCCCCTGAAGGGAAAAGGTCATATTACTATTCTCGTTGATGCGCCAATCACGAATGTTGACATAATCATCGATAACCTGGAGACTTTGAGCAAGGGTTTTGTTGATATTGCGAAGCTCTGCTCGCTTGGCGCGGTAGAGAATGTAGGCTTTCGCTGTTTTGCGGTATCCCGCATTCATGAGAGTGTCTTCTACAATGTCTTGGATGGTTTCAATCTCGACTACTTCTCCCTCGAGTTTGGAGATAACAAGAGCCGTTAGCTCCCACGCTTTGGTAGCATCCGCTTCTCCTGTACTCTCAAACGCCTTGGTAATGGCATTGGCAATCTTTGCTGGATCAAAGTCAACAATGTTTCCCTCTCGCTTCTTGACGAAAACAGCATGTTTTTGTGCCTTTTTTGATTCCGCAATCGTTGTTACAATATCTCGCATATTCCCCTCCCATATGTACCAGTATAAGTATAGCGTAGGGAAAAATGGCTGTCAAAAAATTTTTTGTCTTTGTGTATTTTCTTGTATAACAAAGAGTTACAAGAAATAGAGATATGATAATTTCTTGTCTTCCAAAGAGATGGAAAAAGAAAAAAGAGACAGGAAAATTTTTATGGTGGTACCATGGCGAAAAGAAAAGCTTGCGTGTGTCTTTGGGATGTTTTGTGTGAAGGAGATTTTTTAAGGGCGATGAGAGTATGGTTTTCTTATGAGACGTTTTCCCAGAGAAAAGATCTTGCCTCCCCGAAAAGAATTTCACAGAGAAAGGAATGTTGCTTGAGGAAATAGCGCCAACTCAACATTTACAAAGAGGGGATAGAGCGCTTCTGGAGGGGTTTTCAGGGATAGGGGCATGGGTAGAAAGACGGAGATATCCCTGATGAGGAAGGAGGGGGACAGGAATTAGAGCAATGGTTTGAGCTGGGAAAGCAGAAGAGGGGTTTTGATTTCAAGGGAATACCCACCGATCTCTCCCTCAGCAATGAGAAAGTCAATAGCTGAAGCTACATAGTATGCCTGAGAAAAGAGGCTAATGATGGAGGTTTTTGTGGATACCTTTTTGCCAAAGATACGGTTGTCGAGGGTGAGTATTTCGTCGGGATTGTGGAGGATTTTTCTGTCCTTCTCATAGTCTTCGAGGACAATCTTGAGATTGAGAGAGAAATCGTGCATCAAAGATTGAACCTTGTTCCGTATCTGGCGAGAGGTTTGGCTCCGAGCGAGTTCGAGTTGCTGTTGTTTGATGTAACGTTCTTTAGAAGTGCCGGGAAGGGTGGTATCGAGTTTCTGGAGTTCAAGGTAGTTCTTTACGTATTCGTTCATGGCTTTGTAGATGTCGTCAATATGGAAGTACAAGTCTTTGAAAACCCCTCGATAATCGCGACGGCTTCCGGCGTCAAAAAAGATATTGAACTGGATTTGTCCGGAAATGAAAAGGAAGGAAAAATTTTTGTCAAAAAATTCCACGAGCAAAACCGCCAAAAAGGCTTTGTCATGAATAGGCAATTGGGCACGGGGATCTCGCATGGTTTTGTAGTTTTCCATAATGTCGGAAAAATTGATACTTTCTCGAATAATACGTATCCCCATACGGACAGGTTCAGGGAGACCCTCAAGACCATCGCTTTGTGCCATAGCCTCTTCCATCTCTTTTGCCATTTGTTCCTCAAGGGCTTTTTGGCGAGCCTGTTCTTCTCGTCGGCGTCTTTCTTGCTCGTCTTCTTCTGCCCAACGCCGGGTGTAATATCCTACTTCATCCGTTTCATTAAAGTTGAGGAATTCCCGAAAACTTTGGGTTTTTCCAAGATAAAGAAGATCTTTATAATAATAATCTACGAGATACAGGAGTCTTGGGAAAATCACATAAAATATACGGTAAATATTGTGGTTAATTGTCTGGATGTTTCTGTTTACAATGGTTTGGTTAAGGGATCGCATGTTTTTTTCTTCTCCCAGTACCTTCTCTACCACAAGGTTGAGGCTTGCTTTGTATTTGTCAAGAACTAAAAGGATCTTGAAGATACGAACAAGGCTGTTTCTGGCTATAAGGAGGGGTTGAGGTGGACTCATGAGGAGTTGTCTGACCAACCGGAAGAAATCGACATCATAGAGCATGTCGATCCGATAGAGGAGTTCATAATAATGCGACAGTCCCATCTCATGGAGACGTTGGCGGAGATCATAGGAAAAATTTTTGTCTTGATAAAAGAGAGAAGTGAGGATTTGATGGTTTTCTGTAGCGAGTTTTTCTATTTCTCCCAAAAGAGAGAGAAAATGGTGGGAGAACTTGTTTCCCCACAGGTTGAAAATACCATAAAGGATACCTATCCATTTGGCAACAAGTCTCTCCCAAAAAAGTTCCCAGCGAGAGGTTTTTTCTCTCTTGTGAGACGCCGTCGAAGAGGAAGAGAGGGTAGAATTCACGGGAGAGCTTTTTTTTGCCATGTCAGCGTGTTTTTTTTGTGTTTCCAAGAGTTTAGCTTCTTTGGCTTCAACAAATTGGGAAAGTTTTTGGGAAAGCTGAAGACTGGGATCGGCCTGGAGATCAATCACCTTGCCGCCAGCCCGTACAAATTCATCAAAAATTTCTTTTTGATCTCGAATATCCATTTGGTCAATGCCAAGTTTTTTCTTTTTTTCTTCTAAGATTGACATGTACTCTCCTTGTTGATTGGGTATGGCTTGGTTATTATACACGATTTGAAGAAAAAATGCAAAGGTTAGACAAAACTCTGAGCCAGACATACCTTGCTGTCACAGAGGTTTTTCTTAGACGGTTGTGTGGGACGTTGGAGAAAAAAAGGGGCTATCTTGAACGATAGCCCCTTCAGTGTTCGAAAAGGTACTACTGAGATTGTCCCTGGGATGGGGTCTTGCTTTCGGCCTTGGCACGGATCTTGTTTGCTTTCTTCAGAAGATCATTGAGGCCATTTTGGTTGAAGGTAACCTTGTATTCTGTTTTCTTTTGCTCAAGCCAGTTCTGATAGAAATACCACATACGGCTTTGGAGGAGCTGATTGCGGATCTGGTTTTTCAGGGTATTGTCGAGGGGCATAGGTTTGCCATCTTTGACTAGTCTTGCCTTGTTCTGTTCGTAGAAATCTGTGATGTCCTTGTCTGTGATCATACTGTTTGCCTGTTGATAAAGAGCTTGCTCAAAGTTGTTCATCGCATATTGGATGAGGGCATCTTCTCGTACTTTTCGTTTGGAGGCAGAGGTATCTTTGCCTTGTTTTCTGCCAGCCTCAACATTGACAAGAAAGCCCTGGGCAGCATTCATAAGTGCCTCGAATTGACTGGGAAGCTCCTTCTCATACTCTGGGATAAAGAGGGTAAACAGATCCTTCACCTGACGCCAGGTGTAGTTTTTCCCCCACACGGAGAAAAGGATGGTATTGTCAGGAAGAGCGGAGATCTCGTATTCCTGGCCATTAATCTTGATTTTGCCGTTTTCAAAGGTGTATTTTCTCTTGACAGCAAGATCAAGGGTGCTCTTCTGAATATCCTGCTGGAGCTTCATCATCACATAGAAGCTCATCTTGCCATCGTTCACCTGTTTTTCAACCCAGCTATAGGGTTTGCCATTTTTTGTTTCTGTGACGTTGATGATGTGGTAACCATATTCAGTTTCTACAAGCTCAGGGATGAGGCCTTTTTTCTTGGCACCAAACACAGCCTGCTCAAATTGGGGAACCATCATACCCTCGATGAAGTAGCCAAGGTCACCACCTGTGTCCTTACTCCCTGGATCCTGGGAATACTGGACAGCCGCGTTACTGAAGTCTTGGGCAAAGTTTTTGGACTTCTTGAGAGAGTCCAGGGTATTTTGTGCCAAAAGACGGACTTCTTCCTTGTTCTGGTTGGTACCGAAAGAAAAGAGGATATGTGATGCTTTGGCTACCTGGATAGGGATGTTTTTGGTCTTGCTATTCACATAGTTGGTACCAGAAACAGCGAGGAAGGTGTAATATTGCTTTTCAACTTCTTTCTCAAAATTTCTGGCAAAGTCAGAGGAATTTGTGAGTCCTTTTTTCAGTTCTTCATGAAGGATGATATCCTTGGAGGCTTGGCTTTCGGAGAAAAGCACATTTTTAAGCATTTCAATATCCTGAAGATATTGAGGGTAACTTGTTGCCATGTACTCCACAAGATCTTTGACGTCGGTGTAAGTGACGGTTTTCTTTTTGCCACCTAATTCATACGTGAGGATAGGTTGAGAGCACGCCGTTATGAAACCAACCATCATGATAGCACTTAGCCATTTCTTTAGATTCATAGAGTTCTCCTTTTATGGTTTTATAGAGGATTTATTATAGAAGAAACAAGAAAAATACGCAAGTTTTCTTGTGGGAAATCCTTGCCAAATGAAAAAGATCGTGGTTGGTGTGGGCAAATCTCATGACGAGTCACGAGGCTCTTGAAACTCCCTATTCTCATCTTTTCTCAAAGAAAGGCGATTTTGTAGGAGGCAAAAATTTTGAGCACATGAGAAAACGACTTCCCTGATTGGATTTTTTCTTTGTGGGACCGGCGCAAAGCTTACTTTCGGAAAAAGTAAAAAACCCGTTTCTTGTGTATATTATGTCCTTAAAATTTGATTTTTTTTCCTTGGTGATTTATACTCGAGTGGGCGTGGAGGTGTGTATGAAAAAGAGCGTGTTTTTTGTCTTGGTGGGGATAACGAGTTGTCTCTATGCTGTAACAACCAATCTTGTTGTTCAACAGGTCGGGATAGAGGTGATGACCTCTCCTGGTTTGGAAAGTCTGGGGCTTTTTCTGGGAGAGGATATCATTGGAAAGTCGGATAGGCAAAGGCTTCGTCTTGTGAGTGCCAAAGAGGATGATTTATCTCTTTTGAAAGTGAATCGACTCTCGGCTGTTGTGAAGCTTGTTCTCTTTCAGACAAACCAGCGAATTGGTATGGATGTGATTTTCATGGATTCGACTGGGACAAACTTGTTATCTTTGTGGGGAGATTTTTCGCTAACAAATTGGATGAAAGAGATAGGAGTGGTGAGTGCAAAACTTCATAGCGAACTTGTGAGGCGTTATCCCCCAAAACTTGTTTCTGAGATCAGGACAGTTGAGGTGAGGAAAACCTATTCTCCCTATGAGGTGAGGGGGCATGAGGTTACTTTGGGAGGAGCTATTGGATACTGTGGTCGGCGGGTACATGGTCATGGTTTTTGGATAAGTGCGGGAAATACAAATGGTCAGGATACGAGGGATGTGATTTCAGGTGGAGCTCTGGAGGTGGTGGGGCTTTGGCGGTATGGTTTGTGGTATACAGAGATGCAAGTTCATGGTTTTTTTGCTGATGATGTTAATCTTGTCTTTGAGACTCAAGGAGGGTATGGTTTTTTTGGGGGAGTGGTGAGTCTTTTGGGTGGGGTGCTTCTAAGCTATAATGAACACTATTGGCTTATCACTAATACTGGCGGAGGAAATAAGGTTTTTGAGTTCTCCACGGTACGGGTTTTGCCCCTTCTTGGGGTGCGGGTGGCTTTCCAGCCTTCGTTCTGGTTTACCGTGGTGGGAGGAGGATTGCCGTCGTCAGTTCCCCATACTCTTTGGGCAGAGGGAAAACCGGAGAGTTTTGTTCTTGACTCGATGTTTATACGGGTCCAAACGTATGTACGGTATGGGAGAAATTGGCTTGTTTTTCTTTCTTGGAAGATGTGGAATAGTGTGCTTCCGTGGAGGGAGGAGGGGTATTTTTCTGGTGATCCTAACTGGTGGGTGCGGAGTTTTGAAGAGGTTCTTGGTTCGGTCACGATAGGAGGGGCATATGTGTTTTAAATATGTTTTTTTTCTTTGGTTGTGTTTTTGTGGGGTGGCTTTGTGGGGGGAAGAAAAACAGCGCGTAGGGATAGCAGGTTTTTTAGATATTTCACCCCAGACTGATGAAATTGTTGGGACCATTTTGCAGAATTCTTTGGCGAGTGTTCTTCAGAAGGATTCAAGGTTTTCTGTGGTGTTTGTTTCTAATGCGGTGACCAATCTTTCCCATGCTCGAGAGAAAGGGATGGAATCCACGCTTGATGTCATCATCTATGGAACGTATCGCCGAGAAGGGCGAGAGTTTGTAGTGTTAGTGCAGATCTATGATATTCTTGAGAATGAGCTTCGCATGTCTCGTTTGTATCGGGGAGAGTATTCGAGAAATATTTTTGATACGGTGGATGCTATAGCGGCGTCGGCGAGTGAGGAAATCAAGCGGGTTCTTCCTGTTTTGGTGACGGAAGAGGATATTGCGAAAGCCCAGGCCAAACGCAAAGAGATCTATAAATCTCAAGAAGTGAGTCTTAGGCGTGAGATGAGGATAGGGCTTGGGGTCATGAATACGAAGAGGGATTTTATGTATGAACAGAGAAGAATTGCACAACAATGGCAGGGAATTTCTCGGGTTTCTGTGCCTTTCTTCTCTTTGAGTATCCGTTTTGAGATGTTTCGTTTCACATTAGAGAAGATATCACTTCTTTGGCTGCCAATGTGGTATGAGACTCAGGGCAATGGGACATGGTATCAATCGGATGGAAAAAACCTTCCTTCTTTAAAAAGTGGAATAATGTTTCATGATGAGATCCGAGGAAGATTTTTTCTCTATGGTGACGTTTTTTGGGGAAGAGTGGGTGGAATTCAACCCTTTTTCTCGATTGGGGGATTTGGTGCCGATGGAAAACCTCTTCCCGACATGGAAGAGAATCTTTCTGTTTGGGGTGTGGTGGGGGGAGGAGGGGTGTTTGCGAAGAATTGGGAGATTGCGTGTCTTGTGCAGGTATGGCCTTTGAGTCAGGGATGGAGAAGTATTCTTAAGGGTTTTGATCCAGATTTCAAAGAGTATGACACAAAGAGTACTAATATTTATCAATGGAATATGCCTTTTGTGGGGGTAAAGGGGAGTTATTTCTTGACGCCGAATTTTGGGATAACGCTGAGAACGTCTTTTATGGAGGTACAAAGAGTTCATCGCTGGTATGATACGGGGGGGGTGGAAGAGCATCTTCTGAAAATGGCCACGACAGATATTTCACTTGAGGTGGTATATCGGTTCCAATTTGGGTTTTAGCCTACCAGTTCTCGGATAGTGGCCTGCAAAACTTCGTTTTTGAAGGGTTTGAAGTCCTTATACAGAGAGGGAAATATGCTTTTTCCATGGTGGAGGAAAATTTAACGGACATCACAAAACTTTTTTCATTCTCTGAGGGGATTTTTCCTTTAGAGGCTATTTTTTACTTTTCCTCTTATGATTATCAAAATTGTCATCGTGAGATTATACACCATGATTTTTAGGGTGTTTTCTTTATGCTTAAAGAAGAAAACATTGGAGGAATGAATGGTTTTTTCTTAGGAAAAAGTTTATTGGTGGTATGATGCCATGTCTTTAAAACTTGATTTTTTTTCTTTTCTTGTTTATAATGCGCATGGAGGGAGGTGTTTATGAAAAAGAGTGTCTTTTTTTTGTTGGTTGGTGTAGTAAGTAGTGTGTATGCTCTCCAAACAAATCTCGTCGTTCAACAGGTCGGGGTGATGGTGAGGACGTCTCCAGGTCTGGAAAGTGTTGGACTTTTTTTGGGGGAAGAGATCATTGGAAAATCCGAGAGACAGAGGCTTCGTCTTGTGAGTGCCAGACAGGATGATCTTTCTCTTTTGAAGATTGACCGACTCTCAGCAGTAGTTATCCTGTCTCTTTTTCAGACGAACCAACGTATTGTGGTAGACGTGGGTTATGTAGATTCTGGAGGGACCAATGAATTTCCTATGTTTGCTACTTTTTCAGCGACGAATTGGATGAGGGAACTACCCGAGGTGAGTGTGAGGATTCATGCAGAGCTTTTGCGTCGTTATCCCCCTAAGCAGGTTTCTGAGATCAGGACAGTTGAGGTGAGGAGAGATTATGCTTCCTTTGCTAACAGAGAGAATGAAGGTGTTTTGGTTGGGGCGATTGGTTACTCTGGTCGGAGAGTAAAGGGGTATTCTAAGTGGTACAATGCGGGTACTACCAGTTTTCGGGATACGTTGAAGGTAATTTCGGGTGGGGCTTTTGATGTATTTGGTTTTTTGCGATATGGTATGTGGCGTACGGAGATACACTTCCATGGTTTTTTTGCTCATGGCAATACCCTTCTTCTGGAGCCTCAGGTGGGATATGATTTTTTTGGAGGAATGGTGAGTCCTTTGGGTGGAGTGCTTTTGTCGTATGATGAGCATTTTTGGTCTATCACTAATACTGGTGGAGAAAATAAGGTTTTTGAGTTCTCTACGGTACGGGTTTTGCCCCTTCTTGGGGTGCGGGTGGCTTTCCAGCCTTCGTTCTGGTTTACCGTGGTGGGAGGAGGATTGCCGTCGTCAGTTTCCCATACTCTTTGGGCAGAGAGAAAACCAGAGACTTTTGTTCTTGACTCGATGTTTATACGGGTCCAAACGTATGTACGGTATGGGAGAAATTGGCTTGTTTTTCTTTCGTGGAAGATGTGGAATAGTGTGCTTCCGTGGAGGGAAGAGGGGTATTTTTCTGGTGATCCTAACTGGTGGGTGCAGAGTTTTGAAGAGATTCTTGGTTCGGTCACGATAGGAGGGGCATATGTCTTTTAAATATGTTTTTTTTCTTTGGTTGTGTTTTTGTGGGGTGGCTTTGTGGGGGGAAGAAAAACAGCGCGTAGGGATAGCAGGTTTTTTAGATATTTCACCCCAGACTGATGAAATTGTTGGGACCATTTTGCAGAATTCTTTGGCGAGTGTTCTTCAGAAGGATTCAAGGTTTTCTGTGGTGTTTGTTTCTAATGCGGTGACCAATCTTTCCCATGCTCGAGAGAAAGGGATGGAATCCACGCTTGATGTCATCATCTATGGAACGTATCGCCGAGAAGGGCGAGAGTTTGTAGTGTTAGTGCAGATCTATGATATTCTTGAGAATGAGCTTCGCATGTCTCGTTTGTATCGGGGAGAGTATTCGAGAAATATTTTTGATACGGTGGATGCTATAGCGGCGTCGGCGAGTGAGGAAATCAAGCGGGTTCTTCCTGTTTTGGTGACGGAAGAGGATATTGCGAAAGCCCAGGCCAAACGCAAAGAGATCTATAAATCTCAAGAAGTGAGTCTTAGGCGTGAGATGAGGATAGGGCTTGGGGTCATGAATACGAAGAGGGATTTTATGTATGAACAGAGAAGAATTGCACAACAATGGCAGGGAATTTCTCGGGTTTCTGTGCCTTTCCTCTCTTTGAGTATCCGTTTTGAGATGTTTCGTTTCACATTAGAGAAGATATCACTTCTTTGGCTGCCAATGTGGTATGAGACTCAGGGCAATGGGACATGGTATCAATCGGATGGAAAAAACCTTCCTTCTTTAAAAAGTGGAATAATGTTTCATGATGAGATCCGAGGAAGATTTTTTCTCTATGGTGACGTTTTTTGGGGAAGAGTGGGTGGAATTCAACCCTTTTTCTCGATTGGGGGATTTGGTGCCGATGGAAAACCTCTTCCCGACATGGAAGAGAATCTTTCTGTTTGGGGTGTGGTGGGGGGAGGAGGGGTATTTGCGAAGAATTGGGAGATTGCGTGTCTTGTGCAGGTATGGCCTTTGAGTCAGGGATGGAGAAGTATTCTTAAGGGTTTTGATCCAGATTTCAAAGAGTACGCAACAAAGAGTACTAATATTTATCAATGGAATACGCCTTTTGTGGGGGTAAAGGGGAGTTATTTCTTGACGCCGAATTTTGGGATAACGCTGAGAACGTCTTTTATGGAGGTACAAAGAGTTCATCGCTGGTATGATACGTGGGGGTTGGGAGAGCATCTTCTGAAAATGGCCACGACAGATATTTCACTTGAGGTGGTATATCGGTTCCAATTTGGGTTTTAGCCTACCAGTTCTCGGATAGTGGCCTGCAAAACCTCGTTTTTGAAGGGTTTGACAATCCAGCGATTGGCGCCTGCCTGTTTGCCTTCTTCCTGTTTGTCTTGCTCACTCTCTGTGGTGAGCATAATAATGGGGGTTTTTTGGTACTCTGGCATCTGTCTTACGGCTTTGATGAAGGCAATCCCATTCATTTCTGGCATGTTATAATCCACAATAAAACAATCAAAGTGGTTTTCCTTGAGTTTTTCAAGGCCGTCTTTTCCGTTTTCTGCCTCAATGACCTCGTATTTCTCTGCTCTGAGGACCAAGGCAACAATTTTTCGCATGGTGACAGAATCATCAACGACAAGAAATCTCATACCAACCTCCTTTTTTAGGTTTACTTGAGGAGAAAGCGCTCACTTGATACCTTGGCTTCTCGGATCATATCGTTTTTGGCCTCATCCATTTTTTCTATATCCCATTCGTCGAGGGTGATACCTAAGTGTGTGAGAGCTGCACTTCCTTTTTTGATATCATCCTGAATTTGTCCGAGATAGCTCATTACGTTTTCTATCTGTTGTCGAGTGATATCTTGAAACTGCAAGGATTCTACAATGGCGTCGAGGTCTTTTTGAATGTCACTGGCATTTTGTTGAAGGAGAAGAGAAATATCGTTCATATGTTGAGAGGCACTTCTCAGTTTTTCCATAAGGGCAGAGGCATTTTCTGAAGCCGTTTGAAATTTGGTTACAGACTCTTCCATATGGTGGAGCCAGTTGTTCCAGAGTTCTTTGTTGAAGAGTTCAAACTGTTCCAGACGGTGGCTCACTTCGGCGGTAAACTGATCAATCTTTTGGTTGAGTTTCTGGATTTCCTTGACGATGACCTTGATAGCTCTTCCCTTTTCTCCAAATTTCACCCCTTCAATAGAGAGATTGACAGCAATAATTTTGTTTTGACTTAGGATATCGTTGATATTTTTGAGTTGGTCAAACATGGTATGAAGGTGGTGGGAAAAATCGGTAATCTGTTTCTCATTTTGAGAGATAAGGTGTTCATACTCTTCTTTCATAAGCTGGTAGTTTTGAGTAATCTCACGAGATTGATCGATGAGGTAGGAAAGGGAATCTCCCTGATGATTGCCTATACGTTTCTGGACTTCTTCAAGAGTGTGTCGGTTTTTTTCAGAAACGGAGATAAACCTTTCAATGAGAGTATTGGTGGCTTCTTCGGTTTTTTCAATGACGTTGAGAAGGAGAATACGGAGGTAAGGGAGTTTATAAAAGGCTTTTTGGATTGGAGAAAAGGTGTCACTCTCCTCGAGAGGAGGTGATGTTTCAAAGAGAGTCTTGGCCTGGGAAAGGAGAGATACCATTGCTTTTATGTCATTGTTTGAGAGACGGTGCCATGCCTCAAAAAAGGCTTTTTTCTGTTCTTCGTTGGGGTTTATGTGCTGGGCTAGTGAGAGAAAAAGCTCTTCTAGTGCCTTCTGAAGGACAAAAAAGTCTTGGTCTAAAGAGGAAGGAGGGGAAGAGATAGCATGTTGAGTGGGCCATCCCCCAAAAATACAGAGTACAAGCCCCGGGATCCCTATCCAAGGCACGGAGAGAACAAATGATACGAGCATGAGAAGGCATCCTCCCAAGAAAATACCTTGTCGCCACCGTGTATTCACAGAACCTCCCTGATAGCATAAAATCTTCCTTCATAATTTTCTATATAAAGGGAAATATCAGCAACCTTTTCAGTTAGTTGGGGTTTTTCATATTCGAAGCGAGGGAATTCCATCTCGTAGTCTTTGTTGCTTGTGAGAGTGGAAAGAAATCGCCCTGAGATGACATTGAGAACCTCCAAAATAGCATCTTGAGCCTCTTTTTCGGCTACGACCTCTTTGCCATAGAGGTTTCTGACGATTTCGTACTTCATCTCTGGGGCAAAGTAGAAATAAAGACGGCCAAGAAAAGGCTTAATGACCTGAATACTCACACATTCTAATGTAGAGGTGTTGATTTCTTTGGGGGATTTTTCTACCTCAAGGAACCCCATTTCTTCGATGGTGCTTTTAATGGACTCAAAGAGATTCTCTTGAAAGGTTTGTAGGCTTGTCATAGGCACCTCCTATCCTTTAAGAACCTTGTAGAGTTCTTGGGGATTGATGGGCTTCTTTATCATCCCTTTTACTTTGAGTTCTTGAAGGGCATCAATCAAGGGGCCAGAAAGAACGCTCGAGACAACTACAACATCTTTCTGAGAGAGGAGAGGGTCAGCCTTCATTCGACGGATGAAATTTGCCCCATCCATTTTTGGCATATTGATATCGGTAACAATGAGATCTATCTCTGGGTGGCGTTGAAGGATATCCAGGGCTTCAATACCATCTCCTGCCTCGTAAAAGATCGACTCTGAAAAGCCAACGATCTGGAGACAACGCTGGATGATCATTCGGGAGGTAGAAGAGTCATCGGCAATGAGGATATGTGTGTACATAGCAACCTCCTAGAGTTCGTATTTTTTACTCTGCGAAGAGACTACCACCGTCCCCTCACCGACAAAAAGTGACACCGTTCGGCTTACATGACCACCAACATCCTCAGCTACAGGAGCAAGCATGTTTTGCCACAAGAGTTTCTTGATTTCGAGGATATTGCGTCTTCCTATATCAAAGATGCCTTGGGGGTCAAGCATTTGAGCTCCTCCGACAAGTTTGATTTCTATCTCTTTGAGGGTTATGCCCTGCTTTTGAAACTCTTTCAAAATAAGGGGGACAGCCAGGTCAGCAAAGTAGGCTGGTTGGTTTTTGGCTTTTTCTGGATCGACTCTTGAGTCGGGGAGGGCAATATGAGCCATGGCTCCCTTATGGTACTTTCTGGCAATGACAATGAGTGCCACACAGGAACCAAGGGCATAGGTAGTGATGACATCCTCGGGGTGATCAGTGGCTATCCATTCGCCGATACCAATCACATGATTCATGGTTTCTCCTGACGACGTTGTTTGACACTTTTGATGAGGACTTGGGGGATACGTGGAAGGGGGAGAAGCATATCCACGGCCCCCAGTTTGTAGGCTTCATAGGGCATTCCAAAAACCACACTGGTACTCTCGTCTTGGGCGATGGTAAGAGCACCATGCTGTTTCATAAGAAGGAGTCCCTGCGCACCATCTTTTCCCATACCTGTGAGAAGAACACCAATGGCTTGTGGTCCTGCGGCCATCGCTACAGACATAAAAAGGACATCCACCGACGGGATGTGGCCACTCACCCGTTCTCCCGAAGAGAGTTCGATCGTCCAATCCTTTCGGAGCCTCATATGGTAATCCCCGGGGGCTATATAGGCATGGCCTATCTCTATTTTTTCTCCATCTTTGGCTTCGTGGATTGTGATGGCGGTTTCTTTTTGGAGGCTCTCCGCAAACATTCTCGTGAAGGTGGGGGGCATATGCTGAACAATAAGCAGGGGAGGCATGGTAGCAGGAAGTTGCCTGAAAAGAGCAGAGAGGGCTGCCGTTCCCCCCAATGACGCCCCAATGGCAATAACCTGTCCGGTAACGTCTTCACGAGAGGGATGGCTTTCAAACTCCTTATCTTTCTGGGGAATCTTAATCTGTGATGCCCACTTGATTTTAGCACTTAACTCTTGGAGGAAAGAGAGGAGGGCTTCTTGTCCTTCTGCTTTGGGTTTAGGCACTACTTCAACCGCTCCTGCTTGAAGGGCAGCCCAGGCGAGGGTTCCTCCCCTGTCAGTGAGTGAGGTTACGACAATCACCGGGAGTGGGTATTGTGGGAGAAGCTGTTTGAGAAAGATAAGACCATTCATTCTCGGCATCTCGAGATCCAGTGTCATCACATCAACATCGATGGTAGAAAGTTTTTCACTCGCCTCATAGGCATCAGAGGCCACCCCTACTATTTCTATCTCTGGATCCTGGGAGAGTCCTTTTTGGAGGATGTCTTGGACAATCTTTGAATCATCCACAATAAAAACACGGATTTTCTTCATGCGGCCTCCTTCTGATAGATAGCGGGTTGGATAAACCTGAGGTGGTATTTTTCTCGTTCAATGGTTTCGGAGTGACCGATGAAAAGGTATCCCCCCGGTTTGAGAACCTCAACAAGATGAGAGAGAATATTCTCCTTGTGGGATTGATCAAAGTAAATAAGGACGTTTCGGCACCAAATAATATCAAATTTGCCTTTGAAAGGGTAGGTTTCCCGCATGAGGTTAAACCTTTTAAAAAGAACCATATCTTTGATTTCGTTTTTGACTTGATAGGTTGTGGCGTCGAGTTGGACAAAATATTTTTGGATGAGGAAGGGTTCAAGGTTTTCAAGCCTATCAGCCGAATAGACACCCTCCTGAGCTTGTTCAAGAACCCGCAGAGAGATATCAGTGCCCAAAAGCCCCCATTCTTCAGGGCGATAAGGAAAAAAATGCTCTCTAATGAGAATAGCCACAGTATAAATTTCTTCCCCAGAGGAGCACCCTGCACTCCAGATACGGATATCACGATAAGAAAGATTTTTCCATAGGGGAAAGATATGATGGACCAGAAAGTCGTAATGGGCACTCTCTCGCATAAAGTAGGTATGATTGGTGGTGATACGGTTAATCATTTCTGACAGGAGAAGCCCGCTTTCGTCTTGCACAATCCGTTGGTAGAGGGTTTCAAAATTTGGGAGGTTTTCTTGTTTGAGAAGGTGTTGAAGACGGCTCTCAACGAGAATACGTTTCTCAGGTGGGAGATGGATTCCCACAGTTTCATAGACAAGATTGGCGATGAGAGCAAATTCCCGATCTGTGAGTCGAAAAAGGCTGAATATTTCTTTTTCCATATTAAGGTTTCCCTGCCTTTTGAAGGGTTTCTATATCTTCTTCGTAGATAACCCGTTCTACGTCAAGCAAAATCTTGAGTTTGTCTCCTACTTTTCCTATGCCTTTGAGGTATCGTTCTTGGGCCTCGACTCCACGAAAATGAGGAGCTGGTTCAATAGCGTTGGGCAAAATCTCGAGGACTTCCTCGACAAGATCTACAATAAGTCCAATGAGGGTGTTTTTGAGTTCAATCACTATGATACACGTTCGGTTATCGTATTCCCTGAAGGGCATGCCAAGTCGGAGACGCATATCGACAACGGGAATGATTTTTCCTCGAAGGTTGATCACACCCTTGACGTAGGGAGGCATATCAGGAACGACAGCAATCTTTTGCATTTCAATAATATCTCGTACGTGGGCAATGGGGATACCATAGGAATTTTCTCCGAGGGTAAAGGTGAGGTACTTGTTGCTGATGGTATCTTCCTCTTCTCCCATCTCAAGGAGTTCATCATCGTAGGTCTGGTTCATGATCTCCTCCTTTTATTTAGTTTTGAAGACCTGGACCATGTTCTGCAAGCTTTGAGTTTGACCCGCAAGTTCGTTGGCTGCACTTGCGGTTTCTTCAGCACTTGCTGCGGCGGATTGGACAGCGGCACTGATCTGAGTGAGTCCTTGTGAAATTTGGTCGAGTCCAAGGGATTGAGCCTGGCTCAGTTTGCCGATTTCAAGCATTTTTCCAGACATTTCTTGGCTCCGTTTTTCAATCTGATCGAATTTCGTTAGTGTCTGTTTCAGCACATTGTCACTGGTAAGAAGATTCTGGACAGTTTCTTCCACAATGTGGGCCGTATCTTTCGCAGCCTGGGCACTCTTGACAGCGAGGTTTCTCACCTCATCAGCGACAACGGCAAAGCCCTTGCCATACTTGCCGGCTCGTGCTGCTTCTACATTGGCATTGAGGGCCAAAAGATTGATCTGAAAGGCGATATCATCAATGGTTTTTACAACTGCCTTGATCTGTTCCGAGGCCTCAGTGTTTTTCTTCATTGCCTGGGAGAGTTGATTGAGTTGTATGCGGTTCTCCTCCACCACGGAAAGAAGGTGTTTCATGATCTCAATAGATTCGGTAGCGTAGGCCAGGTTTTGCTTTGCTTGAGATTGAATTTCTTTGACTGAGGAGGTGATTTCCTCAACCGCAGCGGCTTGTTCTGTGGATCCTTGAGAAAGGTGTTGGGTGGCTTTTTTGAGTTGTTCTACACTGATCATCGTTTGGTGGATAGACTCTTTGACGGCTCTGATGAGTTCACTGAGGCGCTCGGTCATGGTTTTGAGGGCAAGACCGACGGTGTCTTCATTACTTGAGATAGGTATTTCACGAGTGAAATCCCCTTCTTTCAGGGCAAGGAGAAAACCTTCCTTTGCCTTGAGAGAAGACACTATATTGGAAAACGAAGAGAGGAGGGTGGCAATCTCATCCTGATAGGTATAGGCAATGTCTGGAGTGACAAACTTGCCTCGGGCAATATCCTCAGCGAGGAGACGGATCTTCATGAGGGGAGAAAGCCATCTTCCCGAGACGAAAAGGGAAGCGATCACAAGGATGAGCATGATGACAGCAAGAGAAAGAATGACCTTTAAAGAAGAATACAAAGGGGCAAGGATATCTTCTGCTTTGCCACGGACAATCATCTTCCACTGCACATTGTAAAAACGAAACGGAAGGATGGCTACAAACCAGTTGTTTTTGAGCGCAAGGGCAAATGAATTTGTTGCCTTGAGCGAAGAGAAAGGAGAGAATTCTTGAGATTCCCAAATGACATCTTTAAGGATGCGGTTGGTGTCCTCATGCGTAAGGTATCTTCCCTGTTCATCCACAAGATACACCTCAGACGAAGGGGTGATCTTGAGTCGTTGGATAACCTGCTGGACCACAGAGATACCGAGGTCAAGGGCTATAATACCAGGGATAACCTCTTTTTTTGAGGTAGGCCGTGCAATGGAAATAATAAGATCACCTTGGATAGCATCAATATAGGGGGCGGTAAAGCTTATTCCCTGGGCAGAGTGTGCTGTCAAAAACCATGGTCTTTTTGTCCAGTCATAGTCAGCTCCTGGTACCCATCCGTCAGAAGAGTAGAAAATTCCCCCTTCTTTTGGACCTTTCTTGGGGCCAAGGTAGATGCTTCTTGCCTCGGCATTGGTGTAGAGAGCCATGGTTGTGATATATTTCTGATAGAGTTGTTTGTCCGTGAGGGAATAAAGGGAGATGGCCCCTTCAGCTGCATCAAGCAAAGGAATTTTGGCTGCAAACCATCCTTCTATCTCTTTTGCGGCAGAAAGGAGTTTGGCTTCTATGTAGTTTTTGGCACTTTCGGTGAACGTTTTGCTCATCATCACTATGTAGGTTGTTGCCATAATGGTGAGCATCACCACAATGATTGCCCCTACCATACTGATGAGCCGCCACCGGAGGGAGAAAAATCTCTTGTTTTTTTCTTTCATACCAACCTCCTAAAACTTCCCAAAATCATCATCATCCAAGCGGATCACCCGTTTTTTTGGTTCTGGTGGGGTGGAAAATTCTTGAGAGGATTTTTGGGAGGCGAAAGCTGTCGTTTGTGAGGAGGAAAGCGAGGTGGGTGTCAGGGATTCATGCCCTTGAGAGAGTTTGAACTGGGTGACAAGTTTTTTCAGGACAGTAGCTTGGCTGGCAAGCTCTTCAGCCGCACTCGCTGTTTCCTCAGCACTGCTTGCCGTCGTTTGGGTGACCTGATTGATCTGATGGATGCCTTGGTTAATCTGTTCCATAGAGAGGAGTTGTTCCTGGCTGCTGGCAGCCACTTCCTCGGCCACCTCAATGGTCTGGTGCATATTGGTGTACATCCTCTCAATATGGGAAGCCACTTCACTTGTGACTTCATGCCCACGGGTGATAAACCCTACAATATCTCTCACCTTGTTGGTGGTTTCCTTGACAGAATTGGCACTTTTGACGGCGAGGTTTCTCACCTCATCAGCGACAACGGCAAAGCCCTTGCCATACTTGCCGGCTCGTGCTGCTTCTACATTGGCATTGAGGGCCAAAAGATTGATCTGAAAGGCGATATCATCAATAGTACGGACAATGTTGTTGATCTCTGTGGCCGAACTGTTGAGGTGTTTCATTACCTCCACAAGATTTTGCATACTGTGTTGGCTATTTTCGGCCATGGAAAGGACTTCTTGAGAAAGATCCCGTGCTTTGGAGGCTTTGTCGGCGTTTTGTTTTACTTGAGCGTTAATTTCTGTGAGAGCGGAGGTGATTTCTTCAATAGAACTTGCCTGTTCACTGGATCCTTGGGAGAGGGTTTGGGAGGCACGAGAGAGTTGCTCAGCACCAATGGTGAACTGTTCCACCGTGTTTCTGACTTCCTGGATGAGTCGAGAGAGGTTTTGGTGAAGTGTTTTGAGAGCAAGACCTAACCTGTCTGCTTCAGATACAGGCGTAATGTCAAGGGTAAAATCCGCCTCACTCATGGCAATAATCTCTTTTTCTCTTTGGGAGATGTACGTATACAGCGTATGGAAGGCCTCTGAGAGTTTTTCAATCTCACCGCCTAATTTCTGCCATTGGGGATCAATGGTGACGTCAAAGTTGCCGTTCCCAATCTTTTTGGCCTCGTTGGACATCGCGATGAGGGGGGAGGTTATCTGAGAGTGGATGAGGCGCTGAATAACAATGACCAGAAGCAGAATAAGTACTCCAAAGATGGTGAGCTGGACAAGAAGGTTTTTTTGCGTTGAGAGGCTATGTTGGGAGGCTTCGGCGATTGATGCCTCGATGTCATCTACATAGAGTCCTGTTCCCAGTACCCAGCCATAGGGTTCAAAGAGTTTGCTGTATCCCCGTTTGGGGAGGGGGTTGGTTTCTCCTTGGCGAGGGAAGTAATAGTCAAGATACCCCCCTCCCTGGAGAGCCAGTTTTCGGAGTTCCTGGATAATATAGGTGCCTCTTGCATCGCGAAGGTTGTTCCGGTTTGATCCCTCGACATCTTTTCTTCCGTACAAAACCACGTTGTTACCCTGGAGGTCATCAGCCCAAAAGTACTCTCTGCCATTGTCTCCATATCGGAGATCTCGGAGGAGATCGGCAGCAAGCTTTCTTCCCTGGGCTTCTGTCAGTTCTCCGGAAAGAACGCGGGTGTGGATGGCATTGAGGAGGCTATGGGCGGTTTGGACCTGATAACGGATCATCTGATCGTATTTCTCGTAGAGGTTTTTTTTGGTTTCTTGGACATCGCGATTGAGATCGTACCAGTATTGGCCAATTACCACAATGATCAAGATGGCTGTGAGAAAGAAATAAGCTCCTGAAAATATCCAGAGTTTCTTTTTGATGGACGCTTTCATGCCGACCTCCTATTCAAACATTCTTCTGGCCAAGCCTTTGACGTCTACAATGAAACCTATCTGGCCTTCGTTGAGTATGGAACACCCTATCATGCCTTCAATTCTCCCGATAAAATCTGAGAGAGATTTCACCACAACCTGTTGGGAGGAGACAATCTCATCTACCGCAATGGTCATTTTGCGCTCCTGAGTGGTGACCACAATGAGGATCCTCTCGGGAAGAGGGGTAGGATTGGGTTGACGGTAAAAAACGTCTTCCAAATCCAAGACAGGGAGAATTTCCCCTCTCAGGTTGATGAGAAGAGAACTACCCTCTCCTCGTGTTATCTGATTTTGCTGAGGTTTGAAGAACTCTACAATATCGGCTAAAGGAACAATGAAAAGAGCCTGTCCAATTCGGCATACTACGCCGTCGAGGATGGCCATGGTGAGAGGTATCTTCATCGTGATGGTTGTGCCCTCGTGAGGACGAGTAGTAATATCCACCTGCCCTCGAAGTTTTTCTATATTTTTGAGGACAACATCCATGCCGACTCCTCGTCCAGAGATATCAGTTACCTCATCTTTCGTAGAAAAACCGGGGAGAAAGATGAGTTTCCAGATTTCATTGTCTGTCATGTCTTCGGGTTTTTTGTGGAGGAGACCTTTGTGGGCAGCTTTGGCAAGGATCTTGTCCCTATCTAGACCTCGACCATCGTCACGAACAGAGATCCAGATTTCGTTTCCCTGGTATTGGGCGGAGAGTTCTACAAGCCCCCGTTCTGGTTTGCCTTTTTCTCTCCTTTCTGAAGATGGTTCTATTCCATGGTCGATAGCATTTCGCAAAAGATGGACCAACGGATCGGCAATTTGATCAATGAGGTTTTTGTCGATCTCGTTTTCCTGCCCTATGATACGGAGCTCTATTATCTTGTCAAACTTGCGAGAGAGGTCTCTCACCAACCGATGCATCCGGACAAAGAGCCCCTCCAGGGGTACCATCCGAACCTCCATCGTGACCTCTTGAAGTTCACGGGAGATTTTGGTGAGATGGGAGATGGCTTTTTGGAGATGGTCATCCTGGATATTACGGATAAGGGGATGATGGAGAACCATGGCTTCAGCGTTGATGAGTTCACCCATCAAGTCAAAAAGACGATCAAGTCGAGAGGCATCGACACGAATTTCGCGTTTTTGAATGCCCATGGAGGATCCTTCCACCATGTAAGATTGTTTTTTGAGGGCTTCATGGATCACATCCTCACTCACTACGCCCTTTTCTACCAGGATTTCCCCGAGGGGTTTTTCTTTTTCAAGGAGGGCTTCTTCGACAGTTTCTTTGTCTGTAACCCCCATTTCGACAAGGATTTCTCCCAGGGGTTTGTAGGTTTCTTCTGGGATGTCGTGTGCTTCTTTGGTGAGACTTTGTAAGTCACGACGGATATAATCAATCCCGCGCAAAAGGAGGTTGGTTACCGCTGCTGTAAAGGGAATGCTGTTATTACGAAGACTCTCGAGAATATTTTCAAGGGTCTCGGCTTGTTTGGCAATACGCTCAAGAGAGAGGAAGCTGGCGTTGCCCTTGATGGTATGGATAGAGCGAAAGATAGCCTGGATCAAATCTTCTCTGTTTTCTGTTTTCTCCAAGGAAAGAACATGTTGTTCGGCATCATCGAGGAGTTCTGACGTTTCTCCCCGGAACCGATCAAGCATTTCTGGAGTGATAAGGTTATCAAGACGGAAAGAATTGGGGACGTCTTTGCTTGGTTTTTCTTCTTGCTCTGGAAGAGAAAAAGAAGGGGCAAGAGCTTCTGATTTTTTCTCAACGAGAGAGGTTTCCGGAAGAGCTTCCTCAGAAAAGGAGAGGGGAGACTCTTTGGGAGGTGGCAGGATTTCCTCTATCCCCTCACTGAGGGCACTCACTTCTTCTTCTATGAGAGAGGATCCTGGTTCTTCTGAAGGGTGGTCGGGTACTTCAGGAGAGGATGTGGGAAGATGGTTGTGAAGAGGAGAAGCGGTGAGGTTAGCTTCTTCCGAAGAGGCTTGTTGAGAAGTATCGAGAGGGTGATGTTCTTGTGACAAAGAGAGAGATTCGGGGGAAACTAAACTCTCTTGTGGGGATACCTCACGACTTTCGAGGAGGGGTTCTTCTTCGATAGGGATTTCCTCTTCAATAGGGATCTCCTCTTCTCTAAAAGAGGTTTCTTCTCTCTCAGCCTGCTGGGGTGGGGTGAGAGGGGGGTGAGAGGGGGGTGTATCCTCTTCTTTGGGAGTGGGTGAGATGTGTTCTTTGAGGTGTCGTGTGCTTGCCGAGGCTATCTCCTCAATCATCAGATGAACCTGTCCCTCAAACCCCTCATCGGTGAGATTCGTGGCCACATTGTCAAGAAGCTGTCGTAAGAAATCCATAGCTTTGTAGATAAGATCTACGTCCTCAGGAGAGGGTTTGAGACCAGTTTTTCGGAAGATGTCAAGAAGATTTTCTGCCTCATGAGTGAGATTTTTGATGTTTTCAAAATTGAGATAACCAGCCGATCCCTTGAGAGAGTGGAAAAGACGAAAGAGTGTTTGCACGATCTGTTCGTGATATGCCTCTTGAATATGGGGGAGTTGACTCTCAGCTTGTTCCAAGCGCTCATAGCCTTCTGAGACAAAGGCATCGATAATTTCTTTCATCTCCGGATCGTAGGGCATATACCCCCCTTTTGGGCTTCTACCCCTGTTTTTCGAGTGCTTTCATCATTTCGTAGAGGTTATCGTATGCTTTCTTGAGGTCTTGGTAGGCTTCTTTGAGTTTCTTGTAGTCTATATGGGTTTCTCCACGGTTTTCCTTTTCTATTTGGGTGATCATGGCAAGGAGTTCTGGGAAGTTGAGGGGTTTGGGGAGAAATCCATAAGCATGATGGTTAATACATGCAATAGCCGTTTCTACATCCCCATAGGCTGTCATAATGATGACGGGACAGTGTGGGTTTTGCTCTCGAACTTTTTTCAGCACCTCAATGCCGCTCATCTCTGGCATCCGGATATCACTGATGACCACATCAAATGGTTCAGAGAAAAACCTCTCGAGTGCCATCACAGGATTGGTTTCTGTGACTACATCATACCCACCTGGAAGAAGAGCCTCTCGGATATCCTCAAGGATTCCCTCATCGTCATCGATGACAAGAAGCCGCATACTCTCCCCCCCTTTCTCTGTTTTAGCATATATGTATCGACAACGGAAAAGAAAAAACTTGATAGAAAAAAGAAAAAATACCATACGTCCTGGGCATGCTTCGATGAAGAAATGACAAGACTCAGACACACATGAGGCCTATCCCTTTCCTTGGGTCTTTTTTGTGCAAAAAGGGCAAAGAGAGACTTCTTGGGGGAGAAAATCCTGGAAACATTTTGAACACATTCTTTGTGGGGGATCTTAAGCTTTTTTCTTTTTTTCCGATATGTCAAGATGAGGAAACAAAGAAGGGAGAGGAGGATACCATGCTTTTTGGAACACAGAGTGACTTTGGCAAGAAGATGGAAATCTTCCGCATGAGTTTGCAGGCAACGTCGCTTCGTCGACAGGTGATTGCTGATAATATAGCCAATGCTGATACCCCTTTTTTTAAACGGGCAGAGGTAACGTTTGAGTCTCAGCTTAAACGGGCGCTTGATTCGGAACGTAAGGAGGAATTTCCCGCCCTTTTGACAGACAAGCGCCATATGGCTTTTGAAGAGTATATTGATTATCGGACAGTGAGGCCACAGGTACGTATAGAATATGATTCAAATTATCGAAATGACAAAAACAATGTAGACATTGACAAAGAGATGACAGATGCCACCAAAAATGCTATGCAGTACAATGCTCTCCTTGAGGCATATTCTCGCAACATAAAAATCCTTGATACAGTGATGAGGTAACGAAGGAGGTTGTATGGGAATGTTTGATGTTCTCAATATCAGTGGAAGTGGACTCACAGCCCAGCGGCTCAGGCTTGATGTTATAGCCAACAATATTGCCAATGCCACCTCAACTCGGACAACCGAAGGGGGGCCTTTTCAACGCTCTCGTGTCGTTCTCCGGCCCATCAATGACCGTTTAACCTTCAAGTCCCATCTTCTTCCTGATGCCCTTGAGCCGGGTCCAGGTCAAGGAGTACGTGTGCTGAAAATCGAAAAAGATGAGAAACCCCCACGGATGGTGTATGATCCTACCCATCCAGATGCTATAAAGTCAGGCAAATGGAAAGGTTATGTGATGTATCCCAATGTGAATATTGTAGAAGAGATGGTGGATATGATCTCAGCGAACCGGAGTTATGAGGCCAATGTCACGATGATCAATTCAGCAAGACAAATGTTCGAGAAAGCCCTTTCGCTGGGTAAATAACATGGCTAAGTGAATAAGGAAAAGAGAAAAATAAAAAAAATTTTTTTAAAAAAATGCCCAAAACACTTGCAAAATCTAAAATTTGTGTCATAATAAAGGTAGTAGTAGTTTTTTGTCTACTACTCTGGGAGGAGGTTTCTATGCAGATATATTCGAGACTTGATGTGGCAGGCAATCAGGTAAGTATGGTGCGTACCAGCAAGCAACATTTTGATGACCGTGGGCGGATTACCCAACCGAGCGATGATCCCGTAGCCCCCTTTGCTCAGGTACTTTTTAATGCTGTGGAAAATGTCAATGCGCTCCAACAGAACGCAGATGAACTTGAGGAAAAAATGGCTGTTTCGCCCGAGGAAGTTGATGTGCATGAGGTGATGATTGCCTCTGAGAAGGCGAGGTTAGGGATTACCTTTATGAAAACGATTATCGACAAGGCTATTCGTGCCTACAATGATCTTGTGACTATGAGATAAAAAAGCCTAGAAGGGCAGGGAGGGGAAGATGCCAAACTTTGCGGAGATTTTTAAAAAGCTTTTGGAAATTTTCAAGAAACTCACGATGGTTCAAAAGATTATTGTTGGGGCTGTGGCAGTTGGACTTATTGGTGGGTTGATAGCAATCTCATCTTTTTCTACGCAGACCACGTACTCTCTTTTGTATAAATCACCGCTTTCACCAGAAGAATATGCACGAGTCACCAAAAAACTTGCCGAATGGAATGTCAAATTTGAAACCAAAGATGACAAGTACATTCTTGTGGCTGATGAAAAAGAGAGTCGTACCCTTCGGATGCGTCTTGGCCAAGAGGGAATTATTCCCCAGAATGTGAAGGGGTGGGAACTCTTTGATGTTCAGAGTTTTACTACGACAGATTTTGAAAGAAATGTGAATCTTCAACGGGCCCTTATTGGGGAGATGGTGAAACACCTCAAGACCCTCTCTGATATTGAGGACGTGAGCATCCAGATTTCCTTTCCCAAAGAGACGCTTTATACCGAAAACGACGTGCCGGTTACAGCGTCGGTAACTATTACCCCGTCGGCGTATTCTGATATTGCAGAAAACAAGGCAAAAGTCAATGGGATTGTCCAATTGATTGCCAAGGGTATCCCAGGGCTTAAGCCTGAGAATATTGTTGTTGTGGACAATCGTGGAAATGTGCTTTCTGATCTTTTGGTGCCCAATGATCTTTCTGATAGCGTCCGGTTGGCACGAGAACAAATGAAAATCAAAGAGAGAGAAAGAGCTCTTCTTGTATCTCGGGTACTTAATGCGTTGAAGCGCTCAATTCCTGAGGAGCGGCTTCTCATCAATGCAGATATAGAGTTTGATTGGACCAAGATGAAGAAACAGGCTGAAAAAATCATCCCCATTGAGGTGAGACCAGATAATCCAGAAACTCCCTATGATGAATCCGAAGTGATGGTGAATGTTCCCATCAGTGAGAAAAAGACGACAGAAGATTTTAAGGGGCCTGCCTATATCCCCGAGGGACCAGCGGGAGTAGAAAACAATGTGCCTCCTGGTCTGAAAGACAAAATTGATCGTTTTACCCACTACCAGAAAAATGAGAATATTGTGAACTACCAAAATAGCAAGGAAAACGTTCAACAAGAGAAAGCCCCCTATGAAATCAAGCGCATCTCTGTGGCTGTGGCTATTGACGGGGTATGGCGTATTATCCGCACGGATGCTGGGGATGAGGTGATTACCAATGGGGGACGGATTGCGCGAGAGTACATTCCTGTTTCAGAAGAGGAGATACGAAGTTATGAAGCCTGGGTAAAGGCAGCAGTAGGGTATGATGCCCGTCGCCGAGATGAGGTTGTGGTACGTCATATTCCTTTTGATCATACCAAGGAGTTTGAAGCGGAGGATGCCAAGATTCGGAATCGTGTGAGACTCCGCCGAACACTTATTGCATCAATTATTGTGCTTTTTGTTCTCTTTATCGGGACACTTATTTATCGGGCTATTGCCCGGGAACTGGAGAGACGACGTCGTCTCAGAGAGGAAGAATTGGCTCGTCAGCAACAAGCCATGCGTGAAGCGGCTCTCCGGGCAGCCGAGGAGGAAGCAGCAACGGTGGAACTTTCCATCGAAGAGAAAGCCAGGATGGAACTTTTGGAGAATGCTATCAATGTGGCACGGGAACGGCCTGAGGATGTGGCTCGTCTCATTCGAACCTGGCTGGCTGAAGAATAGGTAACAAGGGGAGGGGACTATGGCAGAAGAAAAGACTCTTGCAACAAAGAAGGATGAGGGAAAGAAAACAGCCTCTCTAGGCAAGACATCTACGCCTGGGAAGCGGGATAAAAAGAAACCTCTCACCGGTCGTGAGAAGGCGGCTATCTTTCTTGTTTCTATTGGTCCTGAGGTATCCGCTGAGATTTTCAAGCACCTCAAGGAGGATGAGGTAGAGGAATTGACTTTTGAAATTGCCAGGATAGACAAGGTGGATCCTGAGGATAGAGACGCTGTGCTCATGGAATTCCAAGAGCTCATGATGGCTCAAGACTTCATTATCAACGGTGGTGTAGACTATGCTCGAGAGGTGCTTGAGAGGGCTCTTGGTACCCAGAAAGCGGTGGATATTATTAACCGATTGACGTCTTCGCTTCAGACGAAACCATTTGACTTTATTCGTCGTGCTGATCCAGCCCATCTGATCAACTTCATCCAAAACGAACACCCTCAAACAATAGCCCTTATTCTCTCTTATCTTGATCCTCAGAAAGCCGCGAGTATTCTCAGCGCTCTTCCTCACGAGATACAGGCTGACGTAGCCAAACGTATTGCGACAATGGATAGAACCTCCCCTGAAATCCTTCGGGAGGTGGAACGAGTTCTTGAACGGAGACTCTCTACCCTTGCAAGTGAGGACTTCACCCAAGCTGGTGGTATTGATGCGGTAGTTGCTATTCTCAACAGTTCTGACAGAACCACAGAGAGAAATATTATCGAAGCCCTTGAGGAAGACGACCCTGATCTTGCTGAAGAGATCAAAAAGAAGATGTTTGTCTTTGAGGATATTGTTACCCTTGATGATCGTTCTATTCAGAAAGTACTCCGTCATGTGGAGAATAACGACCTTGCCAAGGCCCTGAAAGCTGTGGATGCTGAAGTTCAGGACAAGGTTTTCCGAAATATGTCTAAGAGAGCCGCCCAAATGCTCAAAGAGGATATGGAGTATATGGGGCCTATTCGTTTGAAAGATGTGGAAGAAGCCCAGCAGAAGATAGTAAACATTATCCGCAAACTCGAAGAGCAGGGTGAGGTAGTGCTCTCCAGAAATGCTGAAGACGAGATTATCGTCTAAGGGGAAGGAGAAGGTATGAAGGATTCCTCTCTTGAGTATAGGCTTCGGGTACTTCGTGAAGGCCAATACCGTCTTGAATCAAACCGGTATATTCTTGAAGCTCCGAGGGTATTCAAAAGGACAAAAGAGCAAGAAATAGATGAATCTCTTCAGCGTATAGAAAGCCTCAAAGAGGAAATCCGTTCCCTTGAAAATGAGATTAACACCAAGATAGAAAAAAGTGAAAGGACGGCAGAGGAGATTGTCGAGAAGGCGGAACTCGAGGCCGAACGTATTGTGAAAGAAGCAGAAAAGGCTGCCTTTGATCGTGTTCAGAAGTCCCTGGAAGATCAAGAGAAAATTATCGAGGAAAAAAGGCGTGAAGCAGAAGAGATTATTGTTCAGGCACGGCAGCAAGCAGAAAAGATTTTGATGGAGGCTCAGGAGGAGGCAGGACGTATCCGTCAAGAGGCTCAGAAAGAAGGATTTGCTCGAGGTCATGAGGAAGGTTTTGCAGAAGGGAGACAAGAACTCCGAACGATGGTAGATCGTCTCAAACAAGTGATTTACGCAACCATTCAAGAAAGAGAAAAAATCCTTGTCCACAGTGAACAGCAAATTCTCAATCTTATTCTCACGATGGTGAAAAAAGTGGTCAAACGACTCACGGTGGAAGAGCAGAATGTTGTGCTCAATAATGCCAAAGAGGCGCTTGCCCTTGTTCGTGGAGCTATGCGAGTGTATATACACGTCAATCCTGAGGATTACAATTTCACTGTCCAGCATAAGGAAGAACTCATCCGTATGATTGAGGGTATGCCGGAAGTCAAGTTTTTTGAAAATCCGGCCGTGGACAGGGGGGGTGTACTTATTGAGACAGATATTGGAGAAGTGGATGCGACGATTGCTACGCAGCTTGAGGAACTGGAAAACAAGATTCAATTTTATGTGCCGGCACGTGTGAAAACCAAGGGGCTGGAAGAGGTTATTCGGACAGAACAACCCTCTTCGGAGCCCAAGGAAGAAAAAGAGATTATGCTTCAATAAAGTTTTTCAAGATCCCTGTGTGTAAAAAAAATGGGCAAGACAGGGAAAAGGTGCCAGAATCTGAAAGAGACAAAACTTTTTCCAAGAGTATCGATGATGGGGAAAGAGTTTTCTTTCGAACAGTGGTGAAGGGTTGAGAAAAGGAGGGGGAAATCGTGCAAGGGATATATACCGATCAGTCTTTTCCAGCGTCTCTTTTTGACGAAGAGATTGTACTTCAGAGGGAGGATATTTATTTTAAGTATGAACAGGCTGTCGAGAGGGTGGTGCCTATCAAGACAGTGGGGCGTGTGACGAATGTTGTAGGACTCACTCTTGAGGCAACTGGTCCCTTTGGGGCGATTGGTGATGTATGTTGGGTAGAAACTGGCGATGGAGCAAAGGTAAGGGCTGAGATTGCAGGCTTTCGAGAGAAGCGAACGCTGATCATGCCGCTTGGTGAAATACGAGGGATTTCCCCAGGTATGCGAGTGGTGAACACCCGTCGAAAACTCGAGGTGGCAGTAGGACAAGAGGTTTTGGGGAGGATCCTTGGGGGAGATGGAGAGCCCATTGATGGTAAGGGAGGGATCCAAGCCCCCCTCATGTATCCTGTGGATCGTCATCCGCCCAGTGCGTATGAAAGGCGACGGATTCGTGACATCATGGTAACAGGGGTTCGTGCCATAGATGGGCTCCTTACCGTAGGGAAAGGTCAGCGTATAGGGATATTTTCAGGAAGTGGGGTAGGCAAGTCTACTCTTTTGGGTATGATTGCAAGAAATACGCTAGCAGATGTGAATGTGATTGCCTTGATTGGAGAACGAGGCCGTGAGGTGAGGGAGTTTATTGAGCGTGATCTCGGGGAAGAGGGATTGAAAAGATCAGTGGTTGTTGTAGTGACTTCTGATGAACCACCCATGCTTCGTATTCGTGGGGCATATGTAGCAACGGCAATTGCAGAATATTTTCGTGACCAGGGATGTGATGTGATGTTTATGATGGATTCAGTCACCCGTTTTGCTATGGCACAGCGAGAGGTAGGACTTGCTGTGGGGGAGGTTCCGGCCACCAAAGGGTATACCCCAAGCGTGTTTTCTACTCTCCCAAAACTGTTGGAGAGAACAGGTACATCAGAGAAGGGCTCTATCACGGCCTTTTATACGGTTCTTGTGGAGGGGGATGATGTGAATGAGCCTATCTCTGATACGGTACGGGGGATTTTGGATGGACATATAGTACTTTCTCGTCAGTTGGCCCAGAAGAATCATTATCCGGCCATTGATATTTTGGCCAGTGTAAGTCGACTCATGGTAGATATTGCCTCAGAGGAACATAAACTCTTGGCTGCTAAGATCAAAGAGCTTCTTGCCATCTATCGAGAAGCCGAAGACCTCATCCGAATTGGGGCCTATGTGAGGGGAAGTGATCCGAAAATCGATGAGGCACTTCTCCGGATCTCAGCTATTGAGGCCTTCTTGAAACAAGGGATTTTTGAGAAGGTTTCTTTTGAAGAGATGATGGCTCAACTGCAGCGTCTCCTTGTTGAAGGACGCCGAAATCGGAGTGCTTTTCGTCCCTCGTTACCCTAAAGCCACTCGAATGAGAAATCCGATATACGTAAGAAGAAGAATCCCACCAGTGATTTGTGTAAGGAAAATGAGTCGATGTTTTTGTTCTTTGCGGAGGGTTTCTTGATCATAAATTTTCTGCTTTTCTCTCCAGGAGGTGTAGCGCCACCAGAAAAGAAGAAAAAGACTGAGAAGAATCACAAGTATGGTGTACAAAAGGGATGTTTGTGTGGCCAAGAACCACAAGATGGCAATCACAAGAGTTTCCAGGGCCACAATGGCCCCAAAAAGCCAGAGTTTTTGTATCATATCTTCTCCTCATGCGGTAGGTGTCTGGTTTCGATGAGAAAGGTGTGAGGGTAGGAGGTTTCTTTTTTGAGAGACGCAAATACTACCCACCCGACAAATGCTATCGTATGTTCTCTGATAGCCCATCTCTCACCTTGAAAAAGGCAATGGAACAGAACCGTCTCAGTGGAGGTGCGGATGCCACAAAAAACGGTTCCTACAGGTTTGTGAGGGGTTCCACCTTCAGGTCCAGCGATTCCCGTGACGGCAATGGCATATGAGGGGTGAAATAGACGGGCAATCCCCTTGAGCATAGCTTCACATGTTTCAAAGCTTACCGCCCCACACCGCGAGAGAGTTTCTTGAGGGACACCAAGAAGATTTGTTTTCACCTCATTGGCATAGGCAATCACTCCCCCTAAAAATACATGCGAGCTTCCAGGGATATCTGTGATAGCCTTGCCAATTCCTCCCCCTGTGCAGGATTCGGCAACAGCGAGAGTTTTCTGTTGTTGGGAGGCAAGGAGGAGAATGTGTTGCCATGGGGCGGATGGGATAGGTGTCTCTCTCATAGATCCTCTCTTTTCTCATAGTGTAGTGAAAAAAAGGGAAAAAATCAACTTTTCAAGAAAGTGTGAGAGGGAACAGAGAGGCTTGCCTGTGTGTCTTCTTTGATTCCCGTTACAGGTAGAAGGATTTCAGGTAACAAAAAAGGCTGTCCCTAAAGGACAGCCTTTGTGATTGTGGGAATTTACCTGAGGAGTTGCAACACCATCTGGGGTTTCTGATTGGCTTGAGCGAGCATCGCGTTGGCAGCCTGGGTGAGGATCTGGTTCTTGACAAAGAGGGACATTTGCTCTGCCATGTCTGTGTCACGGATTCTGGATTCAGCCGCCTGAAGGTTCTCAAATCCAATCATGAGCCCAACCGAGGTTTTTTCCAGACGGTTTTGGTAAGCACCGAGGTCAGCACGCTGTTTGTTCACCTTGAGAAGAGCCACGTCGATCATACCGATGGCCATATTGGCCTTGTCGGGTGTACTGAGACTGATAAACGAGGCAGTGGCTGCGTTACCGACGGGAGACTTCAGGCCAAGACCTTGAGAGTTCATGGTACCGATGTATGCCCGGATACGCTGGTCCATATTGGGGCCTACATGGAACCACATAGAAGCCACCACGGTGTTTTCCCCTGTGAAGCGAGCAAACCGACCAGTCAAAAGGTTGAGCCCATTGAATTGGGCGTGGGAAGCAATACGGTCGATTTCTGCAATCATTTGGGAGACTTCCACCTGGATCATCATACGGTCCTGGGCATCATAGATACCGTTAGCCGCCTGAACTGCTAATTCTCTGAGACGCTGCAAAATAGCTGCTGTCTCTTCGAGGTAGCCCTCGGCTGTTTGGATCATGGAGATAGCGTCGAGGGTGTTCTGGTTAGCCCGGCGAAGACCGCGAATCTGAGAGCGCATCTTCTCGGATACAGCAAGACCAGAAGCATCATCCCCTGCCCGGTTGATTTTCATACCGGACGACAGCTTCTCGATATCCTTGTCAGCCTCGAGGTTGTTTAGGGTGAGCTGACGGTGAGAGAAAATGGAACTGATGTTGTGGTTGATGATCATACCATCCTCCTTGATATGTTCTGAAGACATCCGTGTCTTCACTGTTATGTTTCGACACAAAAGGGAAAGAGTTTAGGAAAATAGGGGGAGTTTTGTTTCGTGAGGAAAAGGGGCGTCTTGGTATACAGGGGAGAGGAATTTTTTCTTTCATTTAGGCAATTTTAGGATGACGAGGCAAAAAACATTCGAGACAAATGCTTTTGGTGTTCATAAAAAAATGTAATGAGGCTTAATTTTTATGGTAAGACTGCCGATAAGAAGATAGGGATTTTTTGACTTTTTTGGGGAAGTATGGTATAGTAATAGGTGAGGGGGCGAATGGTTTTCGATTGGAAATGGGAGGTTATAGACTTCAGGCAGGGCTGAAGCAACCCTCAAAACTGCTTCACACAAATAGACGCAGACAATTCTGCTCTCCTGGCTGCGTAAGTCGGCCAGCCTTCTTAGCTATGGCTCCTCTGCATAGCTAACGGAGGTCAGACACAGGGGATAGGACAGGAAAAGCCGGGGTTCCTGTCTGAGAATATCCGGCTCTTTCTAGAAAGGGTGTGTCCTGTTTCCCTTTTTAGAAGAACCTGAAAGCAGGACCAAGCCTGTGGATAAGGTCTATATCATCTCTTTCCAGGACGTGGGTTCGATTCCCACCGCCTCCATATTGAAAACAGGAGGAGACTATGCAGATACAAAAACTGCAGCCTTCTGATTTCCCCCCTGCTCGTGAGACAACCCAACAGCGAGTATCTTCTCAGGTTCCCCCTCTTCTCCCTATGCGAGAGAAGACAACAGAGATTCAACCAATGGTGATGCACCGGGAGATGATTGAGAAGTTTTCTGAATGGTATCTGAGGATGGGAAAAGCGTATGAAAGTACCAAGAGCTACCGGCAAGCTATCTCAGCCTATGAGAAGTCCTATGCGGTATCACCAGCCTTTAGCAAGGCGGCTTCGATTGAAAGCCTCAGGGGAAAGATAATAGAAAAATAAGGGAGGGTATATGAGGTTTTTTCTCCTCATGATGGGAATGGTGGTGGCAAGTGTGTGCTTTGCTGAAGGTATTGAGGCCAATGGTATAAAACTTCAGTGGGAAGTAGTATCGAATGAGGTTGTTTTTGCTCTGGAGGCTCCTACGACTGGATGGGTTTCTCTTGGGTGGGGGGCAACAGCAAAAATGAAAGATGCTGATTATCTTATTGGTTATGTGACCAATGGGAATAGAGGGGTGATAGAAGATCATTTTGGGGTGAGTGTTACGGGCCATCGACGGGATACGGACCTTGGGGGTATAGAGAATTTTCGAATGATCGAAGCACAAGAAGGGAATGGTATCACACGCCTTGTGTTTGCCCGTTCTCTTGTTACGAAGGACACCTATGATGTTCCACTTGTGCTTGACAAACCCCTCGAGGTGATTCTCGCCTATGGAAGATTTGACAACACCACAAGTAAACATGCTGTGATTGCCAAGGTCAAGATAACGCTCAAAAGGAAGTAGTGGATGAGGTATGGTCTTTCGGTTGGTGGGATCCTTTTTATCGTAGGGAGCTTGTGGGCTCAAATGCTGAGGCTTCCTGTGCTTGATGTTTATTCTGAGATAAACACGAATGGTGTGGCGATGACCCGCCACAACGTTGTGTTTTCTCTTGATGGGGGAACAAAGTATGGTTTTCGGGTGGATTTTTCCCTGACTGGGGTTTTTACCAATGTTCCTTTGCCAGGGACAAATAGCGTACCAGTGTTGGATACCTTTTTTCTTCACACTGAGCCCTTTGGTCTCTTTGAAATGGACTATTTTGTTGGGAATTGGAGAACACTGGCCAAAAAAGAGTATGGGTACCGAGGACTTCAGTTTTTTTCTGATCCTTTTTTGAATTATGAAGGGGCCTATGATCTGAGAGGGACGGGTGTGGCGTTTGGGAAGAGTTTTCTTACGGGGATGGTGTATCCTCATCTTCTTATTTATCAGCCTGTAGGGGAGGACAAGATAGGGTTTGACATTGTGGTAGATAGTCGGATAGGCAATACTGTCCTTGAGTTCTCGGTAGGTTTTTCTGATATCAATCTCTATCAAGCTGTTGTTGATAATTCCCTACGGAAGCGCTATAGTATGCTGATACGATCGGTTTATGGCAAGTTAGACTTTGAGGTTGGGATAGGGTTTCCTTATACTCTCTTGACAAATCTTCCTCTTTTTGAAGAGGCCTATGTCCATCTTGCTGAACATCTCGTGGTGGGATACTTTGAACAGAATCTTGCTATTTTTGCCCGTCCGACGGTGTACAATGGGCTTTCTGAACCTCTCAGACAGGATATTGATTTCTATTTCTCTGGGGGGGTAAAATACCTTTCCTATGGGGCGGGGTTTGAAAACACATTTTTGATGTCTACCAATTATGCTCTTTCCGATAGAATGGGGATGTATCTCTACAGTGATCTCAGTACGGTGCGTTTCAAGATAGGCGTTTTTTATAATGTCCTTGATGGGATGTGGCATAATCCTTTCGGGATGTATGTTCATGTTCTTGGAAGGATATAAAACCTTGGTGGGAGGTATCGATGAAGCATCTGGTTCTTCGGTGTAATCTTATGCGTTGTAATATTGATGGGAGTGAAGAGATGAGCCTTGAGAAATGTGTTCTTCGCAATGGCTCTCCCTGTTATTATCTGCTGTATCAAAGTCGGGAAGAGGGGCATCCTGATCAAGTATGGCAACGGTTTGGGAGTTTTGTGAATAGCCAGGGAAAAAGTGGCGGAAGGTGAGGGTTCGGAAAAAGAGGAATATCTTCGGCGAGTGTACCCCTTTGTGAGGGAAAAGGTGGGAGAGAAAAAGATTTTTGAGGGGGAGGCTAGGCACAAAGGTTGGCTGAGGGTTGTTCTTCTTTTGGGGATAGTTCCTTTTTTGTTTGCTCAGGAAGTGAGGGAGGCAGAACCCTCGCGAAAAAAAGACATTTCTTCTCGTACGTTTGCTTTGGGGATTGATGTGGGAACAGCCATTATTTCTCTTGTCTTTGGAAGTGTTGTGTATCCTTTTGTGGGTGAGTATGCGATCACGAAGCATGTGGCTCTTCAGGCTGAGATGGCAGTAAGTGATGGTGAGAGTTTTCAGGGAGGGGGTGGAGCGAGGTATTATTTTGACGGGAGAGGTTTGTCTGGATTCTGGTTAGGAGGGAGTGTTGATTATGTGAGGATACGGTATTTTTTTGGTATGGATAGTGGCTGGGAAGCCACATGCCTTGGTGGGATCAAGGCTGTTTTTGGGTATGTTTTTGTAGACGGAGCTGTGGGATGGCGGTATATAAAAACAGAGTACCAAAGTGTGGGAGGGAACCGACTTTTTGTCAGTATGGGGGTATGTTTCTGAGGGGATTATTCCCATGTAAGGGTCAATCCATCATAGGCAAAAAAAACTTTTTCGGGGAGTTCGCGTGAAGCCCTTTCATGAAGAAAAGCATCTGTCATATGGATGAGGTAGGCGCGTGAGGGTTTCACATGGGTTATAAAATCAAGGGCTTGTTCAAGGTTGAAATGGGTAGCGTGTGGTTTGTAGCGGAGGGCGTTGATTACCAAGGTATCAATTCCGTGAATCATCTCGATGGTTGAGGAAGGGACGGAGCTGGCATCTGTGATGTAGGCAAGATTTTCTATTCGGTATCCTACAATAGGTAGCATCCCATGGAAAATGGGGAGGGGAGTAATGGGGGTGTGGTTTATCAAGAAAGGAGAACTCCCAATCTGATGGAGTTCTATCTGGGGAATTCCTCCTCCAATCTGTGTAGGGTGAAAAATGTAACCAAAACGGTTTCGGATGTCTTTGAGAGCATCTTCGGTTCCATAGACGTCAATGGCTTTCTTCATCAGAAAATTGATCTGTCGTACCTCATCCAACCCCCCAATGTGATCATAGTGAGAGTGGGTGATCAAAATACCATCAATGTGGGTTATACGATGTTGGAGAGCTTGCTGGCGAAAATCCGGCCCAATATCAATGAGAATTTTGGTTCCATCATGTGTGAGGTAGTAACCACTACATCGGAGACGTTTGTCCCTCGGATCAGAAGAACAGCATACCTCACATTCGCATCCAATAACAGGAACACCATTCGAGGTACCTGTGCCTAAGAAAATAAAACGGCTCATTTTTCCTCCGGAGGATTTTTGAGGTTTTCAAGCCATATCTTGAGTTTATGCTCAAAACCAAGATGTCCTGGTTCGTAGAAATGGACAGGGGTGGGAGTGTAGGATTGTTTGACATAATGTTTGGGGTAATCATGAGGATATTTGTAGCCTTTCCCTCGTCCAAGGGAAGAGGCCCCCACAAAATGGGATTCTTGAAGATGGGAGGGAACACGCTGGGGTTTGTGGGTGCGGATGTACTCCAAAGCCTTGTCAATGGCTGTGTACGAGGAGTTGCTTTTGGGAACACACGCGAGGAGGACAGTCGTTTCGGCTAGAATAATCCTGGCTTCGGGCATTCCTATGGTATTGACCGCCTCATAACACGCGACGGCATGAGGAAGAGCCTCCGGATAAGCAAGTCCAACATCCTCAGCGGCAAGGATGATGAGACGGCGGGCAATAAAAAGGGGGTCTTCTCCGGATTCAATCATCCAGGCGAGATAGTAGAGAGCGGCATCAGGGTCGCTCCCCCGTACGGATTTTATAAAGGCTGAGATCACATCGTAATGCATATCTTCACTGTAGGAAGTGTCCGGTTTTTTGGCAAGGTTCTCCAGATGTTCTTTGGTGATCATTGGGTTTGCTTGAAGGGGAAGCGTGAGTACAGCCATCTCAAGGGTGTTGAGCATGATACGGGCATCTGTCGAGACAGAAAGAAGATATTCTTTTGCTTCAAAAGTAAGGGTGACTTCGCTTTTTTTGAGGAATTCGTCTCGTTCAAAAGCACGAAGAAGAATCGTGTGAAGTTCTTCGCGACTATGGGGATGAAACTCGTAGATAAAAAGACGTGAACGAATGGCAGGTTGAAGAACAAAATAGGGGTTTTCTGTTGTGGCCCCAATGAGAATGATATCTCCTTCTTCCATACTTGCGAGGAAGAGGTCTTGTTTGGGTTTCACAAGTCGATGGATTTCGTCCACAAAGACAAGGGTGGGGGTGGTTGAGAGAGTGTTTCGTGCCTCGTCCAGGATGTTTTTTATTTCTTCGTTTGAGATAGTAGCAGCGTGTGTTCGGACATATCGGTAGTGAAAATGCTTGGCTAAAAGTTCAGCAAGGCTGGTTTTTCCACACGCTGGTGGTCCATAAAAAACCATGGAGTGAAGCCGTCCCTGCTCAATCATCGCCCTGATAGGGCCTTTGGGTCCTAAAAGATGACTTTGCCCGATAAATTCGTCTAAAGAAGTGGGCATCATTCGACGGGAGAGGGGCTGGTTTGAGGGAAATGGCATTACCGCCTCAAAAGACGGACAAAATCATCAAAAAGATAGTGAGAGTCATGAGGCCCTGGAGAGGCTTCAGGATGGTATTGCACAGAAAAAACGGGGTATTTTTTGTGTTTGATTCCCTCGATGGTGTGATCATTGAGATTGATGTGAGTCACTTCAACCTCTGGCGGAAGAGTATTTTCCACAATCGAAAAGCCATGGTTCTGGGCAGAGATTTCCACACGGCCGGTCAACAGGTTCTTGACGGGTTGGTTTCCTCCATGGTGACCAAACTTCAGTTTGTAGGTTTTTGCCCCCAGGGCAAGTCCAAGCATCTGGTGTCCTAAACAGATGCCAAACATGGGAACTCTTCCCATAAGTTCTTTGATGGTCTCGATCACATAAGTGACGGCCGCAGGATCCCCGGGGCCATTGGAAATAAAAACGCCATCGGGTTGCAAATCAAGGATTTGTTTGGCATTCCAGGTGGCTGGGACCAGAGTGATATTCACTTTTCGTGCGGAAAGCAGCCGGAGGATGTTTTCTTTGATACCTGCATGGATGGCGACAACGTGAGGTTGTCCCTTTGCAAAGGGTTGATAGGGTTGAGGGGTATCAATGGTAACCCCAGGGACTAAATCCAGCCCTTCCATTGAGGGAAGCCTGGAGAGTTTTTTCTTCAGACTTTCTTTGTCAAAGTCGATCGTCGAAATGATGCCGTTCATAGCCCCTTTGATACGCAGAATGCGGGTGAGTTTTCTTGTGTCTATGCCCTCGATGGCCACAATCTGGTGTTTGACAAGATACTCTTGAAGGGTCATCTCACTTGACCAGTTTGAGGCTATCTTGGAGGCTTGTCTGACCACAAATCCACAAGCCTGTATTTTTTCAGATTCTGTGGCATGACGATTGATCCCATAATTGCCTATCTCTGGGTAGGTCATGGTCACAATCTGACCACGGTACGAGGGATCAGTGAGAATCTCTTGATACCCTGTCATTGAGGTATTAAATACCACTTCACCCATAGTTTCTCCCTCACAGCCGAGGGATTTCCCCAGAAAGTATTCTCCATTTTCAAGGAGAAGAATTGCCCTTGCCATGTATGCCTCCTGAGAAAATAGTATACAGAAAAACCAGAGAAAAAGCAATTTTTTCTCATATGCCAAGGGAAAAGGACTTTTTCACCTTTTCATGTATGGGTATGTTGGTCTGAAGGAAGCCTATTTTTTCGGAGCGAATATAACAAGGGCCTTTCTCTGTCAGGAAAAAAGAGGTACTATGTTTTCCTTATGAAGGGGAGACAAGAGAGAAAATGGCATGGGTTATTCTTGGACCTTCCATGTAACCAGGTACCCCTTCGAGAGGGGATAAACGCAAGCATCTAGAAGATTGGCCTGGGCAAGCTCCTCTGTGACAGATGTTCCTTTGAGTAGATAGTAGTGTTTGGCGTGGGGGGCGTGCTGGTGGGTCCAGGAGAGCACCCGGCTTATGGGTCCATAGGCACGGGAGACAATATCACAGGGCATATCAAAGAGAGTCGAAGGGAGGATGTTTACCACATGGGTATTGGAAAGTTTCAACTTGGCAGTAATATACTGAAGAAAGGCAAGCTTTTTTTTGTCTATCTCGGTAAGGAAGATCTCTCTTTGGGGAAGGGCAATAGCCAAGGGTATGCCTGGCAATCCTCCCCCTGTCCCGATATCAATGAGAGGGAGGTTTCCTTCAAGGTAGGGGAGGATTTCAAGACTATTGAGGAGATGTTCTCTCTCAAACGATGATGCCGTAGAGCGGCCTATGAGGTTGGTTGTGGTATTCCAATGCAGGATCTCTTGCTGGTAAAGGACAAGTTTGTTTTGCTGGTCTGGTGAGAGATTAGACATCATGAGAGTGTTCTCCCAACAGTTCAAAGGCAATACCACGGGCTTTTGCCTCAGCGGGAGCAAGAGACTCAAACGAGAGGGGAAGACGGGATTCTTCGGTGCTTGCAAAGCGTTCGATACCAGTGATGATGAGGCGTTCAATATCAAGAAAATGGATTTTTCCTTTCAAAAATGCGGAGACAATCTCTTCATTTAAAGCGTTAAGAGCAAGTGGAAACAATCCTCCTAACCTTCCTGTTTCGTAGGCAAGGGAGAGGAGAGGAAACCTCTCATGAGGTACGGGATGAAACTCAAGACTTTTGCCAGGAAGGGTAAACGAAGAGTCTCCTGAGGGAGGAAGAGAGGGATAAAACATGGCCATGGCGATAGGATAACGCATATCACTGGGTGAGGCCACCATGATATGGGTATTGTCAGTAAGTTCTACCATACCGTGGACGATAGATTGGGGATGAATCAAGACTTCAATCTGTTCAAAAGGAAGACGAAAAAGGTAGTGTGCCTCGATGACCTCAAAACCCTTGTTGAGCATAGTTGCACTGTTGACAGTGATGTAACTTCCCATGGACCAGGTTGGATGTGTGAGTACCTCTTGGACTGTTGTTTGAGCGGTAGGCGCACGTCTAAAGAAGGGGCCTCCGGAAGCAGTAAGAATAATCTTTTTTATATGTGGTGTGGGGAAGCGGCAGATGAGGGTAAAAATGGCATTGTGTTCACTATCCAGAGGAATAATCTGTTGGGTATTTTCGTCCAGGAGATGGTTAATGAGGGGACCAGCAGCGACAATAGCTTCTTTGTTGGCAGAGAGAAGGTGTTTTTTGGCTTTGATGGCCTCTATGGTAGGAAGGAGGCCAGCAAGTCCAGCAACACCAATCACCACCATATCAGCATCGGGAAGAGAGGCAAGCTGAGAGAGCCCCCTTTCTCCAGAGAGGAAGGTCGTGCGGGGATACTCATGGGCCCAAGAAGGTACCTCTGGCAGACACACCACAGGAGGAGAAAACTCATCCACAAGGTTTTTGATCTTTTCTGTTTGGCTATGGCCACTCAGCCCTATGAGAACAAACTCTTCAGGAAAACGTCTGATTACATCAAGGGTAGAAGAGCCAATAGATCCCGTGGCCCCTAAGAGAACAACCTTCTTTGGCATACGTTACCTTTGAGAGAGTTTCATCATGAGGTGAGAGATCCGTTGAAGGGCTTTCTCTTTGCCTATGAGAGGCAGGATAAAATAAATCTCTGGCCCTGAAACGCGTCCTGTAATGGCAATTCGGAGGGGAAGAAAGAAATTTTTTCCCTTCACCCCTGTTTCCTTCATCATATTCATGGCCATTTCCCGAAATACTAGTTCATCAATCTCACGGTTTTCTTTTTGAAGATTCTCGTAAAATGTATGGAGAACCTTTGGGGTGGTCTCGAGGGCAAGAAAGGGTTCGGCTTCTGGTTCGATGGGAAAGTTTTCTTGCAGAAAGTACACAAGATGATCTTTGATATCAGCCAATCGATGGCAGTATCCACGAATGAGATCAAGTACCCCGAGATAAAAGGTCTTTTTTTCTGGGTCACGGAGATCATTTTCCGTTACCCAGCCGGTTTCTACAAAAAAGGGTATGGCCATTTCATAAAGCCTTTCGAGAGGCATTTGGATGATATAATGCTTGGAGATCCAGTCAAGTTTGTCATAGTCAAATACAGCGGGACTTGAGGAAAGCCTATCAAGATCAAAAAGATGAATAAGTTCTTCCATTGAGAGGATTTCTCTTCCATCTGGGCTTGACCATCCAAGAAGGGAGAGGTAGTTCAATAGGGCTTCGGGGGGATATCCTAGTCGACGAAACTCTTCGATGCTTGTTACCCCATGGCGTTTGGAGAGTTTTTGCTTGTCTGGTCCAAGGACAAGGGCCATGTGCCCAAACACGGGAACAGGAGCTCCCAATGCCTGATAGATCATGAGCTGTCTCACGGTATTGGAGAGATGGTCATCCCCACGAAGGACATGGGTGATTTTCATGAGATAATCATCAATCACAACAGCATAGTTATACACAGGGAGGCCATTGGAACGGATGATCACAAAATCCCCTACCATACCTCGAGGAAAATGTACCTCTCCTTTGACCACATCCTGCAAACGATATTCCTGGTCATAGGCCACGAATCGTATGGCAGGTTTTCGCCCCTCTTTTTCAAAGGCCTCTCTCTGGGAACGGCTGAGGTGGCGACAACGACCATCATAATGGGGAGGTTTTCCCTCAGCAAGCATTTTTTGTTTTGAGGCTTCAACCTCTTCTGGGGTACAGTAGCAATAGTAGGCACGTCCTTCATCGATGAGTTTTTTGGCATACTCGTGGTAGAGAGAGAGCCTTTCACTCTGGGCATAGGGCCCATATGGCCCCCCTTTGTCTGGCCCCTCATCCCAGGTGAGGCCAAGCCACCGCAGATCGTCCATGAGTTTTTCCGTGTAGATAGCCTCGGAACGTTCACTATCCGTATCTTCTATGCGGAGAAGAAACTGACCATGGTGTTTCCTGGCATAGAGGTAGGCAAAAAGAGCTGTTCTGACATTTCCTACATGGAGTTGTCCTGTAGGGGATGGGGCAAAACGTGTCCTGACCATGAAAACTCCTTTCCTCAAGATAAAAAAATCACACGTATTATAAGGGGAAAAAACAAAAAAGGCAAATGCAATGTTTCCCTCTCCCACCTGCCAATCCCCTGTGAACGAGAACAAGAAACGGGAAAAAGTCAAAAGACAAGCCCTTTCCTCTTAGAAAATGCTTCTTTTCTCAAAATGTTTGTGTGTATCTCTTTTCTTTAAGTTAAAGCACTTTTCTTTGACCAAAGCCGAGAGCAAGTCCCTCACCGAAGCCTCCATCTCCCTTGACAATGTGCCAGGGTGGGAGATAAAGGGGAGGTGAAGGGAGTGGGTGATCTACGCAAGCGCCTCGAGGGAGAGAAACTACCAGGGTGAGGGGGAGGGAGCTTCCGAGAGTGCCTATCATCTCTTTTCTGACGTTTGGTTTTTTCGTGGTGTGGATGTGAAAGAAACCAAGAGAGAGTAGGGTCTTTGGACGGGAAACTCATGGGGGGAGAAAAGATTTTTCTTGAAAAAAATTTTTAGAATATTGCTTAAAATCCCTATTTATGTTACAATACATCACTGGCAAGTTTTGGAAAAAGGATAGGATATGAAGGTCAAGGTAGAGGTCTTTTTGCGAAAAGATGTGTTTGATCCCCAGGGCAAGGCGATTGTGAACGCTATCCATCACCTTGGGTATGAGGGGGTCGCCTCAGTTCAGGTAGGCAAGGTGTTTCTTCTCGAGATAAACGGTGATCGAGAGACTGTTGAAAAACAAGCACGAGAGATAGCAGACAAACTTTTGGCTAATCCAGTGATTGAGAATTTTACACTCAGTATTCTCTCAGACTGAAAAACGCGAAGACAAGGGGGTCCTATGTCTCATATTCTTATACCTGTTGAGGAGATTGTTGAAGAATGGGAGAAGCACAGTTATTCCCAGGATTCTCTTGGGATTATGTTTAATAATATTGGGCTTTTGAAGTTTTCTGAAAAGCTTAATGGTCAGCATGAAGGGGGTGTGCCTTTGTTTGTACTTCCTCTTCAAAAACACAATGTCGCCAATGTGCTTCTCAATATTGAGAAGCTTTTTCCGTATACGAAGGGGATTACTTTGCGGCTTGTTGCGCCACAAAGTAAGCGAAAACTCGTAGGTTTTTTGCATGAAAAGATTCTCACGTATGTGAATCGCCGCGAAATAGAAAGTAGTATCAATATTCTTCACGAGTTGACAGCCAACGCAGAGAAGGCGAATCTCGAGTATGTGGTCAAAAAACATGGCCTCATCCAGGAAAGAAAAGAACTTCCTCACCTTGTGAGGAAGGAGAGGGATACATTACTGGATGTGTGTCACAAAGAGGACAAATGGGTGAAAATTGGGTGGAAGTTTACCCACTCTATCTTCAAGCTTGAGGTGAAAAACAATGTCCCTATTCCTGAAGAGGGGATTTTTGGTATCAAGCAAAAAATAGGAACAAAGTTGGATACTCTGGCAGATGGGTTTATTGGTGAGAGAGAGGACCAGATAGGGGCAGGGCTTGGGTTGTACTTTGTCAATTTTTTTCGAGAGGAAATGAAAAGCCAGTATGATTTTGAGAGTATTTTTCGTATCTACGAAAATGACTTTGGGGAAACTATTGCTTCACTTACGGTTCTTTTTGAGAAAGAGTAAAAGGTTTGTAGGACTGTGTTGTCTTTTCCTTGTGGGGTGTACAAGCGCCTTGAAGGAAGAAATCCACATGGAGAAGGAAAAGGTACGTAAACTCCTTTTTGATTTTTATGCGAGGGAGTATCCTATTCTTATTTTTCCCTTTACGAACCAGAGTCGAGGGAGCAATTTTGCTTATCTTGAAGAGGCTCTTCCTGAAACAGTGGGGATCGTTCTTCAGTCTTTGGAGAAGGAATATACCCCTGTGGATGGATGGGAGTATGTGAGGCTTCGAGGATTTCCTGTAGCTCTTGAAGAGAAGATCCTCTCAGCCAGAGTTTCTTCCTGGCAATCATATAAGACTCTTCAGCCACAGATGGTAACGCAGGTCGTCATGAGGGTGGAAACCAATGCCCGCCTTGTTTTCACCAATAGGGTGACCAATGTGTATCAAACAAATGTGTTTCGTTTTGCTACCAATAGGTATGAGAAATTCTTGCATGCAGAATTTCCCTCGTTTGTTGAAGAGGTTGGGCGTTTTCCCTTTTCCTGGCGTATAGAAAAGCCTCAAGGGAGACCAACCAATACCAATGTTTTTCTCGGAGTTCCTTCAGCACCGCAGGTGTCTCCGGAATGGGTGTATGAGGGGCGGATCTATGGGAGATTCACTGTTCGAGAGAATAAGATTGGGCCCTCTGAGGTGGAGATTTTCCTGGTACTTTTTATGATCAAGGCTTCGACGACGAATCGGATGGAGATGGTTCTTCGGACGTCAGAGGATAGGGTGTATGAAGAGATTCTTAAACGGCGGGGGGAGATCAGGCGTTTCTATCTTGGAGGAGACCTCGTGGATGTGGAGATCCAATCTTCTCCCGAGGGTGCCAATGTCTATTTTGATACCGTGTATGTTGGAAGAACACCTTTGGTCTATGAAGGAGTAAGGACGGGGAATCACCGTATCACGTTTGTGAAGGAGGGTTTTGATACCGTTTCGTATACCGTGGATGTCCAAAAGGGAGGAACCAATCTGGTGAAGGGGGTGCTTCGGCCACGAGAGATGGTGGGACGAGTGCTTCTCTCAGGAGAGAGCAACCGTTTGGTCTTTTTAGATTCTTTGTATGTAGGGAAAACCCCTCTTGTGGTGAGTAATATCTCTCTGTATGAATCCCATGTCCTTCTTGTTCGATCAGATGATCCTGCGTATGAGGATGTGTATATGACGTTTGCCCTTACGACGGAAAAGCCAGAACTCTCGTTTTCGGTAGGCAAAGGGAGATCAGTAGCCTCTCGACAGGGAAAGAAAAACCTCGCATGGGGAATCTGTTATGGAAGTTGGGGCATAACTCTTGGTTTTGTGGGGGCACATTTCTATACCTCAGTTCTTAAACGATACTATGAAGATCAGACGTATAATCCCTCTCTCACTGATGCCCAAAAGGTGGCGTATGCTTCTCAGGTTGCCATGTATGCTGAGTGGCAGCAGCGGTTGTTTACGTATGGGATACTTTCTTCCCTTGTTTCTATGGGGCTAACGGCATATGCCCTCTCTCAGGAGGAGGTGTACCTCTCGTATGATCCGGTGACCCAACGTTGGGGATTGGTGTATACCGGATATTTTTAGGGAATATGAAGCAGGGGATGGATTTGGGGGAGAATGCGAAGACTTCCATCTGGGGTTGCCAGGACTTTTTCATATGCCCAGAAAAACGCTTTTCCCGTGAGGACGTGAGTGTTGTGCGTCATGGGTTGGAAGACGAGAGTTATATCGGGTCGCTGTGCTTTCCATTCCTGAAAAATCTGCCAAAGGGTTTCCATTTCCTCAATCGGGGTGGTGGGAGTAAGTACGACCTTGAGAATGATAGTTTTTGCCTTGAGAAGAGAAGAAAAAAAATGCTGGTGAGATTCCCAAAGATTCTTGGTGGTGGCGGAGGGAAGCTTGATGTCCATAGACCACACCTCTATGTTTTCTAAAAGAAAAGAAGAGATGTGGTGGGAAAGGGTACCATTGGTTTCCATCCAGAATCGGAAGTGAGGAAAGAGGGTCATAAATGTTTCTATCTCTTTTGCCTGAAGGAGGGGTTCGCCCCCTGTAAAACTGAGCCAATACCCAGCAAATGGCTGGAGGAAAGGCCTGAGACTCTCAAGAGGGATGGGATTGGGAAGGGTAGTTTCCCCGTCGGGGAAATGAAGACGGCAGAGAGGGGATTCATGAAGAGCGGCAGGGGTGTCACAGTATTGACATCGAAGGTTACACCCAGACAACCTGACAAAAACAAAGGGGATTCCAGCAAAAGGAGTTTCTCCTTGGAGGGAAACAAAAATCTCCTCTATCCTCATGGTCAATCCCACAAAAAGGCTTTGTAAAGGGCAAAGGCCTCTCGGATGAGAAGCAGGTAGTGATGGTCGATTGGTCGATGGTCCGTGGCTACAAACCATGTAGAGAGGAGATGGTATTTCCGGCAGAGAAGGGCAATGCGTCTCAGGTGATACTGCTGACTGACAAGGATCAGATTGGTGGCGGTGTAACGGTGAGCCAGGTTTCGGATGGTGTGGGCTGTCGTTTTCCCAAGAGGGTCTTCGAGAATGCACTCTCGGGGAATACCATGTTTCACAAGATACTGTTTCATAATAGCAACCTCAGATCGGGTTCCGCTGAGGTAGAGTGTGGCTTTTTTCATGGAAGAGAAAAGTTCTCTTCCCCTGTCAAGACGCATCTGAAGGGTAAGGGAGGGTCGTGAGGAGTAGATACCAGCGCCAAAAATGACAACAATTCCCTCATCGGGGAGATTCTGAGATGGTGAGAATTGGATCACCAAGATAAGCATAGCCACGAACGAGAGGAGAAAAAGGGCTACACCTCCGCTGAGAAGCATGATAGGTGTGGTGTGTTTTGTCATGGTAAAAATAGGCTCCTTTGTTACAAGAGAGCTTTTTATACGTACTGGGGATACCATTCTGCCCGTTGTTTGAGGCAAAGTCACACGCTTTCTCTGCTGAAAAATAAAAGGGACTGCTCTGCAGTCCCTTTTATAGCTCGGGGTTGACGGGACTTGAACCCGCGGCCCCAGGCGTGACAGGCCTGTGCTCTGACCAGCTGAGCTACAACCCCTTGTCATTTTCTTTATCTTAGCGGGGGGGGGACTCGAACCCTCGACCACCGGATTATGATTCCGCTGCTCTAACCAGCTGAGCTACCCCGCCGTCTTTGCGGGAGAAGGATTTGAACCTTCGACCTTCGGGTTATGAGCCCGACGAGCTACCAGACTGCTCTATCCCGCGTCGTATTCTCTCCATTGAGGTTATTATTATAAGGCAAGATTGGAGGAAAGTCAAGAGGGGGAAGGGGGATTTTTGAGAAAGCTTTCTTTAAGAGGGAAGAACACAAGGGATTTTTTTCTTTTTTTGGGAAAAACTATAGATTTTTTCAAAAAAATCTGTATAATATAGATACTGTATATAAAAGGGGCATGGTATGGGGTGGTTTGACCAGTTTAAGAAACAGACACGTTTCCACGTACGTTTTTTTTACCATAATGAAGAGGTAAATGAGAATATTTTGGAGTTTATCACCCAGATTTTTCTAGAAACAGGGAAAGAGGAGTATATTGATCCTCTGTATTCCTGTGTCAAGGAACTTGTGGTGAATGCAACAAAGGCTAATCTCAAGCGAGTCTTTTTCTTGAAGAACCATTTGGATATCAATAATATGGGAGAGTATGTTAACGGGCTGATTCTCTTCAAGGAAATGCTCGAAAAATCCCAATATACTGAATATGAGCATCTTCTCAAAGAGCACGATCTTTGGGTAGAGTTTCGGGCAAACTGGCACAAAGAGGCTATTGTGTTTGAGGTGATCAATAATTCTGAGATTATCCCTATTGAGGAATATCGGGTTCGTATGAAATTGAAACTCGCTATGGAGTACACGGATCTTGCCCAATACTATGCCGAGCAGGTGGATACGACAGAGGGAGCAGGATTGGGGATTGCCCTTGTGGTACTCCTTCTTCGGGGGATGGGGCTTGACCCGGCCTTATTCCGGATTGGTTCTAAGCATGGAGTAACGATTGCCAGGATTGAGATTCCGTTGGTGGAGGGATATGTTTCCTCTCGTCGTAAATAGTGGGGAGGGGTGTACCAAGAAGAAAGGCATACCTCTTTCTATATGAGAAAAGAAACAAAGAAAGGGAAAACGTTTCATGTTTGAAAGGAAGAGAAGATGAAGAAGATGGTGATGATGGTTGTCTTGGTCTTGGTGGGAGGTGTTTTTGCCCAGATCAATGTGAATGCAGATGCTTTACAAAAGCAAGCCGCTCAGGCAACAGGAAATGCAGAGCAGCAGGCTTATCAGAAGGTGCGGGAGGAATTCAAGAAAAGGATTGCTGACATTCCCTTTGCTTACAATTCAGCGGAAATTCCTCTGAAGGATCCCAAGTATACGGTGCTGGGGTATGATGTTGATACGTTTATGAAGCAGGTTCTTATTCCTGCTTTGTCTCAAGCTGTGAATGCTTTGCCTACTGGTCGGAAAGTGGTGATTGAAGGACATGCGAATGCGGTAGGTCCTGAGGAGCCACAGGATGGCAAACAGGGCAATATTGCTCTCTCCAAGGCACGCGCAGAGGCTGTACTTGCTTATATTCTCAAAAACTCTCAGCTTGATAAAGGCAAGTTTGTTATTCGTGCCGCAGGATCCTCAAAACCACTTTCTGGGGTTGATCCTACGAGTCTGAAAAATTGTCGAGTGAGTCTTGATATTGAATGACGTTTTCACTATCTAGGAGAGGAGGATGAAGGAAAACCTTCGTTATGAGTTTGTTCTTCATGCGTATGAAGCTATAACAAAGCAGATTCATCAGTTTGATGTCAAGGTTTCCGTTCTCCTCTCCTGGAATGGCGTGATTGCCGTTCTCTTAGGAAGAGAGGTTGTGTTGCTTTTTTCTGCGGCCAAGCCGACACTTTTTCTCCTTCTTCTTCTCTTTTTGAGTGCCTTTTTTCTTCTCGTCTCGAGTGTGTTTTGTTATCGTCTCTTGCGTCCTCAAATCAAGGTCAATGAAGAGGGGAATGGGATTTTTTGGGCAGGGGATATTCTTCGACTTGGCAAGGATCATAAGGAGAGAGTAGAACAGTATATGAAGATTCTTCTTCAGCTGCATAGCCCAGAGGACTACGCCAGACAAGTGGTTCACTCTGTGGTAGGGATCTCTGAGATTTTTATGCGCAAAAACACCTATTTCTTTTATGCTCTTTTTGCTACGATTACCTCATTTTTGTTTCTTATTCTCTTCATTGTGAGGATAGGCTTATGGAACCGATGAGGGCCTTTTTTGAGGGACGTGTAGTGGTGAGGCAGGGGGATATTACAACCGTGAAAGCAGATGCTCTCGTCAATGCAGCCAATTCTAGTCTTATGGGGGGTGGTGGGGTGGATGGGGCTATCCATCGGGCAGGGGGACCAGCCATTCTTGAAGCGTGCCGGGAGATCCGAAAAACAGTATGGCCTGAGGGGCTTCCTACGGGCAAGGCAGTGGCCACAACAGCAGGGCGACTGAATGCACGATATGTGATCCATACGGTGGGGCCTATATGGCGGGGAGGAGAATCAGGAGAGGATGAGCTCTTGATGTCGGCGTATCGAGAATCGTTTCGGCTTGCTCATGAATTAGGGTGCAAGAGTATTGCTTTTCCGGCTATCTCAACAGGGGTGTATGGATTTCCCTTTGAGCGTTCTGTGCCTCTTGTGTGTCATGTCGTGACAGAATATGTCACTCTTTTTGAGTGTATCTTTTTGGTTTTTTTCTCTTCTCGTGATTATGAGAGTTTTCTTTCTCTTGAGACATGGACAAAGCAAGGGTAGAGTGTATGAGACCTCTACTTCTCGTGGTTTTTTAAAGGAAGGAGAGAGGCACGCAAATCCAAGATACGGCATATCTCTTCACCAAAGGGTTCAAGCCACTCCAATTCATTAAACGTGTAGCCTTTTTTGATTATCACCACGAGGAGGGCATAGAGGGTTTCTCCATTGCTGATACCTACGGCATAGATATCTCCTACTCCCACCATGTGTTCAAGAATCATCGTAATCATCGGGTTGATCGAGTAGAAGAAAAGCTCTTGGAGTCCTCCTGTTATTTTGTTGAGTTTTCCTGAGAGCATGATGTTTTTTTCTATTGAAAAATGGGGGGGGATACGGAGTGGGAGAGAAACAAGTGAGCTTCCCAGAAGGTTTTCTACTTTTTCTATGAGGGAGGTGTCGAGACCACGGAGGGCCCTGGGGATAACAAGTTCATTGTTTTGTACCTCTGAGAGCGAGACGATATACCCATGCGAAGGGAATATCTCCACAAAGGTGTCCAGAATTTTTCCCCAGTCAAGAGCCTCTGGGGAACGGAGCATATCCATGGTGAGTTGGTGTACGTGACGATAAAAACGGCTTTCAAAATGGAAGCGTTCTTCCTGAGGATGAAGAAAAGCGTTGTCACGTAAAAGAAAGAGAAAGGACTGACCAATCCTTGTGACCGTGATCTCTAACATCAGACTATCTCTTCGTTGGCAATGAAGCCGTTGCCATTCTCTTCCTCCAAAGTCTACTTCAAATAGAAATTTTTGCTGAGAGAGGTTTTGCATCTGCTCTTTGATAATCCGAGGGAATGGGAGAGAGATTCCGAGAAGGGGGGTATGTTCGGGATTAAAACCAAGGAGTTTGTAGGCAGCGGGATTGATCTCTGTGATTTCCCACGAGGTATCAGTGAGAAAAAGAGGGATCTCAAGCGTCTGAAGGACATGGTGGTAGGTATGAGAGATCTCTTCAAGTTTTTTGTGAAGCCGTACATGTTTTTCTGCAAGCTGGGTGATTTTTTCTGACTCCAAAGGACTAAAGGTGAAAATGTATCCTGCTATAGTTTTTCGAGAAAGGACAATGATTTCCGCATGCGTATAAAAAGTGAAATCACGATCCTGTCCCTTGAAGGTGAGGACACGATAGGAAGAGGGATGATCATAAGAAAGCGTCTGAAGCATCTCGAAAAACTCGTCGCTCTGAGAAAAAAAAGAACTGTATTCTTCAATAGGGGTACCAGGGGAGAAGCTTTTGGAGGGGGAGAGGAATTCTTTCATGGCCTCATTGAGATACCAGATGTGGTGGTTTTTCTTGATAATCAGGAGAGGAACCGAAAAATCCTTGAGAAGTTTTTGAAGGCTGGAGAAAGAAAAACTTTCTTCAAGCCAAAAGTTTTTGCGATAAAGAAGCCAGAGAGAGAGATACGAGAGGAAAGCAAGGAAGGGTTGCCAGAAAAACCACCCTTGCCAGAAGGTGGCCATATCAAAAACCAGAAGAAAAGTCCTCAAAAAGAAAGTAAAGAAAGCCCCCAGCATAAGGAACATATCACCAAGAGAGGATCCTGAAACCCTCATGAGAGCAAGGGTGGCTATCAGGTATATCCCAACAAAAATGAGGTGAAATACCATAAGAGGGGGTGAGAAAAAACCGTCCCATATCCATTGCCCGATGGAGAGATATTTGGTGGGCAAGAAGGAAGGAATCAGAAACAGACAGAGGGATATGACAATGGGGATGGCGTAGGTGAGGATAATCCCTGTGAGATAGTAGAGTTTTCCTGGCTGGGTTCGTCTGATTTCAATAGCAAGATGAAGAAATGTGGCAGGGAGAAACCAAGAAACAGCGGTCATAAGCTGAAGCCAGAATCGTGTACTTTCCCACCCAATGCCTGAAACTAACATGAGTTTTGCAAAAATCCAGACAAGAAAAAGAAAGGCATTGGCTGATAGTACTCTTGCGGCAAAAAGTTTATAATTGGTGAGGTTTGCCCAGAAAAAAAGAAAGAGAACCCCGAAAAGAACAAAAAAATACAACCCCGCCAACCCCATATTTTGCCTCCTCAGTCTCTTTATGAGAGGTATTCGGTCATATAAAGCTCTCTCGCCTCTTGCGTGGAGAGGGAGATCTTTTGTCTTTGGTAGAGGAGGGTGATGGTTTTCTCTTCTGTGGTTACTCCTAACTTGGTGACAGGAATGTGGTAGTGCTTGCAGAGGGCATGGAAAGCCTCTTCATGTTCTACAGGAATCGAAACAATGATGCGAGATTGAGACTCACCAAAAAAGAAGCTCTCAGGGGAAATATCTCCATCTGCTTCTATGTGAACCCCCATATTTCCGAGAAGGGCACATTCGGTGATGGCTACCGCGAGTCCCCCGTCAGAAATATCCTGGGCTGACCTTACAAGCCCTTGGAGGATAAGTTCTCTTATAGCCTGTTGGAGGCGTTTTTCTTCTTCTATGTCGAGAAAAGGGCATTCTCCAGCGATTTTGCCTGTAAGGAGTTTGAGTGCCATGCTCCCCCCGAGTCCTTCCCGAGGTGTTCCGAGGAGATAGACAAGGTCTTTTCCTTTTTTGAATGGAGCAAAGACGGCTTTGCGGTAATCTTCAATCACCCCTACGGCTCCTACAATCAGGGTGGGAAGGATGGCCTCTCCATCGGTTTCATTGTAGAGAGAGGCGTTTCCCCCAGTGACAGGAACCTCGAGGACTTCACACGCTTTGCCCATGCCTTCCATGGCTTTGGCAATCTGATAGTATACCTCGAGTTTTTCTGGGTTTCCAAAGTTGAGACAATTGGTGATCCCGTAGGGTTCAGCCCCCATACAACTGATGTTTCTGGTGGCTTCAGCCACCGCCTGCATGCCTCCGAGGTAGGGATCAAGGTAGGTATAGCGTCCATTCCCATCGGTACTCATAGCAAGTCCGAGAGAACTTCCCTTTATACGGAGTATGGCCCCTCCTGCCTCCATGGGTTCCGCAAGAAGGTTGGTCTGAACCATGTGATCATATCGTTTGTATACCCACCGCTTCGAGGCAATCGAGGGATGTTTCAAAAGATCTTTGAGAAGAGGGGTTTTGTCTTGTGGGATATGAAAAGCAGGGAGGGCTGTGGCCTCTTTCAGGTAGGCTGGTTTTGTGATTTCTCGGGTATAGGTAGGAACATCGTCTACTAAATAACGGATGGGGATATCAGCCACTTTTTTCCCTTTTTCGTAGACGATAACCCTCCCCGTAGAGGTTACCTTGCCAATGACGGCATAGTCAAGTTCCCATTTTTGCATGATTTTTTCTACTTCGGGGAGTTTTGAGGGTTCAATACAGGCAAGCATTCTTTCCTGGCTTTCAGAAAGGAGGAAATCATACGCTGTCATCTGAGAAGCCCTAGCTGGAACCTTGTCAATGTCTATCTCTATCCCGCTTTTCCCCCTGGCGGCCATTTCCACGCTTGAACTTGTCAGACCAGCAGCCCCCATATCCTGAATACCGATGACAAGGTTTTTCTCGATGAGTTCAAGGGTGGCCTCGAGGATAAGCTTCTCTGTAAAAGCATCTCCTACCTGAACAGAAGGGCGCTGATCTTCCCCCTCACTGGAGAGTTCAGCAGAGGCGAATGTTGCCCCTCCAAGGCCATCTCGTCCGGTTTTGGAGCCGTAGTAGAAAAGAAGGTTTCCTTCTCCTTTGGCCACAGCTTTGATAATATGCTCTGGTTTGGCGATACCTACACACATCACATTCACAAGAGGGTTGCCTTCATAACTCTCCTCAAAAACTACCTCTCCTCCTACCGTAGGGACACCTACTCGGTTTCCATAGTCACTGATCCCCTTGATAACCCCTCCCACAAGATAACGGGTACGGGGGGACTCTGGTTTTCCAAAGCGTAGGCTATCAAGGACAGCAATAGGGCGTGCTCCCATAGCAAAGACATCCCGGAGGATGCCTCCTACCCCTGTGGCTGCTCCCTGGTAAGGTTCGACAGCAGAGGGATGATTGTGGCTTTCTATTTTAAAGGCAACAGCATAGTCACCCACTTTGATAACCCCTGCATTTTCTCCAGGTCCTTGAAGAAGATGTTTGCCTTTGGTGGGAAGTTTCTTGATGAGGGGCTTGGTATTTTTGTATCCGCAGTGTTCGCTCCACAGAGCACCAAACATACCAATTTCTTCAACAGTTGGGGTTCTGCCGAGATAGGTCTCAATGAGGGCAAGTTCAGAGGCTGAGAGTTTTGAACGTTTGATCGCTGTCTCTCTATCCATAGCGAAGTCTCCTTTGCTTTGCGTTTCCTTGACTTATATTATGGCATAAAAGGGGAAGAAATGCAAAAAAGTCTTTTGTTGCTCTTTGGTATAAAATCGTTCTCTTTTGACTTTTCTTGCTGGATGCGTTATAATACAATCCTCAGTCTCTGAAAACAAAACAGGAGTCATATATGCCATCAGCATCTGAAAAGAGAAAACTCTTGGTCCAACGTATTCGTTATGGAGCACTTGTACTTTTCACCTCACTGATCATTATTTCTTTTGTGGTGAGCCTAGCGTATAATCCTTTTTCCTCTCAGGAACGTATGCGCTCGAAGTTGGTCAAAGTAAATGGGAAATGGTTTTACGAGGGTGTAGATACAGGTTTTGGGTACTGGTATGATGAACAGAAAAACCGTCTCCAGCAACAAGGGGTGAGCTTTTCAGACAAAGAAATCGAACAGCTCTTTTATGAAGAATCTATAAAAAACTATGCCAAGACCCTGAGTGTGGTGGCGTATACCAAGGGACTTGGGATTAGACCATCAGATTTCTTTTATAAACAACTTGCACAGGCCCTGTATCGTACAGAGAAACCAACCTTTGGGGAGAGGGAGTATCTGGATATTTTTTATATACGAGATATCTTTTTGGGAAATTGGGGAGATATTCAGAACACCCTTCTTTTGTCTCCTTCTTCTCTTGCCCTTTTGTATCAGGATAGCCAGAATCTTGCCTATGATGTGGAAATTGTCTATACCGAAAAGACAAATTTTGTGGCCCGTTTTGTTGAGAAGGCTGACCTAGAGACGTATTATCAGCAGAATGTGACCAATTTCTTGGATACGGTGATTGTAGATAGGATTAGCCTCACGAATAAAAATGTTGTCTCAAACCGTGTGCTGGCGGAGCATATCCTTTCAAATGTCCAGAGTATGGGATGGGAAAAAGCCGTGGCCACTCTTCCTCCCGAGGCAGTAGTGACAAAGGACGTGACCATCACTCGAGAGAGATACCCACGAGTTTTTGAATCTCTTCAGATGGTGACCTCTTCGATGGTGCTTCCTCGACCCCTGTTTGAGAATAAGCAGTATCATGTGATTCGGATTCAGAAGACTCCTTCGTTTGAGGGGCTTTCAGCTTTTGCTCAACAGAGGCTTTTGAAGTCTTACCTTGCTCTTCACTTTGATGCCTTGTGGGCCAAATATGCTTCTCAGCTTACTCAAACGCTTGCCTCTCTTCAGGCCAACCCTTCTGGGGATTGGAAAACCATGGTTTCCAATAAGCCTTTTGGATATGTTCGTCTTCCAAAGCTTTCGTTGGTAGATGTGTATGCCCAGGATAGTGAGGGCAGTGTATTTCCTTATCAACTCTCTCAGCATCCTGAGGTGCTCTCTTTTCTTGTGTCTTCAGCGGCTTCTGTGAAACAGTTTGAGTTTGGAGGGGTATACCTTCTGCTGCGCAAAAACGGCATTTCCCGAACCCAGGTAAAACCCCAGACAGCTATGACCTCAGAGGCATATTACTACATTATGAATGCGTGGAACCAAGACTGGCAAAAAATGGTAGAGACCAAGACCAAAATTGCCTATAGAAAGGACAAAAAATAACCTCTTGCTGAAAAAGAAATACAGCCCGGAGAAAAAAGACTCTCGCCATTTCTTGTGGAAGGAGAGGAAGGGCTCTCTCTCAAAAGAGATGGGAGTGAGTAGGGGTGAACGAAAGGGTATGGCAAGAACACACTATGATGTGATTATCGTTGGGGCAGGGCCGGCGGGCATTTTTACAGCTCTTCGGTACCGAGAACGGTGGCCCAATCGTTCTCTTCTTCTTTTGGAAAAGGGACGTCCTATTGAGAAACGACTGTGCTTCAAGCGAGAAGGAAAGTCTTGCCAACACTGTGTGCCGTGTAATATTACTACGGGATTCTCTGGTGCGGGGGCGTACAGCGATGGGAAACTCTCACTTTCTCCGTTCATTGGTGGAGATCTGGTTGAATTATGTGATGTTTCTGTAGTCCAAGAGGCCATACGACGTGTTGATGAGATCTATGTGCGTTATGGGGCAGATACCCGTATTTACGGGATAGATTTTCCTGACCGGATTGAAAAGATCCGAGCCCGAGCTATCCGTAGCCATATTCAATTGGTTGAGAATCCTCTTCGTCATTTGGGAACAGAAAAAAGTGCAGAAATCTATGCACGACTTCAAAACCAACTCCTTCATGAAGGGGTGGAAATTCGTTTTGAATGTCCGGTCAAAGACTTGGTAGTTGTTGATGGCCGAGTGGCAGGTGTGGTGGCTGACCAGGTGTACTCTTCTGAGACAGTGGTTCTGGCAGTAGGACGAGAGGGGTCTGCATGGCTGAGCAGCATGATTCGTCAGTATCAGATTGCTTATGAGGTGGGTCCCGTCGATATTGGGGTACGAGTGGAAGTGCGCAACGAAATCATGAAAGAGATCAATGATACCATGTATGAGGGTAAGTTTATCTATTATACCCCTACTTTTGACGACAAAGTTCGGACTTTTTGCCAAAATCCTGGGGGAGTTGTGGCTACCGAGTCCTATGAAGGCAACATAGCTGTGGTCAATGGACATAGTTACAAATCCGAGGGTCTCAAAACAGACAATACCAACTTTGCTATTCTTGTTTCTCATGCTTTTACTCGCCCCTTTAACCAACCTGTAGAGTATGGGAAATACCTTGCTGGTCTTGGCAATATGCTTTCTGGAAACCGTATCATTGTTCAGCGTTTTGGAGACCTGAGGCGCGGGAGACGGACAACACCAGAGAGACTCTCTCGAGGAAATCTCAAACCTACCCTTTTGGATGCGTTGCCTGGAGATTTGAGTCTTGTTCTTCCTTACCGAACAATGACAGATATTATTGAAATGCTTTTGGCTTTGGATCATGTGGCCCCTGGGGTGGCGAGTTCAGAAACGCTTCTCTATGGAGTCGAAGTCAAGTTTTATTCTCAGCGTATTTTGGTGCAGAATTTCCAGACCTCTCTCCCTGGGCTGTATGCTATTGGGGATGGAGCAGGATGGACACGTGGGCTTATGCAGGCAAGTGTGAGTGGCTATCTGTTAGGAGGACTCCTTGAGTGAAGGGCTAAAGGCAAAGAAGAGTTTTTTGCTGTTTTTTTGGTTTTGTCCTATAATAACAGGGAAATTTCTCGTGAAGCATGGAGGAACCCATGAAAAGTTATGAGGCAGTGATAGGCCTTGAGGTACATGTCCAACTCAATACGAAAACCAAGATTTTTTGTGGTTGTTCCACAGAGTTTGGCGCTCCAGCCAATACGCATGTGTGTCCTATTTGTATGGGACAACCCGGGGTGCTTCCTGTCTTGAACGAAGAGGTTCTTCATAAAGCGATCCTCGCAGGGCTTGCTATCCAGGCCAATATTGCGGAGTTCTCAAAATTTGATAGAAAGAATTATTTCTATCCTGATCTTCCCAAGGGGTATCAAATTTCTCAGTATGATTATCCTATTTGCCAGAAAGGGGTTATCGAAATAGTCCTTTCTGATGGATCTACCAAGAAGATTGGGGTGACTCGTATCCATATGGAAGAGGATGCGGGGAAATCTCTGCATCTTGAGGGACAGCCCTTCTCTGCTGTCGATCTGAACCGTGCGGGTGTTCCTCTTCTTGAGATTGTTTCTGAACCAGATATGCGTTCTAGTGAGGAAGCCTATCTCTATCTCAAGGAACTTCGTAGTATCATGAAATATCTTGGGGTTTCCGATGTAAACATGGAAGAGGGGAGTCTCCGTTGTGATGTGAATGTCTCTGTACGACCTGTTGGCCAGAAGGAATTTGGCACCAAGGTGGAGGTAAAAAACCTCAATTCCTTCAATGGAGTGAAAAAGGCCATAGAGTATGAGATAGAACGACAGATAGCATTGTTGGAAAACGGGGAAAAAGTTATCCAAGAAACCCGCCTCTATGATGCCAAGCAGAACAAGACTTTTCCCATGCGAGACAAAGAGGAAGCAAATGATTATCGCTATTTCCCTGAACCGGATCTTCCCCCTCTTCGTATTGCTCGGGAAGAGGTGGCAAAGATACAAAAGGAACTTCCAGAGCTTCCCCAGCAGAAACGAGAGCGGTTTGTGAGAGAGTATGGGATTACCCTCGCTGATGCTGAGGTACTCACAGAGGAAAGGGAAATGGCAGATTATTTTGAGGATGTTTTGAGGCATACCACGATTGAACCGAAAAAAGTCGCCAACTGGATCCAGAGTGAATTAATGGCGGTATTAAATGAACTTGGATGGGATATTACTCGGCTGGCCAAAGAGCGTATTTCTAGTACTAAACTTGCGGAGCTTATGAATCTTATTCAGGAAAATGTTATCAGTGGCAAGATGGCCAAGGATGTTTTTGCCGAAATGGTGGATACGGGTGAGGCTCCCTCTGTCATTGTGGAGAAGAAGGGACTCAAACAGATTACCGATACCTCAGCCCTGGAAACCCTCATTGATGATATCCTTGCTAAAAATCCCAATGAGGTTCAGCGTTACAAAGAGGGCAAGAAAAACCTGATGGGATTCTTTGTGGGTGAGGTGATGAAGGCAACAAAAGGACAGGCTAACCCTAAACTTGTGAATGAGATCCTTCAGAAGAAACTGGGGTAGTGTATGAGGGTAGCCATTCTTGGTGGTGGAGGGTGGGGAACGGCACTTGCCCTTCAGATTCGAAGAAACCATGAGGTGCATATCTGGTCCTATGATGCCAAAGAGGCGGAACTTTTCAATACCCAACGGGAGAATGTGTACTATCTTCCTGGTGTTAAGCTTCCTGAGGATATTGTGTTTACAACGGACGAGGCAATTGTCGAGGGGGCAGAGATTGTTGTTTTTGTGACCCCCTCAAAATTTTTTCGATCGGTGGTCAAACGGTTTGCCCCCAGAATAACCCCTTCTCAGGTGGTGGTGAGTGCAACAAAGGGGCTTGAGTTTCCCTCAGAGAAACGGATGACGGAAATCCTGGAAGAAGAACTCCCTGGTTGCAAGAAAATTGTGGCTCTTTCTGGGCCTACGCATGCTGAAGAGGTGAGTCGAGACATTCCTACAGCTATTGTAGCTGCCTCTTGTGAGGCGGAAGCTGCTACGACGGTACAGCAGGCTTTTTCTACAGAGTTTTTCCGTGTCTACCGGAATAGTGATGTGGTTGGTGTAGAACTTTGTGCGGCAATCAAGAATGTGATAGCCATTGCTGCCGGTATGGTGCGAGGGCTGGGATTTGGAGACAATACGATGGCTGCACTTATTACCCGTGGGCTTGCGGAAATGCGACGCCTTGGGCTGAAAATGGGGGCTCAAGAGGTTACCTTTTCTGGCCTGGCTGGGGTCGGGGATCTCATTGTGACCTGTACGAGTCGTCATAGCCGAAATGGAAGAGTAGGGGAGGCACTCGCTACAGGAAAAACGATTGAGGAAATTCTCTCGGGTATGAAGATGGTGGCTGAGGGGGTAGAAACAGTGAAGCCAGTGCTCAAAATGGCCTCGGAGGTGGGTGTGGATATGCCTATTTGCCAGGCAGTGTATACGGTACTCTATGATCACTCCCATCCCCTTGAGGTCATGAAACAACTCATGGTGAGGCCGCTCAAAGATGAAACTCTCTAAGTATCTCGTTGCTATTGACATCGGAAATACCAATGTGACGATAGGGCTTTTCCAGAGGGGGGTGAACCGTCCTTTACAGCATGCTCATTTCCTCACTCAGAAGGGGATAACCCATGATGATTGGATGGTACGTTACGAAGTACTCAGACACCGCTGGAAACTGAAATCAGGAGAGAAAGAGGATATTGTCATAGCTAGTGTAGTCCCGGAAGTGAATTATGAGATGGGGCACCTTTTCGAAAAGTACTATGGGAGGTTTCCCCGTTTTCTTCAGAGCCAGGATATTCCTCTTGGTATTCATTATGATTTTCCTCGAGAGATAGGGATTGATAGACTTGTCAACGTGTATGCGGTAGCCAAAGAATATCCCTGTCGGGATGCGATTGTTGTGGATTTCGGGACAGCAACCACGATAGATATTCTCTCTGAGGGCAAAGTCTATGAAGGAGGGGTTATTATTCCTGGGATGATGACCTCTCTTAGGGCTTTGACAGAGCGAGCATCCAAGCTTCCCCATATAGACCTCTCTCTGCCTTCTACGATAGTGACCAAAAACACCATCGATGGAATCCGAAGCGGTGTTCTCTATGGCCATGGGGCAATGATTGATGAACTCGTGAGACGGATTGTGGCCGAACTTCACTGGGAAAAGCCTCTTGTCATAGCCACGGGAGGTCTTGCCAAAGTGGTAAAACAGGCCAGTACTTTGATTGAGGTCGTAGATACTCATCTCATGCTCAAGGGAATCTATTATCTCTGGATGGATCATGGCTAAAAGATGGGGATTTGTCTTGCTCGTGTTGTGTTGGGGATCTCTTGGGGCTGGTGTGTCGCTTGAGGATATAGCAAGAGAATACAAGCTCTCTCTTCGCTATGATTGGAACCTTGGCTATGGAGAACTCAGGCATGAGAACACCAACCGGCTTTGTCGGGTGTATTTTCACATGCCCTATATTGTGGTAGAAGGTCGTATCTACTATTTCGAGGAAGGGGTTTCTTGGGAGACCAATGGCAAACTCATGCTTTCTCCCTCGATGGAAAGCCTTGTGAGAGAGTTTGCTACCACCCCACAAAAAGTTACCCCCTCTTCTCTTTCCAAGAGTAATGAAATACAAACAAATCTGTTAGTGACTCCCCTGGTACCGACGAGAGGGGGGATTTCCAATACCACAAACCAGACTCTCACGAACGCGAAAACATCCCCGCTTCCTTCTCCGTTATCCCCCATGACCAATCGAGGGGAGAAAGAGACTACGTCAACCCAGAAACCGAAAGACAAGACCAATCAAGAACCTTCATCCTTCCCAGGAAGAGATCTTTTTCGCCCTATCAAGACAGTGATCCTTGATCCTGGCCATGGGGGAAAGGATCCGGGTGGTATTGGGAAGTCTGGCATAAAAGAAAAAGAGGTAGTTCTTGAGGTTACCCAGCTTCTTCAAGAGGAACTTGAGAAAATGGGGTATCGGGTACTGCTTACCCGTTCCTTAGATAGGTATGTCTCTCTTGCTGAGAGGGTAGAGTTGGCCTATGACCGTTGGAACGGAGGAGAGGGGGCTCTCTTTGTCTCTATTCACGGCAATATCTCACTTAATCCTAAGGTTCGGGGGATTGAGATATACTATCTCTCTGACAAAGCCAGTGATGCTGGGGCTTCAGCGGTAGAGATTGCAGAAAATGCGGGTTTTAGTATGGATGATGTGAAACACACGGAGAGTTTCTATAGTGTATTGAATGTACTTATGCGAGAAGGGGTATCACGGGTTTCTCGAAGTCTGGCTCAAGAGGCAAAAATAGCATTGGCCTCAGTGTTTTCTCGTGTTTCTGTGAAGAGCGCTAACTTTTATGTCTTGCGCTTTAGCCCTCTTCCGGCTATTCTTTGGGAAATAGGGTATCTTTCTCACCCTGAGGAGGTTAAACAATTGACCTCTCCATCATACCAACAGCAGATGGCAAGGGCAATGGCGACTGGTTTGGATAGATTTATTCGTCGTTACAATACACGAAGGGGAAATATATGAAGCGTTCCAAGAGGCTTTTTTTCTGGATAGGTGGGATAATTGGGGTGGTTTTTTTCCTTGTTTTGGTACTCTTGGTGGTAACCTCTCCCCCAAAGGTGAGGATGATCTACTATACTTCTATGGGAAAAAAGATAGTGGAGAAACAGGTCCTTCAAGCCAGTATGCTAAAACGTTATGGAAAAGATAGTGCCATAGCAAGGCAATACTTTGAGGGACCACTCTCGTATGTTCCTGAGGTGTGGTTTTTAGATGCGAAGGTACGAGGGGTATGGGTGATTACCCCCAAAAAACCTACTCATCTGGTGATTGACCTCAGTCAAGATTTTTTTTCCGATCTGCAAAGGCATCCTCTCCTTGTTCAGAGGTGGATTGAGGGGCTCTTTCATACCCTTCGAGAAAACAAACGGCCTATCGAAAAGTGTAGCTTTCTTGTTGAGGGTAGATACCAGAGTGTATTTGTGGGGCGCTGGAATCTTTTTTATCCTGTTCCCTTGAGGAAATAAGGGAGTGGGTTATCGGGGAAATTGAAAGAAAAAAATGATTTTTTTCTTTTTTATTAAACTTCTGAGAGGGGATTATCCGATAGTATGAATACCTGAGTTGGCCCATCCATGTATCGGCAAAAAGAAAAAAACCTTGAGGGCCTTGACAGGGGATTTTTTCCCTGTATACTATCCCAGGACAAAATACCTTTTTAAAGGAGTGGATATATGAGGAAAGGAGTGGCGTTTCTATCTATTGTTAGTGTATTATGGATAACCGCAAGCGGATTTGGCGCTATCCAGAAAAAATTGATTCATTTCCCCACCTTTGAACAAAATATAGCCAAGGTGGTGGAAAAGGATAACGCAATCCGGGAAAAGGCTTCCAATGCCATTAACTTGGCAGATTATGGTTATCCAACGGTGAAGTTCTCGGGTTCTGATTGGTCTCTCTCGAACTGGCGGATTATTCTGGCTCCGTCAGCAAATACTACCAAGAACAATGTGCTCTCCTATACCAAGCCCGTGAAGAGTAAAAAGTGGGAGAGTGAGGGAGGAACAGTCTTGGGTGCCCGTATCCATTTCATTCAGGGTCGTTTCCTCTCCTGGGCACTTATTAAGCCACCTTTTGACATTTTTGCGTATTATGATGATGGCTCTTTTGTGAATTCAGAAGGTGGAGAAGAGAATTCTCTTGTGATGGGGCTTCTTGCGAATGTGGGACAGATCAAGAGTATTTCCACCTGGGTGTATGGTTTGAACTACCAGATGCAGGTGGGTATCCGTCTCCGTGACCGTATGGATCAAACACGAGACTACTTTATGGGGTCTGTCTGGTTTGAGGGTTGGAGAAAACTTCTCTGGCAAAACCCTGAGTACACTGATGATGTGCGTGATCGTGTGCTCCAGAGGATTCCTCTCTATCCAAGAAGTTATCCGTATGTGGTGTTTGATGGTTACATTGTCTACAAGCCCGAGATTGAACAGGGTGGGGACTTTGTGATCTACTTCAAGGATGTTGATATGGAATTTGATAGGGCTATTATTCGGGAAGAGATGGATATCGATGATGAGGCTCAGTGGGGTATCCTTGCGAAAGAAAGACTTGATAGACGAATCATCGAGTTGAAGCGTCTCAGTGATATCCAACAGCTGTATGAACAGGCAAAAGCTCAGCAGAGGGCAAATGCTCCAGCCAAATAAGGAGAAATCTTTGTGAGGGCTACCGAAAGGTAGCCCTTTCTTTTTGACATTTCCTGGGTTTTGGTGTAGAATAATTGCTATCTTGTCTTGTAGGTGAGGACATGAAATACGAAGAAAATGCTGTTCTCAAAGAGAGAGAAAGGCAGGGTGAGTATGTTCTTCTTTCTCTTAGGGCTCCACAGATATCTCGCGTGGCAAAACCTGGCCAGTTTGTCAATGTGCGGGTTTCGGAGACGTTTGATCCCCTTTTGAGGCGTCCCATCAGTATTGCCGATGTTCATGGGGAGGATATAAGGCTTCTTGTTCAAATTCGTGGGAAGGGAAGTCGTCTTCTGGCTGAGAAGAGAGAGGGGGAGAAGATTTCTCTTGTTGGGCCGTTGGGAAGTGGTTTTCCTCTGGAAAAAAAGGATCTGTTGTTTGTAGGTGGGGGAGTAGGGGTGGCTCCGTTTATGTGGCTTCTTCGACTTTTTCCTCTCTCGAGTTTGGTTATGGGATTCCGCACGGCAAGTCTTGTTCCCCCTTTGGCGTGGTTTGATGAACAGCGTGTAGAGATAGCCACGGAGGATGGTTCTGTAGGGGAAAAGGGTACGGTTTTGGATGTATTGAGTCACAAGAGGCTTGATGATAAAGTTATCTTTGCCTGTGGTCCACATCGAATGCTTTCGGCACTTGCAGGTTTTTTTGAGAGAGAATATCCTACAATAGAGGCTTATTTTTCTACGGAGAGTATGATGGGATGTGGATTTGGGGCGTGTAAGGGATGTGTCCTTCCGAGAAAAGAGGGGGGATATGCCCTCTGTTGTACAGATGGCCCTGTTTTTTTCTGGAGGGATATGATATGGGAAAAATAACTATTCCCCTTTTTGTGATGGGGTGTGTGTTTTCGATGATACCAGTTTTCTTTGCCCCAACATGGCTATGGGGAAGTTTGACTGTCTTAGGCTATGGGGTGTTTGGGCTTTTGTTTTGGAATGACAGAAGCCACCAGCGAGAGGTGACATGGGTGATGTATGCCTTGATGGTGTTTTCTGCTGTCATGGGGCTTGATTTCTGGCATCGCGTGTTTCGCGTAGGGTTTTGGATGGCGCTTCTTTTTTCCGAGGTTTCTGCTGAGACACGGGAAAGAGGAGTGTTTCTTGGGATAGGTGCCTTTTTTGTGTGGGGGGTATCCCTTGTTTTCTCAGTAAGTAGTTGGCAGTGGTGGGTAGGGGGAGTAGATGCGTTGGGGTGGCTGTGTATGGCAGGTTTTTTTCTGTTAGAGGAAAGGCTTGCTGTCAGAGAGTAGGGCTTTGTGAGAAAAAGAGAAAATAATAAAAAGAGAAGATTTGGAGATAAGAATTATGATGTATGAGTATCTTGATATTGTGCTGATTGGGTTAGTCCTTTCGTTTGGCTGGATGGTATATAGATTGGTGATGAAGGGACGAGAGTTTCAGGAGAAATGGGAGGATCTTCCTGAGGAGACGAGGATTTTTATTCGAGATCGGCATCGCCATCCTCTTCTGCGCATGCTCTGGAACACGTTTCGACAGGATATAGATATTGTATTGGCAGGGGGTATGGTGATGGTTATGATCATTGTGGTGTTATGGATACTATCCTAAAGGAGGAAAGCAATGAGTATACATCAGAGTTGGGATACTTCTGGTTATACGGAGAAGCAAAATCATATCCGGGACCTGGTGATCTCTCCTGCTCTTGAAGTGATTGAGAACATTTATCAGGACAGGGAGTATGTGGTAGAACTTGTGACGGATGAGTTTTCTTCTGTGTGTCCAAAAACAGGGCTTCCTGATTTTGCCACGGTGATTATCCGATATATTCCGGATGCCTATCTTGTGGAAGAAAAATCCCTCAAGCTTTATCTCACTTCGTATCGTAATCTTGGGATTTTTCAAGAAAATGCGATCAATAAGATCATGGATGATTTTGTCGCCAAGATTTCTCCTCGTTGGATCAAAGTCATAGGGAACTGGAAAAGCCGAGGGGGAATTCGTGTCAATGTGGAGGTAGAGTGGACCAAAAGAAAGTAGAATACTCAGAGGGGAGGGAAAAGCCATGAAAAAAATGTTGTGGGTGATGGTGGTACTTTATGGGGTACTTGGTTATGGTGAAGAGGCATTGGTGTTTGAACCTGAAGGGGTGGACGTGGAGATATGGGCTTCTCAGCTGGTGGTGCCATGGTCTCTGGTCTTTGTGTCAAGAAATACGGCCCTTGTCAGTGAACGAGGGGGAAGGATACTCGTATTGGAGGAAGGAGGAAAAAGGGGTATTTATCTTACCCTTCCTGTGTATGCAGAGGGAGAGGCTGGGCTGTTGGGGCTTGCTCTGCATCCTCAATTTCCAGCGAAACCGTATGTGTATGCGTTGTACACCTATCGGACCGATGAGGGAATATTTGATAGGGTAGTACGTATCCGTCATGAAGGGCAGACGGGGGTAGTGGAAAGGGTGATTATTGACAAGATACCGGCAGCACGGTTTCATGCCGGGGGAAGGATAGCCTTTGGTCCTGATGGGAAGCTCTATATTACCACAGGGGATGCTCTCAAACCGACCTTGGCTCAAGAGAAAGATTCTCTTGCGGGAAAGATTCTCCGGCTTAATGAGGATGGAACACTTCCCCAGGATAATCCCTGGGGGACGGCGGTGTGGTCGATTGGGCATAGAAATCCCCAGGGACTGGCTTGGCATCCTGTGTTTGGCATGTTTGCTAGCGAACATGGTCCCTCAGGGGAAAAGGGATGGTATGGACATGATGAGATAAATCGTATTCACGCGGGAAAGAACTATGGTTGGCCAGAGGTAAGGGGAGCCCCCAATCATCCTCTCTATGTGGATCCTATAATTTTTTGGGAGAAGGCTACTCCCCCTTCTGGAATGACTTTTTTGGGGGATGATCTTTTTGTGGCTACGCTTCGGAGCGAAGCTCTCCTGCGGCTAACTCTCCAGAAAAAGGGAACAGAGGTGGTAGTTGTGGCAAGAGAGCGCTGGTTTGCCTCTCCCCAGGGAGGAAAATACGGAAGACTTCGGGATGTGGTTGTAGGACCAGATGGGGCGTTGTATGTTTTGACCAGCAATAGGGATGGTAGAGGAAGGCCGAAGGAGGGAGATGACAAGATCCTTCGGATTCAATGGAAAAGACGCAAATGAGGAACCAGCGAACTGTTTTTTCTTTGTTGTGATTCTTTTGAGAAAGAGGAAGGAAAGGGAGGAGTGTGCTCTAGGGAAGCGAGATATTGTGATCTTCGATGAGTTTCAGAGGTATTTTTTTTGAAACAGCAAAGAAAATCTTGACTTTTTTCCCTTTCTGTGAAATAATAAAAGTGGGAGGAAGCATGAGATTTCTCACAAACCGTTTTGTTTTTCTGCTTGCAGGGATAGGGTTTGTGGTATCCTTTCTGTTTGGGCTTGTGGCTCGTGTCAATGTAGGTATTGTCCTTTTCCGAGCCGTTGTGAGTGGTGTAGGTATGGGAGGGTTGGGATTTTTGTTTCTTTTTGTTTTGTCGAGAGTGCTTCCGACAGCAGATTTTGAGGAGCTCATGTTACTGATAGAAGGGAAAAGCCCTTCTGAAATGGCTTCTTCGGAATCAACGGCGACGATGCCGTTGGGAGAGCAGGAAACTAGTCCCCTTTCTTCAGGGACTACCATTAACGTAGTAGAGGATAGTGATACGTGGGAGACAGGGGTATCATCAGGCTCTCCTGAGGAGACATCTCTTGAGTGGCAGGAAAAAACCTTTGATCCGGCAGCAGCAGTGGGTGCCCCTGAGGATGAGGACAAGGAGTTTTCTTCTCATGAACCCCCATCTAGCCTCAGAGAAGAGTACGAACAACTTCGAACTGAATACGAGAAAGAAAAACCTACTTTCAAGGACAATACCGTTTCTTTTAAGGTCAATGATAAAAAGATCAATACCAGCCCTGAAATTGTGGCGAAAGCCATCAAAACAATTCTTTCTCGGGAGAGTTGATTTTTTTTCAAAATTGCTTATAATAAAGACCAGTTAGGTAACCCGATAAGGGGGAGATATGGGTGTAGAAGCGGATATTCTTGTCAGTAATTACGGTATCTCACAGGAGTTTGCCCAGAATCTTTTGGATTTTTTCGAGGGGGATGTTGACAAGGTTATCCAGATCATGGAGTCTTCTGACAAAGAGATTACGGTAGTGAAGGGGAAGTTTATTGCCTCTCGTCGGAACCTTTATGGGGCTTTTCTCCTTTTCTACAATCACCAAAGTCTGGTTCCTGAATATGTCTTTGTCGTGTGTTCCACAGATTTGAACCTGAGTCGTGTTCGTATTGAAGATCCTTGGCAAGCCTATGTTGAATCCCTCCGTATGTATCAGATGGCTCAAGAATCAGATCCTGATGTTGCCTCAAGGATAGAGGCGCAGGTTCTTTCGAGGGACAATCTTGCCGTGTTGACAGGGTATCTGGCGGACAAAACCAACCCAGATCTTATCAATCTGAAGCGTTTTTTTACCAATGAGATCAATCGAGTGATTTATGATGCCAATGTTCTTGTCAAGTTTGTGCTTGAGGAGGCGGATATCTTTCGCACTCGAGCGTTTCTGAGTACTTCTCATGATGGACTCAAGGCAATCTCCAACAATCCTGCAAATTTGGTGCTCATGAACCTTAAAGTAGAGCCGGTACTTTCTCCTCTCGGGGGCAAGGATGTAGAGAGTCTCTCTTCCATGGATGAGGTGTATGTGAAGGTGCTTGATGATAGGGCTATTGTTCCCCAATTGATAGAGAAACTTCGCCCTCCTGATGTTCTTGCTCCTACAACTGTGGTGGGCAAGGTGCTGGAGAATCAATTGATGCCTGAATCGGAAAACAGAAGGGTTACACTGCTTTTTGGGCCAGGGATTTTTGGATCTTTTGTTCTTGGAGGCAAGGTGCGGGTGCAGACACGTACGGAGACTCAGAGCAAACCAAGTGGGGCTTCACAAAAGAGTGGGGAGGTGTCTTCCAAAGAACCGGTTATTTTCAGTCTCAATTTTGATGCGGATGGAAACCCTATCGCTCCTCCCTCTCAGTCTGACATGGTCATCTCTGATCTTTCTTCGACAGACAAACCTAAAAATCAGCCAAGTGTCTCTTCTGCCATCATTGTGGGAATTGTGGCGATGGCTGTCCTTACCCTTTTGATTCTTGTTTTTTCGTTTGTTCTGTATTAAAAGAAAAAGGGTTTAAAAATTTCTTCTTGCCTCTTGCAATTGGTATATTTTTCCTTATAATATACTTGGTAGAGATATGGGGAGGTAGTGTATGGAAATTACCACATTGCAACATCTTGTCAATTATCTATCTATCTTTGGGCGGAAAGTGGTATCAAGAATGAAAGAGAATACCACTTACAAGCAGTATACGTATTATGAGTTTGTCCAGAATATTCGTTCTGTGGCAGCGTATCTTCTTCGTCTCAAGAGATTGAAAAAAGGAAATATGGTTGCTATCTATTCAGAGAATAGGCCAGAATGGATGATGGCTTATCTTGGGATTGTGTACAATGGTATATGGGCCGTTCCGCTCGATGCACGTCTGACTGATCTTGAGGTCAAGAACCTTATCACGGATTGTGGAACGAAATACCTTTTTACTACAGCCTCTCTTCTTGAGAATGTTATATCAGAACCAGAGGTTGTCAAGCAGCTCTCCGAGATCATCCTTTTTGATAGGGTTGAGGTGCCCAAAGAGCTCCAAAAAAAGGTGCGTTACTGGCAAGATATTCTTGAGGAAGGGTGGGCAAAGGAACACAAAGAACATCGAGAACTGGTGGTGGAGCCAGATGATGTGGCTTCTCTTATCTATACTTCGGGTACGACAGGAAAACCCAAAGGGGTGATGCTTACGCATGCCAATTTTTCAGCACAAGTGAATGCCCTGTGCAAAGCGGTTCCTCTCCTCGATACGGATGTGCTTCTCTCGGTTTTGCCACTTCATCATACGTATGAGTTTTCGGTAGAGCTTACGGTACTTTACAAAGGTGCCAGTATCACCTATGCAGAGAGTCTCAAGCCGAACAAAATGTTTGACAATATTCGAGAGACGGGCGTTACTGTTATGATAGGGGTCCCTCTTCTTTTTGAGAAAATTTATGATGGTATCATGCGCCAAGTGAGGAATCTGCCTTTTGGGGTGAAACATGTGTTGATAGGGCTGTATCATTTCACGGCGGGTTTGAATGCCCTTACCCGTAAAAAGGCGGGGAAAATTATCTTCTCTTTTCTTCGTAAAAAGGCTCATTTGGATGGAATACGGTTTGCTATCTCGGGTGCAGCTCCTCTCAATCACAAGGTGGCAAAGGGTTTTGAGGTACTTGGGATCACTCTTCTCAATGGGTATGGACTCACTGAGACCTCTCCTGTGGTGTCTGTAAATCGTATCGATCGGATCAATAACCTTTCGGTGGGAGAAATTATCGAGGGGATTGAGGTCAAGATTGAAAACCCTGATAGTGAAGGCCAGGGAGAGATTTGTGTTCGTGGACCTATTGTCATGAAGGGATACTACAAGAACCCCAAAGCTACCAAAGAAGTTATTGATAAGGACGGATGGCTTCATACGGGGGATATTGGCAAATTGGAGAATGGCTACCTGTATGTTACTGGCCGCATCAAGAATATCATTGTCACCCCTGGTGGCAAGAATGTTTACCCTGAGGAGATTGAGGAACTCATCAATGAAAGCGATTTTGTGTTAGAGAGCTTGGTTATTGGTATTCCCGAGAGTCAGCATTCCAAAGGGGAAAATATCTATGCCTATGTAGTACCGAACTATGAGTTTTTTGATACCTACTGTAATCTGAATAATCTTGAGCTTACAGATGAATTTGTAGAACAATGTATTGGGAAACACATGAAAGAGGTGAATGCCAAACTCCCGGATTATAAGAAAATTCGTGATTTTCGAATACGGCGAGAGGAGTTTGCCAAAACCTCAACGAAGAAGATTAAACGTTTTCTGTATTCGGGATCAGATTTTCTCAATACGTAAACAAAAAATGGAGGACGTATGTTTCGTGGATCCATGGTAGCGCTTATCACGCCATTTCGTGGGGGAGCGGTAGATTATGAGGCTTTGGAGGCTCTTGTTGAATGGCATATTGCTGAGGGAACAGATGCCCTCGTTCCCTGTGGGACGACAGGAGAATCGGCAACCTTGAGTCATGCAGAACACAAAGAGGTAGTTGCCTTTGTCGTCAAAAAAGCCAAAGGCAGAGTTCCGGTTATTGCTGGAACAGGATCGAATTCCACCAGAGAGGCCATTGAGCTGGCCCAAGCAGCAAAGGAGGTGGGAGCAGATGCCCATCTCTCGATTACCCCGTATTACAATAAACCAAGCCAAGAAGGACTTTATCAGCATTTTAAGGCTATAAATGAGGCAGTGGCTCTTCCCATGATCCTCTACAATGTTCCAGGAAGAACAGCTGTTTCTATTGCTCCAGAAACCATGGGGAGGCTCTCTGAACTCTCCCATGTCATTGGTGTGAAAGAAGCGACAGGAGACCTTAAGTATGCGGCAGAGATGATGGAAAAGGTAAAGTCTGGTTTTCTTCTTATCTCTGGTGATGATTTTACGGCGTATGCCTTGTTAGCTATGGGGGGTGTGGGTGCCATATCAGTGACGGCAAACATCCTTCCTCGGCAGAATCATGACATGTTTGCTTCCTATTTTGCAAATGATAGAGAAAAGGCCCAGAAGATATTCTTTGAAATGCTTCCGTTTCATCGGATGATGTTTGTAGAGACCAATCCTATTCCTGTGAAGGCTGCTGCCTATCATATGGGAAAAATTCCAACGTTAGAATATCGGCTTCCTTTGTGTCCATTGTCTCCAGCGAATGAAGCAAAACTCAAGGAGTTTCTCAAGGAAAGGGGACTGCTTGTGGTATCGTAGCCATCTCTTTTCTTGTGGGGAAGAATTCAGGTATACGTGAGGGTGGCCAGACAAAAGAGGGATGGTTTTGCTCAGATGTACGTCATAGAGAAGAGAAGCTCTTTCGAAATGTTGAAAGTTTTTTCTTGAGAAGGTATAATATACATGACAAAATGGGGGATCCCCCAAAAAGGAGGAGATGATGAAGCGATTGGTGTATGGTTTGGGGATATGGATAGTGATAGTTTTTGGGTGGGGACAAACAGAGAAGGTGAAGATTGCTATTCTCAGGATAGAGAATCGTTTGCAACAAAATGTTGATACGGATGCTTTGACGGAGTCTCTCCAGATAGAGGTAGTGAACAGGCGGTATTTTCTTGTGGTGGAGAGAAGTCAACTCAACCGGATTCTTGAAGAACAAAAACTGAGTCTGTCGGGATTGACGGAGGAGGAGCAGGCAACTCAGATTGGAAATCTTTTGGGGGCTCAGAAAATATGGGTGGGTTCTCTTGCGCGTTTTGGTGAAAAGTATATGATCACAATGAAGTCTATTGATACAAAAACGGGAGTGATTGATTTTGCTGATCAAGTATATGCGTATGACACAGAGGGACTTTTGGATATTATTCCTGATCTTGCAGATAGGATGATTCGCAAAGCGAAGGGAGAAAACCTTTCGGCGTATGTGCCTAAAAAGAAACCTCCGCAGTCTGACTCCTCTCCACGCTCTAGTGCCTCTCGGTATTCCTCGTCCTCACGATCTACGTCTGATTATAGTAGGCCTGATGAGTCGTTTGACATAGGGTTTTATCGTATCAATTTTTCGACGAACAAGGATGTTGCCGATGGGGGAGCGCTTTCTTTTATGATCAAGAGTCCAGGCGATCGACACGGTGAGTTTTATATGGATTTGCGTCTTTATGGGGGGGCTATTCAGACAAATTGGAATCTTGGTGGGGTGAATTTTAATTTGGGGTTTATGTTTAATCTTATTGCGAATGGGTATGTGCTTCTTGGAGGGGGAATTGGCTTTGGGTTTGATATTCCTGTTTTCAGCCATGCCAAGAAAGACTATTCCATCAGTTGTTTTGAGTGGACTATTCCTTTCTCGTTGCAGTTTGGTATCCATTTGGGAAGGGATTTTATGATTGTGGCAGAGGCGTCTTGGATTCCTGGGTTTGGACTTTTTATTTCTGACAGTACGTATCCTGAACCTACCTATAACGTGTATACAGGAATGTACGAAGGAGAACCAGGGAGGTACCTCAAGGTCTCTGGTGAAGAGTACTATGTTCCTTATGAGTTAGAGTCTTATCTTAAAGATGGGATGAACTATGTATATGCGGGTCTCCGTTTGAGTTTTCTTTTTTAGGAGTTAGGTCTTTGAAATGAGTACTTCAAAGCGACTGCTTTCTCTTCGCCATATCGGTACGAATAGTTTTTGGACCTTTCTTTCGAGGGTGACTGGTGTGGTGAAGCAGATGGTATTTACGTACCTTTTTGGTTCTGCTGGGGATACTTTCTGGGCGGCTTTTCGTCTTGTCAATGCCTTTCGCCGGTATATTGGGGAAGGTGGGGCTCTTGGGAGTGCTTTTATCCCTGTCTTTATGCAGGTGAAAGAGCGAGATGGGGAGGAGGCGGCAAAGATCTTTGCTTTTCGTGTGATGACAGTCTTTGGGCTTTTTTCCCTGGGTGGGGCTCTGGTGCTCTCTGTGACAGCGTTTTGGTATGGGCCATGGCTTGCCCCTGGGTTTAGTCCTGAGAGGATGCGAGAGTATATTCTTCTTATGATTCTTATGATGCCCTATATTCCTTTGGTGAATTGGTATGCTTTTCGTATGGGGATTTTGAATAGTTTTTCTCTTTTTGGTTCATCAGCAGCAGCCCCGGTTCTTTTTAATCTGGTGTTTATTGGCTTGCCTCTCTTCTTTGCGGGAACGGTTGGTATTTTTGTTTCTGCTCTATCGGTCGTGATAGGGGCTTTGGGCATGGTGGCTCTTCAATGGGGGGATATGCATCGGATTGGCTTTGCCTTTCGCCCTGTGTGGGAGAAGCATCCAGCAGAAGAAAGGTTCTGGGGACTTTTCTGGCCAACGGCAGGGAATATGGTTGCGCTTACTGTGAAAAATTTTCTTGCTACGTGGTTTTTGTCTTTTTTTGTGGGCGGGTATGTAGTGTATATGAATGCCTTTACAGTGATCAGTGCCCCGTTGGGATTTATTGCCATTGCTGTGGGGACAGTGATGATGCCTCTTCTTTCACGTTTTCAAGAAAAGGGGAATCGTGAGGAGTTTCTTCTGGCTGTGGAGGAGGGGTTTCTGTTTCTTTTCTATTGGACGATACCTCTTATGGTGTACATGGTGATCTTTCCAGAAACGGTAAATCGGGTACTTTTTTATGATCTTTTTCTGGCATTGGTAGGCAAAACGGGGAGAATGACACCGCAGCTTCTTGAGATGTCTCATGAAGTTTTGAGCTTGTTTGCCTTGTCGCTTCTTCCGATGAGTGCGGCGGTTGTGTTTGAAAAGATATTCTATGCTACGCATGATGCACGCACTCCCTTGCGTTCGAGTATCCTTACCTTGGTGTTAACAGGGGGACTGTATTTTCTTGCTTTTTTGCCAATGTTTGGTGTGAAGGGAGTTATTATAGCAGAGACTGTTTCGAGTTATGTGGTTATGGGGTATTATATGGCTTCTCTAAAGCGTGAGGTTTTCTCCCCTATGGTGTGGTGGCGTATTGGTTGGCGAGCAGGAGTATGGTTGGGAGTGTCGGTGCTTTTGGGATTACTTGGAAAAAGGATCTATCAGTGGGGCATGCTTTTTGTCCCTGAGGGGTGGGGGTATCTTTTCTTTGCTGCGGGGATATTTGGTATTTTTATGGGGTTGTATGTGGTGTGTACCAAAATCTTTCGAGTGGAGTTTCATCGATGAAGAAGGGTGTGATTTTTGATATGGATGGTTTGATGGTGGATACGGAGGTGTTCTATTTTCAGGTGGAACGGGATATAGGCAAAAAATACGGCAAAGATGTGGAGGAGAGTCTTCTTCATCGTATGATGGGGCAAAAGCCTTTGGATTCCATGAAAATGTTTGTGAATGAGTTAGGGATAGATGAGGATCCTGCGGTACTTCTTGCTGAGCGAGATGAGAGGATCCTTGAGGCAATACGCTCCCAACTCACACCAATGCCTGGGTTGTTTGAACTTTTGGAGGCACTGCGACCTGTGGCTAAATTGGGAATAGGAACGGGCAATACATGGAAAATGGTAGATGAGGTGCTTTGTGTGCTTGGGCTTCGGGGTGTTTTTGATTTCATTCAGACCTCTGATACGGTCAAGGTTGGAAAGCCAAGTCCTGAGATTTTTGAGAAGGCGTGTGATGGGCTTGGTCTTGAGGTTTCTCGTGTAGCTGTGTTAGAGGATTCAGCCAATGGTATTCGGGCTGCGTGGGCAGCAGGCTGTTTACCGCTTGCTGTACCCAATAGGTACACAAGAGCGCAGGATTTTTCTCTTGCTCATCGGGTGTTTTCGAGCCTCTTTGAGGCGAAAGAGTTTCTTTTGGAGTGGGTCGTTCAATGAATATTGTACGGTATCTTGAGGATCTTCCTGTGCTTACCCGTCCGGTGGTGACCATTGGGAATTTTGATGGTATCCATATGGGGCACCAAAGGCTTCTTCGATGGGTCATGGCAAAACCCTTTCCCCATGTGGTGATAAGTTTTGATAGGCCGACGGGGTTTTGGTTAGGTCGTCCTGAGTATAGGGGGGAGATTCTTCCTCTGGAAACCAAGTGGCGTATTTTTGCTTCTTTTGGGTTTGATTATGCTGTGAGGTTGTCTTTTCAGGAGATTCAGGCATTTTCTGCTTTGGAATTTCTGCTTCAGATTCTCCATCGTATGAAATACCCTCTTCTGGTAGTTGGAGAGGATTTTCATTTTGGGCGGGATAGAACGGGAAATGTCTCTCTTCTTCGGGAGTGGCAGAAAAAATACTCTTTTGATCTCAAGGTTTTTCCTTTTGTAAAACAGGGGAAAATGGTAGTGAGTTCAACGGCAGTACGGCATGCGGTAGCAAAAGGGGATATGGAAAAGGCAAGGAAACTTCTTGGTCGTGCCTTTGTCTATCAGGGAGAGGTTATGGAGGGGGATAAAATAGGAAGGAAAATAGGCTTTCCTACCGTGAATATTCGATTGGGGGGACAGGTTCTTCCAGCCGAGGGGGTGTATGCAACCTGGACATTGACGGAGGATGGCTGGCATCCCTCGATGAGTTACGTTGGCTATCGCCCTACTGTGGAGGGAAAAGATCTTCGTATGGAAAGCCATATTCTTGCTCCTGTAGGACAGCTGGGAAAGACCGTGGCCTGTGCTTTTGTAAAAAAAATTCGTGAGGAAAAAACCTTCCATAATCTTGAAGAATTACAAAAAGCGCTTTATAATGATAGAGTGAAGGTTCTATGGACCTTACGGAGATGGAATTTGAAGAAAACAATGAATGGTTTGGAGGATAGACGATTATGGCTGTAAGTGCAGAACAGAAAAAGCTTGCTATTCAGAAGTATGGCAAGAATGAAAAGGACACGGGAAATACTGAGGTACAGATTGCCGTGTTGACATTGGAGATTAACAATATGAGTCAGCATCTGCAGAAGTTTCCCAAGGATTACAAGTCTCTTCGTGGACTTCAGAGGCTCTTGGGGAAGAGAAAGTCCCTTTTAAATTATCTCCATCGGAAAAATGCCGAGAGATATCATGCCTTGAAAAAAGAATTGGGATTGTAAAATTGTCTGATGAAGTGAGTTGGGAGTTTCAAGAAAAAGGAGATGGCTTCAATGAGTTTTTTTACTGTGAAAGGCAAAGTCGGGGATAAGGAGATTGTTCTCGAAACAGGGAAGATGGCCAAACAGGCTGATGGAGCGGTTCTGGTCAAGAGTGGTGGCAATGCTGTTCTGGTGACAGCCTGTATGTCCAAAGAGGTTCCTGAAGGGATCGATTTTTTTCCCCTGACGGTGCATTATCAGGAAAAATTCTATGCAGCTGGGAAGATTCCGGGTGGCTATTTTAAGCGTGAGGGAAAGCCTACAGAAAAGGAAATTCTCGTATCTCGCCTCATTGATAGACCTATTCGCCCGCTTTTTCCAGAGAATTTTTATAATGAGGTGCAGATAATAGCGAGCACGTTGTCAGCTGATCAGATATATTCTACAGATATTCTTGGTATCATTGGAGCCTCGGCAGCCCTTTCGATTTCTCCAATCCCTTTTCTTGAACCGATTGGGGCTGTGCGAATTGCCTATATGAAGGATGGGCGATATCTTGTCAATCCCTCTATGAAGGAGGTTGAAGAAGCCCTTTTGGATATTGTGGTTGGTGGGACGCGAGAAGGGCTTACTATGGTTGAGGGAGGGGCAAATGAGGTTAGTAAAGAGGTGCTTCTTGAGGCACTTCGCATTGCCCATATCCATATCAAGGAGGAGATAGATCTCATTGAAGAGCTGGTGAAGCTGGTGCAGCCCCAAAAGATGTCTCTCCAAGAGACTGTCAAGCTTCTTTCTGAGGAGATGCGTCAGCAGATTCGTGAGAAGGCATGGAAACCCATGAGAGAGGCAGCTTATACCATAGACAAAAAGGCAAGGGCAGAGGCTGTGGAAAACCTCAAGAAATCTCTTCTCGAGGAGTATGGAATACACGAGGACCATGAGGCGTATAAAGAAGCAAAGTGGCTTCTGGATGAAATTGAGATAGAGGTTATTCGTGAAACTATCCTGAAGGAAAGAATTCGTCCCGATGGACGACGGCCTGATGAGATTCGTCCGATCACTATAGAGATTGATCTGTTGGACAATGTGCATGGTTCAGCACTTTTCACTCGGGGACAGACCCAGAGTCTGGGTATTGTCACACTGGGATCTACTTCGGATGTTCAATACATAGATACTATGGAAGAAGAAGACTCTAAGCGTTTTATGCTTCATTATAATTTTCCTCCCTTCAGTACAGGGGAAGTCAAGAAGTCGCTTGCCCCCTCTCGACGGGAGATTGGGCATGGGCATTTGGCCTATCGGGCAATTGAATCGGTTTTGCCCTCGGAAGAGGAGTTTCCTTATACTATTCGGGTGGTATCTGAGATTCTTGAATCCAATGGTTCCTCTTCTATGGCTACAGTGTGTAGCTCAAGCCTCGCCTTAATGGCTACTGGGGTGCCAATTCGCAAGGCTGTAGCAGGTATAGCTATGGGCTTGGTCTGGAATAAACAAACAGGGGAGTACTGTATTTTGTCAGATATCCAAGGGCTTGAGGACCATTTTGGGGATATGGATTTCAAGGTTGCTGGAACAAAAGATGGGATTACCGCCTTTCAGATGGACGTAAAAACAATTGGGTTGACACAAAAGATGATGGAAGAGGCCCTTAACCAGGCTCTTGCGGGGCAGGCATATATCCTCTCCAAGATGAATGAAGTGATTGACGCTCCAAGACCAAAACTCTCCCCAAATGCTCCTAAGATTAGGGTTATTTATATTCCTGAATCGGCTATTGGGCAGGTGATTGGAACAGGTGGACGTGTAATTAAGCGTATCATGGAGGAAACAGAAACCACCATTTCCATTGACGATGATGGGCGGGTGGCGATATGTGGCAAAAGAGATGAGGATATTGAGAAGTGTCTCTATATTGTGAACCATATTGTGAACGGATTTGAGCGTGGCGAAAAAGTGAAAGGAAAAGTGATCCGTATTGAGGATTATGGGGTATTTCTTGAGTTGATTCCTGGGGAAAGTGCCCTTCTCCATCGCTCCAATATGAAGGAGAAAAAACCGGTGCGTTCGTCCTATTCTTTAGGACAAATAGTTGATGCCGTGGTAACTGATATTGATGAAAAACACCGAATTGTTCTCAAGGAACTCTGATGAAGCCAAGGGGACTTCTCCTCTGTCTTGTGGTGATGTTGACGGCATGTGGGATTGAGAGTTTTGAACAAGAGATTTCTCTCAATCCTCCCTTGGGGCTTGTGGCAACTATCAATGCCGATGGAAATATTGTGCTTTCCTTCTGGGGGATGAATAACGAGCCGTATTTTGAGGGCTATAATATCTATATAGCGACCTCTATGCAGGATGCCCTTGAGGATAAAGGAAAAAAGATTGCTGGTCCTTCAGAGAATCAAGCCACTATGCCCAATATCTCTGTCATGAATACAGCAACATCGTTTACCTATACGGTAACGAAAGATGGAAATGGGGATCCCCTCATGAGTGGGATGACCTATTTTTTCTATGTGAAAGCATATAGCGCTCAGTACAATATTCAGAGTCCAAGGAGTAATATTACCAATGCAACGAAACCCTAGAGAGAAGATGATGAAAAGATGGATAGGAATGTTGTTTTTCTTGCCGGTGTTTGTATTTTCTCAGGAAAAAATCAGTGTGAATGTTCTTCTTCAAAAGATTCAAAACTATACAGCTACCGTTCGTACCTTTACTGCCACGTTTGTGTATGTGGTGAACAAAAAAACCTATCAGGGAGTGTTGTATTACAAAGCCCCTTCTAAGTTTGCGATGGAGTATTCCTCTGGGAATCGTATGCTCTCTGATGGAAAGGTTCTTTGGATTGTGATCAAGGATCAAAATATTGCTATTCGAGAAAATTTAGAAAAAACAAAAAATGTGACGCCCCTTACAGGATGGAATATCCAACGTTTGCAGAAAGAGTATATTCCCTTTCTTCCAAAGGAGTATACGGTGATATTCCGTGGAAAGCCGGCCTATCGGATAGAGTTTAAGCCCAAGTCCACCCTTTCTGCTTTTCGCTATATTGAGCTTGTGGTGAGTACAGAAGGACAGATTCAGCGCATGGTGGCAAGAAATCAACTGGGGCGTGAGGTCCAATTGGAGCTTTCCTACACGGGAATGAATGTATCTCTTGGTGAGGATAGGTTTCTCTATGAACCCGATGAAAATACCTATATTTTTGATGACATCCTGATCTCGACTCCTTCTGAGTCGTAAGAGAGGTAAACCCATGAAAAGAGCATGGTTTTTTCTTTGTGTGAGTTTTGTGATGGGGTGTGCTGTGACAACGGTAGAATATCGTTACAAGCAACGATTTGATCATTTTTATAAGTTATTGAACGATAAAGAGAAATCCGCTTTTCGTGCAGATGATTTCGCGACTGTTGGAAAGTCCTTAGAAGAACGGATGAGCAAGGACAAGAACCTCAGTAATGCTATGGATCGAGTGATGTTTGATGAGGCTATCCATACGTTTCGTATGGATCAGGTAGCTATGTTTTTTAAACGGTATATTTTGCCAGGTTTTCATGAGGATGATTACGCCACTTTTGTCCAGGCTCTTCCCCAATCTGTTTTGCTCAAGTTTGCTCTTTGGGACAAAACGGTGGTAGAGGATATTCAGGCCCTCCTTCAGAAAGACAAAAGGCTGGGGACATGGTGGCGGCATGCCACAACAGATGGGAGGTTGGGAGATTTTTCGCTTGCCGAGGCAGTTTCGTTTTATCGATGGTATATCTTTGTGGAAAAAACGCGTAAGGAAGTCTATTCTGTGGTGAAGTTCCTCTATGACCAGAAACTTCTCAAGGCTTTTTTGGAGAATATGCCCGAGTTTGGTTCTCGTCTTGAAAAACTCTCCCAGGAAGTAGTTGTGGCTCGTGAGCTCAAGGTTGTGAAGCGACGGGCGTTTTTGTCCTCTCTTGGGGATAAGGAGTTTTTTCAGGTCTATCGGGAGGTTGTCTTTCGAGAGATGGATCAAGAGGCACTTGCCAAGACAATAGCGATGTTTCCTGTGGAGTAGGCATGCGAAGAAAGCTTTCTGCGGAGAAAATGCTTTTTCGTGTTATAGAGGAGATCCAGAAACTCAAGGTGAGGTCTCTCAGAATTGTGGATGCGTCAGGGTATTCTCTTCTGGCGGATATGTTTGTGATAGGAACGGTGGATTCTGTGGTTCAGCTTGAGGCTGTGAGAAATCGCCTCATAGAGGAGATGGAAAAACATGGGTGGATGCTCAAAAACCCTCTGGAGTCATGGGAGGGGGGGTGGCTTCTGCTTGATTTTGGGGATATGATCTTTCATCTGATGTTGGAGGAACTTCGGTCATTTTATGGTATTGATACCCTTATTGAGGGGCGTGAAGTGACAGAAAGGTTTCTTTCCTCTCATCACTTGTGAAAGGGACGAGAAAACGCCCTTTTCGTATGGGGTATTTCTTCAACGTTTTGGCGTGGAAGTAAAAACGGAGAAGGGTATTTCTGGTTTTGGCATTGCTTTGGGGAGAGGTTTTTTCTTATGGTTTTTCTGGGGTGTCTTTTTGGGTAGCCCTCCCTTGAAGGGAAGAGCATCTTTTCCGTGGGAATGATTGCGAGAGTTTCATTTTTTGTGGGTTAAAAACTTTCCAAAAGGTATTTACTTTTTTGTGAAAGTAGTGTACAATATAGTGACATAAAAATAGGACAGGGAGATGGAACAAAGCGAACTTCAACGGGTGAGTGAGTTTGAACGTGTTCTGCCTCGCAGGGATTCTTCTCGTGCGGCCATTCGTTTTTTGGTAACTCATCAGCATCTCTCAAAGTTGCATCCGGAACTTTTTGGGCAAATAGAGAGAGTGGCCTCTCTTCCGGGGGTAAGGGATGCCGTGGTTGTTTTTCCGCATGCTGTTCCTTCCCATGGGGTTCCTTCTGGGTGTGTGTTTGCTGTCGGGGTCCATGATGGAGTGATGATTCCTTCGGCTATTCATTGGGACATCAATCTTGGTATTCGTACCTTGACTACCAATCTTATTCTTCCCGATGTGGAAAAGAAACTTCCCCTTATTCTCAAGGATATTCAACGGTTGTTGCCTGTGGGACAGAAAGCCACAGGAAAAATGGTGCTTTCAAGAAAGGATTTGTTAGAGGTATTTAGCCAAGGGGCTCGTTGGATCCAGGAAAAAAAATCTTCTGAGTTTGTAGACGAGCTTGAGTATATTGAGGATTATGGAGATTTGCCTGTTTCTAATCTCTCGAGTGTGCCGGAGTTTCTTCTGGAAGAAGAACATCGACAATTTGGGACTCTCAGGCATTTCTTGGAGATTCAGATTGTCAGTGAGATTTTTGATGTAGAAAAGGCCCGTATCTATGGGCTTTTCAAAAATCAGATTCTCATTACTTATCGGGCTGGGTCGGCTTCTTTAGGACGAGCGGTATGGTGGTATTATTATAGGCTCTTTCGAGAAAAGATGGAACGTTATCACCTCACCCCTCCTCATCCCTCTCTTGTATATTTGCCTGTGGAGACAAGTGAATCCGAGGCTTTTTATCAGGCTGTTCAATGTGTTTCCAACTATGCTCTTGCGAATAGACAGTTTATGGCCAGCCAGGTATACCACGTGCTCAATACCCTTCTCAAGGATGTAGAGGCCAATACCATGTATGACAGTGCCACGAATACGGTCCGTTTGGAGACGCATTCGCTTGGATCTCTCCCAGAGAAGGTCTATGTCTACCGGAAGGGAAGTGTACGGACACAAATCCAGAGTGAGAGGGATCTTTCTCGTTCTTATCAGGTGGTAGGGAATCCTACCATGGTATGGGGTGGGATAGGGCAACCCTCATATATCATTTCAGGAAGAGATTCTTTGCTTGAGAAGAGTTTTGGCTCTTTTGAGATTTTACAGCCTGCTATTCCTCCTCATCTTTTTCCTGACGCAGAATGGACCAAGATTTTGAAAGGACAGGATTTGGTGGTACGTGCTCAGGGGGAACGCTTAGATTGGCGTCTTTATGCCAAAAACTATGAAACACCAAGGTCGGCGGTGGATTTCTGGATCCGGAGTGGATGGGGGAGTCGGATTGCTATGGTGAAACCGGTGGGAATTCTTTTGTCATGATGGATATGAGGGTGTGCTATGCGATGTGAGTTTCCCGTTCCGGGAGACGTTCATCCTGTATTAGCGTTGGGGGTTCATGATTCTAATCTCAGATTGATGGAGAGGCTTCTTGAGGTACGGATTCGTCCTGGTGAGGATGTGTTGGTTATTGAAGGGACGGAGGAGAACTGTACGCGAGCCACGCATGTTCTCAAGGAAGTTTTTCAATTGGCGCGTGGGAATACCCCTGTCTCTCATGGAGAGATAACGTTTCTTGTGGAACAGGAGGGGAAGATTGCCCATTCTGCCTCAAAACTTCTTGTAGAGGGACTCACTATTACCAAACGCTCTCGAAAGATTAAGCCAAGAACGCCTCATCAGGCACAATACATTGAGGCTATCCATCATGATGATCTTGTCTTTGGTGTTGGCCCAGCAGGGACAGGAAAGACCTATCTTGCTATGGCTACGGGACTTTTTTATCTTTTTTCTGGCAAGGTGAAGCGGCTTATTCTGACACGACCTGTGGTAGAGGCAGGGGAGAATCTAGGATTTTTGCCAGGTACCTTTGAAGAAAAGCTTCATCCCTATCTTCGTCCCCTTTTTGATGCCTTGGAGGACATTCTTTCTCCGGAGGAGGCTGAGAGGCTTCTTTTGTCTCATCAAGTAGAGATCGCTCCTCTGGCCTATATGCGGGGTCGTACACTTTCGAATGCTTTTGCCATTCTGGATGAGGCCCAAAATGCTACAAAAATGCAGATGAAAATGTTTCTTACTCGTTTGGGAGAGGGAACCAAGATGGTGGTGACAGGGGATGTAACGCAGATAGATCTTCCTTCGGCTCAGGACTCTGGGCTTGTCGAGGCACTTCATCTTTTAACCAAGGTTCCAGGGGTGAGTATCCAGTATTTTGATGAAGAAGATATAGTTCGTCATCCCTTGGTGGCTCGTATTCTTGCTCGGTATGAAATGAGGAAGTCATGAGATTTGATGAACCTTTGCCTATTCGTATCATGATGGGGTTGCTGATTGGGGCTTTTGGAGTGAGTGCTCTCTTTTTGACGTTGGCGTATTGGCCATCGTCTTTTCGAGAGTATCAGATAGGACTTGCGTCTCCTCGCCAGGTGGTTTCTTGGTATACCTTTGCCTATGAGAATCAACAAGCAGCTTCTCACGTGAAGAAGGAGATAGAGAAGAGTACTCCCTTTTATTATCGTGTAGTGCCAGGAAGTGAAGAAGAAAACAAACGTTTGGTTCAGGAGTGGTTGTCTGCAGCCACTAACAAAGAGAAAAGGGTTTTTGAGGCCTTTCTTGAACAGAGGAATTATACCTATAGTGAAAGGGTGAGAGAATATATTTTGGAGAACAGGGCTCTTCTTGCTAAATACGAGAACCGCTTCTTGTTCGTGGTAGAGTTTTTACAGCAGAATTTTCTTCTTGTGAAGAAAATGGTACCTGATCGGATGGAAGAGGTGTACCTTCAAAAAGGAAAGGAGATTCAGAGGTTTCCCTATGATCAGCTGTTGCTTATTCCTATAGAAAAATCTCAGATGCTGAGCCTTATCCGGCGTCTTTTCGGAGAGAGAAATGGTATTTTCTACGAGGCACTTGCAGAGATCCTTATCTCTTTACTCCAGCCGACGGCTGATCTGGATGAGGAGGCACGAGAGAGAATGATAGCCTCTCAAGTGGTGCAACGGGTTCCTAGGGAGGTGATTCGGAAGGGAGAGGTTATTGTGGGAAGGGGAGTGGTACTGACAGCAGGAGATATAGAAAAACTCCAGGCGTACCGAAAGTACAAAGAAAATCTATTGTGGACGCGTTTTCCTGTTGTTTTGGGTATGATGCTAGTGGTTTTTGTGCTTTTTATTTATAGGTACCATCGGTATCAAGAGATCCTCTGGAAAAAATCTTCTTTTTTCTTGCTTTCGTTGATATTCTATGTGTTGCATCATGCACTTCTTTGGTATAGTCATGTGTCGTTTGGTTCTTTCTTTTTGCCGGTGTTTTTGCATATTCCTTTTGCTATTGTAACACTCACACTGCCGATTCTTTTTCAGCAGCAACCTGTGGCTTTTGTGCTTCTTATCAATTATAGTTTGTATGCTGTTTTTTATCCTCTTATAGACGTGGTGAGTTTTACGAATTTGTTGTCTTTGTCTCTTTTTGCGTTGTATACGGCTTCGCAGAAGAGAAAAACTTTTCAAAAGCGGTATGATTTTTTTGTGATTGGTATGGAGATTTTCTTACTTCAGCTGTTGTTTTCGTTTTTTTATGAGTGGTTTTATCAAATCCATCTCAGTCTTTCAGATTGGTTTGTTGTGGGTCTTTTTGCTCTTGGAAATAGTCTCATTTCGGCTTTGGTGGCTTTTGCTATTCTTCCTTTCTTTGAGAATATGTTTGGTATCCCGACGTATTTTCGTCTGACAGAATTGTCGTCACCATCGACAAGTCCTCTTTTGCGTCTGCTTCAAGAGAATGCTCCCGGTACCTATCTTCACTCTCAGCGATTGGGTGAGATGTGTGAGGTGGCGGCAGCAGAGATAGGAGCCGATGCCCTTCTTGCTAAGGTAGGGGCGTATTATCATGATGTGGGAAAACTTCAAACGCCAGAATTTTTTATTGAAAACCAGTCGGGAGATAATCCCCATGATGATATCAAACCTGGTCTTTCAATTTCTGTGATCAAGCAGCATATAAAGTATGGAGTAGAACTTGCTCGTAAGTATCGTCTTCCCGAGGAGATAGTGGCTTTTATTGAGGAGCACCATGGGACGACATCGATATCTTATTTCTACCATCAGGCCCTGAGGCTGTATGGAGAAGAAACCATTAATCCTGCAGATTATCAGTACCCTGGGCCGAAACCCCACTCTCTTGAGACAGCCATTTTGATGCTTGCTGATGGGGTTGAGGCAGCAACACGTGCCTATCAACAAAAGGGTGGGGAAACGAAGGTGACTATCCATGCTCTTGAAGATATTGTTGATGATATCATTGAACAGCGGCTTCAGTCTGGTCAGTTAGACGAGTGTCCCATTACCTTTGCTCAGGTGAGAAAGATTCGAGATGCCTTTGTGGAGTACCTTACAGCAGCTTTCCATAAACGGATGGACTACGCTCCAAGGAGAGAGGGATGATGTGGTGGGTATGGTTGCTTGTGCCTCTTTTTCCGACGAATGAGATTCCCATGATGAAGACGATTGAGGTTGTGTATCCTGTGAGGGAAAGAGTGATTTCCTACCAGTTTCTTGGGGAGTTGTCACCTTTTCTGTCTGTTGAGTCAAAAACCAATGATCGTGGGGTGGTGATGACGCTCTCTCATGTCTCACTCTCGCCTCTCACCCTTCCCCCTCTTGAGGTGACAGTTCTCTCCAATGGGAGGACAAATCGGTTACTTTTTGAGGGATGGGTGTTGAGGGTAGCGCCTACCAATGTTATGGTTTCTAATCTTCATCCCGTAGCGGATATTTATCCTATCTATGACTTGTGGTGGATAGGATGGTTGCTACTTGTATTGGTGATTGGGGGAGGGGTGGGGTGGTTTTTCTGGCATAAAAACAAGAAAAAAGAGGTTTTTCAGGAACCACCTCTCTCTGAGGATCTTGAGGGTTTTCTTGAGCGTCTCCGGAAAGAGGGAGAAACTATGGAAGAAAAAGCTTACTATTCTGAGGTGGCCTATTTTATCCGGTGTGTTCTTGAAAAAGCCTATGGGTTTCCTGCAAAGGAAATGGGGAGTCAAGAGATCAAAGCGATGCTTCCTGTGGACAAAGAGAGAAAAGAGAGTATTTTGGATGTCCTCAAGTGGTGTGATAGAGTAAAGTATGCCAAACATACGACATCCCCGGAGAAACGTCGAGAAATTCTGCAAGAGAGTGAAAAGATATATCAGGATCTGTTTCATGAGAAGGAGGAGAAACCATGAGGTTTTTGCATCCGTGGTATTTTCTCTCTCTTGTGGTGATTCCGTTGTACCTTTGGCTTCGGCATGGGCATCCCTTTTGGGGCAAGAGGGGGGAGGCTTCTCTAGCGGTGTCAGATATTCGGCTCTTTGGAAGGGAAAATTTCTTGAGTCGTTGGTACCACTGGATTATGGATGCTTTGGTGGTTATGGGGATTTTTTGGGGGATAGTGGCTCTGGCACGACCCATAGGAGGACAGATGCTCTCTCAGGACAATCTGTATGGAGTAGATATTGTTCTGGTGATGGATGTTTCTGAGACGATGCTCTTTGTGGATGAGATTCCCTCTTTCCTTGTGAAGCGCCATCTCTATGGGGAAATAGTGTATGAGGATCCTACCGGAAAAATGGGGGAATATACTCGTCTTGAGTCCGCCAAAAGGGTTATCAAATCCTATGTAGAAAAGCAGTCACAAAATCGTATAGGGGTGGTTCTCTTTGGAACGTATGCCTATACCCTTACCCCTCTGACGTATGATAGGGATATGGTTCTTCGGCTTCTTGAGGGAATAACCTTCAATCCGGCTAATAACCGGACAGCTATAGGGATGGGAGTGGCCACAGCCATCAATCGGTTTGCTTCTTCCAAGGCAAAGAGCAAGGTGATTATTCTTCTCACGGATGGAATGAATAATGCGGGTCTTGTGGACCCGAAAACAGCAACCAGCATGGCTCGAGAAAAAAATATCCGTATCTATACGATTGGTTTTGGGAATCCTGACGCTGTTCTCCAGCCAGTGGATCGTGCGGGACGCTTCTATGTTCTCAAATCAGGGGAATCCATAGATGAAAAACTCTTGGCTTGGATGGCAGAAGAGACAGGTGGAAAATATTATCGAGCCCATGATAGGCAAACTTTGGCTACTATTTATGATGATATTGATAGACTTGAGAAATCCAAGATCACCATTCAGCGACGACTCTTTTGGAAGGAGAATTTTTGGCCCTTTGCTTTTCTTTCTTGGCTCTGTTTTATGGTATGGATAGGGATTCAGGTGGTGTGGGTCCGTCTTCCGTAGCGTATTCAGGATAACGGGTGAGAAACCATTGAAGGTATTCGTCTTGTTTGGCAAACATCTCTTTTTCTTCGTGTTCGTCCTTTTCATGGTCGTAACCCAACAGGTGAAGGGCTCCATGGATAGCGAGCCTTGCTATTTCCCCTTCCCATGAGAGGTCGTTTTCTTTTGCTTGGGCTTTTGCTTTTTCTGTGGAAAGAACAATATCCCCAAGCATCTGGTAGATATCCCCATCTTCATCTTCTCTGACTGTTTGGGAAAAGTCCTCTAAAGGTTCGCCTTCTTGGAGAGAAAAAGAGAGAACATCAGTAGCATAATCCTTGCCTCGATAGAGAGCATTGAGCTCTTGAATAGTAGGATTGTCGCAGAGAAGAAGCGAAACGCCGTAGTGAGCGGCCTGGTGTTCCGCAAGAATTTTTCTCAAAAGTTGGCTCAACCTGTCGAGAAAGAGAGGATTGTCAAAGGCTTCTTGTTCGTTTCGGATCTCTATCATATTTACCACCTATCGGGGAGAAAAAGAAGTCGATGCTCTGTGATTTTGCCGCTGTCCAGCGTTACCATTCCGTAGTGACCATTCTGGAGAGCGCCTGGGTTGAAATAGAAGATGTTCTCTTCTTCAAAAGATGCTTGTTCATGGGTATGTCCAAAAAGGACAAGATTTACCCCAAGGTGGAGGGCATGTTTTTTGAGAAACACGAGGGTAGAATGGACACTGTATCTATGACCATGGGTTGCAAGGAGTTTTACGCCATCGTATTCGGTGATGCGTTCCCAGTCAACGACGATGTTCATTTCTGGATAGACGGTCTCCATATTTCCCTTGACAAGCACCAGAGGAAACCCATCATCCAAAAAGGACAACATATCATAGCTTTTGTCACCAAGGTGAAAAAGCACATCAAATTCCTCACGATGTTTGCGAATAAGATCATAAATGCGATCCACTTTCCCATGAGAATCGCTGATCACCAACAAGCGGGTCACATATCCTCCCTGCCCCCTTGTTTTCGGTTAGTTGAGACGCTCTTCTCGTGTTGTGTATTTGTTCACAAAAGGGGTGATCTCAATCGTTTCCACTCCATCCTCAGAGGTGGCCACAAAGGGTATAGCATGGGAACCGTCTTTCAAGTAAAAACGTATGGAGAAGGTGCCTTCTGGGGTGAGTTGAATAGGTATTCCCCCTAAGGTAACACGGGCGGTTGGTTCTGTGGCTCCATAAACAATCAGTTCTGTATGAAGTTCTGCCCAAAATTTGCGTTTTCTTTCGCTTGGTTGTACTACAGCCATTCCGCCACTTCCCGAGGAGATCTGACCAGAGGAAAGCCCAGAGGGAACAGAGATCCATTCACTGACTACTTCTGATCCTACAAGTTTGTGAATAACATACCCGCCAGAGCGTTCAAAGAGCTTTTCTTGTTTTTCTGCGGCCACGCTCTCTTCTGATCGAAAGGAGGGCGATGGTTCATAGGGGCTGGCTGGTGATGGTCTTTCAGCAGGTTTGTCTCTCGGGACGGTGATAAAGTTTGAGCCTGTGAGTGAGATAAAAACACCATGCTTGATATATCCCAATTCTCCACGGTAGGTAACGTTAGGAAGAGGAACGTTGATATACCAGTTTTTGGCATTGAGGTTGACTTCTATATCCATCGTCTGTTTTTCCCCGTAAAAGAGGCGGATCACAAGTCCCAGTCCCTCTGAGAGGAGGGTATGTCTTGTGTTTTGGGAGAGGTCCCAATAAGCATGAATCCAGTAAGGATCCTGGACAAGAAGAGTGAGACGATCTTCGTTATAACTCTCAGGGATGTCGTAAATATCACTAAGGTCTGGAACAAGAGCAGGACGTGTTTGTCTATAGTCCTCAATCTCAAACTTTTTGCTTTCTCCTGCGGTGATAGGATCAAAGGCCTCTCTTTTGGGTTCTGGTATGGGAGAGGTTTTTTTTCGGGGTGGAGATTTCTTTTCGTCTCCGGAAGGAGTTGTTTTTTTGAGTGGTTTTTTCTTTTCCCCCGACGAGAGAATCATTTCAATGATAGCGTCTTTGGTACTTGATGCCCCCACATTGATACCCCTCTCTTTGGCGAGTTCAAGAAGTTCGGCTTTGGTCTTCTTTTGAAGATCCGTCTTCGTCATAAGCCCTCCTTACCTGATATTCGTGTAGTTATTGTATGGGGAAGAAAAGCATCTGTCAAGTGAAAGGAGAAAAAAATATGAATTTGAAAATACTTTGGGGATTCTCTTGAAACAAAGTGTGAGATGAGGAAGTGAAGAGAGGTATTAGATCGTTTGGAGGGTCTTAACTCGTGTAAGAAAAATATGTTCAAGAGAGGGAAGGGTTTTTTCTATTGAAACCGATGGGTATCCCAACAAAGAAAGGTGCTGTTGAAGGGTAGCGAGGTCTATGGTCGGGGGTACGACGATGTGGATGGTATTTCCGAAAAGGGCCCTATGGAGAACCCAGGGAAGAGAAGCCAGTGAGTGAAAAAGTTCGAGAAGATGATTGTCTTCGAGAACATAGACACCATGCTCAAATGTTTCTTTTAGCCGTTGAGGAGAGTTATCAGCGATGAGCCTTCCTCCCATAATGAGTCCTATGCGGTGACAGTACTCTGCTTCTTCCATATAATGAGTAGTGACAAAGATGGTTTTTCCCTGATGGGCAAGGGTATAAATAATTTCCCAAAACTTTTTTCTCATGAGAGGATCAACACCAGATGTGGGTTCGTCAAGAAAGAGGATCTGAGGATCATGGATAAGGGCTGCCGCAAGAGCAAGCCGTTGTTTTATCCCTGTGGGCAAATTTCTGGTGGGAGTCGCTGGGGAAACGGGGATTTCCATTTCTTCCAAAAGTTTTTTTATCCTGGCGGAGAGGAGTGGAGATGTGACCCCATACAACCCCCCGAAGAAAGCAAGATTTTCTTCTAAGGAGAGATCGTCGTAAAGTGAAAAACGCTGAGACATATAGCCGATGTTTTGTTTGATAGGTTCTTGTTCCTTGACAATATCAAACCCCAAGATAGAACCTTTTCCTTCTGTGGGAGTCAAGATACCACAGAGCATCTTGATGGTGGTTGTCTTGCCTGCACCATTAGGTCCGAGAAATCCAAAGATTTCTCCTTTTTTGACCGTGAAGGAAATCTTGTTGACGGCAACAAAAGTATGAAATGTTTTGGTGAGGTTTTGGACGACAACCGTTTCCATAGTATTTCCTCTACTCAAGATGTTTGGCAAAACGCTTCCCACTGACGAGAAACATACTCAACCCGATCACAAAAAGAAACAGAATTTGTGGCCAAAGGATGCGTATTCCGGCTCCTTTCAGGAAAAGGCCACGAACAACATCGAGAAAATGCCGCATAGGATTTGCATAGGTAAGAAGTTGAACCACGGGAGGCATGGATTCAATGGGAAAGGCAAAGCCGGAGAACAGCAAGGCAGGGAGCATAAAAAGAACAACCGTCAAAATGGCCTGCTGTTGATTCTGTGAGATAGTTGAGATAAAAAGCCCAATAGCCGTTGTGGTGAGAAGAAATTCTACGGAAACAAGGAGCAGGAGAAGAAAACTCCCAGAGAAGGGTACGTGAAACCAAAAGATAAGCAAGAGAGAAACCATTATAGTATCTACAAAACCTACTATCATATAGGGAAGTGTTTTTCCAACGACGAGTTCAGCTGGCCGCAAAGGGGAAACAATGAGCTGATCAAGGGTATTGTTTTCCCTCTCCTTGACCACCGACATAGCTGTCAGCAAAATGGTAATCATAGAAATGAGAAGACCAAAAATCCCCGAGAGATAGAAATTTCTGCTTGAGAGTCCTGGATTAAAGAATACCCTTTCCTCTATTGCTATGGAAGAAGGAAGGGCTTGTATGCTTCCATTTTGGCGAATCATGAAAGCTTTTTGTATACTCTTTTGATGATAAGGAAGCATGACCTCTTGAAAAAGTCCTTGCATAGCGGCGATCACGAGAGAACTGCGACTAGAATCTGTGCCGTCCACCAGAATCTGGAGAGAGACCTGTTTTCCGTTTTGAAGGTTTTGTTCAAATTGTGGGGGAATATGAAGGAACATATCGATCTTTCCTGTATCGAAGAGAAGATTGACTGTCTTTTCATCCTGGACATAGGTCTCTACAAAGAAAATCCCACTCCCTGTGAATTTTTCTATCAAGTGACGGCTTTCTGCTGACCTATCTTCGTCCCACACGGCAAGACGGACATTTTTGAGATCTGTATTGATGGCGTATCCGAAGACAAGAAGCATTGCCACAGGTGGGACAAAAAGTACCACACGCATTCTGATGTCACGAAAAATTTGTGTGAACTCTTTTTGAAGAAGGGTGAGAAGGATTCCATGGCGAATCATTCGTCCTCCAAACTCATACGAATTTTGGAGAGGGTGACAACACTCAAGAGAAGGGCAAATACGGCCAGGAAAAGAATCTGGGTTACAAGGAGAGACGCTCCTACTCCTTTGAGGGCAATTCCCTTGATAATTGAGATAAGGTACCGTGCCGGGACGAGGTAGGAGATGGCCTGAATAAGCAGAGGCATATTGAGAATAGGAAAGATATATCCAGAGAGGATAAAGGTGGGAAGGTAGGTGAGGATGAAAGAAATCTGAATAGAGAGAATCTGGGAGCGAGTGATGGTAGAAAGCAACATACCCAGGCTCGAGGAACCAATCAGAAAAAGCAGAGCAAGCAGATACAGTTCCGTAAAACTTCCCTTGATAGGCACATGGAAAAAGAAATGCCCAATTCCCACGGTGGACATGAGATCAAACAGGGCAATAAAGAGGTATGGGAGGAGTTTTCCAAAAAAGAATTCATACTTGGTGAGAGGGGTGGTGAGAAGGGTTTCTATAGTGTTTCTTTCCCACTCCCTCGCAATGGTGAGAGAGGTGATAACAGCTGAGAGAATAGCCATCACTATCACAATAATCCCGGGAATGATAAAGTTTTTACTCGCAAGTTCTGGATTGTAAAGAACCCTGCTTTCGATATTCAAGGGAAGAGAAATGTGAAGACCCATTCTTTTCAAAGCAATTTCTCTATAGGAGAGGGCATATTCGTAGACGATAGCCTGAACATACCCAGAAGCCACGGTTGCTGTTGTACTTTCTGACCCATCGACCAACAGTTGAAGATGAACAGGTTTTCCGGAAAGAAATGAGGACTGGAAGCCACCAGGAATGACAAGAACAAGCTTCACACTTCCACTTTCCAAGGCCTCTTCTCCTTCCTGTTCCGAGAGAAGATATTTCTCTATTATGAAGTAAGAACTCCCCTGCAATTTTGAGACGAGTTCTCTGGAGAGAAAGGAACGATCGTGATCCATGATAGCCACTTTGATATTTTTGATATCCAAGCTCAAACCATAGGCAAAAATGAAAAGCAAAAAAATAGGAATAACTAAGGCCATAACGAGACTTCTTACATCCCGTCGTATTTGAATCCATTCTTTCTCTGCTATAGCAAGGGTTCTGTTGAAAGATGCCACAAAGGATGTGAGCTTCATTTGGAAAGCCATGCCATGAATACGTCCTCCAGTGAGGGTTTTTTTCTTTTCCAGGACAAGGGGATTCCCAAGAGAGTAGCAAGATGGGCCATGTCTTTCTCGACGTTGTGAGAAAATACCACAAGGGTGTTTCCCCTGATAAAAGCCTTCACCTCTTGGTGTTTGTGAAGTATGTGGGAGAGAGCCAAGGGATGCTCAACAATGCATTCCACAACTTCTTCTGGAATCAAAGAGGCTATTTCTTCTGATTTTTTGAGAAACAAAAATCGTCCTTCATACATGACAGCTACCCGGGCACATCGTTCTGCTTCTTCCATGTAAGAAGTGGTGAAAATGATAGAGATATTTTCCTTGAGGAGTTCATAAAGAAGTTCCCAGAATTCTCTTCGTGAAACAGGATCTACTCCATTGGTTGGTTCATCAAGGATGAGGATTTTTGGGGCATGCATAAGGGCACACATAAGACCAAGCTTTTGTTTCATTCCCCCAGAGAGATGACCGGCCAATCGAGTTCGGAATGGTTTGAGATTGCTGAACTGGTAGAGTCTTTCAATTTTTCTGACTCGCTCTTTGTGGGGCAAGCCGTGGAGTCTTCCTATGAAGTGCAGGTTCTCTTCCACAGAGAGATCCTCGTATAAGGCAAACTTTTGGGGCATGTAAGCTATGGTTTCTTTGAGAAAAGAAAGAGAGGAGGAGTCATGAAGGTCCTTGCCATATACCAATACCCTTCCTGTGGTGGGCTTGAGCAAGCCTGCGATGATACGGGTGAGGGTACTTTTCCCTGCACCATCTGGTCCCACAATACCAATAATCTCTTGCTCTTTTAGGGAGAATGAAATATCCTCTATGATGGTTCTTCCTTGCAGGGTTTTGGAAACGTTGCATACCTCTATCATAGGTTAGGGTTTTTCAGAGACCAGAAAGATTTTTGCATCGGCGGGCATGCCAGCCTTGAGTTCGAGATGGGGATTGGGGAGTTCAATCTTGATAGCAAACATGAGTTTGACACGTTCTTCTTTTGTTTGGACGGTTTTTGGAGTAAATTCTGCTTTGGGGGAGATATATATAACCTTTCCTTCATATTTCTTGTTTGGGAAAGAGTCAACACTGATCTCTGCTCGTTGTCCGATTTTGACGAGTCCAAGTTTGGTTTCCGGGATATAGATTTTGATCCAACAATGAGTGAGGTCAGCCAGGGTAAGAATGGCTGACCCTGGGAAAGCAATCTCACCGGGGTGAAGGTTTCTCGAGACAATGTATCCATCGATGGGGGCTCGAATGATGGTGTTTTTTGCTGAGAGAGTGGCAATATCAAGATTGGCTCTCGCGATTTGGTAGGTAGTAGATATGGCCTCAAAGTCTCTTGTGGGAAGGCTTCCAGCTTCATATAATTCTTTTGCTCTTTTGTAGTTAGCGAGAGCATTTTCATAATTAGCAATAGCAGATTTTTCTTGGGCAGAGAGTTCTTCTCCTTCGAGACGAACAAGGATGTCCCCTTTTTTTACCTCATCTCCTTCTTTGACTGTGACATCAGCAATTCTTGCCATGATCTTTGAGGCAATATCGATTTCAGTGACTTCTATAGTACCACTTCCCTCAAGAATGTGTGGATTTTTTTCCTGTTTTCGAAAGACGTCGAAATAGAGAGTGAGTCCTACGAGTGAAACAATGACCACTATAAGAGGAATGATTGGTTTTCGCATGAATATATCCTCCTTTAAGAAGGGAGCTTGTGAGAGAGAAACCCCTCTCCGAAGGGGAAAAATAGATAGAGTATATAAGTATAAAAAGGGAAAATGAAAAAGTCAAGGGTGAGGTGGCAATTTTCGGATATCTTCAGGAAAATGTTCTTTTTCTTGCGGGAGACTTAGAGGAGAACATTTTGGTGAGGATGACAACTTTTTTCTCAAAACTTGACCAAAATTTTTCTTGCTCTTATCATATATAGGCATGTTTATTGGGGAAAACGAAAATAAAGAGGTGCAAAAATGCGGAAGTATTATTTGGATTTTGAGAAGCCCATCCAAATGATGGAGGAAAAGATAGCGGAACTCAAAAAACATCTAGATAGTGATTTTTCCGTAGAGTTACGAGAGATGGAGAGAAAGCTTCAGTACATGCTTGAGATGACTTACAAGAATCTTACTCCCTGGCAAATCTCCCTTGTGGCCCGTCACCCCGAGAGACCAATTTTTTCTGATTATAGAGACAAGCTTTTTGATGATTTTTTGGAGATCCATGGTGACAGAAACTTTCGTGATGATCCAGCGATTATTACGGGTTTTGCTACGTTGGGGGGGTATCGTTGTGTTGTTATAGGAGAGGAAAAAGGGAAGGGGACGAAAGACAAACTCTATCGCAACTTTGGGATGCCCCAACCAGAGGGATACCGAAAGGCACTTCGTGCGATGAAGCTGGCAGAGAAGTTTGGTTTGCCTGTGTTGACCTTTGTGGATACAGCTGGGGCGTATCCTGGCATGGAGGGGGAAGAAAGGGGTCAGGGGGAAGCCATTGCGAGAAATCTTTTTGAGATGTCTGGTCTCAAAACCCAAATTGTGGCTACGGTGATTGGAGAGGGGGGGAGTGGGGGAGCTCTGGCTATAGCGGTAGCTGATAGGGTATTGATGCTTGAAAATGCTATCTATTCTGTGATATCTCCTGAATCGTGTGCTTCTATTTTGTGGCGCGATGCTTCAAAAGGTCCCCGTGCCGCAGAGGCTCTTAAACTTACCGCACCAGAGTTGCTCAAGCTCAAAGTGATAGATGAGATTCTTCCTGAACCGATAGGAGGGGCCCATCGTCAACCAGAAGAAATGATAGCCATTGTCCGGAAGGCCTTGTTACGCCATCTTGATGAACTTGTGAGAATAAGTATCCCTAAGTTGGTTCAGGCACGGTATCAGCGTTTCCGTGGGCTTGGGGTGGTTCAGATTCAGGATTGATGGTGAGAGGCAAGGAGGAAGTGATCATGATGACCGCAAAAGAGACCGTCTCCCTTTTGAAAGAGGAGAGAATTCTTCCCATTGTTCGTGGGATTGATGCAGACTATGCCTTTGATCTTGCCAGGGCAACCCTTGCCTCTGGATGTCGGATCATGGAGTTTACGCTTTCTATTCCTGGGATTGTGAAAGAGGTGGCGCGGGTCAAGGAGATGTTTCCAGAGATGGCTATTGGGCTTGGGACCGTATTGACCAAAGAACAGGCAAGAGAGGCTGTGAAGATAGGAGTAGATTTTGTGGTAAGTCCTATTCTCAATAGAGAAATTGTGGAAGAAGTCAAAAAGGCAGACAAGATGCTTGTGCTTGCAGGTCTCACTCCTACCGAGCTTTATGAAGCGTATCGATTGGGATCTGATGTGGTGAAACTGTTTCCGGCTCGTGAGATGAATCCTTCCTATATTAGGGAACTTCGGGGACCACTTCCTGAGTTGGAAATTTTGGCCACAGGTGGGCTTTCTCTCATTATGGCTATTGAATATATTGCGGCAGGGGCAGTTGCGGTAGGCCTAGGAAGCACCTTGTACAAGAAAGAACTTATTATCCAGAAGAAATTTGATCAAATCACACAGATTATTGAGAATGCCTATAACCGTATCAAAATGGTAAAACTCTGAAACAGGGTGGCTATGTGAGGGTTTTTGCTAGTCTTTGTCTATGGGGTGGAGTGATTCTGGGGGTGTGGGCCCAGGTACCTCAGTCCTCTCCTCAGGGGAAACAGCCCCAAACCCTTACCAATCGGCAGGAGGCGGTCTCTTCTGAGAGGCCTCGACTTGAGGGAGTTTCTTCTCTTGTTTTTGAAGGGTTTGATAGGGTTTCTGTACGGAATTATGAGGCGGTTGCACTTCAGGAGGTGATTTTTACAGGCAATGTGCGCATCCTTTTTGAGGGAAAAAGGCTTTCCGCCCAGCGGGTGTATGTGACAATTCAGAGTAATAAGACGGTCCTTGAGATAGCGGCTTTTGACGAGGTTGAGTTTCGAGATGGAAATACCCTCTATTTGGCAGAGAGCTTTTTCTACCAACCAGAAAAAAAAACCGGTCGTATGCGGCATGTGCGTTCGTATCTGAGAGATACGACAGGAACGACAACCTCCCCAGGCCTTTTTTATAGGGCTGAGGAAGTCGAGATTCTCAGTGACAAACGGGCAGTGTTTAAAAAGGCCTACCTAACGTTTACCCCGGCGGAAATTCCTCACTATGAGCTGTATGCAGAAAAGGTATGGTATTTTCGTGACGATGTGATTTTTTCTCTTCACAATACGTATACGGTGGGGCAACAAAGATTGTTTTATTTTCCCTTTTTTTTGCGACTTGAGCGGGTAACCGGTATCAAAACAGCAGCAGGCATTGAGAAGCGTATTGGCTGGTATATCATGAATACCATGGATTGGTCTCCTTCTTTCGGGACGATGCAGTTTGGGCTTGATATCTACGAGCGAATGGGAGAGTATGGATTTGTCCGTTATGTGAATAAAAAACCTATAGGGGTTTTTCAGCAAATCCGTTTTTTTGGTGAGACGGCTGATGATGTGAGGCTTTTCTATGATGCATCCAATGATCGGTACTCTCAGTGGATCCAGGTAAACAATGAATGGACAACTGTTCGCGAATGGTCCTGGCACTATATGCTTGAGGGAACACTCCAGAAGGATACTTTTGCCCTCACTTTTTATACTGAAGACTTGAACGATCCCTTTTTTACGAAAAAGTATTCTCAAAGAAGAGATACCTTCAATATTCAACATATCCTCCAACCTGAGGAAAATAAATTCTTTTCTCAAAGTGATAATTCGCCCGGGTTTTCTTCGTTGACTCGTCGCTTTACCATCACCTCTCCCCAGCTTACCCTGAATGGGCAATGGATATATAGCCGAAAACGAAATGAGTCTATTTCCAATAGTTATCGAAATGATGCCTATAGTTATTATCTTTATCAGGTTTCCTTTCCTAATATTTCCTATACCCTTCCCACCATTCCCCTTCTTGAAGAGACCTCTTTGAAGACCTTTTGGGTAAAAACACATCGTCGAAGTGAGAGGATCACGAGACAGGGAGAAGTTTCCTCCTCTTCTGGTTCTGTGGGTATTTCTGAGACAAGGCAAACGAATGAGAGGGGACAAGGGATGGAGGAAAAATCTCAAGGGGAAGGTGGCTTGATCGCAACACAGGAAGCGTCTCTCCGACAAGATAATACACACCTTTTTTCCGACGTGATGGAAACCAATAGCTTTGAGTGGGCAAGTGTTTCTTCTTCTTTCAATGGGAATCTCAGTTATACTTCCTCGGAGACGCTGGATACCAACACTATGCCTGTTTCTGATTCGTATCATCACCAGGAAAACGCCTCGGTAGGGCTTTCTGTGAAATTGCTGAACAAGAAGATTAACTGGGATCATGCCCTCTCGCTTCTCAATCGAAAACGGTGGTCAAGTTTTGAAGTGAATTATAGCAACAATATTTTGTATTCTGGGGCTCAAGTAGATTATACGATGCGTACCTCAACAGGAGAAACGTTTTCGATGGGGAATGACCCTTTTTGGAGGGTACAGTTTCCCTTCTCGGTGTCTCATGTTTTTCAGTATCAAGTGTTTCGAAGTATTTATCAAACCAAGCCGAGAGAGTATTCTCATTCCGTGAGTGCCTCGACAGGATGCACATGGCTTTCAAATATGGTGGTGTACAAACTCTCATATACCTATGCGACAGTGTATAGGATCACGAATGGTGTAGAGGATGAATATCTAAATAACCAGATTCAGGAGACGATGGGTGCGTCAACGAGTTTGCAGGTGTGGTGGTTTTCTTCCTCTACAGGGGTAACGCTGGATACCCTCACCAGAAGAAATTCAAAAATAGTTTGGCAGTATCCTGAGATTACGAACCGTATCTCAGGGACGGTGGTGTGGGAGAATGCGTTTGTCCCTGTTGCCCCATGGACATATATTCCTTCAGTGAGGCATAGGTATGATCTTCTCAAACAGACAAACCTTTCTTTGGCCGTGAGTTCCTATGCGACACTAGCAAACGTGTATCCTCCCTTTGTCTACAAGGTAGAAGCCCTGACGTATCAGGCCAATCTTTTGATCGACTATCTCAGTCCACGTTCGAGTTCTTTTTCCTTGAGTGTTGGTACGGGGATCTGGCTCCAAAAATACTGGAAGCTTGACTTTGCTACCCAGGTGGTGAATCGCAAGTTATACCGTTATGATTATGCGGCGTGTGGACGGTTTAATGAGCCGTATGTAAATTTTTGGAAAAACCTTTGGGACGGTCTGAATATTTTTGATTATCAGGGGTTACAACGGAGTTTTTTCAAGATTCAAGCGTTGAATTTTTCTGTGACACACTATCTCAATGAGTGGGAAATGCGGGTAGGATTTACTATCCAACGGCAGTTAGATACGCTTCGTCGTATAGCCTATTGGGAGCCTCAAATTCGTGTGGAGTTTATGCTCTCTGGAACACGGGATCAGTTTCCTCCCTATACGAAGCGTTTTGTACCACAAGAGTTACAGTGAGGGGGATATGAATTTTCGGTTAGTAGCCTGTGAGGGTGGAGCAAGAGCAGGAGAGCTTGAGCTGGCCCATGGGGTGGTACATACCCCCATTTTTATGCCTGTCGGAACACAAGCCACCGTCAAAACCCTTTCTCCTCATGAACTTCGGGAAATTGGGGCTGAGATTATCCTCTCGAATGCCTATCATCTCTACCTGAGACCAGGGGTGGCTTTGATTGAGGCGGCTGGGGGAATTCATCGATTTATGAATTGGGAGAGGCCTGTATTGACAGATAGTGGGGGGTTTCAGGTGTTCTCCCTGGCAAAACTTCGCAAGATTACTGATGAGGGGGCGCGTTTTCAATCACACATTGATGGTTCGTATCATTTTCTTACTCCGGAAAAAGTGATGGAGATAGAGGCTTCTTTGGGGGCTGACATTGTCATGACCTTTGATCAATGTGTGGCGGCAGATGCCTCTCATGCTGAGGTTCTTGATGCTTTGAAAAGGACTACCCTCTGGGCAAAGCGTTCTAAAGAAGCCTTTGAAAAAGTGAAGCGTCCTTATCAGACCCTTTTTGGGATTGTCCAGGGAGGGATCTTTGAGGATTTGCGTCGTCTTTCTGTCGAAGAGATTGTTGGTGTGGGGTTTGAAGGATATGCGATTGGGGGCTTGTCTGTAGGAGAGCCAAAACCAGAGATGTACCGTATGCTTGAGGTGTTACACGAGATACTTCCTTTTGATAAGCCTCGTTATCTCATGGGAGTCGGTGTCCCCGAGGATATTCTCTATGGGATTGAACTTGGAGTGGACATGTTTGATTGTGTGTTTCCAACACGAGCTGCAAGAAATGCGTTGGTTTTTACTCATGATGGGCGTTTGAATTTGCGAAATAAGGCACTTGAATATGATTTTCGTCCAATTGATGAGGAATGTGATTGTTATACTTGTCGGAATTTTAGCCGAGCTTATATTCGCCATTTGCATAGGAGTGGGGAGATCCTTGGGCTTCGGTTAGCGTCGCTTCATAACGTTCATTTTCTTGTCAATCTTACCAAGAGAGCGAGGCGTGCTATCTTAGAAGGGAGGTTTAGGGAGTTTAAAGATGGTTTTCTGTCTCGTTATCAGGGAGGAGTTTTTCTTCATATGAGAGGGGGAGGATTTTCATCCGGAAGATAGGAGACAATTTCCATCTTGTGGGCGATGATATATTCCTGGTAAAGGGTTTCTAAGAGGTTTACAATATTGGAAAACGTTGATTGGAGGTAGGAGGCATCGGCTGAGACTCCAACAATCGCGACAGCTGTATAAAAGCTTCCATAGGTTTCTTCAGAGACGTCAGCTACAGAAACGTTGAATTTCTTTCTGACAGTGTCTTTGAGGCTACGGAGAATATTTCGCTTTTCCTTTATCGTTTCACTGTAGGGAATAGAAAGGTTGAGGGTAAGGATGCCAAGAAACATGCGGGTTATTTTCCTGCGGGTGTGTTCTTCTTGGCTGCCATTTTGGCAAGTTTGTCTCGAAGTTTTTGTTCTTTTTTGTGGTCCACGCGGTAATGGATATAGTTGCCATTTTTCATCTTGACTTTGAGATCAAGGAAGAGAATGTCATCCGCGTGGTCGATGAGACCGTTGACCATGGCTTTGAAGTCTTCTAAAAGGGCCATAGGATACTCCTTAACTCCAGAATTTGTTGACTTTGATGTCCCACACAAGGTATTCAAGTTGCTTTCGAACCTGTTCGGTGATCTCCTCAAGAGGGGTGTCCGACGAAAAATACATAGCCTTTCCAATGTTGGCATAGTATTTTCCGGAAAGAACAGTCAGCGTCTCATATTGTTGTTCCCCTACTTGAATAGTGGCAGATTTGCGTTTGACATGGCGTCTTGGGGAGACGATACCAATGGGCACAATGGGGGTAGGTTTTTCTTTGTAGATTTTGGCCATACCGTGATAAAATTGACGAAACTCGAGCTGATTGTTAAGATCTCCCTCAGGAAAAATATAGATGGATTCTCCTCGAGAGAGGTATTCAATAGCTTTGGGGATAACGTTTTTGCGATGTTCGGGGAGGGCATTGATCTGTTCCATCCAGGTGAGAAAGTGTTTTACAATGGGTACAGAAAATCCTGGTCCTATGACCATATGGACTGGCTCCTTCATAAGAGTAATCACAAAAAAAGGGTCTGTTGAGGAAAAATGGTTAGAACAATAGATACATGGGGTGCCTGCTTCCCTAAGATTTTCTTCTCCCCAGACCTGAAATTCGACGAAGGTTCTGAGGTAAGCACGTATGGCCGTGCGATACACTTCATACATACTTCGTGCTATCCAGTGCATGCTTTTCTCCCTTTAGCCTGTTTAGTATGGCATGAAATGAGAAAAATGTCAAATGAATCATCTGGACGAGTTCTTGTATGAGAGGAAAAGTCACAAAAGAGAAAAAAAGTTTTTGAAATTTTTGAAGGTGGACACAAACTTCAGAGAGAAAAAATCTTCTCTTGCTTTCTTTTTTTTTGAAAATCGTGTATAATGTTAAAAGGAAAAGAATATAGGGAGAACCTATGCCAGAAGAAAAACAAAAAAGTTCTTCCCAGAAAACAAAACCTCTTTCTGTTCCTAAAAAATTTTCTCTTGCTCAGTGGCAGACAATAATGGATGCTCTTGAGGATGAAGAGGTGAGGGAGTTTCTTGAGGATGTTTATGTGTATGATGCACGCAGGAGCCGCTATATCCTTACTAGGGGACTGAGTCGAAAAGAGAAAACTATTCTCCAGGTCCTTTTTCAAGAAATTGCCCTTCCCGTGAAGGAGAAGAAAAAATTTCATATTAGTGCGAATCTGGATAAGGAAATTGTTGCCCTTTTGGCCCGGAAGCGTCGACGTGGGCTCAATATCTTTATGACCTTCATTACCCGTGTAGGGGATGGGTACGTGTGGTTTGGTTTGATTCTCTTTTTTCTTTTCTTTGATCTGTACGCAGGGATTGTTTTGGCTATGGCGCAACTCATACAGATTCTTCTTCAGATCCTGATCAAGAATATTTTCACCAGGGATAGACCGTATGTGAAGCATGGGGATATCTCGATTCTTCTTGCTCCTCCGGATAGGTTTTCTTTTCCTTCGGGACATACGGCTGGGGCGTTTACCGTGGTGTTTTTTTTCTGGTATTTTTATCCGATGTGGACATGGCCTTTTCTCGTTCTTGCGGTTTTGATAGGGTTTTCTCGGATGTACCTGGGGCTTCATTATCCTACGGATGTGGTAGCAGGCATGGTACTTGGCTATGTCAGTGTGAGGATAGCGCTTTTTCTGTCTTTTTTTCTTCCATTATGAGGTGTGTATGATACGTTACCCGCTTCTTCGGAACATGGCCCAACAGAGTTCAGATTTTGTTCAAGCAAAGGATGGTCTGGTAACCCTTCGTGTTGGGGAGCGTTTTGTTCATAGTCCCTACTCACCGGGAAAGGAAGCCCTTCGCCTGGTAGAAGGATTGAAGGGCTTGGATCCCTCGAAAACCTTTGTGATTTTTCTTGGGGCAGGGCTTGGATATCATATTGAACTTCTGGAAAAGGAGGGTTTTGAAAGAGGGGTGGTGATTGAAACTCATCCGGAAATAGCCAAGATTTTTCAGACGGTGTACGAACTTCCATCCTCGCTGTATTGGATAGGTCCTGAGCAAACAGAGGAGGCACTTGATAGTATCTTTGCTTTGCTTGATTTTGGCTCTATCCGGTGGGTGAAAACCCTTGTTTTACGGGGGAGTTATGAACTGGGAAATTATGATGCCTTTGAGAAACGTATACAGCGTCTTGCCCAGGTAAAACTGGGGGATTTTAGTACCCGCCTCAAGTTTGAGGAGATCTGGCTTGTCCACATGATTCGCAATATTGATAACCTTCCCTTTTCTACTCCTTTGTCTGAGCTCTTTTTTCGTCAGAATAATTTCCCTGTTGTTATTGTCTCGGCAGGGCCCTCTCTCCGAGAGTCGCTTCCAGCGTTGCGTCGGGTGGCATCTTCGGTGTTTATGGTGGCGGTAGATACAGCCCTTCTTCCTCTGTATGAGGCAGGGATTGTCCCTGACCTCGTGTATTCTCTTGATGCTCAGGTCCATACCCTTGAGGATTTTGTAGGGATAGAAAAAGATTTTCTCTCCCGTATCCATCTTGTGTATGATATTGTGGCTCATCCCCAGACGTTGGCTTTTGTGAGGGAGGCGTCTCCTGGGCCTCATTATGTAGCGACAACAGCCCATGGAGATATTGATCCTCAGGGCAATCCTTTTCTTCTCAAACATGAGTTTGTACGGTGGCTCGAGCTTACTACCAATACTTCCTTGGGGGATGTGGAAACGGGGGGATCGGTATCGACTTCTGTGTTTCATGCTTCTTTTCTTATGGGAGGAAATCCTTTGATACTTGTGGGACAGGATTTGGCCTTTAGTTATCAGACGACGCATGTAGCTTCTACCTCTCATTACTATCGGTATTCTCCTCTGTCTCATAGGCTTCATCCTATCAATACCATCTTTTTTGAGGCCATCCTTTCTCGTCGTTTGCAAAAGCACAGGGGGATTCGCCAGGAGGAGATAGATTCTGATTTTGTCCTGTCGAACTTCAAGGGGTGGTTTGAGGTGTCAGCCAAACGTTTAGCAGAGTTTCGAGGGATTCGCTGTATCAATGCCACTCATGAAGGGGTGTGGCTTGATGGGTTTGTTCATGAGGATATAGAACATCTCTTTCATACGTTAGCCCCTTCTCCCGTTATCAAAGAAAAAGAAAAGATATTTCTCTCCAAACCGTTTTCCTTGTCTTCTCTCCGGAAGGTAAAGGAAGGACTCATCCACATCAAAGAGAGGTTGCGAACATTTCCTTGTGATGAAAGGTGGTATGAAAGGATTGGCGAGATGGGATATGTTTTTCTTGAAAGATATTTTATGCGGGAAAAAATGCTTTTTGAACGGTATGGGAACCATGATAGGGTCTCTTTGGAACGGAAAACCTACCGCCTTATTAAAGCGATTGAGGGGCTGAGGGATGAGTGAGCGGCCTATTCTTCAAGAGGTGGAAGAGAATATCTTTGTTGTGTATGGAGAGAAACCAAGCTCACATGTGTATATCATCAAGGGACAGTATAAAAATGTGCTTATTGATACAGGAACAAAGAAAAACTTTCATCGTATTGTGATGGCACTTACTCAGATTGGACTGAAAGTCAGTGATATTCATATGGTGATTTGTACCCATGAACATTATGATCATGTGGGGGGGATGGGTTTTTTTTATGAAACAGCGGTAATCGCTGCTGATAGATTTGCAGCAACCAAATTGGAACTTCAGGATGAGTATGTGATTCACGCTATTGTGCATGGTGAGGAGGCTATCCAGTCTCGTGTGAATATCTGGCTTACGGATCAGAACATTTTTGACTTTGGGAACTACAAGCTTCGGGTGTTTTATACCCCTGGGCATACCTCAGGGTGTATCTGTTTGTATGAGGTGAATCACCGACTTCTTTTTTCGGGGGATACGGTGTTTGCAGATGGAGTGATCTCTAAAATCTCTCAATCGGGGAGTTATGGGGATTATATTAACTCGCTGGAGCGCCTGAGTACCCTTCAGATTCGACGGATTTTTCCGGGTCATGGCAAAATCTGTGACTACCCTCAAGAGACTCTGAAACAGTCTATTGCAAATGCCAGACTTCATCTTCAGGAATATAACGAATCTCTTCTCCAAAAAAGCCAGAAGGAGTGTGAACCATGAAGAAAAATGGTTTGGTTGTTGTTGTCCTTCTTGTGTTGGGGTGTAGTAAGGGATGGGACCCCGGAGTCTTGTACAATGAAGGGGTGGCTTTGTGGAACCAAGGGAAGAGAGGGTATGCCCTCTGGTATGCCAAGAAAGCGTACCTTGTCGATCCTGGACAAGAGGCTATTCGTCACACCTATGAACGTATGCGATTAGAGTTTGCTGACAAACCACCCATGAATCCCGTGGCGCTGGGAGTCAGAGGGGTAAATAGGCTGTCCTGGTTTGCTCTGGGATGTTTGGCGTTCGCGGGGGGAGTGGTTATATTGCGTCACGTTGAGGCTTCGTGGGTATGGATACGGAGGGTCCAAACGTGGCCTTTTCTTCGGCAGGTTATGATTATTCTCTATCTTGTGGGAGGGGCTCTTTTTCTGATGCAAGCCTTGGTGGCTGTCAGGATATTTTTCCCCGAGCCGGCAGTCGTGGTGGAGGAGGGGAAACTTTTGGATAGACCAGAAAATGAGGGATTGGTTCTCGAAAGTGTCGCTACAGGCACAGAAGGCTGGATATCGAGGCGGCATGGGGCCTATGTACTTTTTCGTTCAGAAGAGGGAAAAGAGGGATGGATCACTACGAATAAGTGTTGGGGGATATGGTGATGATGTGGTGGCAGGATATGGTATCTCTGTGGGTACTTTTTTTAGTAGCGGGACTTTTGGCAGCGATTGTGGGATGGTCACTGTGGATGATGTTTCTTTCTCAAACCATAGAGCGAACTATCCAGCGTCTCTACAAGAAAAAAGAGTATCAAGAATGTATCCGTCGTATCACTGACCGACTTGAGAAGCAAGAAAACCTTCCTCAAAAAGAGAGACTTTTTCTTTTGTACTACCTTGCTCGTGCCTATGAGGCGTTGGATCAACTTGTGAGTGCTATCCAGTTTTATCAAGAGGCAAGCCGTGTGGCAGGCATTCGTCATCCTTTGTACGTGGATCTTCTTTTGGCTCTGGTCAGTCTTTATCAGCGCCAGGGGAACTACCGGGAGGCTTTGGCCTATAGCATGATGGTTCTTCAGCAAAAACCAGATCATCCCCTCGCTCTTCTCAAGGCTGCTGAGTGTCAGTATGCACTTCATCATCCTAGAAAAGCCAAAGAGTTTCTTGAGAATCTTTTAACCAAACGGCCAGGGATTCTTGAGGCACGTTTTCTTTATGGAAAGATACTCTACGAAAGTGGGAATTCTTCCTTGGCTCTTAAACAATGGGAATTACTTCTCAACCATCATTTTGAAAATGGTTTGGTATGGTTTTATTATGCCCGCTGTTTGGAACAGAGCAAAAAATACTTTGAGGCCTTGAGAGCGTATGAATGTTTCTTGAAAAACGCTTCTTCTGGGCATCCAGAAGAGAAATGGAAGACCTGGATAGCTGTCATCCAGATATGGATCAAACTCAAGGATTACCATAAGGGTATCCAATATGTCTCAGACTATCTCTCACAACCTTCCCCTGAAGAGGTCAAGAAAGAACTCTTGTATCTCTATGCCAATCTTCTTTGGAATACAGGGGAAGAGTATCAATCCCTAAAGAATATTGAACGTCTTTATATGATGGACTCTACGTTCAAGGATGTCAAGACCACGTATGAACTCTACAAAAAACTCCTTCCTCATAGTTATTTGGGACACTATTTTACTTCTCGCCAAGAGGTGTTTCTTGCTCTTTGCAAAAAAATTTTGGGAAGAACGGCCTTTCAGCAGTTATTAGTGAATGGGGATCTGGCTATCTATGGCAAGGGAAGTTTTTATGTGGTTTTCTGGAGACATATTGAAGCCATCTCGCATAGTAAACTGACGGATATTTCGGTACTTCTCTCAAGCTTTGAGGTTCTTCCTTCGAGTGTGGAAATGTATACTCTCATGGGAATCCGAGAGGATGCTGTACTTCATGAACTTCTTAAGAAAAGTCATGTGGTTGAAGGGCAGGAGTTTATACAAACCGTTCGGAGTGTAATACAGGAGACGTAATTTTTTGACAGAAAAACCAAAAACGGTTATACTTTAAAGAAGGAGAGCACGTATGAAATATCTGACTGCAGGAGTAATTTTTCTTGTGGTAGGGGGAATGATAGGGGGGTATGCCTTTTTTCTTCTGTGGGCTTTGGGGACAGCGGGTGTATCGTTGTGGGTGGTGATTTTCATCTCATTTGTATTTTTTGCGGTTCTTATGGGGCTTGTGGTGGCATTTTTTGCACGGATAAAAGAAATTGGCAAGGAGGATACTCATGATTATCGCAACTACTGACACCATTGAAGGAAAAAAACTTCAGACTCTTGGGCTGGTGAGGGGTTCTGTGGTGTACTCAAAGCATCTGGGCAAGGATATTGTAGCCGCTTTTAAAATGCTTCTGGGGGGTGAGGTGTTTGCCTATACAGAGATGCTCAATGAGGCGAGGGCTATTGCTACCAAGCGCATGGTTGAGGATGCTGAAAAATTGGGGGCAGATGCCATTGTAGGTATGCGGTATGCTTCAGCTGCTGTCATGCAAGGAGCTGCCGAGATTGTGGCGTATGGAACGGCAGTCAAGTTTATGTAACACTATTTCATTTTTGGATGGTAATGTTCGTAATACTTATGAAGGAGTCAAATGAGGAGGAAAAATGAAGCAAGTGTGGTGGTGTGTATTAGGAGTGGCGGTTTCTTTGTGGGCAAAACCTTTTCAGTGGGAAAAAAATGGAGAGTATATCCTTGGCTTTTATGATATGGGGGTTTCGACATCGGCAGTGGTGTATGATCTTTCCTACCTTCCCTGGCAGGTTATAACCCTACGGTGGAATCCCTTTGCCAAGGTTTTTACCTTTGAGACAGGGGTGAGGTATTTTCCTCTGAGCCAGTTTGGTACCTCGTGGTGGATATTTTCCGAGAAGGGAGTGAGTCCTTATATTTTTGCAGGGTGCAAGGTTCCTCATACGTTTCAGGCCATGGGAATACCAGTAGGGGTAGGGGTGATGCATCACTGGACGAACATTTCTTTGCATGGGCGTGTGTATGGGGATTTTGGAATTGTTCCCGTCTTCGTTCCTGGGTGGTCTTTTGAATTGGCGATCGGATGGAAGTGGTAGAAGGAAAAGGAGGAGGACAATGAAGTGGATCAAAAAAACCATCCTTATCGGATGGGTAGTGAGTGTCTTCGGATGTAACGTTTTTGAATGGCTCACACCACCCATGAGTGGGGTAAGTGCTGAGGAGCTGGTGTATCGAGGACAGCAATATTTCGATAAACAACAATACGAGAATGCGGCGATGTCTTTTGAACAGGCTATAAAAATCAATCCTCGTTCAAGTGAGGCGAGGTTAGGGTATGCCAAATCTTTACTTTGGAAGGTATTGTTACCTGTAGCGAATATTGTGGCAGAGGAAGCCCATAATCAGGGAAACGACATCTCTTTGGGACTTTTGGTTTCCCTGAACAAAAAAGAGTTTCAAGATGCTTTGTTTGGAGGCGAAGTGCCGTTGTACAAGAAGATTATTGAAACACTTGAAGGACCATATGGCATTGTAGGCAATCAGGGAGACGGCGTTATCAAGGATGATAATCTCGAGGTCAATGTGGTTCTTCTTGTGGCGTATTTTACCCTTACCTCTTTGAATCTGCTTGATTCTAATGGGGATAAACAATTCCTCAAGACTCCTGATTATCTTGTTCTTCAGGATGGCAACATAGTCTTTTCTTTGAATATTGACCGCGTGTTAAGTAATGTGACAGCAAGTACTGAGATAACCACAAGCTATACGGGAGATAGTCTCACCAATACCCTGAAAGGGTCTCATGATGCTCTTGAGGAGCTTCTTGGGTTGTTACGTTTTCTCTATTTGAATATAAGCTATGTGGACGGGATGATAGGGTGCGTTGTTCGTCCCTCTACCTTTTTGCGGAGAGAACCAGCGTCTTCTTCTTCGTATGCGAATAGGTATGATGAGATTCGGGATGCTCTCACCAATCCCTCTGCGTTTACGGAGTATACCAATTCTTTTCGTTTTTTGTATGTTCTTCGCTATGCTCCTACGAATGTGGGAAGGGTATGTAACGATCTTCATAGGGTGCTTGTGGGAAGTGATGCCTATAGTCAATTGGGGGATTTTCGTCCTTCGGCATGGTCTTCTCATAATGGAGGATTGAAAGCATATGGAGAGGCTCTGGCTGGAGTGACACTCAATGATGACAATGTGAGAAATGTGGTTACTAATATTACTAACAAGTATACCCCTCAGGAGATTTCTAACCTGATTCGGGGTTTGAACCTGTAGGAGGATAGGAATGAGATACGTTTGGATAGGAATACTTCTTTGGGTAGTGGGTGGGAGTGCGTTTGCAGAAGGGATACCCTCTTCTTCCACATCTTTTAAGGGCAATGTCACCCTTTTTGACTATAGCTCTCCCTGGGCAGGACTGAATAACCCGGCTCTCATGGGGGAGTATGGGGGATATCCTCAGCCCTGGGTATTTCGTACAGCAAGCACCAATTCTCCTGAGTGGGGGTTGGGGCGTCTGTATCTTTTTTCTACTTCCTTTGGTATTGGGGTGAATACTTCTTTTTATCAATTGATGGAGGCGTATCTTTATTATATAGCCTATTCGACTGATGAAAGTTTCACCATTCCTTTGAAAAGAATCCTGGATGGCATTGTTCCCTGGACAGGAGGGGCTTTTTCAACAGAGATGCTTGCTCATCCTACGAATGATTTTGAGTACATAAAAAGAGCTCTCAACCTTGTGCTTTCAAACACGACGCCAGGTTTTTATAGTAGAATGAGTATGAGCCTTTTCTCGTTTTTTCTGCCGGTTGGCAAGAAAACGTGGTTAGGGGTGCAGCCGATATTTGATCTTGAATCTTATGGGAGTTTGACCTCTTCGAAGAGTACCTTCTTCTTCTTTAAGGATCCTGAGGTATCTCTGTGGCTAAAGGGAGGAGTGGTTTCCTCATTTGGTATAGGAAGGCATACCTTGCCTGTGGTAGGGGAGGTACTTCTCGGGGCAAGTGTGGGGGTCTATCCCTTTATGAGTCGTATTCGATTTGAGAGTTTTGATGAAATAGTCTCGTATATGAATACTATAGAGACGAATAGGGAGGCTATTTTTCAGTCTGAAAATATTCGTCAAGGATGTGGTGCGGGGGTAGATCTTGGAGCACTCAAAAGGCTTGGAGATACGTGGCAAATAGCGGTGAAAGTGGAGAATCTTCTGTCTCCTATCCTCTGGAGGTACACACTTTCCAATAGCCAAGGGGAGCAGTATGCCTTTGATTGGATACTTCCCAACGTGGTGGCAGGGGTGCGTTATACGTATCCTGTGGAAAAACCGTTAAAATTTCTTCTCAATGATCCATCTCTCTATTGTGAGGTAGAGGATCTTTTGTATACCAAACCCTTGGCGCTTCTCTCCAAGGTGAGAATCGGAGCAGACATAAAACTCTTCCTGGATATGGTACAGGTTGGTGTGGGTCTTAATCAGGGGTATCCTACAGCGGGAGGAAAGGTAAATCTTACTCTCTCCTGGATCCGAGATATTCCATGGATGCCTGGTGTGGTGAATGTACTTCTTTTCCCACTCACGATGGGAAACCTCACGGGGTATGTGACCTACTATGGAAAAGAATTAGGACACTATCCGGGGCACAAGGATGCTTTGGGGTATATTGTGGGGGTTGAGTATTATCTTGAGTTTGGAGCAAATGGTCCAAGCAGGAAAACTCCCAAGGTGCAGGCAGCAGCAGAAAAGCCAGCCAATGAGAACTCTTTAGTTGACCCTGTCTTCAAGGGGGAGGAAGAAGTCACTACCCAGATAAGAAGATAAGTGTAAGCCCTTTGCACAAAAGTGCAAAGGGCTTATGTGAGAAAGACAGTGCGGAAGAAAAGTTTTGGGAGAGAAGGGGGAAACGACACTCTATAGTTTTTTCTCAGCGATGAGAACACGGGGATAGTGTTGGTAATCGTAACGAAGAGAACATTGCATACCCTTTTGAGAAAAGATAGCTTCCACGTCCCTCCATTTGTGATCTACCTCGACGAGTATCTTGCCTGTAGGTGAGAGGTGCTCAGTACTGTAATTGGCAATAGCCCGATAGAAACAAAGTCCGTCCGTTCCACCAAACAAGGCTTTCTTGGGTTCATAACGCAGGACAGAAGGTTCTATGAGATCCATCTCAAAGGGGGAAATATAGGGAGGATTGGAGACGATGAGGTCGTAGACACCATCGGGGGGATGAGTGAGAAAATCACACCAGTGAAAACGGATCTTTTTTTTAAGTCTTTGAGCATTGTGGTGAGCAAGACAAAGAGCCCATAAAGAAATATCACATGCTTCGATAACGGCATGGGGAAAAAGAAACCCGAGAGAGATGGCAAGTATGCCACTTCCGGTACCAATATCGAGGATGTGTGCAAAGTTGTGTTGAAGCTCTTCAATGGCGTACAAAAGATGTTCGGTATCAGGACGGGGGATGAGTACCCCAGGTCGAACAACAAAACGTCTTCCATAGAAGTCGGTATACCCTACAAGGTAAGCAAGGGGCACACCAGTACAGCGCTTCCTGACGTAACGAAAGAATCGTTTTTTCTGGGGAGTGGTGAGAGGGATTTCCCAGAGAAGTGGAAGGGCAGAAAGATCCTTTCCTATCACGTGGGCAAGAAGATATCGTGCTGAAAAATCAGCATCAGCAATGTTTTTTTCTTTGAGCAGCAGCCGGGCCTCTGTATAGGCATCTCGAAGGGTCATGAGATCTCAAGGCTTTTCAAGAGTTCTTCCTGTTCGCTGAGGATAAGTTGGTTGATAAGTTCATCGCACTCTCCATCCATGATCTGATCGAGTTTGTAGAGGGTGAGGTTGATGCGATGATCTGTAACCCGATTCTGAGGATAGTTGTAGGTACGGATTTTTTCTGATCTGTCTCCTGTCCGTATGGCACTTCGACGAAGAGAGGTTTGTTCCTGAAGTTGCTTTTGGATCTCCAGGTCAAGGAGTTTCGATCTGAGCATACGCATGGCTGCGGCACGGTTCTGGAGTTGGGAACGTTCTTCCTGACAGGCAACAACAATCCCTGTAGGGATGTGAGTGATACGGACAGCAGATTCTGTTTTGTTGACATACTGTCCTCCGGCTCCTCCTGCACGAAAGGTGTCTATCCGAAGATCATCGGGATTTATCTGGATATCTACTTCGTCTGCTTCCGGCATAACGACCACAGAGGCTGAGGAGGTGTGGAGTCTTCCACTCGCTTCTGTGGCAGGAACCCTTTGGACACGATGAACACCAGATTCAAACTTCAGATGGCCATAGACATCTTTTCCTTTCACAGAGAATATGATCTCCTTGTAACCCCCGAGTTCATTTTCGCTGTAGTCCATCACCTCAATTTTCCAACGCTTTTTTTCTGCATAGCGGCTATACATACGGAAAAGATCAGCAGCAAAAAGAGCTGCCTCGTCTCCTCCTGTTCCTGCCCTGATCTCCATGATGATGTTTTTTCCTTGGAGCTTGTCCTTCGGTAAAAGCAAAAGCAAGATCTCTTTTTCCAATTTTTCTTTTGTTTCTTCTAACAACGGGAGTTCTTCTTTGGCGAGTTGCTTGAGTTCCTCATCAGAAGAAGCAAGGATGGCTTTGTGTTCTGCGATCTCCTTTTCGATAGACTGGATACGGTGGTAAACCTCAACAAAAGGCTCAAGATCAGCACGCTCTTTTGCGATTCGTATATATTCTTGAGAACCAGGAGAGAGAGTAGCAAGTTTTTCTGCCATCTCTTCGTATTTTCGCATGAGGTCAAAGGCTTTGGGGTGCATAGTTACTCCTTCCTTTTTGAGAGAAATATTATAACATAAAACTCGAGAAGAGGCAAATAGCAAAGAGAGTTTGTGCTCAGAGAAGGGATGATTGGTAACCATGGTACCCTGACAGGGGAGTGAGGGAAGAAGAAAGGACTTTTTGGTAGCCATCTACTTTCTTTTTTTGAAAACAAGACAATATGTTGAAGGATACCTACCCCCAATAGGTGAAACTATGGATTTTTTCTCTGTTTTTTTGGTTAAGAAAAAAGAAAGATGGAAGAATATTAGGTTTTCTTGGCTATCAAGACAAGGTAAAACCTTTTGAGGAGTAGCCAGAGAAGAAAAGAAAATATCCCAACAAGAAGAATGGGGACGAAAAGTTTTTTCTTAAGCGTAACCGATGCCAACCAGAAAAGAAGGATCAGTCCAACTGAGAAGAATAGCTTATCTTCTTTATTCACGAGGATTTTTTTTTTGAAGGCCAGAGCAATACTCTTGACCTCATGGGGTTTGAGGCGTTCCTTCTTACACCTGGTTTTGTAAGTGAAACGGTAATACACCTCTTCCCCATGTTCGTTCGTTTCAACCAGAAATGAGAGTCCTTGCGGGGTGATACTTACACTTCCAACGAGGGGTTCCCAAACAGTGGGCTTTTCTTTTGTTACTATACCCTCAAAGACACTCGCAAGGTGGGTGATGGTGACATCTTCAAATCCAATCTTGAGTACGGAAAGGGTGTAGTATCCTAGAAAAAAGGGAAGAAACCCGGCATGAAAAACGAGACGAATATCATCTGTATTTCGTATTTCGATGATGAGATCAGCATTCTGGAGATTGGGGATACCATTGAAGTTCTCTTCAAAGGCATAGAGGGAGAGGGAAGATGGGCTGTCATTGAGGACGAATCCCAAAGACTCATAGGGAAAGTAATACACACCATAGGAGAGTTCTTTGTAGACAAGGTTTTCTTCGTATCGCCAGGTTTCCTTTGGTACGAGGGTGTTTCCCCCTTCATAATCTTTGATAAGATAATGCTTGAGGTATGGATGGTGAACAGTATACTTGAGGATGTCCCAAAGAGAGAGGTGTACCTGGTGGTAACGACATTCTATGCGCCCATTTTCTAAGTAGCGCAGTTCTATTCGCATTTCCCATGCTCCTTTTCGTATGCTAATATTATAGAGAGGGGCAATGAGGCTGTCAAGTAACTGAAACCCCTTGGAGTGTCTTCTTCTTTGACTTTTTTATCGCTTTTTTGTATCATATATATTCACCACTTTTGAGGAGTTGATTATGGCGTTCTCAGAGAATGCACATTTTATTCTTGAGAAGTTTTATTACAAACGGGATAGGAATGGAAATCTCTTAGAAAAGAAGCCTGAGGAGCTTTTTCATAGAGTGGCCCAATTTGTGGCTTTGGCTGAAAAGGACGCCAAGGTACAAAAAAAGATGGAAAAAGTGTTTTTTGACCTCATGATGGAACAGAAGTTTATGTTTTCTTCCCCAACGCTTTTTAATGCGGGGAGTGATTTTCCCCTGTGTTCTAGTTGTTTTGTGGGAGGGATGGAAGATGATATGGTGTCTATCATGAAGGCTGCCGCGGACACAGCGATTACCTTTAAAGCAGGGGCTGGAATGGGGCTCAATTTTGGAGTGTTGCGTCCTCGGGGAGCTCGTGTAGGAAGAGGGGGGACATCGAGTGGCCCAGTGAGTTTTATGAGGCTCTTTGATGAGGTAGGGGAGACGGTGAAGAGTGGTGGTGTGCGTCGGGCGGCGTTTATGGCCATGATGGATGTCTCTCATCCAGATATCGAAGAGTTTATCACAAGCAAGGATTTTGTGGCCCAGATGAAACGCATGTACCCCTCCCTTGATCTTCCTGACAACTTTGTCGAGAGTATGATGGCAGGACTGAAAGGGTCTCTCAAAACAATCATTGAGGATGAGGAAATTTTACAGGGGATTGTGCAGGATGTGAGACGCAAAGTCTTTGAACCCCTTTCCAATATGAATATCAGTGTAGCTGTCACAGATGAGTTTATGAGAGCTGTGAAAGAAGAGAGGGAGTTTACTCTGGATAGTGGGCATGGGATTACCAAAACTGTCAAGGCACGAGAACTGTTTAGGATGATAGCCCTCTCTGCTTGGAGAACTGCTGATCCTGGGGTGTGGTTTATTGATAGGGCAAATGAGTTTGATACGGTGCCGAGTTTTGGGCGTATTCTCTCTACCAATCCTTGTGGAGAACAGAGTCTTCATAATTACACCAGTTGTAACCTTGGATCTCTCAATCTCTTGCGGTTTGTGAAGGGAAGCCATTTTGATTGGGAGGAGTATCGGCAGGCAATTGCTTTTGCTACACGAGCCCTTGATAACGTGATTGATGTGGCGGCATTTCCTACCGAGGAGTTTCGTGTCAATACGTTAAAGATCCGTCCTATAGGGCTAGGGTTTACAGGACTAGCGGAGACACTCTTTCGATTGAGATTGTCGTATGCCAGTGAAGAGGGGAGGAAATTTGCTTCAGCTGTAGCAAGGGAGATGACCCAGCAGGCCATCCGGACATCTATTGAGCTTGCCAAGGAAAAAGGCTGTTTTCCCCTCTTTGAGGAAAATAAAGAAGCTCTTGTTCGTGTGGCTACGTCATATTTCGATACTGAGGAGGAGAAAAAAGAGATTGCCTCAGCTATTCGCTCATACGGTATCCGAAATAGTAACTGGACAACCTTGGCTCCTACCGGAACGATCAGTCTTATTTTGGATTCATATACCTATTCGCTTGAACCTCAATTTGCCCTTGCTTATCACAAGAATCTCATTGATGGAGGAAAACTGGTATATGTGGATCCAGCCTTTCGTGATGCGGTGGGAAATGATCAAAGGATCATTGAGAAGGTGATCGAGAATGGGGGGAGCTGTCATGGTGTGGAAGGGGTGAGTCAGGAACTCCAGAGTATCTTCGTAGTGGCCCATGACATATCCTACGAGGATCGGATCAAGATGCAGGCAGCACTCCAGAGATATATTTCAAACAGTATTTCTTCTACCATTAACTTGCCATCTTCTACGACTGTTGAAGAGATAGAGGCCATCTATATGCAGGCGTGGGAGTCAGGTCTCAAGGGTATCACTATCTATCGCGATGGATGTAAGTCTTTTCAGCCCATGACCACTACCAAAAAATCCTCTTCACCAGTGATTTTAGCGGAGAGTCGTCCACGGTGGAAACGTCCGAAAGCCCTTCGAGGAGAGATTATCAAAACGAAGACGGGGAGTGGTACCCTTTATACGTCAGTAGGTCTTGATGACAGAGGATGGCCTGTGGAGTTGTTTATCAATATCTCTAAACACGGTTCAGAGGTATCAGCCTTTTCTGAAGCACTGGGGAGGGTGATTTCTATTGCGTTACAAAACGGGGTCAATCCCCTTGATATTGCCGATACCTTGATAGGAATTACAGGAGACAGTATTGCGTGGGATAATGGGAAGGTGATCAAGAGTGTTCCTGATGCTATTGGAAAAATCCTCAAGGAATATGCCGATCGTATACTGAGCAAGGCTCAAGAAGGACTTCTTTTTGATGAGTTTCAAGGGGAATCGGGGTCTCAGGGTTCGTCGCATCAGGATACCTTGGCTGAGACACGGGACAAGGAAGAACTTCCTGGGGCACTTGTGTGTCCCAAATGTGGAGAAAAAAGTCTTGTCAAGAGTGAGGATTGTGTGAATTGTCTGTCTTGTGGATATTCCAAATGTGGTTAGGAGAGTCGCATGAAAAGGCTTGTTGTCGATGCCCGCATGGTGAATATGTCGGGTATTGGGCGGTATATTCGTTCGATTCTCCCCTCACTTTTTGAGCTTCCTGGTACGGAGATTGTGCTGATGGGGAGGCCAGCTGAGCTTCTCCCCTATGGAGACCATATTATTCCCCTTCGGAGTCGTATCTATCATCCGAAGGAACAGATAGAACTTCGACACAAAATACCCCCTTGTGATCTTTTCTGGAGCCCTCATTTTAATGTTCCGGTCACGAGAATTCCGGCCAGAAAGCGGGTGGTTACCATTCATGATGTATTTCATCTTTCGGATGTTTCCCCGTATAATAGGCTTGAGAAAAGCTATGCACGTTACCTGATACGACAGGCCCTCAAGCGGTCTGATGCGGTGATCACAGTTTCAGATTTCACGAAAGACGAAATAGAATTTTATCTTCATCCTTCTTCTCGTCACAAGGCCAAGATACAAACCATTCACCACTATGTGGATATTGATCCATCCCTTGTCTCCGAACAGGAGGCAAGGGATGTTCTTCAGGCCTACGGAATCCGTTCTCCTTTTTTTCTCTATGTGGGAAACATTAAACCTCATAAAAATGTCGTTGGGCTTGTGAAAGCTTTTTCCCTTGTGAGTCGGTTGAACCATGAAGTCTCTCTGGTGATTGTGGGAAACAAAGATCATTTCTACAAGGGAATTCCTGATCTAGAACAGATGATCTCCCATGGCCATGCCTCTTCTCGGGTTTTCTTTACCGGTGCGGTGGGAGATAGGGAGCTTGTGGCTTTTTATAAACAAGCGATAGCGTTGGTGCTTCCCTCTTTTTATGAAGGATTTGGTCTTCCACCACTGGAGGCTATGGCATGTGGGTGTCCTGCCATTGTCTCATATATCCCCGTTTTTTGGGAGGTGTGTGAGGATGCGGCGTTGTATGTCAATCCCTATTCCCCTGATGATATAGCAGAAAAGATGTTTTTCCTTTTCTGCCACGAAGACCAGAGAAAAAAATACCAAACTCGTGGACAGGAAAGGGTGCGGTATTTTTCCAAAGAGAAAACGCTAAATGCCCATCTCTCTCTGTTTTCCTCTCTTTTGAAGGGGTGAAGTGTTTTTCGTGCGGATAGTGTGAAGTCTTTCTTTCAGTGAAGATCTGGATGTGGGGAAAAATATGCTGATTGTTTGAGAGAAGATTAAAGAAGAGAAAAGGCTTCTCTGGGGAGAAAGGATTAATCTTTTGTGTTTTTTTCTGTGAGGGATGGCATTTTCATCAGGTGGGGGGCAAGCAAAACAAATTTTTCAAGGTTTTTGTCACTCATTTCGATACGAGGAATGGCATAGGGATCAAAACGGCTACTGGCTGGACGAGGGGCTTGGAGGCCATAGGCATGAAGGGCGGCAACGAAATGATAGGTTTTGTTGTTGTAAGAGATTTCTCGGATAGCCTCTTTCACTTCGGGTGAAATATGTCCATTTGGGTAGGCAATCTTGTTTATACTTTTTGCGCGGTAGCCCAGATAACTTTCGAATTTCTCCATAGCTTCTCCAATTTCTTGGGCGAGGGCATGGGGGGATTTCTTGAAAAGCCTGCTGAGGGAGGTATGGTTTTTTGTATGGTTCACAATCTCAAAGCCGTAATCAAGTAAGAGGTTGAGTTTTTGTTCTACATAGGATGGTTGGAGAAAAGGAACCTTGGAGAAGTCGATACAAAAGGCACCAGTGAGGGCAAAGTCAGGGTGATTTCTATGAAAATCTATAAGAATACCTATGGCACATTCTGGATCGATCTCAACGGTTCCGTCTCCGTTTGTGTCAACAAAATCAAACTGTCCATAGGTGGCATCGTCAAAGGTGAGAACAAAGGGTTTGGTATTGGGAGCAAGCCTTTTAAGAGAAGAGAGAGAGCCGTTTTCCAGCGCCAGGTATTCATCGAGGGAGATGGGACGGAAACCGTTTTGGTAGAGAGTGGACAAATGGTTTCTAAATTCTTCAGAAGTGAGAACAAAACGCCTCAACTTTGGTCGGCGTTTCACAAGAGGAGCAAGCCAGGGGGAATTTCTTGGCGTCATAAGGATGTGGTATTGGAGAATAGGGATAGAACCAGGGAGTCGATACAAAATCTCCTCAAACGAAAGGGTATCAAAAGGATTGGTATAGTTACCCTCTATGGAAAGGTCAGGGGGAGAGGTTTGCCAGTAAAGATAGGCACTGAAAGAAATGGCCACAGCCCCCAACAAAGCAATGAATCCAAGGAAAAGGGAATTTTTTCTCATACATAAGTTTATCGGCAAAAAGAAGAGAAAGAGTTGAGGGTTTCAGAGAAAATGAAGGAGAAACTTGTGTTTCACATCACGACAGCCATACGTTGTTTTTTTGATATTTTGGAAACGTTGAGAAAGACTTGACATATCCGTGAAGGAGTGATACAATATATCAGGGAAGCGAAGGAAGGTATATGGAGAGTTCTGAGTTTTATATCGGGAGACAACCCATTCTCAATCGACAATCTGAGATCAAAGGGTATGAACTTCTCTTTCGTTCAAGTGCGCAGGAAAACCTCTCGGGCAGAAATGATCTCTATGCTACTTCGTCAGTGATTGTTACGGTTCTCAATCAAATAGGAATAGACAACCTGTTGGCAAGCTATACGGGTTATATCAATGTGGAAAACCAGTTTTTTGAAAACCATCTCTATGAAACTCTGAATCCCAAAAGTTTCGTCTTTGAGTTGCTGGAAACCTGTACAGTAGACAAAAATTTTGTCGAAACCGTGGTTAATCTCCACAAAAGAGGTTTTCATTTTGCCCTCGATGATGTGATCTTGAATGACCAAGGGTATATCAAGGCATTTAGTCCCCTTTTTCCCTATGTGGATGTTATCAAGATTGATGTTCGGGAGAACACAGAAAGTCAGATAAAGGCAAAAATTGCCTTTCTCCGCAAGTATACCAATGCCAAGTTTCTTGCAGAAAAAGTGGAAAATGTAGAGGAGTTTCATTTCTATCGGGACAAGATGCAATTTGATCTTTTTCAGGGATACTTCTTTTCTCGCCCGACGATTATCCATGGAGAACGGGTGGATCCCAAGCGTACCGCTATTATGGAGCTTTTGCATCTCATTGAAAAAGATGCCAATATTGAGGAACTTGAGGCTACCTTTAAGCGTTATCCAGATATTACTGTCAATCTGTTGAAGTTCATTAACTCCTCGGCGTTTGGGACAAGAAGTCGGGTGAACTCGATACGTCAGGCTATTGCACTTTTGGGGTATAAAAAACTCTTTAACTGGTTGATGCTTCTGGCATATGTCTATCAATCGGATAATGAACTTGCCAATCCTCTCTTTGAACTTGCCCTGCAGCGGGCGAAAATGATGGAAATGCTGATGCGTTATGTCAAAGGAAATGATGTAGAGCTTATGGATGCGGCCTTTTTAACGGGGCTTCTTTCACTTGTGAATGCACTTTTTCATGAACCGGCGGAAAAGATCTTGCAGGAGCTTGGGATCTCGAGTGAGATCTATGAGGCCATCATAGGCAAAACTAATCTTCTTGGAAAACTTCTTTTTCTTGTGGAAACTAATGAGGCCAATGATATTGAGGAGATCAAGGCTCTTCTGGATGAGATTCGTTTGACTTTGGATACGTTAAACAAGGCAGCTATAGAGAGTTTCTCGTGGGCGCAACTTTTCAAGAGTCTCTAAAACAGAGGGGTGGTGATGGCGTCTCAGATCCAAATCTTTGGTGTGAAAAAGAGTTTTGATACGCAAAAAGCCGAGCGTTTCTTCAAAGAAAGAAGGGTGTCTTTTCATTTTGTTGATCTCAAAGAAAAAGGCTTCAGTCCAGGTGAACTTCGGTCTATCAGTGAAATCCTCCCGTGGGACATGCTTATTGATACCAAAAGTTCTCTCTATCAGCAAAGACAGATGCAGTATCTTGTTGTTGACTGGTTTGAAGAGGTGTTGGCTCATCCTACTCTTGTTCGTATGCCCATTGTGAGATGGGGAAAAAGAGTAACGGTTGGCTATACCCCTGAGATCTGGAAAGAGTGGCTCACAGAGTAGTTTCTTTTTTTGTGGGTATATCTTTTCTGCCAGCGGATGTGTGCTGGAAACTATCTTTTTTGTCTTTCTGTTCTTTTGTGTGAGGGGCGTGGCCTTCGAAGGGACTACCTTCTGCCAAGACAGAGAGGTTTTCGCTCAACGTGTGGAAATGATTTGCTTTTTTTTTGTTTTTTTCTTATACTATAGGCGTTGAAAATTCATTCGATATCAAAAATAATCTTTTTGCACAGTGCATTTTTGTGCTTTTCTAATGTACAATGTGCACAGGGTGTGCGAATCCTAAAAAAGATTTTTTCTCTCAAGTTTACTTAAGAAAATATCGATATTTATGAAAGTTAGCAGGACTATACTTTTGGTATAGTTTTTGCTATTTTTTTGTGACTCTAAAGACGAGAAGAGAAGGGGAAAGGATGAAAGACTTGCTCGCGATATGGTGGGGAGAGGAACTCAAATACCAACATCCTCTCGGCGAGGTTTTACGTTCGATGGAAGGAGCAGATGTCTTAGAGAGTCTGCGAAAAACGTTAGGGGAAGGTATCCAAAGGCTACGTACCTCTTTGGAGATGGAGTGTCGGGGGGAGTGGCGATTTCAACTTTCTCTGCCTGCCCGTTTTGCAGGCACCTATACTCTTCCCCTCTTGATTCAGAAGGTTATGAATAGGGAGGGGCTTTTTCTTGTTTGGACAGAACTCTCTGAACCTTTGCGTCAAATCCACTCTCTGGTGAGACAGCGGGAGGTTTTGGCGTCAGAGGCTTTGCGGCTTCTTGATATGGTTTCCAAGAATATCATTAATGAATCCTCGGCAAAGATTTCTGCCCAGCGTATTCTCCAGAAGTTTGCTGAGCTTTTGGGGGCACGGGCAGCGATTATGCGACTTTTTACTCGGGGGCGTTGGGGGCATTATGCCTCGTATGGACTCAATTCAAATTATCTTGGGGAACACCATGAGATCTATATTGAGAATATCCCATTGTATCGTCGTTTGGTTCGGGAGATGAGGCTTCAGATTACAGAAAATCCTGAGGAGGATTTAAACTCTTTGGGAAATGATCTTGCTCGTGTTGTTTCTCCCCTTTCGATGGTGGTGAGTGTGCCCCTTGTGAAAAACAAGGCTATCCGTGGATTTATCAGTCTGGCGTTTGATGAGCCTAAACCGGTCTTGTATTTTATGACTGAGGTGCTTGAAAACTTTGCCAATGAGTTTGCTTTTATCCTGGAAAAGAACGAGTACTATCTTTATATTGTGGAGTCTAGTGAGCGACTCAAAAAGATGAACCTGGATATCGTGACCTCTTTGGTGAATGCGACAGAAACCCGTGATAGTTATACGACAGGACATTCGATGCGGGTGGCAACCTATGCTGTGGAACTGGCTCGTCATCTCCATTGGGATGACTATGAGATAGAGAAACTCAGTATTGCAGCACTTCTCCATGATATTGGCAAGGTGGGTATTCCTGATGCTATCCTTTTGAAACCCCTTCCTCTTAACGAGATGGAGTACAATATCATGCAGCTTCACCCAGATTTTTCTGCCAATATTGTGGCCAAAGTGGAGAACCTCCAGGATATTGTTCCTTGGATACGTTTCCACCATGAATATATGGATGGAAGTGGGTATCCGTATGGCCTACGAGGTAAGGATATTCCTCTTGGGGCAAGGGTGCTGGCAGTGGCAGATGCTTTTGATGCCATGACTTCTGATAGACCTTATCGTAAGGCATTGAACCTTGATCAAGTAGAGGAAATTCTGAGAGAGGGGGCGGGGAAACAATGGGATGCTGAGATTGTGTCGCTTGCTATCCGTTATTTGGATGTGATCTATGAACGGGAAACGATGATCAAAGAGGGGCGGCTTGAAGATTTTCGCAATATGATGTTTCGTCTCAATCTTCTCAATGGTCTTTATCTTTTTGAGTATCTTCATGAGGAGGTGGAGGCCTTGGTCAATAACGAGGTTCCTTTTGTATTTGGTTCTTTGAAGCTTCCGGATATGATACATACCCTCCCTACCTCAGCCAAGAAAAAAATTATCCACCTTGTGACGGATATGATCAAGAAGGATCTTCACTATCCGGTATTGGTGGCTCGAAAGAGCTATCTTCAGTTTGTGTTTTTGGCTCCACAGTATGATAAACAACTTCTCCAAAGCCAATTGAAAAGCCTTTCCTATCATGTATATGAGCGCGGGGATATTATGATGGAGATGTCTTGTTATGAATATCCCCATGAAAAGTTTCAAGTCCCCGCAGTGTTTGATAATTTTTCTCACCTTCGTGAGGTGAGGTAGTGAAACGCTCTTTTCTTGGGCAAATGGCTTGGTGAGTTTTTGCTTTTTTCGTCCTTTTTGCCTATACTAAAGAGGCAAGGAGGGAACATGTTTTCTGACAAGGGATTTTTGCAGCGGATCGTTGATAGGCTCTGTGATGAGTCGTCGTATGCCCAGTTGTATCATTATGCGTATCGGGATGTTCCTATGCCTTCGGTATCTGAACTCGAGGAGATTCTTGTCCTTTTGAAGAGCGTGGTGTTTCCCGGGTATTTTGGGCCTTCGGAAATGAATTCAGTGACTATGCCCTTTCTTATCGGGTCGGCTATTTCGGAGATCTATCGGCGTCTTACCGAGCAAGTGAGGCGGGGTTTTTGTTTTGATTGTACAGGAGAGCAAAAAACCTGTCCTGAGTGTGAACAGAAGGCTATTGGGATTGTCAAGGCATTTCTTGAGATGCTTCCGGAAATACGAAGACTGTTAGCCACGGATGTCGAAGCAGCCTATGTCGGTGATCCGGCGGCTAAAAACAAGGGAGAGACTATTTTTTGTTATCCGAGTATTCTTGCCCTTTTTCATCATCGGGTCGCTCATGCCCTTCTCTCTCTTGGAGTACCACTGATTCCGAGGATTATCTCAGAGATGGCACATTCGAAAACAGGTATCGATATCCATCCTGGGGCTACTATAGGGGAGTATTTTTTTATTGATCATGGGACAGGAACGGTGATAGGAGAAACCTGTATCATTGGAAAAAATGTTCGGCTCTATCAGGGAGTGACGTTGGGAGCCAAAAGTTTTCCTAAGGATGAGCATGGGAATCCAATAAAGGGCATACCCCGTCACCCTATTGTAGAGGATGATGTGATCATCTATTCAGGAGCCACAGTGTTGGGAAGGATTACGATTGGACGGGGAGCGGTTATCGGTGGGAATGTCTGGGTCACTGAGGATGTTCCGCCAGGACAAAAGATTTTGCAGACGAGACCAATGGACGTCACTTTTGACCAGGGAGCAGGCATCTGATGAAGCGGTTTGAGTGTCTGTATCCTCTCATGCTTCGTGATTTTGTGGCGGAACAGTTGGGAGTATCAAAAAAAAGAGCCAAAGCCTTGATTGACGCGAAACGTGTATTTGTCAATAAGCAGGTAGTATGGATTGCAACTCATGAACTTCGTCGTGGAGACCGGGTAGAGGTGATGGAGGATCAGGCAGTGGTATTTGACCCACGCCTCATCTTGTTCGAAAATGAAGAAGTGATAGGGGTAAACAAACCAGCGGGTATGGTGGTTAACGAGAGCAAGGATTCTCTCGAAGAGCACGTGAGGCGTTTTTATCATGACATGAATCTTCGTGCTCTCCATCGTCTCGACAAGGATACTTCAGGGGTGGTTCTCTTTGGTCGTCATCGAGGAGTCTATGAGTTTTATAAGAAAGAGTGGGAGAAAGTTGTTGAGAAATATTACTTGGCTATTTGCCAGGGGGAGATCCCTTTTCGACAGAAACGGCTTCGAGATTATCTTGAGGATAAACTTGCTGTGATGGATGTGGTGCGACTTGTCAGTGCTGATCATTATACACTCATTGGGGTTCGACTCCACACGGGGCGTAAACATCAGATCCGGATTCAAATGGCCAAGATTGGATTTCCCCTTGTGGGGGATAGGCTATATGGGCCAAAAAAGATTGACAAACGAGAGATTCGCCTGGCCTCTCAACAGTATCTTCACGCCTACGAAATACGAGGGAAACTCCCCTCAGGGGGAGAGTTTCGGGTGATAGCCCCGTTACCTGAGGAGATGAAGGCGTTTATGAAACGGCATGCTTTGCTTGAGGATGAGGTATGGGAAACAGAGACATGGTTTGAAGAGAAAGAGGAAAAGGAGAAGATTCCATGAGAGAATACACCTGGCTGTTTTATGCTACTATGGCTTTGACAGTTCTGCGCTTTGTGTGGAGACAAATGCTTCGGTACTTGAATTATCGTTATCTGAAATGCCACAAGGGGGAAATTCCAGAGAGGGTGAAGGATGCCTTTTCTTCTGAGGATATGGAACAGGTGGAAAACTATACCCTTGCCCGTATGCGCTATGGTACCTGGGAGAGTTTTTTTGATTTTGTGGTTTTTCTTTGGTGGGTGTTTGGGGGTGGCTTTCTCTGGTTGTATCATCTCGTCGTGGGGTGGAATCTCTCTTTTGTCTGGACAGGGATTCTCCTTGTGGGATTGTCCACGCTATTTTTTACGGTGATACAGATACCGTGGGATCTTTATGAAACCTTTGTGCTTGAAGCAAGGTTTGGGTTTACGACAACAACATTGGGGTTGTGGATTTCAGATCACATAAAGGGGCTCGTGCTCTCGATAGTGTTGGAATTTCCATTGCTGTGGGTTGCCCTTTCTGTTATCGAGAACGTGCCCAATCTCTGGTGGTTAGTGGTATGGGGGGTGTATGTTTTGTTTGAGGTTCTCATCATGTATCTTGCTCCCTATGTGATAGAACCTCTTTTCAACACGTATGAACCGCTTGACAAGGAGTATGGGGATGTCATTCGGGAGTGGGCTGAGAAGCAGGGAGTGAGTGTCAAGGCCGTGCTCACAATGGATGCCTCGCGGAGAACAAAGCATTCTAATGCCTATTTTACAGGGATTGGGAGGGTGAAGCGTATTGTGGTGTTTGATACCCTTCTGAAGAATTTTTCTCTTGAAGAGATTTTGGCGATTCTTTCGCATGAACTTGGGCATTGGAAACGTCGTCATATTCTGAAGCAATTGCTTGTTGGTTTTGTTCTTTCCTTTGTAGGTTCTTTTGTTGTCTTTTCTCTTCTTCACTTTCGTCTTTTTTCTCAAGCTTTTGGGATAACGAGAGAGGGGGCATTGTCGCCGTATGGTTTGTTCTCTGAGATGTTTTTCTTGGGGGTGTTTGTGTCTGGGGTAGGGACATGGATTCAGCCGGTGGTGGCCTTTTTTTCACGAAAAATGGAGAAAGAGGCCGATGCGTATGCTGTGAAAGTGATGGGAACGGCAAAACCACTTCAGTCGGCCCTTGTCAAATTGTACAAAGAAAACCTTTCCCCCTTTCATGTTCATCCTTTTGTGGTGAGGATGACGTATAGTCACCCTCCCCTTCTCGAGAGGCTTTCTTTTCTTGCACATGAGGAGGAGAAACTGAGGGGATGATCCGGTTACCCGGGAAGGTGAAAGATACCCTTTCGATCTGGTACGCAAAAAGAGAGCCTTTTCTCTTTGTTGTGGATTATAAGGGAGAGAGAACCTCTCTATGGCGACTTGGAGATGTTCCTCAGGAGAGAATTCTTTTCCAGGTGGGGAGTCTCACCAATAGAAAGTGCTATCAGGAAAAGGTGTCTTGGGCTGTGGTTTCCCCTGTATCCTGGGAAAGGTATAGGGAGGCTTTTGAGAGGGTGCAAGCCTATCAAAGGCAAGGAGAGAATTATCTCTTGAATCTCACATTTCCGACGGGTATTGAGCTGTCTCATGATCTTTGGACGTTGGCCCATACCGTTCAAGCCCCCTATATCCTGGCACTGAGGGGGGAATGCCTGGTTTTCTCCCCAGAAACCTTTGTGGTGATAGAAGGGGGAAAGATAGCCACTTTTCCCATGAAAGGGACGATCAGTGCCGACAGAGAGGAAAACCTTTCCCTTCTCTATAACGATCCTAAGGAACAGGCGGAACATGTGGCCATAGTGGATCTTCTTCGCAATGATCTTGGACAGGTGTGCTCTCACGTAGAGGTAAAACGCTACCGTTATTGGGAAAGGGTTCACCGAGGAAGAGGAGAGTTGTACCAGACGAGTTCTCATATTGAGGGGGATTTGCAAAAGGATATAGGAATCGGAGAGGTATTTGAGGCAATACTTCCTGCTGGTTCTGTGACAGGTGTGCCAAAGCCACGAGCCCTTGAGATTATTGCCGAGGTTGAGAAGTATGAAAGGGGATGGTATACAGGGGTGTTTGGGATTTTTGATGGGCAGAGGATAGTGAGTGCTGTGATGATCCGGTATATAGAGCAAACACCGCAAGGGATGGTGTACAAGTCTGGAGGAGGGGTGATGGTATATAGTAACGCGGCTCGGGAGTATCAAGAACTTTTGGAGAAGGTGTATGTTCCAGTTTTTTGAGAGTATTCGGTTGGAGAAAGATGGGTTTCAGCTCTTGGAGTACCACCAGCGAAGGGTAACAGAGACATGTGCGAAATACTACCCCGGGAAAAAGCCGTGGGAACTTCACCGTATCCTTGTTCCTGTTCCTCGCGTAGAGGGAAGAACAAAATGCCGATTGGTGTATGATGGGGAAGCGTATCAGATTTTTTATGAACCGTATAGGATGCGAGAGATTGAGCGGGTGATTATTGTAGAAAAAGAAATAAACTATCCTTACAAGTTTTTAGAAAGAAAGGAGTTAGAGGAATATACACAAAAGGTTGGCCCAAAAGATATGGTTGTTTTCTCAAGAGAGGGGATGATTACGGATAGTGTTTTTAGTAATGTGGTTTTTTTTGACGGAAAAGAGTGGGTGACTCCATCGACGTATCTTCTCAATGGGGTAAAGAGGCAGTACTACCTTGATCAGGGAATGATCCGTGAGGAGAAGATCCATGTTCGCGATCTTGTCCGTTTTTCTTATGTGGGGTTTATGAATGCGATGGTAGATATAGGAGAGCTGGTGGTTCCTATGACAAATGTGGAGGTATGTTATGGACTGGAGAACCTTTGAAACGAATATCCAGAACTCACGAGAGATGATGCCACAACTGAGAGAAAAACCCACCATTCTTGTGGTATTGGGGTCAGGGCTTTTTGAGGTAGTGAAGGATTGGGAAGAGGTCCAAAGGATAGGTTTTGAAGAGATACCCCATCATCCTCGGAGTGGTGTTATGGGGCATCCTGGTTGGTATGAGATTCGGTTGGTGGGGAAAATTCCTGTGGTTTTTTCGCTTGGACGAGTTCACCTCTATGAGGGATATACTCCACGTGAGGTAGTGTATGGGCTTACCCTGTGGGCGAAACTTGGGGTGAAGGGGGTTGTGCTTACCAATGCAGCAGGCGGTATTGGGGAATATGAGGTAGGGTCCGTAGTGGCTCTCACAGATCACATCAATCATCAGGGGACTTCTCCATTGGTGGGGTGCCCTTCTCCTCAACGTTTTGTTCCTATGGTAGGGGCGTATGACAAATCGACGTGGGAATATCTCTCTCGACAGGGATTTCCTACGGGAGTGTACGCTGGTGTGCTTGGTCCTCAGTATGAGAGCCCAGCAGAGATCAAGGCACTCTCGTTTATGGGAGCGACAGTAGTAGGGATGTCCATGGTACAAGAGGCTATTATGGCTCGTTATCTAGGTCTTCGTCTCTGTGGGTTATCGGTTGTGACCAACAGAGCTGCTGGATTAGGTGAACACACACCAGAGCACCACCACGTCCTGCAAACGGCAAAAAATGCAGCAAAGAGAATACGAGATGCCCTTGAGATGGTGATTCACCTGTGGGAGGAGAAATGAAGGGAGTGGGCTTTCGCAAAGCGAGGGGTGAGGATGTTTCTTTGTTGGCAGAGATAGAAAGGGCATCATTTCTCCCCACAGAGGCATTTCCTAAGCGTCATATCCGTTCTCTTCTTCGTAATGTGCATGGGACCATTCTCTCGGAGGTTATTCTTTGGGATGATGAAGTAGCAGGATGGGCATGCTGGATGTTTCGGAGAGGGAGTCGGGTGGTGAGGTTGTATTCTCTTGCCCTTTTCCCCTCTTTTCGGGGGAGAGGCATAGGAGAAGCCTATCTCAGGGAGCGATTCAAAGAATTTTCCAGAGTGTATGCCTTTTGTCATCTTGAGGTGAGGGTGTCCAACGAAAGGGCCCAGGCTCTCTATCGTCGCTTAGGGTTTGAGGTAAAAGAACGCCTTCCTCTTTACTATGGGGATGAAGATGGCTATCGGATGCGTTTGGATTTACAGAGCTATAGATCGCTGTAGAGTTGGCTTTTGGGGAGATCAATTGAGAGTTCAGCAATATCCCTCTCTGTGAGTTCGTTGAAGGCAATTCCATACGCGTATTCGTGTTCCTCAATCTTTCTTCCCCATACGAGAGTGCCTTCAAGGGGAATGGGGTCTTTGTGGGTATGGGATTTGCGTATTTGAATGTGAATAGGCATTTCAAGAGTGAGGAGATGCCGGGAGGTAATACGAAGTCCCCCCAAAGAAACGTTTTCTGTAAAGGTATGTTCATTGACAGTTTGGTTATTCTGTCGATAGGAGAGCCATACCTCCCACTGCCTCGGATGACGAAGGTGGCGGCGTCTGTCCCTGGGAGCGATAATGACGCGATCTTTGCCCTCATATTTTGCCTGATACAAGGCCTTGTCAGCCTGGGCAAGCAGATCGGGAATCGTTCCTCCCATATCGGGGAAGGTCGCTATCCCACCACTAAAGTGAATCCCATGTTCAGTAAAAAATGGGTGATCGTGGAGACGGCGCATAAGCCGGTTGGCAAAATAGAGTGTTCTTTCACTATCTGTTTCCGGCAAGAGAATGAGAAATTCTTCTCCGCCGTATCGGCAGAACACGTCCTCGAGACGGATATGTCCCTTGACAAATTCAGCAAATCGTCTGAGAACCTCATCCCCGAAGAGGTGTCCTTTGGTATCATTGATTCGCTTGAAGTCGTCTAAGTCCATGATAAGAAGGGAAAACTTCTTGTTATATCTTAGACTTCGATTGAGTTCCTTTTGCAAGCTCATTTCCATGTATCGACGATTAAAGGCAGAGGTGAGGCTATCTACCATGGCCATTTCTTCTGTTTGCTTAAAAAGGTGAAACTCAATCACCATAGGGTGGGAGATGAGACGGTTGTAGTTGATGAAGTAGTCTACAATAGGGAGCCTGATACCGACGGGGCGTTGAAGCTTATGGGTGAGAAACTCGGCGTGCTCTATGATGCGGACCCAGTGGGCAAAGGCTTCTTCTTCAGCAAAATTGTAATGAACAAAAAGAGCAAGAAGAGATGAGAAAAAGTTCTCGCGTTTTGAAGTATCTTTCTGGAGTTCTTTGATCTGGTTAAGAAAATACGGCAAATTGATCTTTTCTTCATCTTCTAAAAAAGCGAGGATCCTTTCTAGTAAAAGAGAAGATTTTTCATCCATAGACACCCCCATGTATTTGAGAAGTAGTGTGTTTTTTCTCCTTGTATTATAATGATATTATCGTCAAAAGGGAAGAAAGGATTAACTCAGTGAGTGGTAGGCGCTCTGCACGTATCGAGAGAGCATTTCTTGAGTGATAGTCCTTGTCCGGCAGATTTCTTGGTAAAACCTCGCAGAATTTCTCCACGTCCTGGTTTGGGTGTCGTAATTATTGGCGAAAAGTCCGAATGGAGCTGATTCCCCCTCTATCCATTCAAAATTGTCTATAAATGTCCAGTGGTAGTAGCGTTTCACAGGAATGCCCTGGGCTATAAGTTCGGAGACTTCCTTGAGATGGTCGTAGATAAACTGTGGCCGAAAGGCATCCTCTTTGTCACAGGTGCCATTTTCTGTGATGAAAAGAGGGAGACGGTAGGTTTTCCAGAGGCGTTTTGCCAGGAGAGAGAGTCCCTTGGGATAAATCTCCCACCCAAGATTGTTGGTGGGTGCGTTTTTGGCAACAAGGCGCTTTGCAAAGAGCTCTGGAGGATTCCAAACGAATTGGATCTTGTCCCTGGAGTAGTAGTTTATACCTACAAAGTCTTGAAAACGACCTTTTCCCATAGGGTATCCTACTCCAAGGGGAGGAAGAAATCGTCCTCGTCCCATACCTTCGAGAAAGATTCCCTGGAAAATATAATCATTCAAAAGAGAGGCCAAGTGGTCCAGAGGGCAAAACTGACAGAAAGGACTGAAAACTCGCAGATGATGCGCAACACCTACTAGGGTAGGTTCTTTTTCTTTTTTGCGGAGTTCGTGGATGAGGGTGTAGGCCTGGAGATGGGCTAGGACTAGGTGTCTGGCGGCCCGTATCATGGCCTGGCTATCTTGTTTCCCAGGAGGCCATGTTCCCAGCACGTAACCATAGGAGAGAAAAACATTAGGCTCATTGATGGTGACCCAATCGCTTACAAGATGACCAAGTTTTTCGACAACAAAGCGCACATAGCGGAGAAAATCTTGAATACTCTCTTCATTTTCCCAGCCACCTTTCTCTTCAAACCAGAGGGGATGGGAAAAATGATAGAGGGTTACAAGAGGTCGGATAGTGTGCTTACGTAGCAGAGAGATTTCCTCGAGGTAGTGCTCGATCCCTTCTTGGGAGAAGGTACCTGGTTTTGGCTCAATACGACTCCATTCCAACCCTAAACGATGGGTGTGGACACCAAGTTCGGCAAGAAGTTGGATGTCTTCTTTGAAACGTTTCCAATGTTCGTTGGCGCGCAAAGGAGAAGAATGGTCTTTTATGTGTCCTTGTTGAGCCCACTGATACCAGTTGTTGTTGGTATCACCACCTTCAATCTGAAGGGCAGCTGTAGCGGTACCAAAGAGAAAGTCCTTGGGAAAGACAAGAGTTTCCATTATATTTCCTCCTCAAGGGTAAGATGAATGAAAGAAAAACCCAGGGGGTGGGTGTGAATCGGGAGAGTATGACCATTGAAAGAGAGAGGGGTGGGATGCTGACTGACCAGAAAAAGGCTTTCTTTTCTCACGGTGTGGGGATGAAGGTTAACAAAAAGCCGTTCTGGGGTTATCTCCAAATGAGAAAATCCACATCCGGGAAAGATATGCTCCGTACTCCCACCATATGACCATGTGTCGGAGGGTTGGATAGCCAAAAAAATCCGTGTGGCATAAGGTGGGATGGAGACGGTATGCGTGTGATAGGTTTTTGTGAGAGGATCAAAGAAGATACCCTCAGGGAGGGACTGCGTCAAAGAGGTATGACCAAGGTTGATGACAAGAAAAGCCTTCGCAAAGGGGAGTTTCACCCAGCCAGTATAATGGGCTTCATACACTTTGACAGGGCCTATAGCCTGGATATAAGCAGATCTTGGACGGAAGTGGTAGGTTTCGTGGTGGTGGACAAGAGAAAGAATCTCTGGTTCAGCCAAAGGAAACTGCTTTTTGTACACATGAAGGGTGTGTGGGGTATACGAGGCAATATCATCAGAGGTAAAGATAAGCCCCCCAAGGAGATGATTGACCATAAAAAGAGTGTAGCGTTGTTCAGCGGAAAGTCTTTGGTTGTTTTCTCTTAAGATGAAAACATCCGGATCGTTGAGAAATCCTAATCTATGGAGAGGATATCTTCCAATTGTTGTGGCAAGAGCCTTGACGGTGGAAATCCGTTCCCGGAAGTGAATACGGGCAGGACGGATGTCCTCCCAATCAAGTCCCACATCGCATCCAATCCGGCAGTAGTCTACCTTGCCAAGGGCGCTACTGATGGGGACACCACACCCAAGGATACGTTTTTCTCCGATCAGTTGGCGAAGCCAGGACATGGCTTCACTCATCTGATACGCCCGAGTCTTGCCATTATGTGGAAAGATACTTGCGGCATAGAGAAAATCCAATTTCACCATGTCGAAGTTCCACTCATGCAAAATAGTATGAAATACCCTTTCAAGGTATGTCTTCACCTCGGGATGATCAAGGTCAAGGGCATAAAAGTTCCCGTTCCAGTTTTCACTATAACCGGCGATGACAAAAGATCCATCAGGATAGCGAAGTATCCAGTCAGGATGATTGCGAAAGAGATCGGATTTGCTTTCACAGATGAAAGGAGCGAGCCAGAGACCAGCGTTATACCCGGCGTTGTGAATCTCATCTGTGAGACTTTTCATTCCTCTGGGAAATGAAGACGTGAGGGAGAGCCAATCACCAACCGCAGTTTGGTAGCCGTCATCGATTTGAAAAATATCAATAGGGATACGGTGTCTTTTAAACGCCTGAAGGTTGGAGAGAATGATCTCTTCAGAAATATTGGTATAATAGTTATACCAACTTGTCCAACCACTGGTCTTGGGAAGAGAGGAAAAAGAGAGCCCTGCAGCTGTGAGATAACGCCGCTGAGCTTCGAGGATTTCTCCGCTTGTAAAGAAAAGAGACAAAAGACAATGTCGTCCTGGAGCGAGAAGCCACCCCTCGACATCCCTTACGATACGGAGAACATTCTTCTCTGGATGGTGCTCAAAGATAGTGTAGGCATGATATTCATCAAGGGAACCTACAAGATGCCATTTTTCCCCTTTGCCTGAAAGTGTCCAGCCATGGCTGTGGAGGTGTCCTCTTTTGCGACTATACACATAAAAGTGATAATCACCATAAAACTCGAGGTGATACCTGGCATACGCAAACCGCAACCGAGGCGGAAGACCTGGGATCTTCTCTTTTTGCATAAACTCTCGTGTGTCTGACCAGCTCTGAAACCCATGGACAAAGAGACGATCATCTTTCTGATAAGTCCACGGGAGAAAAGTTTCAAAAGAAACGAGAGTGAGAGGTACCTCAGTATGGAGAACGAGAGTATTGTCTTCAGTTTCAAGAGAAAGATGTTCATTTCGAAGGGGGAGAGAACCACGTATGGTGTATGGTTTGCCTTCATGAAGATAGGTAAGAACGCTCCGCTTCCAAAGCATGAGAAAACTCCTTGTAGAGGCTATGTTATTGTATCTCTGATGAAAGGTTTTGTCAATATTCTTAGGTTAAAACTCTCCAAAATCTTCTTTCGCCGCCGTAGAGAAGAGGAGAAAAGCTTGGAAAGCCTCTGGCACGAATGAGGATGGATGTACACAAGGATAGAGGAAAACAAAGGAGAATGGCTCTCGTATGGGGGTACTCCCAAGGGTACCCCATAGGCTTTTTCTTTTTCTCATCCGTAAGGGACAACAAGTCGTTTCTCACAAGAAAAAATCCCTTGGGTAGACGGGGAGAGGGCGTGTTGTTAGCGTGGGGAAGAATTTTGGTGGGAAGAAGCTTTGAGGAGTCGAATCTCTTCTGAGGAGATCTTTTCTTTGATTTGAGAGACTACGTGTTCGATTTGGGAGATATGAGAGAGGTAACGATTTTGGATACTCATGGACGAAAAAATGCGTCTCACATTAAACCGAAATTGGGTGAAAGTGCCATATTTTCTGATATCATTGTACTCTTCGGCCGCAGTGGTAAAAAGAGACTGTACCTCTTCAACAAAGTGTCTTCCCTGTTCTCCCCGAACACCGGCTGAGGAGAAACTATAACGCTCTCCAATATCATGAAGCCTATCGTAAAGCCAGTGGGTAGATTTGATGACGAGATCATCTTTTTCTTGAAGCTCGAGAGGAGAAAGACCTTTGATCTTCCCCTTGAGGATGAAACGGTTTCTCTCAAGACGTCGCATGAGAGGCGGAACATCAAACTGATCAAAAAGGTGTTTACTCTCAAGGAGTTGTCCTTGGCTATTGTAACGTGGAGAAAGATCATTGACCATCATTGTGAGGAAATCTTTGAGGAGCTGACGAAGTTTTATGAAGTCTTTGGCTTCAAAGATAACATTGCTCCAATCAAGTTCTTCTGGAGAGGGACGGTTTACGACTTCTTCAATGAGCTCTTGGAGGGGTTTTTGGGATGGTTGGGGGAGAGAAGGAGCATGAGTGAGAGTGGCTATGCGAGGTATTTCCCTTGGTGGGAAAAGCCTATCAAAGAGTCGAGAAAACCATGTAGGGGGGAGAGGAGCCAGATCATCAATCTCAATCTCATCTTTTGAGAGACGGATGGCGAGGTTCTCTTCAAAAAAAAGGGGTTGATACATATCAATCAGGAGACGGAGACGAAGTTCACGCATCTTTTCCCTCCATACCTGAAAAGCTGTATAGAGAGTCTGGTTATTTGGCATACTTGTGGCCAGGAGTCCTTCTTTGCTGAGGATATGCTCAATATTTACTCCCAGTGAATAACTTTTTTCACACCACCAGAGTATCTGGCCTGAACGAAGATACAGAGTTTTGTTTTGTGAGGCGTAGTGCCAGAGTTGAGCAAGGTACAGGGCAAGGTCATAGCAGGCACAAAAATCAAAAAAGAGATGAGCAAGATCAGGAAGCCATGAGGGGTGTCGAGGAGCTTGTTGAAAAGCGGCAAGGATATTTTTTAGGGTTTCGTTGAGAGGACGCCAGAGAGGGGGGAGGGGAGAGGGAGGAGTTCCTATCGCAGGGGGAAATTGGGAGGAAATATCCTCGAAATACCCCAATATCTCCGTCTGGGAGAGAAGATTGCCCGGTGAATAGGCACCAGCCATTTCTATGCGGAGGTTCTCCCATGTGATGAGGGGAGGGAAATTGTCGGGACGTTTTTTTCTGGCACGCTGATAGAAAAATGTTTTGCCCCAGGGAAAAGAGAAACGGCGTAGAAAGCGTTTGTAGTAAAACTCGTTTTCAATCTGATGACTGAGGCGGAGAAGATCCGCTGGTGGCCACTGATTTTCAAGAAGCTGGGTTTTCCATTCGATTTTTTTGTAGGCTTCGAAAAAATATTTCCACACAGAAAGTTCCATCAGATTTGCCTCCTGTGAAGAAAAAGTGTCTGAATATCTTCCCATATGAGGTTATGGATTGTGAGGGGTGGGAGGGTGGCATCGAGGATGCGAGCAGAGGGATTGTCTTTGGCGAGTTCAAGAAAACCCTCTCGGACACGTTGGTGAAACTCATAAGATTCTTTTTCGATTCTGTCGAAAGCGTGGTGTTTTTTTCGTTGAAGGGCTTGGGAAACATCAAGGTCCAGAAGGTATACCCTATCAGGAAAGGTGTTGTCGAGAATTTCTTGGTGGATGGTATCCACAAGGTATTTTTTGATACCTCTTCCATATACTTGATAAGCAAGCGTAGAGTAAATATATCGATCACAAATGACGACGGTGTGCTGAGAAAGAGCTGGTTGGATGAGGTGAACAAGGTGTTCTCGTCTATCCGCAAGGAAAAGTAAAAGTTCAGTCAGGGAATCCATGGGTTCTGAGAGAAGAATTTTTCTCAGGTGTTTTCCGATGGGGCTATCCCCTGGTTCATGAGTGAAAAGAACCGAATATCCCTCCTTCTGCATTCTTTCAGAGAGGAGCCGTGCCTGGGTGGATTTCCCGCATCCTTCAATACCTTCGAAAGTGATGAACATAGTCTTTTCCTTATTTTTTGTGCTTTTATTGTATCTGAAAAGGTTTTTTTTGGCAAACATTTGGAGAAGCTTGTTTATGACTGGTACAAGAAAAGGCTGTCCCGTGAGGGACAGCCTTTTTTCATGAGGATATTTTTAAAACTGCTGCAGATATTTCACAATTTGGGTGTTTTTCGCTTCTCTTGCCCAATCAAGAGCCTCAAGTCCGTCTTCGTCTTTGGCATGGACATTGGCACCATTTTCCACAAGGAGCTTGACGATTTGGAGGTTGCCTCCATAGGCAGCAAGCATGAGAGGGGTAACCTGTTCTTTGGATTTCTTGTTGATGCTAGCCCCCTTCTCAAGAAGATACTTGGCTATCTCGTAGTGTCCTTCTCGACAGGCATGAAAGAAGGGGGTCCATCCCTTGTTGTTGACAGGATCGATTTCTGCGCCTTTTTCCACGAGATATTTCACTATGGAGAAGTTTCCATTCTTTGCGGCTATAAAGAGGGGGGTCCAGAGATCAGTATCCTTCTCGTTGATATTTAGTCCCTGGTCCACGAGGTACTGGACATTTTCAAGGTTTCCACTTGCTGCGGCATAAAAGAGGGCTGTCCAGTTATCTTTGTCTTTGGCTTTGAGGTTGGCATTTTTCGATTGGAGGTATTTGATCATCTCCACGTCAGCCCAGCGTGCCGCTGCCATCACAGGAGTATATCCCTCTTTGTCAGCGATGTTAACCTGAGCTTTGTTGTTGATGAGTAACTGGGCAATGTCGAGATGATTGTTTCGTACGGCATAAAAGAGGGCTGTCCAGCCATCTTTGTCTTTGGCTTCGATGTCAGCTTTTTTGCTAATGAGATAACTCACGATATCAGTGTGGCCTTGACTCGCGGCGATGGAAAGGACAGTGGCTGCATTGGAGGTGATCTTTTGTTCCAAGTTAACACCATGTTCTACCAGAGCATAGACAATATTAATATGGCCCTCATAACAGGCTTCTCCCATGGCACTCCATAGCGTGTAGGAGAGAAGATGAACATCAGCCCCCGCTTGGAGAAGTTTTTTGACCACGGCAAGTTGGTTTTTGTTGGCAGCTCCCTGAAGAGCAAAAAGGCCCTCATTCCCCACACGCGCATTTACGTCAACCCCCTCGGTGAGAAGTTTTTCGACAGTAGCAAGGTCTCCAGTGTAGCTTGCTTTGATGAGTAAGGCCTGTTTTTCTTCTGGTCTCATCGAATTACACCCGAGAACGACTGTTCCTACCACTATGGCAAGAAGAATTCTTATTGTGTGTTTCATAACACACCTCCATCTTTAATAATAGAGAGAAGTGGAAAATTTTCCACTTCTCTAGTATAGCAAAGAGAAACATTATTTGCAATTTTCATGGAGGTGTGGTGTACTTTTTTTCTCTGGAATGGGATCCCAGTACCGGGGCTTGAGGGAGAGAATTTTCTCTTTTCAATGACTCAGGAGGAAGAGATGGTTTGCTATTCTGATAACAGCTTGAGGAGGCCTGTTTTTTGAAAAAAATTTTGGGTAGTGGTATACTCTACCATAAGCGAAAAAGGGGGGCGTATATGAAAAAGCTGATAAAAGAAGTACCTTGGTGGGTGGTGATGGGCTTTCTTTTAGTTGCCTGTGGAAGTAGTACGGTTAATTTGTTGAGAGCAAAGGGGATCCGTGGAAAGTATGCTCCCTTGGTGAGAGAAAATAGTGTGACTTTTGCTTTGGATGCACCAGAGGCAGAGATAGTTACCATTTGTGGGACGTTTAATGGTTGGAATCCCGAGAGCACTCCTCTTACGAGAGGTGAGGATGGGGTTTGGAGGATTACTCTTACACTTACGAGGGGGAAAAAATATGTTTACAAGTTTGTGATGGATGGATACTGGCTTGCTGATCCAGAGAATCCTGATGTAGAACCAGATGGTTCAGGAGGGTATAACTCTGTTGTTGTGGTGAAAGAAGGGGGAAAGAAATGAAAAAAGTGTGTAGGATAGTCGGTTTTCTTGTTCTTTTTGTGAGGGTGTGGGGGCTTGATTGGGAGCATCTTCCCTTTCTCCAAAATGTTGAGACCCTTCGACTTTCGAATGGGCTCATTGTGTACCTTCAGAGGGATACGTCCACCCCCCTTGTGTTTGTGTCTGTGGTGTACAAAGTAGGTTTTCGTTCTGAGGCTACCAATCAACGGGGATATACCCATCTCTTGGAACACATGATGTTCAAGGGGAGTACCAACTATCCGAAAGGGGTTCTGCATCAGAGGTATGGAGAGGAAGGTATTCGTTACAATGCCTATACTGCCGAGGACATGACACTTTACTATGCTTTTGGGCCCGTCGGAAGCCTTGAGACGATACTGTCTATAGAGGCAGACAGGATGCAGGGGCTTCTCATGGAGAAAGAAGAATTCAAACGAGAAAGACAGGTTGTAGCCGATGAACTTTGTGGCTATGAGGCCAATCCCTCTTTTCAACTTCAGATGGCAATGTTGGAAAAGTTTGTTTCTGGGCATCCATTAAGCTGGGGACCAGGAAAGGCTACTGATCTCTTGCAAGCTTCTTATGAGGACGTGATGAAACTCTATCGTACTTACTATGTGCCTAACAATGCCTTTCTCTTGGTTATTGGGAATGTAGAGAGAAAAACTCTTGTAGATCTGCTGGGAAAATACTTTGCCGCAATTCCTGCTCATCCTTCTCTTCCTCAAGACATTCCTTGCCCACCCAGTTTTTCTCCAGGACAGGTGGTGTCTGTGAGTGGTCCTGCTGAAGAGAGCTTCGGGAGGCTTCTCTTTGGATCTTCTGGTTTTTCCTATACTCATCGAGATTCTCTTGTTGGGTATTTTATTGTTGAAGCGGGACTTGTGCGGGGTATTGAAGCAACTTTTACCCTGGATGCGAGTTTTTTTTCTTTGGACTACGAGAGGTCTCCCTCTTTTCCTGGCATGCAAATCGAAAGAGAGTATCTCCAGAAAGAATTGCCCCGGGCGCGTCACGCCCTTTATCAGCGATATCGACTTCAAAAGAATGATCTTGAAGAAAGGGGGATGATGTTGAGTTCTTTGCTTCGGTATGGGGATATCTCCCAAATACAACGCTGGATGGCTTTGTTTGATACCGTGACTGTGGATGAGGTTTCTCAGTTTTTGCAGAGAGTTATGGTGGCTTCTCATGCCATATCTGGGTATTTTACAGCGACACAGTATGACCAAAACCGTCGACCAACCCCGGTGAGTTTCCAGACGGTGGAAAATTTTGGTTTCTCAGCAGTTATGAAACGCGTGTGGAATGAAAAGGAGAGCCAGGATCTTGTGAGGCGCCATGAAAAGGTTTATAGAGATATCTCCACTCACCAACAAAATTTTTTTCAGGGAGTCAAGCGTTATGTTCTTTCCAATGGGATTGTTATTCTCATAAAGCCTCTCACCAATTCCCCCTTGGTTTCTTTGGCCTGGGAATTCCGTGATGATGCCTTTCGTGAGGCAAAGCCCTACCAAGAGACGTTTTTGCAATGGTATATCAGCGAGGGTGGACCACAGTACACCCTGAGAAAAAAGCTTGAAGAACGGGGAGCATGGGGATCAGCATTTTCTCTCAATGTGGATGTTTCTGATTGGAGAGAGGCTTTGGCTTATCTTGCCAAAATGTATATGAATCGAAAGATATCGCCCCTTGTTCTTGAGGAAATGAAAGAGAAATACCTCTTGCGACATTCCCATGAGAAAGAACACCCTAGCCCTTTCTCTCATATAAAAAGAATACTCTCTGAGAGGCTTTTTGAACCGTATGTTTTCTTAGACATAGGGGCACGAAAAGAAGATATTCTTGGCCTTCACGTTATGGATATTGAAAAGATGTACCATGCGATTTTCAGACCAGAAAACATGGTAATAGCGGTAGTAGGCAATGTGCCTGAGAAAGAGATACTTTCGGAAGTAGAAAGGTTATTTTTGGGTTGGAACCCACCTTCTTCTCCTCTCAAACCATATAAAACTGTCTTCAAGAAGGACCGGAGACAGAGTGTGTTGGAGATAACATGGCCCGGAGATCAGGCAAGGGTACTTATTGCGGGCAAATGGGGGGTCTCCTATACCAATGAGAGACAGTGGGTTCAGGGACTTCTGGCAAACCATATCTTTGGGGGCTCTGGTTTTTCCTCTTGGTTGATGCAAGATATTCGTGACAAGAGTGGATTGACGTATTCCATTGAAAGTGATCTTTCTCTTCTCTCTTATACGTTAGGAGAAACCCTTTTTCTCTGTGAATTCACTACCTTCAAACATATGGTGAAGGATATCCTTGACATGTACCAGAAAAAACTTTTGGATTTTCAAAACAATGGTCCCCATGAGTGTGAGCTTCTTCAGCATAAAATGGAGAAGTATGCTGAGGAGGTTTTTGCTCTTCGTTCCCCAGAAGACATGGCTTCTCGCTTGGCATACAATGAAGCCTATCGTGGTCGGTATGATTATACCCTTCGGTACCTTCAGTATCTCTACGATACCACAGCGGAGGATGTGAAGCGTGTTTCTCGAGAGGCATTTCCCCAGGGGGATGAAATTATTATAATAGCAAAATAAAACATAATTAAAATATATTATATTCAATATATTCTATATATAGAATATAATTAAAAACTTCAGGGGGAGAAGGGTGAAAGGGTGCTGGAGAGAAAGATTTGTAGGATAGGGTGTGAGACATCGCTTTCTGAAAAAGTTTAAAAAATTATGAACCATTCTTGACTTGACAAAAGGGTGAAGATACCCTATACTGAAGAAAAACATTTCAGGAGGTTTTTTTTATGAGGAAAAAGGCTTTGGGACTCAGTATTCTTAATCTTTTCTTGGTGGTGGCTACCATTGGGGTGAATGTGTTGGCCAATGCTCTTCCCCTGAATGGGAAAAACACAGGTGTGCTTTCTGATCAATATCCGAACCTTTTTGTTCCGGCAGGACTCACTTTTTCTATCTGGGGATTGATTTATGTTCTCTTTCTTGTGTATGTGGGGTATCATCTTGTGGTTTCTCTTCGTGATGATAGACAGGCTGAGAATTATGTTCCTTCTCAAGTGGCTTTTGCCCTGTCATGTCTTCTGAACATGGGCTGGATTTTCGCTTGGCATTATGAACAGGTTGGGCTTTCGGTTCTTATCATGATAGCGCTTTTGTTGACACTTCTTTTTATTTTTACTTTTCAGCGAAGGCAAAAGATCTATGGGCAGATTGGTCTTGCTGCTGTGATTCCCATAGATGTGTATACAGGCTGGATCACTGTAGCCACCATTGCAAATGTCACAGCGTGGCTTGTCCACGTGGGATGGAATGGTTTTGGAATATCCCCTGATGTGTGGACAATGCTTATGATTTCTGTAGGGGCCATCGTAGGGGTGTTGGTGCTTCTTCGTTATCAAGCACTTGCGTATGGGGCTGTGATTCTCTGGGCTTATATAGGGATTATTCTGAAGCGTTCAGCCACTATGCCTGTGTATCAAAATGTTATTGTGACAACGTGGATAGCGATCGGAGTGATTTCTCTGATGATGTTACAAGCCACTTTTGTTCTTTGGAGAACCAAAAGAAGGACCTAAAATGACTTGATTTTTTTCTGATTTTGTGCTATAATAAAAAGGTTATGCGGGTGTAGTTCAGTGGTAGAGCGTCAGCTTCCCAAGCTGAATGTCGCGGGTTCGAATCCCGTCGCCCGCTTTTCCCCGGAAGGAGTGTCTTCCGGGGTTTTTTGTTGAAAAATGGTTTTTTCGTTGACTTTTTTGAAAAGTTGGGTATAATATTAGTGAGAAGAGTGAGTGCATGAAACGAGGGTGGTTTCTTTGGCTGTGGTGGGTGGGTATAGGTGCTGTCTTGTATGCGGGTGGGGGTACTTTGGACATCAGCCAAACAGATTGGCAGAGAGGGCGTACCGTTCGTCTCTCGGGGGAGTGGCTTTTTTATCCTTTTCAACTTTTGGATCCTGCGACGACACGGTGGGAAGATCATGAGTCCTTGATTATCAAAGTGCCGGATTCGTGGCATAGGTACAGCTGGAAGGGAAAACCTCTTCCCGCGTATGGGTATGGGACATATCGTTTGGTGATCTTTTCGACGGATGAGCCACTTTTGTTGGGACTTCGTGTTCCTTTTTTGACGAGTGCCTACAGCCTGTATATCAATGGAAAGCATATGCTCTCGGAGGGGAAAGTAGGTACCAATCGAGAATCCTACATTCCTCATATGGTGCCACGCTATGTCACCTTTTCTAATAGTGCTATTCTTGAGCTTGTGGTCCAGATTGCCAACTTTTATGACAATAAAGGGGGGATGTACAATACTATTGAACTTGGGCTCTGGGATACTATCCATGCGAGGCGCAATCTCAATATCGCTATAGATATTTTCCTGGTGGGGGCCTTGTTTATCATGGCGGTGTATCACTTGGCTTTGTTTACCCTTCAAAGAAAAGAAAAGGGAATTCTTTATTTTTCTTTGTTGGCTTTAACGCTGGCTATACGAACTCTTATCAATCATGAGTGTTTGTTTCATTTGTATATTTACGATCTTTCGTGGAGAACTTCTATTCGGATGGATTTTGTTTTGGTTAATCTCATCACCATATGGGTGGTAGCGTTTATGCGAACGGTGTTTTCTTCTTCTTGGTACTCTCGTCTTCTCAAATATGCTATTGGATTTTATGGAGTGCTGACGGTGATTGATCTTGTATTTCCGGAAGAGGTTTATTTTCATACGCAAATGGTCTACATCTGGGTAACTGTTCCTTTGGGATTTTCTCTTTTGGTGGCTTTGGTGAGAGAAGTGTTTCGTCATAATGCGGAAGCCGGCTTACTTTTGATGGGGTTTTCTGCTTTCTTTCTGACAGCCTTGAATGATATCTTTTATGCTATTCAGAAATTTAATGTTTTTGAGATTTATCTGACACCGTTTGGTCAGCTTGTTTTTATCTTTTTTCAGGCTTTTGTGTTGTCACGCCGTTTTTCTGTAGCTTACCAAACCTCTGAAAGACTCAAACACAATCTCGAAGAAGAGGTCAAGCGTCAAACCATCGAACTCCTCAGTGAGAAGAATAAACTCCTTCAGAAAAATCATATGATTCAGGAGGAATTGGAGCTTGCTCGTCAGATCCAACTTCAGTTTATCCCCTCGATTCCACCAGCTCATAATTTTGCGTTTTACTTTCATCCGATGATTCAGGTGGGAGGGGATTTTTTTGATATTCATCAGATTGATACCCACAAGTGGGGGATTTTTATTAGTGATGTGTCTGGGCATGGGGTTCCTGCGGCTTTTATTACTTCTCTTATTAAGAGTTATCTCTTGCAAACCCCTCATGTGCATGATCCGGAGAATCTTCTCTATGGTTTGAATGATTTTCTTTTTCCTTATCTTGCAGGGAATTTTGTTACCTCCCTGTATCTTGTGTATGATGAGGATCAGGCTACTCTTTTGTACGCGAATGCAGGGCATTTGGATCCCCTTCTCATCATGTCGTCTGGGTCTATTTCTGCACTTCCGTGTTTGAAAAGAGGGGTGCCGCTTGGAATCCTCTCTCGCGAAGAGCTTTTTCTTATGGACAAAGGGTACAAGAATCACACCTACAAGTTCGAAGAGGGGAGATTGCTTCTTTTTACTGATGGGCTTATTGAGGCGATAAGCCAACGGCTCCATGTGCCTTTTGAAGAGATTCTCTGGGGACTCCCCTGGAAGGATCTTTCTTCTCTTTCTGCTACCGAGATCGTGATGGCCATTGTTGACAATTTCAAGACCCATATCCAACTTGAAAATGTGATGGATGATATCTGTCTTTTGTGTATAGAACCGGTGGGTTCGTCTTTAGTATCATCATCCTTTTCGGAGGTGGTGAGGTGAAAAGGAAAAGCCTCTATTGGATTTGTGTGTTCTTTCTTGTGTTTGGGTGTGAGAAAGCTCAAAAACAAGAGGCCCAAGGGCCGAAACCAGGGGTTTTTGTGTTGGGGAGTATTGTGCTTTTTGTGTATAGGGCACCCTCGAACCATATCACCAATGTGGCTCTCACAGGGGATTTTTTTGGATGGAAGAGGGAGGGGTTCCCTTTATCCTATGATCCAGCCGTAAATCTTTGGCGTATCTCCCTTGCTCTTGAGCCGGGAATGTACCAGTACAAGTACATCCTCAATGGTAGTGTCTGGACCAATGATCCGTATAATCCATCTGTTTCTCCTGATGGAAAAGGAGGCCTCAATTCTGTCCTTCAGGTAAAACCGTAACCCTTGCGTCCTTTGTTTCTCCAAAGGACGCAAGGATGGTAGTCGTGTGGCAGGGTTTTTATATATGGAGAACGAAGTACCGTATATAGAGGTATGCGGAAGAAATTATCAGGCTTGTCAGTGTGTAGAGAACCCCGTATTTTGTAAACTCCCAAAAGCTTATATGGATGCCGCTCTTTTTGGCAAGGCCTACGCTCACTACGTTAGCTGAGGCACCGACGAGAGTGCCATTTCCTCCGAGACATGCTCCAAGAGCCAGTGACCACCATACAGGCATGAGGGCATCAGGTCCAATGGTTTGGCCCATTTCCTTTATCAGGGGTATCATGGTAGCGACGTAGGGGATGTTGTCTACGACAGCTGAAAGAACACCAGAGACCCAGACAAGAAAGAGTGAGGTAAGGGGGACATCTCCGTGTGTCAATTGTATCACGCGGGAGGCAAGCACCCTCATCACTCCCACCTCTACAAGTCCTCCGACGAGGATAAAAAGCCCAATAAAGAAAAGGATGGTTCCCCACTCGACCTCGTGAAGGAGATGGTCAATCTCGTGCGGGGTAGCAAGAAGCATAAGAAGAGAAGCTCCAAAAAGGGCAATCATGGAGGGTTCAAGGTTGAGAATTCCATGGAGGAAAAAACCCGCGATAACAAGACCAAGAATAGAGAGGGATTTTGCCATCAAGAGGGGATTGGTGAGGACTTTCTTTTCGTCAAAACTCATGATACGGGCTCGTTTTTCGTTGGTGACATGCATCTGTTTGTGAAAAAGCATCCATTGGAATACAAAAAGAACAACAATCAAGAGAAGTACAACGGGAGTGAGATGGATGAGGAAGCTATTGAAAGATAACCCGCTCGCACTGGCGATCATAATGTTGGGGGGATCACCAATCAGAGTGGCTGTACCTCCGACGTTAGATGCCATAGCTAGAGAGACAATATAGGGGACAGGAGAAATCTCAAGTTCATTCGCAATCAGGATAGCCACAGGGACCAAGATCAATACTGTGGTGACATTGTCCAAAAACGCCGAGAAGAAAGCCGTCACCAAAGACAAGAGGATCAGGATAGTCATAGGATTTCCCCGCGCTAGTTTGGCCATTTTGATCGCTACGTATTGAAAAACGCCTGTTTGTTTGGTGATAGCCACAATGATCATCATACTCACAAGCAGAAAAATGACGTTCCAGTCTATTGAGGCAAATATCTTTTCTCCCTCAAGAAAGTGAAAGAGGGCAAAGAGCCCTGCTCCAAAAAGAGCAAGTACTGTTTTGTTGATCTTTTCTGTTGAAATTGCAACATACATCACAGCAAAAAGCCCGAGTACGGTCCACATTATCCCTGTCATGGCTTATCTCCTTAGGACTTTGTTCAACATGTCCATATAACTGACTATACCTACTATCTTGTCTTTTTCTGCAACAGGAAGATGGCGTCGCCTATGGTTGGTAAACTCAAAAACAGCCTCAACAATGCTGGTATCTGGAGAAAGAACCACCTCTGGTTTGCGCATAATCTGGCGGACAAGAATGTTTTTCTCATGTTTCAGAAGTTCCTCAAAAGGCTCAAAAGAAGAGAGAAAACTCATTGTCGGAAGGGCCGAAGTGTAGGCAGGCATCCCTATACGCATGATGTCAATCATGTTGATTTCAGCGATAAATTGGTGGTTTTTGTTTACGACAGGCGCATAGCTCAACTGATACTTGACAAACAAATCGAGAACCTCTTCGAGATTCTGGTCCTCTCGGACCGTGTGCACCTCTGTGGACATGATGTCTCGGAGGGTGAGGTCTTTTTTGATACGGACGTTCTTTTCGTCCAAAAGACGACAAAACGTCTCAAAATCTAGACCTTCACACATTTTTTGAGAGCAATCTTTCTCAGAGGCTATGGAAGAGAGGGCTGAAAGGGCGTTGAGGTAGAGCGTCGAACGACTGGGACCAGTGAGGATGAGAAAAACACCCTTGACGTCTGTATTTTCTACTCGAAGAGGTGTCTTGAGAAAGGACACCCCAATAATGAGGTCCTCGAGATCAGCGATGCGAAAATGGGGTACCCAGAAACACTCTCCCAAGAGCGTGGCCCGATCTTTTTCTCTCTGGAGGATCTTTTGGATGATCTCGTGTTCGTCAATGGAGAGAGAGAATTCATGAGAGATCCCTTTGATCATTTTTTCCAGCAAAAGACGTGTGTCAGATACTTCCATTTTTGTCCAGTACAGCTCTGGTTGAAGAAAACTCGAAAAGAGCATACTATTCCTCCTTCTGAAGAGATTGGTTACGGTAATACAATCCTATATCCATACTCACCATGGCCAGATTGAGGATATAAAAGGCTAACGCATAGTCAAGCCCTCGGACAAACTTGTTGATAATACCAAAGATATAACCGAGCCATACCACCCAGAGAAAGGTTACACTCTTGCCGGCTGTAGAACGAGAGGTATAAGAGCGATAAAGGGAAAACGGCCAGGCTGCCCCAAAACAGAGAAGCATGAGCACTTCAAAGAGAGCCATGAACTACACTACCTCAGATCAGAATGCCCTCAGTGTAAAGCATAGAAAAGAAAAATGCAAAAAATCTTGGTTATTGTTTTCATGGTCCAGAGACATTCTTTTCCCTTCTGGAGATTAGCATAATAGAGGTTTTTCTCCACTCTTCTCACAAAGGGGCCAAAGTGGGTGTATTTTTGGATTCAAAGATTGGTATTTTTTTCCGATACTATCTCAAGATATCCACAAGGAGACGGATGTGATACCTGTGTATACCGAGGTAAGCAATAGAGAGCGTACCTTTCTCCGGCTTCCGAAACGCCTCTCTATTGTGTTACACCTGAAGGTGTTTGCCAATCCTGTTTCTACTCTCAATAGTCTCTATCAACTTCTCCAACAACGAGAGGATGTAGAGCTTGTCTTGATTGCCGAAGAAAAAGACGCCTACCAATACGAAAATCTCATGGAAAGGTTTCCTGTGCTTCGGGTGATTTTCCCAGAAACCCCACTTGCCTTTCCTCAGGTGCTTCGGTTGGCATGTCAGGAAAGTTTTTCTCAAAATGTGATGTTTCTCGATGATAGGGTAGTACTTGAGACCCTGCCTATGGAGATTTTTTCTCTCTATTTTGAGGATCCTCAGTATGGAGTGATTGTTCCTCATTGTTTTTCTGTGAAAAGAGAGGTGATCCCCTCTCAGGTGAAGCCGACTCTCCGTAATGGTTTTCTGGCCACCGTCAGTTGGGACAAACCTCAGAATGCAATTCCGGTGATGTATCCTGTCTATTTCTGTTGTATTGTCAATAAAGAGATGTTTCTTTCCCGAGAGTTTAGTCTCAAAGAATATGAAAATTCCCTGTATACCTTGGCAGAATTTGGTTGGCGTGTCTGGAAGCAAGGATTCTGGGTGATTCAGGTACGACAGTGGCGTGTGGTGCTTGATGTGTTTCCTGTGACTGAGATGACTTTTTCTGAGAAGGATGAGGAATATTTTTTGTTTCATTATCGGAATGTGACGCACAAATCTCTTGTGTTTCGGCAAAATACTGTTTTGTTTTCTCTTTTTCTTCGTTGTTTGTTTACTTTGAAGTGGCGAATGGTGGGAAAACTGTGGAGGTATCTTGCAGGGAGAAAAAGAATTCGTCAAGAATTGGCGGCTTTTCCTATTGAGGATTTGGCAATTTTTTCGATAATAAATAATGAAAAAGCATAGGAGGAAGACTATGCGAAAGATTGATGTGATTTTGCAAGCCAGATTAGATTCGGAAAGGTTGCCACGGAAGGTGTTGGCACTGATTGAGGGAAAACCCTTGATTGCCCATATTGTGGAGAGATTGCGGCTTTCTCGATATGCACGACGGATTATTGTGGCTACTACGTCAGATTCCTATCCTGCCCTTTCAGAGGTACTCAAGCCCTATCCTGAGGTTCAGTTCTTCATTGGGAGTAAGCCCAATGTTTTGGAGCGTTATTATATGGCAATGACTTTTTTTGATAGTGATGTTGTGGTGAGGGCGACAGGAGACAATCCTCTGGTCTCTCCAGAGTTTATGGATATGGCTATTGAGTATCATACGGAGAGTATGGCAGACCTTACGCACTATCTGGGGATACCCTTAGGAACAGGGGTTGAGGTTATCTCACGATCTGCTCTTGAGAGTGCCTATCACAATGCAAAAACAGACTATGAAAAGGAGCATGTCACTCCTTTTCTTTACAAGAATAGGGATTCCTTTACTATTCTTGAACCGGTATCGACGGGACTGTATTATGCCCCGGAGGTACGTGTGACCGTGGACACCTATGAAGACCTTCAACGAGTGAGAGGGGTATTTTCTTTTTATCGAGAGAAGCCCTTTATTTCTATGGAGGATATCATCTGTTACTTTGCCCAAAAGACAAACGAGGTGAAGGTTCTCTCATGGGCAAGGGCCAGTGTGTGATCAAAAAAGGAGAGGAAAAATGCCCGATGTTACTTTTTGTGGGGAGCATCGGGCTTTTTTATTGTCTTTTTTCTTGTTTGCAAAAGGTTCCATGAGAAACCCCGAACCGAGAGAACAGAGAACATCCAGAGAAGAGTGCGGAATCGGATGTGATGTTTACCAGAAACATGAGGGATTTTTGGTATCCAGAGAAAAGCCACAACAAAGCGCAAAAAGCCACTCGTCAAAAAGACAAGGTAATACGGAGAAAAAGAGAGATGAAGGGATTGAGCGAGGGAGAGTATTCTGTCTCCAAGGAGTGCTCCAGCAAGATAAGCAAGCGCATTGATACTGTTGAGAATGATACTCAATCTCATCCGAGATTTTTCTGAGGTAAGGTCGTAAAGGGTATTAAAAGAACTCAGATCATAGGCAGCCCATAAAAAACCAGAAAGAACCTGGACGAACATGAGAAAAGAGACGCTTGAAGATACTGTCCATAGGATAGGAAGGGTTCCTAAAAAGGTGGCAGAAAATGCCAGGACGTTTCTGTTTCCATAGAGGTCGCAGAGTTTTCCCCAGATGGGCATAGCCAGGGCTTTGACAAGCATGGGAATGGCCAAGATGTAGGTGAATGTCCAATATGAGAAGTGGAGTTCCTCCAGCATGTATGGGGTGAAGTATGGCCCAGACAGGTATACGGCCATGTTCATCAAAACACTCTGCATAAGAAAAGGGTAAAAAGGGCTTTGAGGAAGTTTTTTTAACGCAGATCCGACATTGGTTCCGGAGAGAAGAGGGATGGGAATGGGGACACTCACATCCTCTACCCGTGTGAGGAAATAAAACGAGAAAATTCGTGAGACAAAAGCCAGAAAAAAAAGAATACCATATCCCCACCACACCAGATGGCTTTTGTCCATCATCTGAAGAAAAAAACCGGCCACAAGAAAAGAGAAAAGAGAAAAGAAGCCGGTGATACTATTACGAAGGCCATAATAGCGTCCTCGTAAGGTTGAGGGAACAAGGAACCCCATCCAGTCTATCCAGGCTGGAACCACCACCATGCCAAGCATGAAGTAGAGGGTAATACTGAGAACAATCAAGACCATCCCGTAGGGAGGAGGCAGCATCATTCCTGCGGTTATCGGGAAGTACAAAAATGCCTGTATGAGGACAAGGCTGGTTACCATTTTCTTGCGGCTTTGAAACCATCGGACAATTTGGATACTGAGAAGCTGAGACAAAGACCCCATGGCTTGGGGAAGAGAGCCCACAAGCCCAATCACGAAGTGGCTCGCTTTGAGAGCGACAACGTAAGCCCCAAAAAAGGACTCACCAAAGCCGACCATCATTGTGTAAAAACAACCGTCAAGAATAGAAGCCCGAAGTGAGGCTGAAAGCTTTTTTTTACGGGATAAGAAAGAAGGTTGCGCTGAAGAATTCATAGCATTCTATTATAATGGAGAAAGAAAAAAAAAGCAAAAAACACCTCTGACTCAGGCCCTTGTCCAAGAAAAAAAATCCGCCCACCATAGGGTGGGCGGAGGCAGACATCTTAGTGGAGGATTTCCTCATAGTCCTGGACGGTTCCATTGTCAAGACAGCATTCAATAATTCGACGCCCCGTGGAGGAGAGATCTCGCGTGAGGAATTGTTTGAGTTCCTCTTTGAAGAAGCTCTGCAAGGTTTCTGCGCCTTTGTCATAGGCCTCATCCCCTACATCAGGCTGGAGATTCACTTGCAAAAGACTCTTGGGGATATAGATACCTTCGAATTTCATGTATTCTAGGGCATACCCTAAGAGTGAACACCGTGCAGGAACAAGCTGAGAGGGTTTAATACGGGCACTTCCTCGTTTCGCCAGATACTCGCGCACGACCCATTCTGGCATGAAACCAACTTTGTAGGCCCCAATATGCTGGTTTGGGATCAGGAGGTAAAGGGTATCTGTGAAATCTTGAAACTGCTCTAACAACAGGTTGGCATGGCGTACCATCTTTCCGGTGGCAAAGGGCCAAAAAGACCCTACTCCCTCACTGGAAAGGGCTGCTACGTTTCCGGCTATACTGGGATTAGCATGTCCACGAGGACTGACCAGTCGCCAGAGCCAAGCAAGAGCAGGGGGAAGAACATGAGTGATACCGATGATACCGTACGATGGACTATCCTCAAAGCAAGGAGGGGTTCTTACTCCAAACGATCGAACGTCAACAGCGACGGCTTGATCAATGACATCAGGGATCAGACGTTTCGGGAGAATCACGCGGGGGTTGGGACACTTTTTCCCTGGAGTGTCTTCAATATGTTCCCATATCAGGGCAGTAGAATTCGGAACGGCATCAATGTTGAGAAAGATTAAAGGCTCAGCGGGTTGGGTACAGATGCTCTCGAGATGGGGATCTGTTCCATAGTGGGGGATATTGTCGACACGGACAAACCACCCTTGTTCGGCATCTTTGATCACCATCTTCTTGTGATTTTTTTGAAATTTCGGATGAACGAGGGTGATATCATCAGTGATGGGCATGATATCACAGGATTCATTGAGTTCAAGGTAAATTTTGTCTTGAGTTCGAAGATGGGTCGCGAGAACAATCTTGTTGTCTTTTTCTCGACGGATTTGCTGGAGGAGTTCACTCTTTCCCCCACCAGAGGCTCCTTCGTGAAGCATAACAAGTTCATTGTCATAGGGGGTGACTACTTTGACTGAAGAGGCATGGACAGAGAGCCAACCTTCTTTCTCACCAATGTCTAAAAGAACACTGTAGACACCCTTTTTGGCACTTGGGCCAGGGTAAAGGTTATAGGAAAAGACTTCATGGATATGGTGGAGACGGTTGTGGACAACAATTTGTTTTCCATCAAAGTGGGTATGACGGAAGGTCGGAGCAACATAGGCTATAGCCAGAGGTTTGAAATCCTTGGGAAGGGAATCAAAAGGTACAAAGCCCTGAATATCAGCCAGCATGAGGGCAAAAAATGCTGCGTTTTTAGGGGCAATGAGGAGAGAGTAATAATCCAACGACTCATCTCCACTAATGAAAGGCATCACCAGAAGTTCCTGTCGTGAGAGCCATTCCAGGGTGGCGTTCCGAAGTTCATCAAAGGGTTTGCCATATTTTTCTCGAAAGGTAGGTTTGTCGGTTTCTTCCTCATCTCCAATCACCATGCTATTGGGATCTCGACGACGCATATAAGGATCAGGATAATTCACCACAATGCCGTTTTTACAGCGGATCACGGTGGCTTCTATGATCTCTTTGGATGTATTGTCAAGGGTATATTTTACCTCATAAAAGGTATTCCCTGGTGTGCCAAGGGAGAGCTCAAGGAGCTCTTGACGGGTATTAAAGGTGGTGACTCCAGGGCAATGTTGGAGGATGTCCCCAATTTCTTTGGGAAGGTGAAGGTGGTGAAAAATGTCCTTCATAGACACTCCTTCTTTGAATTTTTGTTTTGGACAATGCCAAAACTTAATCATTTTAAGGAGAAAAAAAATATTTATCAAGTTTTTGCTCTTTTTTGGGGACAATAGAGGTTTTGGGTAGATTGAGGAAAGATGTTTTCACATTATCATGGGAAATGTCTTTTGTAATGCCGATCACGAAAAGAATAGTTGCGAAAAATCTTCTTTTGCTTCATACTGTATCTCCCTTTTTGAAAGGGAAAGATACAAAAGGAGGAAAGGCTATGATGAAGCGTTTTCTGTGTGCTCCTGGGCCAACAGCTGTTCCCAGTGAAGTGCTGGTAGAGATGGCTCGCCCTTTGATGCACCACAGGACCCCCCAATTTTCTGAGGTGGTGGCAGAAAACTCAGAGATGCTAAAAAAGGTTTTTAAGACCTCATCTCCTGTGTTGACGCTTACCTCTTCTGGTACGGGTGGTATGGAAGCATCGATTACGAATTTTATGTCCCCTGGTGATACAATTCTTGTCCTCTCTGCCGGAAAGTTTGGTGAACGTTTTGCTGAAATTGGTCGAGCCTATGGACTCAATGTGATTGAACTCAAAAACGACTATGGCAAAGATATCAAACCAGAGCAGGTACGTGAGGCCCTCAAACAGCATCCTCAGATCAAGGGAGTATATACAGAGTACAGTGAAACCTCAACAGCTGTTGCCTTTGATGTGAAGGGGATTGCTGCCGTGGTTCGAGAAACACCAGCTCTTATGGTGGTGGATGGGATTACGGCTATTGGGGCTATGGAGTTTGAGATGGACAATTGGGGAATTGATGTGGCTATTGCGGGAGCTCAGAAGTCTTTTATGATTCCCCCAGGGCTTGCTTTTGTTGCCTATTCGTCAAAGGCAGAACGTCTCATGAAGGAGGCCAAACTTCCTCGCTTCTATTTTGACCTTGCCAAAGAAAAGAAGAACCTTGAGAAAAAAACTACAGCCTGGACTCCTGCGATTAGTCTTTTTATGGGGCTTAATGTGGCTCTGAAAATGATGCTTGAGGAAGGTATAGACAATGTGATTAAGCGTCATTTCCTTGTGGCAGAAACTTTTCGTCAGGCTGTTCAAGCGATTGGACTGAAGCTTTTTGCTGATGTTCCTCATGTTCGTCCCTCTGATTCGGTGACGGCTATTTGTGTGCCTGAGGGTATAGATGGGGCGAAAATTCCTGCCTATATGAGGGACAAATACGGAGTGACTATTGCTGGAGGACAAGGAACCATGAAGGGCAAGATCTTTCGTCTTGGGCATCTTGGGTATGTAGACAAATCTGATATCCTTGTTGAACTCCAAGCCATGGAGCTTGCTCTCAAGGAACTTGGCTATGCGTTTGAGTTGGGCAAGTCTGTGGCGGTGGCGCAGGAGTATATTCTCAAACATTTTCCTATCCCTGATGTGATTGTTTCTGAGGCTGGTGATTAAAAAAGGATTTCTCCAAGCCCCTCTCCCAAGAGAGGGGCTTTTTTGTGAGGGGAAAAATCTCTCTTCGTACGAGAGGGGTGTTTTTGTTGAGAGAGAGAGGCGTTGTTTTCCATTTTCCAGAACAATGAGAAGTTGAGTTTCTTTTTGGTAAGACCGATAAGCAAGTAAAGGAAATCATCATGTGGCGTATTTTTCAGGGCATGTTTCGTTTTTTTCTGCCGAAGGTGGTGATTGAAGGTGATCCTCTCCCTAGGGAAGGGCCTTATCTGGTGGTTTCTAATCATGTAGGACCGGTGGGTCCTGTGTGGCTTCTCTCTTTCTGGCCTTCACGGTTGTATCCGTGGATTGTATCGGAGATGCTCTCATTTAAACAGGCACCGAGGTATCTTTTTGAGGATTTTGTTGGAAAGCATCTCAGGTTGTCTTCCTGGGTAGGGAGAGGTGTGGCCTTTTTGCTTGCGTTGGTCGTTGTGCCTTTTCTGAAGGGTTTGGGGTGTATTCCTGTGTATCGTCAGAGTCGTCATATTCAAAAAACCTTTGAAAAAAGTCTTGAGCTTTTAGTACGTGGGGAGAGGGTTGTGGTTTTTGCTGAAGATGCCAGCCAGGAGGCTGAAGATGGGATAGCCCCTTTTCGGCATGGTTTTTTAAAACTGGTAGCCCTTTATGGAAAAAAAACAGGAAAACCCCTTCAGATCATACCAGTGGCTGTATGTGAAAAGACAAAAAAAATCCGTGTTGGAAATCCTGTGTTTGTTTGTGAAGAAGCTTTTTCTCTTGAAAAGAGAAAGGCATGCGGTTACCAATTGGAAAAAGCAGTGAGGATATTATATTGTCCGGGGAATGGAGATTCCACTCCCCGGCGAGGATTTAGGGTAGGGTAGAACGTATCTTTTTGACGGCTTTGACCATGTTGGCAAGGCTCTGGTAAGCCTCTTGTTCTTGTCGTGTTTTGAGTCCGCAGTCTGGGTTGATCCAAAGGTGATGAAGAGGAATGAGGGTGAGAAATTTTTTGATAGTGGAAAAGATCTCTTCTTCTGAGGGTATTCGTGGAGAATGGATGTCATATACTCCTGGACCTATGTCTCGATGATGGCTATACTCTCGAAGAGGTTCCAAGATATCAAGATCAGAACGAGAAGCCTCAATGGTGAGGACATCAGCATCCATAGCTTCAATGGCGTCTGCAATGTCAGAAAATTCACTATAGCACATGTGGGTATGGAGTTGGGTCTGTGGTTTTATGCCACTGGTTGCCAGACGAAAAGCGGATATGGCTATGTCAAGGTATTCTTTCCAATCCTGTTTTCGTAAGGGGAGTTTCTCTCTCAGGGCGGCTTCATCTACCTGAATGATGGAGAGGGATTCTTTTTCAAGATCATTGATTTCTTCGCGCAGGGCAAGGGCTATCTGGTAGGCCACTTCCCGGAGAGAAATATCCTCTCGACAAAATGACCAATTGATGATGGTAATAGGGCCAGTAAGAATAGCCTTTACTGGTTTTTTTGTGAGGGACTGAGCATAGGTTATCCAGGACACGGTCATTGGTTGAAGGCGTGTGATATCCCCATAGATGAGAGGAGGCTTGGTGGCGCGAGAGCCATAGGATTGTACCCATCCGTTTTTTGTGGTAAGAAAACCACTGAGAAAAGAGGCGAAGTACTCTACCATATCATTCCGTTCAAACTCCCCATGAACAAGAACATCAAGCCCTATGTCTTCTTGTTTTTGGATACTCTGTCGAATCATTTCTCGGAGATGATCTTCATACGCTTCCTGGGAGAGAATACCTTTTTGGAAGGCTTGGCGAAGTTTTCTGAGTTCAGCGGTCTGGGGAAAAGAACCGATTGTGGTAGTGGGAAGAGGGGGGAGTTTGAGGGAGGCTTTCTGAAGGGCAAGCCTTTCTTCTACGGGCATACCTCTCTGAAAAGCACGTTCTCCTAGAGCCTGAATACTCTTTGTGAGATCTTGTCGAAGAGAGGTGTTTTGCTGAGGCTGGGAAAATGGTGCCAAGGATGGTTCTTGGGTTTGATCAAGGAGGTGAGGAAGAAGCGTATGAGAAAAATTTTTGAGTTCTTCTATTTTCTCAATACCGAAGGAGAGTTTTTCACGTATTTCAAGGGGGAGGTCTTCACCTTCGAGGGTGTATGGTACATGAAGTAGAGAGCAAGAAGAAGAAAGGAAAAGGTTTTCTAAACGAATATGACGAGTCAAATGAGAAAGGAGTAGTGAAGAAGAGTGAAGAGGGGTTTTCCAGATATTTCGACCAGAAACAATACCGGCATAGAGAAGAGTATTTTCTGGAAAACCGTAACGGGCAAGAAGAGAGAGATTTTCCCTCCCATCAACGAAATCCAACCCAAGGCTTCGAAAGGGGAGAGAAAGTATCTTTTGGTACACATCACGGATGTCTCCAAAGTAGGTTTGAAGATGAAGATTTTTGCCGTAGAGGGAAGCGAGATGCTGGTAGAAAAAGAGAAAGACCTTTGTATCCTCCTCGCTCATATCTGTGACAAGGGAGGGCTCATCTATTTGCCAGAGGAGAGAGGGATACGAAGAGAAGAGCGTCATATAGGCATGGAGAAGCTTCTCTTTGAGACTCTCTGCGGGGATATGGTGCTTTCTACTGAGTTTGAAAAAGGTGTAGGGGCCTACGATGGTTATCCGGACGGGTTTCTGCGTTTCAGAAGCGAGGGAAATCTTTTGAGAAAGAAAGAAGAAATCTGGTTTCCAGATGGTTTCCTGATCTATGGTAGGGACAACATAGTGATAGTTGGTGAAAAACCATTTTTTCATAGGCCAGGCTTTTCTCTCCATAGTGGAAGACTGATATCCTCTTGCTAAGGCAAAGTACTGATCAAGAGACGAGAGAGGGGAAGTAGCGAGTGATTCCGGTATAATCCCCAGGAGAAAGCTTGTCTCGAGCATGTGATCGTAGAAGGCAAAGTCGAGGGGTATCTCGTCGAGGCAAGACATCATCCGAATATGTTCTTTTTGGAGAGAGTAGGCTTGAGAAAGGAGATCTTTTTGAGATATGTGCTGTGCCCAGTAGTTTTCAAGGGACTTTTTCCATTCTCTGTTTTTTCCAAGACGTGGGAATCCCACGAGAGTTATGCGCATATATGGTCCTCCTTAATACCAACCGCTTGTGTGAAAAAGACAACACCGCCAAAATCGAGAGAAAAAAATTGAGAAAAAAGAAAAAGAAGAATTTAAGAAGGAGAAAAAAGATGTGACATAACTGAACCCTCCGTTCATGGATTTTCAGGCAAGTCTCCTGGCTTGGCTTCGTCCTACTCTCCACGCCTTCCCAGTTTCCCAGTGGCCTTTGTGGATTTCGTCTGCCTTACAGTAGCGGGGGCTGCGCCGGATTTACACCGGACTTCCTTTTTGAGGCTTTTGCCACCTGAAGGCCTGTATTGTAACAGAAAAGAAAGAAAAAATCAAATGAGTAGCTTTGTCTGTTGTTTTGGATCTTTTCCTTTTCTTTTTGTGGTATTGAAAAATTTTTTGAAAAAAAGAGAGATGTTTTTTGTTTTCTATGAGCAGAGAAAAGAGCACCCCAAGAGTATCATGAAAAAAGGAATTTTTCTTTTTTGAGGTGATATTTTTCTTCTCAGAGAGCGGTTCATTTTCATTGATAAGCAAAAAAGAAAAAGAAAAAACTTGACAAACCGTCAGGGCTTCGCTAAAATAATGACACCCCTCAGAAAGGGATCCAGGAATATCTCTAAATCGACATAGAAAAGTGGAGGTAGTTATGGCTGATGTTTTTGACAAGGTGAAGGAGATCATCGTCGATAAGCTCGGCGTTGATGAGTCCGCTGTGAAGATGGAGGCTTCTTTTGTAGAGGATCTCGGTGCAGACTCTCTTGATACGGTGGATCTTGTGATGGCCCTTGAAGAGGAGTTTGGCATTGATATTCCTGATGAAGAGGCAGCCAAGATCAAGACGGTTGGTGATGCGGTGAATTATATCAAGTCTCACCAGTAAATTACCGTGCCATCATTGAAGGGGCTATCCGCGTCGATAGCCCCTTTTTTATTGCAGGAAGGGAGAAGCGAGCGTTATTATAAGCGTTTTTTTGTCGATAATAAGAGAAAAGGAGTTGTTGTATGAAAAGATGGTGGTTGGTGATCTTTTTTCTCCCGTGGTGGTTGTATGCTGAGGAATTTCGTTTTAATCAAGAAGTAGGGACGAAGTATCGTTTCAAAAATTTTGTGAAACAGACGGTGTATATCAATGACAGAGTGGCTGCCAATTTAGAGCAGCTTCATAAAGCGGTTATTGAGGTACTCAGTAATGATGGGGTATGGGCGTATTGTCGTGGAAAGTATGAGTATTATTTAAAAGATGTAGATAGGTATGAGGCTTTTCAGCTGAAAAATATTTATGAGAGCCGTTTTCAGAGAGATGAGTATGGGCGAATGATCGTTCCCTCAGATGTAGTGATGCCCGTTGTGAGGGGGGTACCAACATTTCCTGCGACGAATGTGATGCCGGGTATGTCATGGGTAGCTCCAGGGGAAGAGGCTCAGGAATTGATAGAGGGCAGGCTCTATCGAATTCCTTTTGAGGCAAAATATATTTATCTTGGGGAGGAAACCCTTGACAATGTTTCCTATCCTGTTTTTCAGGTGATGTATCAGATTCGGTATTATCCGGCAGGGGATAGGTATGTCCGTTCGTATACAGGGATGACCACGATCAAACTCTATTGGGATAAACAAGTCCAGGGAATTCGTTATTATACGGAAGAGTATAATTTCATGATCACCCTTGCGAATGGTCAGAGCCAGAGTTTTGTGGGAACATCAGAGGGTATTGTAGATGTCCTTCGTGAAGAAGGAGTGAAAACAAATCTGATAGGAGATCTTCAGCAAGCAGTGAAAACGAATGATGCGCTTTCTCTTCGAGAGGATATTGATGGGGTTATTGTGAGTTTGGGAAATATTCTCTTTGAGTTTGACAAAGCCACTATTCGGAAAGAATTTGAAAAGGGTTTAGATCAACTTGCCGAGGTATTGAAGAAATATCCCAAACTGGACATTGTAGTGTCTGGCCATACAGACTCTGTTGGGAATGCTACCTATAACCAAAAACTCTCCGAACTTCGGGCCAAAGCAATTGCGGATTATCTTTTGCAGCGAGGGGTGAGTCAGGATAGGATTTCCTATATTGGCTATGGGGATACAAAGCCAGTAGCAACTAATGCAACGGCAGAGGGAAGAGCAAAAAATCGGCGTGTAGAGATTAAGATTATCACAAAGGAGTAAGGCTTTGCCTTGATTCCTGAGAAAGGTGGGCGACCTTTGGGGATTTTCAAGGGAAGGGGCTCTTCACCGTGTTTCCCACAGGTTTTTCTCAGGCTTTTCTCTTTGAGAAAAAAGAGAAAAGAGCGAGAGGCGGTGTCTCTTTGTGTGTTTCTCTCTTGCTCTTTTCTTCAGCCGTTAAGGGGAAAAGGTTGCCCATATGCCTTTTTTGTTTCTTTTCGCTCGTTGTTCTGCGTCGAGAAGTCTTCTTTTTTCTTGGGGATGGAGTTCTTGAGAGGGGAGATACACCATAGCCCAGCCACTTTCTACCATTTTTTCATTGATCCACTCACCAGAAACGTACAGACTCCCAAGAAAACGTCCGTAGAGATCTCTTCCCACAATGTGAAGTTCCCCTCCACTTCCTTCGGGGATGAGGGTTTGTAAAAGTTTCCGACCATTGGTTCCCCATTCACAGGCTGTCGTATAAAGGACACCGTACCCTTGACGTTTCCATAGGAGTACCTGACGTATGAGACGAGGGCTATAGGAGAGTTCCCACGCATCAATACCTACCAGACGAATGACAAGCTGGTTTCCTTCCTGCTCTACGATACAGGTGTCTCCATCGATGATTTCTCTACAGACAACATGAACAACTGGTTTTTGCTGAGAGGCACAACCTATTAGTAAGAAACAGAAGACAAACCATGAGATTTGACGAGACATACGTATCTTCCATAAGGGGTGATAACCTCTACATCTACACCGAGTGCCTCAGAGAGTATTTTGGGAGACATTCCCTCGGCAAGCTTGCCCTGATAGAGAGTTTTTCCTCCCTTGAGAATATGGAGAAACTCAAAGAAGGGAAGGATCTCCTCAGTGTGATGGGTCACCATAATCATACCTACCTCAGGGTGACGTTGGGCAATGGTTTCGAGACTGAAAAGAAAGAGTTCTCTTGAGAGAATATCAAGATGGGTACACGCCTCATCGAGAATGAGAACCCTTGGGTGAGCCATCATGGCTCTGGCAATGAGAATACGCATTTTTTCCCCATCGGAGAGGTGACCAAAATATCTGTTGGCACATTCCTGCATGTGCAAAAGGGTAAGCCAAGAGAAAGCCTCCTCTTTCTCTTCTTTGGTTGGGGTGGCATACATTCCTACCCACCCATATCGTCCACTGATGATGGCATCGAGGACGGTTTCTCCTGGGTGCATTGATTCCTTGACCCAGGTGTTAATAAGGCCTATCTGGGAACGTAAGTCTCGGATATCGCTTTTTCCATCCTCTTGGCCAAATCGCCAGATTTTTCCTTTGGTTGCCATTTGGTAACCGGTCAGGACGTGCAAAAGGCTACTCTTTCCACTTCCGTTTGGTCCAAACAGGACCCATTTTTCTCCTTCCTTCACGTGCCAAGAAATGCGAGAAAGAATGTGTTGCCCCTCTAATACAAGGGAGACATCCTCAAGATGAAACAGTTCCATTAGTATCTCCTTGAAAATCATCAAAATAGGTATGTTGGATACGATGGACCTCTTCTTCTTCAGAAAGGAGATATTCAACAAGCCTGTGCTCAAACTGGGTGCCACTGTTTTTTCTCAAATAGGCAACAACCTCATCCCATGGCCAAGCTTTTTTGTAGCATCTATTCGAGGAGAGGGAGTCGAAAACATCTGCGACGGTAGTGATACGAGCGTAGAGATGGATCTCCTCACCTTTTTTCCCATAGGGATACCCTTGTCCGTCGATTCTCTCATGGTGTTCGAGGGCAATAATAGAGGCCATCTTGAAGATAGGACGGGAGGATTTGCAAAGCATCTCATACCCAAAAATCGTGTGCTTTTTCATAAAGGCAAACTCTTCTTCGGTAAGTTTGCTTGGCTTGTGAAGGATGTCATCGGGAACAGCAAGTTTTCCGAGGTCATGCATGGGCACAGCAAGTCTTAAGAGGTCAATCTCTTCTAAAGAGAGACCGCATTTTCTTCCAATGAGGGCAGCATATTCGCTCACCCGACGAACATGGTTTCCTGTTTCTCGAGAACGGGCTTCAGCTATTTCACTGAGGCGGAGAATCACCTCTTTTTGGGTAGAAAGGATCTCTATGTTGAGACTCTGAATTTCTTTCACCATCTTTTGATTCTCTTTTGCCATACTTCGCATTCGCCGTGTTTCTACGACAAGGAAGTTGACAAATACCGCTACCCATCCGTATGCTGTGAAGATGTGTTCACTGAGGATGAGGCCCTGTTCTCGAAGGATGTCCAAAACGGCTGTTATCCCCAGGATAAAAAATCCGGCAAATACCTCTCTGGCCCACGGGTTCTTTCTTCCGTGATAGGCGAGAATGCCCAAAAGCAGAGGCAAAAACCCCAGAAGAAAAAGTTCAAAAGGATAGAGAAGTGTCACTAAAAAGTGAAAGGAGACTAAAGAACCAAGGACTGCTACAAGACCAAAGCCAAATAAACCATATGCCAACACACTGTGCCAGCGTTTTGAGAGGGAGAGCATCCCACGTACCATCTGCCACACGAAAAAGGGGAGAAAAAAGAGACTCCACAGTTCCAGAGATCCGTAAAATCGTGGATAAAGTCCAAATATCCACCATTTCGCAAGGGAACGGCTTGCCAAGTACACAGCAATAGTGACAGCAAAAGCAAAAAGCCAGCCGACAAACTGTCGGCTATACCAGTAAAATACAGCGAGGGAGGCGAGTGCGGAAAAGAGAATCATGGCCACCATTACCCAGAGAACAACATCCCGACGAACAAGAGCCTGGAAAATTTCACTTGTATTTCCCACGAGGAGAGGGAGTCGTGGGAGGCCAAGAAACCCTGTCTCAGAGCGGATACGCCAGAGAATTTCTTGCTCTTTGTCTTTTTCGTCAGATTCTTGGCTACCGAGAGGGATAAGAAGGGGAACAAATGAAGAGAGAAAGTCCCTGGGAGAACCAAAAGAGTACATACGCTGAGAGTTGGTGTACACAGTGATCTCATGGTCGATCGAGGGGATATACAGAAACGTAGAGGGTGATACCTTTACCTTTGCTCGGAACCACACCTCTCGAAGGGAGGTTCCTACCCAATGAATTCGTGTTGGGGGTTGCCAAGAAAGGGGAAAATGTCCCTCTGGCAGTTCACCGAGAAATATTCCTTCTATCTGAAGGGAAGACACGTGCGCCCACCCCGCCTCCAGTCCCATGAAGAGAAGAAGAAAGGCTACCCCCAACCTTTGAGGCAATTCTTCCTCCTTTGTACGACGGATTTCTCTAGAGGGAGCATGTCTTTTTTCTCTCTCGTTTGAGAGCTACCGAGAGAAGAACACGTCCCTTGAGAGACACATCGGTTTTGTCCCATCCCACGGGGGGATGGAGGGGTTATTCTATGACGATTTTCTCCATGTCTACAAGATGCATAAACATCCTATCTACATGCTGAAGAAGAGCAATGCGGTTTTTCTTTTTCTGTTCATTGGGATCCATCACCAGAATCTCATCAAAAAAACGGTCTACAACAGGTCGAAAACTGGTGAGGATACCAATAGCCAGTCCGTAGTCTCTTTCTTGGAGAGCCTTTTCGTAGTCAGGAAGACTTTTGGTATAGGTGTCATACAAGGCCTTTTCCGCTGGTTCCTCGAGTGTATCGGTATCGAGGGGCAACATCTCAATACCTTTGATGATATTTTTTATTCTTCGGAAGGCTATAGCAAGATTCTGGAAGTTTTCTCCTTGGCGGGCAGTGTGGATGGCACTCACCCTACAGAAAACATCATAGATATCCTCAACAGCCATAGCGATACCAGCCTCAATTTCATCATGGGCGAATCCATATTCTCGAAAAACGGTTTTGACCCGTGTAGTTATAAAGTCAAAGATCCGTCTCTCGTACTCTTGAATTTCCAGGGCAAGGTAGGGTGTGTAGAGATGGGATACCTCACGGTAAAGATCTCGCAAAGGAAGGTGAAGTTGTTTCTCGATCAGAATCCGGAGAATACCCAATGTCTGCCGTCGAAGGGCAAGAGGATCTCGAGATCCTGTCACTTCATACCCTTGGGCATAGAGGGCAAAAAGATTGTCAAACCTATCAGCAAGAGAGACAATGATTCCCTCATTGAGGGATGGCAAACTATCACCACTAAACTTTGGCCAGTAGTGTTCTTTTATGGAAATAGCTACGTTGATAGGGAGTCCATCGTGAAGGGCATAATAGTAGCCCACGATTCCCTGGAGCTCTGGAAATTCATACACCATATGAGTAACCAGATCTGTTTTGCAAAGTTTGGCAGTGAGTGTAGCGAGGGGAATATCCTTGTGCATACCAAGGTAGGCGGCAAGAATTTCTGTCAGTTTTTGAAGACGTTCTGTTTTATCTCGGAGGCTTCCTAGATTCTTGGCAAAAGAAACCTGAGCGAGATCCTCAAGCCGACTCTCAAGAGAGCGTTTTCTATCCTCGTCAAAGAAAAATTTTCCATCATTGAAACGTGCACGGATCACGCGTTCATTTCCGGCCACAATGGTTTCATTTGGATGCGTATTGGTGACAATAAGAAAACGGTTCAAAAGATTCTTGTCTTTTGTTTGGAGAGGGATAAACTTTTGGTGTTCAATCATTTCTGAAATGAGAACCTCCTTGGGAAGTTTGAGAAAGTCCTCTTCAAAACTTCCCACTGCCATTTCAGGATATTCTGTGAGGCTTACTAACGTGTCTAACAAAGTGTCATCACATACCGCTTCTGCACCAAGGGTCTTGGTAGCTGCTTCAATCTCTCGCTGGATAATCTGTCGACGGGCTGTATGATCAACAATCACAAAGTGTTTTTGAAGTGTGTTTTCATAGTCTTGCGCAGAGGGGATAATCAGAGGATCTCGTCCCGAGAGGATGCGATGGCCATAACTTGTGTTCTCGGCTTTGAGGTGTCCCCACGTGACAGGGATAACCTTGTCATCGAGAAGAGCACATAACCACCTTACAGGTCTTACAAAACTCATCTCATAGGTACTCCATCGCATGGCCTTAGGGAATCGGAGGGAAGAGATGAGTTTTGGGAGGAGACGGGAGAGGACTTCTTCAACTGGTTGTCCCCCTTCTTCTTTTTCGTAAAAGAGGTAGATGGCTCCAGCTACCTCACGGCGGAGAATATCTTTTTCTGTGATGCCATTGGCACGGAGAAAACCCTCGAGGGCTTTGGTAGGTTTTCCTTGCTCATCGTAGGCAGCCTTGAGGGCAGGGCCTTTTTTCTCGACTTTACGGGTGGTGGTCCTGGATTCCATCCCTTCAGCGATCAACACGAGACGCCTAGGAGTACCCGTGGCTTTGATGTCCTTTACGACAACCCCGTTCTCTTCAAAGAGACGGTGTGCCTCGGTATGGAGTTGCATGAAGGTATCCAAGAGTATTTCGTGAGGGATTTCTTCTACCCCAATCTCAAAGACAAGACGAGCCATAGTCTCTCCTTTTATGCTATCTCAGTGAGGATACGTTTTACGACATCTATGGGGTTTGGAGCCCCATACACCGATCTCCCCATCACAATATAGTTGGCCCCATACTGATGGGCCTCCTTTGGTGTCATGACACGCTTCTGGTCACCGCTTGCTTCACCGGCAAGTCTGATACCGGGGGTAACCAGGATAGTGTCTTCTGGAATCCAGGATCGGAGGGAGCACAGTTCGTGAGGGGAGCACACGAAACCTTTAATTCCTACCTCAAGCCCTTGTCGGACAAGGTGAGTCACAGTGTTTTCTACACTCTCTTGTATGTGAAGTTCATTCTTGAGGATGTCTTCATTCATACTCGTGAGGATGGTAACCCCAAGAGCCAGCGGGCGATGAGAAGCGAGAGATACACCTTCAAGAGCGGCATGGCTCATCTCTTTTCCACCGAGAAGATGGAGGGTAAACATATCCACCCCCAGATGAGCAACTCCCTCACACACCCCTTTTACGGTGTTGGGTATATCGAAAAACTTAAGATCAAGGAATACCTTGCACCCCCTATCTTTGAGAGCTTTGATAAGGGAAGGACCCTCTCTGGTAAACAAAATACTCCCTACCTTATACCAGGTAACATAACCAGAGAGTGTTTCTACAATGTGGAGAGCCTCCTCTCCAGAGGAGACATCAAGGGCAACAATGAGTTCAGTTTTCATTGGATGCCTCGACTTCCTGGTTTTATAGGTGGTTCTTTTCCTTCTCGACAGAGTGGACAATCACTGGGGTCATAGGCTTCTGCTTGGACAGAATGAAGCCACTCAAAACGGTAGGGAAGTTTTTCAGGATCTGGCATGTGTCTGTCGATGAGACTTGCCACCCCAACAATATTTCCCCCATAGTGTTTGACCAGTTGAGCCACTTCATCGATTGACTTGCCCGTGGTTACAACGTCCTCAGCAATGAGGACTTTTTCCTGAGGGAGAATTTCAAACCCTCTCCGGAGAAGAAAGATACCTTCCACACGTTCACAGAAAATCCCGCGCACTCCCAAAACCCTTGCAAGTTCATAAGCAAGCGTAATTCCTCCAAATGCTCCTCCTATAACGACATCAATGTGGGCATCCTTGTAAAGTGTTGCCAATTTTCGAGCGGCTAATTCAGCATATGATGGATATTGAAGAAATCTGGCGCATTGCACATACTGGTTACTATGGAGTCCTGAGGAGAGGATAAAATGGCCTTTTAAAAGGGCTTGAGAGGTAAGAAGAAGTTTTTCTATCTCTTTATCTTCACGAAGAGAAAGCATTATCGTGCCTCCTTGGTGGCAATGAGTTCTTTGAGTTTTTCTTTTACCTGGGAGAAATTTTCTGGAACCTCAATATCCAGAAACACCCCCTCACAGATGTACCCATAGAGTTTTCCCAGCTTGGTGAGCAGAGGAAAGATATCCTTTTCCAGCGAGATATTCTCATTTGGTTGGATGAACTGCAATACTTCTTTGCTAAAAACATAGATGCCTGTATTCACGAGTTTGAAAAAATCTTTGTGACCACGACCGACAAACCGAACAATTTGGTTATTTTCTCCAAGCTCTACCACCCCATACCGTTCCGGGTGTTCACTCTCTTTCAGGGCAAGGGTAATCCATGCTTCGTGGGTGAGGTGAAATTCAATGAGTTCGTAAATCGGGACATCATGAAACGTGTCTCCATTTACCACTACAAACTGGTTATTCTTGATAAGCGATTCAGCAAGTTTCACACTTCCGGCGGTACCGCGGAGAAAATCCTCATCAGTATAGGAGATAGAGAGACCCCATTTTTTCCCGTTGCCAAAATAGCTTTCTATGACAGAACGCATGTATCCACAAGAGAGGATAATTTCATCAATGCCATTATTTCGCAGGTAGAGCAAGACATATTCAAGAAAGGGATAGCCGTTCACAATTGCCATAGGTTTTGGGGCCTGACCGAGCTCTGACTTAATATGCCGGCCCATCCCACCGGCGAGGACAACTGCCTGCATGAGTAACTCCTTAGCCAAAACATTGGGGAGCCATATTGTACCAGAAAGAAGAGAAAAAAGCAAATTTTTCCCCTTTTGGAGGGATGTGGAGGGGGAAAAGGAAAGAGAAGAAGCAGAGGTTCTATTTGACTTTTTTTGTATTCCGTGGTATAGTGTAAGAGAAAAATACAATGAGGAGGAAAATATGAAACACCTGCTCTGGGCTTTGTGTATTCCTATGGCTCTGTATGGGGCAAGCTGGGTGGCGGGAGCCACGTTTTATCAGATTTTTCCTTTGAGTTTTTATGATGCGGATGGTGATGGGCGCGGGGATCTGAAAGGGATTACGGCCAAGTTGGATTATCTTACCAATCTTGGGATTACAGCTATTTGGCTCAACCCTATTTTTCTTGCCAAGGATTATCATGGGTACAATACCATTGATTATTATCAGATTGATCCCAGACTTGGGACAATGGAGGATTTTGACCTCATGATCAAAGAGGCTCATAAGCGAGGGGTAAAGGTGATTCTTGATTTGGTGGTGAACCACACGGCTATTCAACATCCCTGGTTTGTTGATGGGGCTACCAATAAAAAATCTCCCTACACCAACTACTACATCTGGTCTCAGACCAAGCTTTCCTGGCCAAATCCTACCGGGAGTACAGCGCAACCGGCATGGAATCTTTACAACGATACAAATTCCTGGAGAAATGGGCAGTATTATTATGCTGCCTTTAATCTCAATGTTCCTGACCTCAATCTGACCAATCCTCGAGTTGTGGAAGAGGTGAAAAAGATTGTGAAGTTCTGGCTTGATAAGGGAGCTGATGGCTTCCGTCTGGATGCAGCTCGGTATTACATTGAGAAAGGGGAGGGAGAACAAACTGATACGCCTGAGACCATTGCCTTTGTGGATATGCTTGTCAGGTATATCAAGACAATTAATCCCGAGGCATATGTAGTCGCCGAGGTGTTTGCTCCGATGGAGATTGCAGCTAACTACTACAAGGGAGAAGGCGGTCTTGATGCGGTGTTTAATTTTGACTTTGGTGGAACGGGGGATAGGGCTATTTATCCCTTCCTTCTCACAGGGAGATCGGGGAGTCTGAGAACAGCTTTGGAAAAATACGCTTTGGTGGCCAAGAAAGGGGTACCAGCAGTCTTTTTTGCTCTCTTCCTGTCTAACCATGATACGGGTCGTCTCTCGGAGAAGGTCAAACAGGTCTCAAAACAAAAACTGGCAGCTGTGCTTCAATTTACGCTTCCGGGTGGGGCTCCTTATGTGTATTATGGGGATGAAATAGGGCAGCTTCACGGGAGTAAAAAGAGTCGGGGTGGGGGAGATTCAGAGAAACGTTATCCTCTCTGGTGGAGTGATGAAGAAAAGACAGGAGGGTTTAGTACGGGTGGGAGATCATGGGTAGTGGTGATGCAGCCAGAGTACTATGTCTCTAACAAGATCAATGTGAAGGCTTATCAAGAAGATAGACAATCTCTGTGGTATGTTTATCAGAAACTGATCACCCTTCGGAAAAAGTATCCAGCGTTGCAAACAGGGCAATTTGTGGATATGCCTTTTGAGCAGGCAAAAGAGAAGGGTTTGGATGCTATTTTGACATATGCACGAGTGAAGGACAATCACGTTGTGGTTGTTGTTCTCAATGGAAGTGCCTCTGAGACAGAACTTAAGGAACCTGTTACTCTCTCTGTGATGAAAAGTGGTCAATGGAGATATGTTGATGGTGTGGCTTCTGGTGATCTCACCAAGCCTGTGCCTCAGGAGATGACAGAAAGTGTGCTCAAGGGGCAATGGAACGTCAAGCTGAAAGGGAATGACTTTGCGGTGATGGTATTTGAAAAGGTGAAATAAGGAGGCATGGGTATGGTTGCGGTATTTTTGGTGTTTCTTCTTTTGTTGTGGTATAGTTTCTTTATGACACTTTCTCAGCAGAAGGTCCTCATCAATGTAGAAACAAACCCTTCGCTGAAGAATTTCTATGAAAAGTGTGAAGCCCTGGCGGAGAATGGAAGTTTTCAGTTTTTTATGGGGATTGGTGGGCTTGTCTTTGGAGTGTGGAACTTCTTTGCTCCCGATTTTGGACATCCTGAGTATGGACCATCTATTTTGGGAGGGATCATTCCCGCGGCAGTGTTGATTCTCAATGGCTTGGTCTGGTACGAGAATGTGATTGAGCTTTTCAATATCCCTGAGGACAAGAAAGCCTCGTATCACAAGTTTATGGACAATTATAAGCCTTGGGGTGGGTTGATCACCTTCATTGTGGCTTGGCTCCATCTTGCGTTGGCAAAGGCTATTTTCTTTTAGTTAGGGAGAGGTATATCAAAAAAGGCGTCCTGGAAGAGGACGCCTTTTTTTTCTTGAAAGGTTGAGATATTTTCTTTTTTTCCTTACACTATAGTATCTTGTTTGAAGGGGTAGGTATGATACGAGAGGAGTGTGGCATCTTTGGTATCTATGGTCAGCAAGAGGCGGCAAGGTATGTCTATCTGGGTCTTCATTTCCTTCAGCATCGAGGTCAGGAGTCTTGTGGGATTATCAGCTCTGATCACACCTCTTTGTATAAACAGATAGGACTTGGAAAGGTCTCAGAGTTTTTTGACGAGGTGAAACTGGACTATCTTCGGGGAAGTCAAGCCATAGGGCATGTTCGCTATTCTACAACAGGTTCTCCTACGTTGGTCAATACTCAACCGCTCTCTGCTATGACAAGCAAAGGGCCTATTGCCCTCGCTCACAATGGCAATCTCACGAATGCCATGGAGATTCGTCGTCGTCTTATGGAGGAGGGGCAGACTTTTTCTACTACAAGTGATAGTGAGGTGATTCTTCATCTGATTGCAAGGGCACCTTTTCAGGACATTGTTCAATCAACGCGTTGGGCACTTGCCCAGCTTGAAGGGGCGTTTTCTGTTTTGGTGATGAATCGAGATACCCTGATTGCGGCGCGTGATCCGAGGGGGTTTCGTCCGTTAGCCATGGCTACCATAGGGCAGGCTATCACCTCTTCGGCAGAGACCTATGTATTTTCATCAGAGGATACGGCCTTTGGGATTGTGGGAGCGACAAGACAGCGAGAGATCTCCCCTAACGAAATGGTAGTGGTGAACCATGGAGGGGTTCAGTCTTTCTCTATTCTTGAAACATCTCCGCAGCCTCGACAATGTATTTTTGAGTTGATCTACTTTGCCAAGCCCTCTTCTCGGGTATTTGACACAAGTGTGTATCAGTATCGCTATGAAATAGGCAGACAACTAGCAAAGGAATTTCCTGTTGAGGCAGACTACGTGGTTCCTGTGCCGGATTCTGGCATAGTAGCAGCTATAGGTTATTCAAATGAGTCGGGAATTCCTTTGTCACTTGGGCTTATACGAAGCCATTATGTGGGGAGAACCTTTATTGAGCCAAGCCAGGGAATACGAGACTTTGGAGTGCGGATGAAGTTTATGCCTGTGCCGGAGGTTATACGAGGCAAACGTATTGTCTTGATTGATGATTCTATTGTTCGTGGGACCACCTCACGAAAGATTGTTCAGGTTATCAAGGAGATGCAGCCAAAAGAGATCCATTTTCGGGTGGCTTCTCCACCTGTCAAATATCCTTGTTTTTATGGGATTGATTTTTCGAGACCAGAAGAGCTTTTGGCCAACAAACTCAAAACCCTCGAGGAGATTGCTCATTTTATCGGGGTGAATTCTGTAGGCTACGTGAGTGTTGAGGGGCTTTTTCCTTCGTTTTTGCTTGATGGAAAGAGGTTTTGTCGTGCCTGTTTTGATGGGGAGTATCCTACCCGGGTGAGTGATGTTCGCAAGGAGAGTTTTGATCATGAAATCCAGCAAGCCTCTCTTCGCTAATCTTGAAGAAAAAACCCTCACCACTCGTCTTCTCCATCAAGGAAGATCCTTTTCTTTTTATAGTGACGAGGTTCTTTTGCCCAATGGACAGAAAGGCACGAGGGAGTACGTACGCTATCCAGAAGCGGTAGTGATTCTTCCTCTCCTTGAACAAAGTCTTGTCTTTGTGAGACAGTATCGGTATGCCCCTGGAAAGGTACTCCTTGAACTCCCGGCTGGCAAGATATCCCCTGGAGAAGATTTTCGTGCTACGGTACGGCGTGAGCTTCGAGAAGAGGCTGGCTATGATAGCCATGATATTGAGTATCTTTTTTCCTACTATCCATGTCCTGGATACAGTACAGAGAAGATCCATGTCGCTGTGGCAAGAAACCTTTGTGTTTCTCCACTCCAGGCAGATGAAGATGAATTCATCGTCACAGAGTTTTTGACGCTCGAAGAAGCCAAACAAGCTATACGAAAAGGCCTCATAGAGGATGGAAAAACTATTCTCACTCTTTTAGCCTATGAGAGTGGTCTCAAACGGGAGGATGTATGATGTATCGTCTGATCAAAGAGTTTACTTTTGATGCGGCTCACAATCTCATAAACTACAAAGGAAAGTGTGAACATCTCCATGGTCATACCTACAGACTCCAGGTTACCGTTGAGGGCGAGAAGGATGAAGCTACTGGCATGGTGTGTGATTTCCAGGAACTAAAAGATCTTGTTCATACTCATGTCATCGAAAAAGTAGACCATGCGTATCTTAATGATATAGTGACACTGTCCACGGCGGAGAACCTTGTGCAATGGATGGCCTCTAGACTTATTCCCCCCTTGCAAGAGAAAAAACTTCGTCTGGTACGGCTTGTGTTGTGGGAAACGCCAGGGAGTGCCGTGGAACTTGTGTTGCCATAAATATCAAAAAAAGAGGAAAAGACATGATAACCGTTACGACTGCTGGAGAATCTCATGGTCGGGGCATGATTGCTACCATTACCGGTATGCCTGCAGGGCTTGAAGTGGATACTTCGTTTATCAACGAAGAACTCAGACTGAGACAAAGTGGTTTTGGTCGTGGGGGGAGGATGAAGATAGAAACCGATACTGTTGATATTCTCTCCGGGGTTATGGGTGGAAAAACGACAGGAGCCCCTGTGGTTCTTGTAGTTTGGAACAAAGATTGGGAGAATTGGAAAGACAAAACGCCCCAACCCATCCATACCCCTAGACCTGGGCATGCTGATCTCATTGGGATGTACAAATATGGGCACTTGGATGATGCTCGAAAGGTACTTGAACGGGCGAGTGCCAGGGAGACAGCAGCCCGAGTGGCAGCCGGGGCCCTGGTGAAGCTTTTTCTGAGGCAATTTGGTGTGGGGATGTTCTCCCATGTGGTGAATTGGGGAGGGATCGTTCCTTCTGGCAAGGCAGAAGACCTTGAAGAATTAAAAACAAAAACGGCCGTGTCACCTTTTCGTTGGTTGGGCACTCAGGAAGACGATGTTCAGTTGACGGCGCTTATTGAAAAGGCGATGAGGGAAGGTTTTACTCTTGGGGGAATTATTGAGACTATTGTGCATCCTATTCCTCCCATGCTTGGATCTTACCAGACCCAGGAACAAAAACTGGATGCTCGCTTGGCATGTGCTGTTCTGAGTGTGCAAGCTATCAAGGGTATTGAGTTTGGGTTAGGTTTTGAATATGCCAATCGACCAGGGAAAGAAGCTATGGATGCCATCTATTATGGAGAAAAAGGCTACTATCGGAAGACAAATTATGCTGGAGGGATTGAGGGCGGCATGACAAATGGGAATCCCATTGTGTTCCGGAGTGTCATGAAACCTATTCCTACCCAGATGTCTCCTCTTGAAACTGTCCATATCCATACCAAAGAAAAAGCTCTCTCTGTCAAGGAACGCTCAGATGTTACAGCGGTGTATGCCGCAAGTGTAGTTATTGAGGCAGCCATCAGCCCTGTATTGGCAAATGCCCTTCTTGAACGGTATGGAGGAGACCATATTGACCGTATTTTGGAAAACTTTCAGAGGGATCCAGCGTTAGGGGAACTGGGGTATCCCGGGCTTTCTCATTTTCGGTAGGGTATCCCTCTTCCAAAACACTCAAGACTTGCACCTAAAGAGCCGACAATATGAAAGATAAGGGGTGTGCCGGATATGGCCGAGAGTGTTGCTTTTCAAATATCCAGCTTCAAGCGGGGTGGCTATATTATTGTCGAGGACGAGGAGAATAGTGAGGATTTTTACATCATCCGTCAGGGCAAGGTAGTAGAATATCGCTCGGTCTCTATTGTTCAAGAGGAGGAGCAGGGAACAGTACTAGGAGTAGGAGACTTCTTTGGCGTTCTCTCGTGTATGGCAAAACGTCCTCGTATTGAGACGGTGCAGGTTCTCGAGGATGTTTCTTGTATTGTAGTGAAACGGCATCAGTTTGGTGATCTCATCCAGAAAAATACGGCCATTGCCATGAAAATTCTCCGCTACTTTGGCAAGCAACTCCGGTACTATGATTCTCAACTCACACAGTTACATTTTAAGAACTCTCTTGAAGAGGATCCAGCCCATCTTTTTGCAATTGGTGAATACTTTTTTGCCAATCAGCTTTTGATTCAGGCGGCGTATGCGTATTTGCGTTATATCAAATACTGTCCTGATGGGGGGTATGTTAACCAGGCCAAAATCAAGCTTGCCAAAATCAATCCCTCGCCAGAAAAACTCCAGCCAAAAAAGGAGAATTTCTACTCTCTCTATGAGGATGGGCAGATTATTTTTCTTGAGCATGAGCCAGGCAATGAACTCTATATCATTCAAGAGGGAAAGGTAAAGATTACCAAGCTTGTGGGAAATAACGAGGTGCTCCTTGCTGTTTTAAAAAAGGGGGATATCTTTGGAGAGATGGCTTTGCTTGATAACAAACCTCGAAGTGCGAGCGCTATAGCCTTTGGTCCAACCAAGCTTATGGCTATCAACCGCGCAAACTTTGAACCGACTGTCCAGGCTCATCCGGAGATAGCTACCAAGATCATTGAACTCTTAAGTGAACGTATCTGGATTATCTACAAGCAACTCTCCAATAGTCTTATCCCTGATCCGGTGGGCAAACTTTACGATGCTCTCTATACCCAACTTCAAAAAGCACGGGTGCCTATCCGGCCGGGAACGTCGTATACGTTTGACTTTGGGCCAGAAGAGATTATCAAGTTTGTGGGGTTTTCTTCTGGGGAGGGAAAACTTCATCTGAAGCGTCTCATGGACCAGGACAAGACGATCCAGATCATGGACAACAAGATCGTGTGCAAAGATATAGCCTCTCTTGAAAACAGTCTCAAAGTGATCAAGCGTCAGCTGGAGATTGAGAGAAAGAAACGTTCTGGTAGTGGATCGGGTGGGATGCCCCCTGTCATTTAGGAGAAAGTATGCTTCTGTTTGTGTACGGAACCCTTCGACGAGGAAAGAAAGAGCATTCTCTTTTGGCAAACTCTCCCTTCGTTGCCTCTGGGTATGTGGAAGGAACCCTTTATGATCTTGGGGTTGGTTTTCCTGCCCTTGGTCTTGATGAGGTGCAGGGACGAGTGTATGGGGAGGTCTATGAGGTGTCTGAGGATCTTCTCCAGACACTGGATCACTATGAGGGGTGTTCTCCTGAGAATGAAGAAGAATCTCTCTACATCCGGCAGGAGATCACTTTTTATCCAGAGAAAGGCAAACCCTTTCCTGTGGTTGCCTATGTGATGCCTGTTTCCCAACGTCAGAGGTTTCTTGCCACCGTGATTCCTTCGGGAAGGTGGTAGTCTTAGGATTTTTATGAGGTATGTCAAAAACAAAAACAGCCCCATGTCCAATGGGGCTGTTTTTTTCTCCTGACCAGGGGTGGGGATTTTTAGAGTGTAAAGTTGAGAGTTACTGCAAGGTTGAAACCACTATACTCGAAGGGCAGAGCATTTCCATTACTATCTTTCAATACCTCTCCTTTTGTGACGACTTGTGCGCCTTGCTCGGAAGTTACATCCTTGGATGCTTTCATTTCCTTGACTTCGGCTATTCGGTAGGATGCTCCCACCCCAAGGGAGAGCGCAGAGGAAAGTTTGTATTCTCCATTAGCTCCAATCTCGAAAACTATTCCATTACCCTCCAAAGGAACAATAGCAGAATCAGAGGTGGTATTTCCCAAGAATGTCATTTTCATACTTTGTTCCAATGAGGCAAACGCCAAGGCATATCCACCATACCCCTCGAGTCCAAGCGAGAAAGCCTCCCCAATGGGAATATTGTAGGTTATTCCTACCATAAGGGGGAGAAGAGAGGGGCTTAGTTTTGTATTTATTTCAGCCCCATCACCGCCGCCAGCATCGTAAGAGCTCTTATATACGAGGGGAAAACAGGAGAGATAGCCTACTTTTATCCCTGCTGTGAGGTTGGGGAGAATACCAAAGCCAATTGTACCACCAAAAGTAAGTCCACCACCAAGTTTGTTGAGTGTTACTTCATATCCCAGGCTTTTAAAGTCGTCAGCCATTTTCTGGAATTCTTCATTTACCTTAGCCATACTGACAGTTGTATATCCTACCCAACCACCAAGTTTTATTCCCTCGGCATACACCATGCTCCCGAGGGAGAGACATACCATCCCGAGTAAAATTCTTCGCATTTTTTTCCTCCTTCATACATTCTTTTTCCCTGGTCAGGGTCTTTTTGTATTACTGTACACACATTTTCTTTTTTTTTCAAGAAAATTTTTTATTTTTTTATAAAGGAGTGGTTCCCCCCTGGAAGTTTTCAATGGTGACCTTGAGGTCTACAAAGCGAAAGCCTACGATATAAAACGCACCGATACGTATCTCATAGGGGGTACGGTATTCATCGTCTATCATGGTAAAGAAGATCCCGAGTCCACCCTTTTCTTTGACTTGGATGGCAGGAACTTTTTGTTTTTTGTAGGTAACCTCCAAACGACGGTAGGTGAAACTACTCTCATAGGCCGTATCTCGATGCTTGTAGCTTACCGGGATCTCCTCGTTTTCTTTGATGTGGGTATAATCAAGGCTACGAAAATAAAGCATAAGGGTATTGTAGTCCATAATGGGATATTTGGCCCGAAGCTCATTCCGCTGGTAGTTTCGTGTCCTGTGATAGTAGTAGCAAGCCTTTTCTGAGGGTACAAACTCTTGTTTCAGAAAATCTTCCCATTTTCCTTCTTTGACTGAACGTTCATTATAGAGGGGAAAGAGGGTGGTTCTGTCAAAGATGGTCCAATCCCTATCATCCATGTCATAAAGATGGCGAAGATCCTCACGGGTAATGGTTTGGCCATACACAATGGGGTACACGGTACCGTTGATATTGGTTTTCCCAGTGATCCGCATAAAGTGGTTGCCGACGTATTGTCCCAGGATATAGATCCGAAACGAGAGCCTTTCTCCGTATTTTAAAGGAAGGGGGGAGAGAAGAGGAGGAGAGGCATACCCAAGGGATACCATGAAAAGAAAGAAAAGAATTTTGGTTTTCATATTCTCCTCCTTTGATGAGATACTATGGTATACTATCCTCATTTTTGCTAAAAATCAACTTTTGCGCCAAAGTAACTTCTCCCTTCTGTAGAGAATTGAAAACCAAGTGAGAGGGTATCTTTGCCTATCCATACGAGTACCCCTGTTTCTATGTTCCACCCGAGATTTTCCCACCAGATCTGACGGCATCCTATCTGGAAATTCTTCCATCGAAGGGCCTGCTCCAGACGAATACCTATGCGTTGAGATCTTTGCTGATAGGTCCCTTCTCCGAGAAGAAGTACTCGTATGGGGGTGAGATCCATGCTTGAGGAAAGGCTGGTTTGCCCCTGGAAATGATAATCACTCAATGCATACGTTTCGGGTTCTCCGTTGTAAATAATGAGCGTGTTTCTCCATTGAATCCATGGAAGGAAGAGATGGGCTGTAATCCCCATGGGAATAAGATGCCGGTAATCTCCTTGTGAGTACGAAAAGTATCCCCATGTTGATTTCCACCCTAGTCGGATACCACTGGCGTTGACTGGTTCCTCGAGATACCAGGCCGACCTATCAAATTCCCCTGGATTGTCCTTGCGAACAGCGAAAGGAACAAGAAGAAAACTCTGGGTATTCCATCTGGGAATAGCTGCCCCACGAAAACTCACAAAGAATCCCCATTTTTCTTTTTCGATACCATAATCATACAATGAGAGGTTGTTGAGAATGTAACCGTAATTGGTCTCGGGAATATGGGTATCGGCATACCCCCGCAAGGTTATCCACCACTGCCAGGATGGCATCTGGTGTTCCACTTTCAGATAAGCATATCGAAGGTGAAAGGTATTGGTATGGGCTCCATAGGTAAAAAGACCAGAAGAATGAAGCATAGGGAGGGAGTTTGTGGTTTCTGAGACATTGTGGATGGTATCTTGGGGGAGATACGAAGTAGTGAAAAGGGAGAGAAGGAGAAAAAACATAACGACTCCTTAACACACTATGATAAAAGAGACTATTTACTTTTCTCTACTATGAAAAACGTAGCGAAACTCTACCCTGAGAAGCTGGTCATACCGGATCATCTTCCAGTCATAGGGGGCACGGGTAGAGGGAAGAAAGGCCCCATTCACAAAACCAAGCTGCAACGATGTTCCTGGAAAGATCTCTTTCTTATAGGAGATGGTGATACCTCCATACAAGGGAACACGATAGAAAGGATCTCCCTCTATAGAGATGTAGGATTGTCGTTCATCCACCCATGTACTGGAAAGAAAAAGGTGAGGAATAAAATGCCAGTTCCCCAGAGAAAAATCCCATCGGGTGTAGAGGGCCTGTCCAAATTGGTTGAGTTCAGGGCGACTGTCTCTGTCAGGGAGGTAGTAGGAAACAAGATAATATATACCACTTCGTTTTCCCACGGAAGGAAATTCCCATCCGATGGCTCCCACATAATTTTCTGTGATGCCGATAACATGTTCGTGCTCATGTCCACCATTGTGCCAATAGTGGATGGCTCCATAGAGAGGAATCTCCCCGATGCCTTCCTGAATGAACCCCACATCAAAACGTTCTCTGTGGTTGGTGGTATCGGCCAATTGCCAGTTCATGTAGAGTTCTCCCTTGGTCCATCGGTCTTGCCAGCGAAGTTGAGCCCCATACTCATAAAATCCGTGAGAAAAACGCCCCTTGGGAAAATTCTCATAATCTATAGGCACCTGGGAGAGAGAAATCAGTCGGATTCGGGGGATAAATTCTGTTAGCGGATCCATCATCGGCTCAAGAAAAGCGTGTTCTTTCTCAAGGGAACCAAGAAAAAGCCAAAGATAAGGTGTTAGCATAAGACGTGTCTGAATACGGAAAAACACATCAGAGATGGGGTACTCTTGTTGAAAAGGAACGACAAAACCTATTCCCAAAACGAACCGAATCCTTTCATCTGGTTCTATCACAAGATAGGGTTCACAGAGGTTTTCAAAATAGGTAAGGGTAGTTCGTGTTTCTTCCCAGGCTGTCCCACTCTCACCATTGTAGGCATACGCCTGATTGTAGATTCCTATGTCAACACGAGCAAACAAAAGCGTAGGGAAAAGAATCAGAAGAAAAAAAGGCATACCAGGCTCCTCATATAGTATAAAGATATTGTGTATTGTAACGACAAAGAGAAAAAATCTCAAACAATGCAAAAAAGACAATGAGTGCTTCCAAAAAGAGAAAAAAATCCCTCTCACGGCTTTTTCTGAAAAAAAGAGTATGAAAGAATGGGAAAAGAAGCGTTTTTAGAAAGCTTTTGCCATAAGGTCAAAAATTTGCTTTTTTTTTACTTTGTGGTATAATACTATGAAGTAGAAAACAGGAGAGGGTCATGATTTTTCAGTTTACTGTTCAGTGCACAGAGAGTGAAATCCTTGCTTTTGAGAAAGAGGTGATGGATATTCTCTCTCGTGTTTTGGGGGACTCTTCTGACATGCTTATGCGTATTCATGAGTTTCACTTCTGTATTCATGAATCTATCCTCAATATTCTGCAGCATACGTACAAATGGGACATGTCGCAGAAACTGGAGGTCCGGCTTCAGATTACCGAAGAGAGAGAGAAACGTATATGTGAGGTTTTTATCCGTGATTTTGGGCAACCTGTTCCGAAGAAATTGGTTCCTCCAGAGTCTGTGGATCGTTTTCAGATGCGGAAGCGGGGGCTTTATATGATGAGTAAGATTTTGGATGAGTTTTATCTTGCTCCGCAATCAGATGGGAACCTTACCTATCTTAAGAAGGTTTTCACTGAGGGAGTGAATAATGCTGAATAACACACAATCAAAAAAAGAAGAAAAGCGAGGTGCAATGTGGCTTCCGGGGCACTCCGAGTCAAGGTGAGTATCTCAGAGGACGAGATTGTCCTCATCAAGGTGGATGGAGAACTCACCATCTTTACTGAAGAGTATGACATGCTTCACAAAGAGATTTCAGCCTACATCAAGATGGGTCTCTACAGATTTATTGTGGATCTTCGGGGGGTGACCTACCTTGATTCCTCAGGGTTAGGGATTATTATTCGATTGGCTACCCATGCGTTTAAGCAAAACTCCAAGGTGTGTTTGCTCTATGATGGTCCCCAGGTGGAAAGGCTTCTTTATGTCTCCAATATTGATAAGATTGTGCATGTGGTTTCTTCTCTCGAAGAGGCATATGCTTTTCTGCGCCCTGCTTAAGGGAGAAGAGAGGGGGCAATTCCTGTGATATATTCCCAGAGATCGATTTCTTTCAGGGTCTCAGCACCCTCAAATCCCGTGATATCTGTCAGAGAGACAGTGGTGAGGTAAAGAGCCAAAAAATTGGTAGCCAGTGGTCGGTATGACCAGTGCCACGGTTCTTCTTCGTACCCACCACGGCGGTTTGAAAGGTGGGTATAGGGTCTTTCAAATCCATAGTGGGGGGCATGGGTTTCTAACCAGGCAAGAATTTTTTTCCCTTTTTTTGTTTGGAAAAAGGCAGGGTCAACTGAGACAAGGTCAACATCTGTACCCCAGTGATGGCGAGAGGTTCCTGGAGCAGAGGAGTAGCGGAGAATGGTACGACATCGGGTGTGGGGATTGGGGTAAAAAGAAGCCAAACGTCTCCATTTAGATTCCCAGATGTGTTTTTGGTCCTCAAAACTTCGGAAGGCTGAGATGACAGAGAGAGAAAGACCATCTCTGTGAGCAGCCTCTCTCATGAGAGAGAGGGCTTCATACGCTTCCTTTCGAAGGTAGAGGATCTTTTCTCCGGAAACGAATCGCACAAAATTGGGGTGGTTCTGGACAGAGATCTTTCCGAGAAGCTCCTCTTTGGTGAGGGAGAAACTCAAGGGGAGTTTTGGGAGAGCCATGGAGAAGCCAAAAAGAAAAAACAAAAAGAAGTGTTTCACGATCCCTTTCCTACCAGAAGAAGGAGGCCTTCTCGAATGAGCATCACGGCAATAGCCGCCAAAAGGAGATTGGCAATCTTTGAGATAATATGAGCCCCATTTTTTCCAATTCTGTCAAAGATGTGTTGCGAGAAAAAGAAGAAAACCCATGTGAGAAACAAGGCAAGGGAAAGAGCCCCTATCGTCATGAAAGCCCCGTACTTTTCTCTGGTGAGAAGGACAGTGGTGAGGAGGGCAGGACCAGCCACCAACGGCACGCCGAGGGGAAAAGCACCGAGGCTCTCTTCATCCAACACTTGTCCCTGAGTAGAAGAAGAAAGCAAGTCCTTGAGAGAGATGACAAAGAGCACGCTTCCCCCTGCGATCATAAAATCCCCCACCCCTACTCCAAGGTAACGAAGAAGAGGCTTGCCAAGGAAGAGAAAGACTCCTGTGACTACAAAAGCTGTGGAGACTGATTGCCACGCGATTGCACGCTTTTTTTTTGTTGAAAAGGGATGGGTGAAACTGTGATAAAAAGGGAGGATTCCTATGGGATCAATAGCCACAAAGATAGGGATGAAACAAAACCAAAAATTTTCCATAACCTTCCTCACTGATAGATGATAAGGAAAGGGATAGGCTTCAGAGAGATCACCTCTTCAGGCTTCATGAGGGGTTCATCATATCCAGCCCCCTTGAATCCTGAGTAGAAGAAGAGTTTGAATCCCTTGTAGGGCATGTTGGTAGCCTGGGCATTGTAGGCATAGGTATTTCGTTTTAGTTGTGGGGAACCAAAACCGTCAGCGGTATGGATGAGATAAACATAAGGATACCCTGTCCTGACAAGATGACGCTGACGTATCATTTTCCAGTTAAACTGATGGATGACAAGAATTTTTGGCAGACGAATATTTTCCTTGATGAGATAATCACTCAGAATTTTCTGGACGTTGTTGACTTCTTCGGCGGTGACACTCCCAATCTCTTTCATGGGACGCAGGGTACGCCATTCTGGATCAAGGGCAGGATGCACATGAGGATACTTCATAAAAGGCAAAAGCTTGCTCATAGCCTGTTCTACAGTATATTTGCCAATCTGGTGATCCAGAAAAAGGAGAAACCCATTCGTTTCGGTAAAGGTGATATATTCTTGTACAAGATTGGAAGACATGATACCGATGTCTCCCCCGGGGTGACATGTACCATAGATGAGATACACAGCAGGGAGGGTGGGTTTACCACTCGCTTTTTCATAGTCAGCTGCATACCGACGAAGTTCACGAGCAAGTTCATCTTTAGAAAGACGCCCGACGATCCCCATGATACGGGATTTTGGATGGCCATAGAATGCGACAACATGAGCATTGGTGATATCCCATTCAATCACAGAGGGACGCATGACGTCGACAAAAGGGTTGATAACCTCTTCCCGAAAATCTCTCGGAAAAGAGGGAGACTGGCTCTCTTCTCCTTCGGAGAAAAGGCTATTGGTTGCAAGAAGGGCAAAAAGAAAGAAGGTATCCACACGCATGAGATACTCCATGACATAGATATAGCACTTGGATATAACGGAATTTCTTGAAAAAAGTTAAGCAAAACGGAGAGGGCGGGATTCGAACCCGCGGTACGGGATTTAGTCCCGTACAACTCCTTAGCAGGGAGCCGCCTTCGACCTACTCGGCCACCTCTCCATCTGTCAAGATAGAGTATTATAAGGCAAGGTAGGAAAAAAGTCAATGCTCGGGGGTCTTTTCGGGGGAGAGAAGCTCAAAATCTTTTTTGGAAAGCAGGCGTACTTTGAGAATATCCTGGCGAGGCAAAAACATACTCTCACTCTCAAGGTTATCAAGGAAGCGTTTGAGGTGCTTGATATGGTGTTCAAGAGAACTGGAGTAGGGTACGATCGTTTGGTGAAGGAAATTGATGTTTTCTTTGAAAGAAAGGCCTTCTTTGTTACAGAAACTTTTTACTTCCTCGTAACTCTTCTCGTCAAAAAAGATGAAAGTGTGTGGCTCAATCTCAATACTTTCTTGAGAGAAATGATCAGCGATGAGGGAAGAGATATGGGAGGGGAACTGAAGGATGTGGTAACTGTCGGGAGTAGGATGGGTGTAGTGTTCTCCATAGTGCTTGATATTTTGTATGAGTTGAAAAGAGAGAGGATGACGAGAATGCTTCTCGAGAAAAGCCACAATACTCTCAATAGTATATCCATAGGCAAGGGCTTTGTAGATAGACTTTTTGGTGATCTGATAAATGGAAAGGGGGTGGATCTCTTTGGGTTCTGCGATAAAGATAAGTTCAAGGTGAATGGAGGGGTTGAGGTCTGGCTCAACAATAACCTCACCGTTAGCCTCAACGATGAAAGACTCATTCCTGAAGAAGGAAGAGATGTCCTCGTGACGGAGCAAAGCCCGATAGAAGGGATGAAGTGTGAGACTGTCCTGTCTGGAAATCTGGAGTGGGTTATTTCTCAGGATGGTGAGAATATGGTGTTTTTCTAGCTGTTTGATGAAGAGAAGGAAGTTTTGTTCTTCTTTTTGAAGGAAGAGTTTCATGGACTTAAGACTCTGGCGGGGAAGAGTGGTAAGCACATGCTGACAGTAATAAAAAAACACCTCTCGAAGGGGAAGAGCTTCATGACGGCTATAGGCAAGCCACTGGAGAGTGAGAAAAGCACTCTTTTGAAACTCAAGTTTCTCTAACGTTTCATAAAAAAAACTCAAGCTAAACAGAGAAGAGAGAGGAAGTTTTCGTATCTGATCGACAATATTTTTTTGAATAACGATGCGATTGTTGTACTTTTGGATGAGGCCGATGTGGGCAAGATTCTTGAGGTAGGTTTCGATGTGTGGACTGGCTGGGGAGTGTTCAAAAAAACACTGAAGTTTTTGGAAATCAATTCGATGGATTTCATTGGCTTCGGAACTGCGCGGCGTATGGGCAATGAGATACGCAAGCAACCCAATAATAGGGGGAAGAAGTTCATACAGGTGATGGGCAAGGTTTGGATCAAGGGGCTCTTGAAGGGTTTGAAGGGGAATGAAGGGAGAAAGAAAGAGAAAAGAATAATGGGTGAGGGGTTCATAACTATAGATGAATCGTTTGCTACAGAGGCTTTCAAGACCCTGTTGAAGTTCCTGTTTCTCAATGGAAAACACAGAACTCAAAAAGCGGAGGAGATTCTCGAGAGAGTCATATACCAGCCAACCAAAGTTTTTGATGATGATATCAAGCACCAGTCGTTCTTTGTCAGAGAGGTTCTCAAGGAGTTCTGGAAGATGTTCGTTCCACCATGCTTGAATAGTAGCGAGGCGTTGTTGATTGGTAGGGGTGTCAAACGATGGAGAGACATCCTCCCCCGTCACCTCACGATAGAGCGTGGCGATGAGCTCTGGTTCTTTTTCAAACCACTTGAGGGCAAAGGTGCGAGAAATGCTGCGCATCATGGGATATTGACCTCTTGGACCATGGTTTTGGATTTTGGTGTGAAGTAGAGTACCTCATAGGTGTAACCTTTTTCGATAAGAAACATTTGGCGTCTTTTGGCGAATTCCTCTTCAATAGTGTTTTGCGAAACAATCGTAAAAAAGTGAGCATCCTGGCTTTGTGGGCGAAGAATGCGACCAAGGCGTTGTGCCTCTTCTTGCCTGGAACCGAAAATGCCTGATACCTGAATGGCAACATTGGCACTCGGAAGATCGATGGAGAAATTTCCTACTCGAGAGACAACCAGAGCAGTCAGTGTTCCATTGCGAAATCTATCATAGAGTTTTTCTCTTTCTTCTGTGGGGGTCTGTCCTGTAACAAGGGGTATACCAAAGACCCGCGATATTTCCTCGAGTTGTTCGAGAAAATGTCCTATGATAAGGATATTCTGATCACGGAAGCGCTCCAAAAGGTACTCAATGACGGTGAGTTTATTGATGTTTTCTGAAGCAATGCGAAATCGTTGTCTGTGGGATGCCTTGAGGTACGTATCAAAATCCTCTCCAGAGAGGGGAACGCGAATCTCATAACACTTTGCTGTGGCTATCCAACCCTGTTGTTCAAGGTTCTTCCATCCGTATTCGTAAATTTTTGGTCCAATGAGGGAGAAGACTTCTCCTTCTTGATTGTCTTCACGGACAAGGGTAGCGGTAAGACCGAGACGCCGTTTGCTTTGGATGGCAGTGGTCATGCGGAAGATGGGCGCTGGAAGAATATGTACCTCATCATATATAATCAATCCCCATTGGTATTGGGTGAGGATGTTGATGTGGCGATCCTCGCTACTTGATTTTCTATGAACAAGCATGTGATAGGTGGTTAATGTGACTGGCCGGATGGATTTTTCTTGGGAAGTATACTCCCCTATGTGGTGAGCAGAGAGAGTAGTTTTGTCTAAGAGTTCACGTTTCCATTGATGCAAGGCCTCAAGGTTTGTGGCAATAATGAGGGTGTTTTCCTGAATATCGTGCATGATAGCAATTCCTACAATGGTTTTTCCTGCCCCACAAGGAAGGACAATAACACCACTTCCCTCTTTCCATTGGGAGAAAAGGTATGCGGCCTCGGCTTGATAGAATCTCAGGGAGAACTTAGCCCCACTCAAGGTGGTTTTTCGAAGAGAAAAGGGAAGTTTGGCTCCTCGCTCATAGCCTGCCAGGTCTTTTACAGGAATAAGGTGTTTGATCAAGGTGGCTTTGATACTTCCTCGATCCTCCATCGAGGCAAGGAATCCCTCCTCTGTTGGCGTGAGGTCAAAAGACTTGAGGTAGTTTCCAATACTTTCGCGAAGGGTTTCTTTGCGGATAATAAGTGCCAATGCCCCATCCTGATTGGAGAAAATCACCTGTCCATAGCGATGGAAATGTTCATCAATAAAATCAAGGACAGGTTTTGGGACAGGGTAACGGGAGAAGGTTTGAAGAGTATCCAAAATATGCTGGAAAGAGACTCCATTGGCGGCAGCATTCCAGAGAGAGATAGGAGTGATACGATAAAAATGCACATGCTCAAGGGTTTTGGTGAGTTCAGCAAAAAGAGAAAGGTATTTTTGGACCTCCTCAAAGGCTTCGTGATGAGTATCCACAAGGATGGTCCGATTTGTCTGTATTGTCAGTGCACCCTGTCGTGTCATGCTTCCTCACTTCTGGTAGTGTGTTTTCGATACTTGCTTTCAAAAAGTTTATTATTGTATCGGGAAAAAAGTTGTTTGTCAACTTTTTCTTTTCTTTGGAAATGGGTGGCTGCGTGAAGACACGGAATGTTTGTGGGTGAGGATGTCTTTTTGCTTTTGTTTTCCAGAAAGACTTTCCTCCACAAAGAGGGTTTTCTCAGGATGGAAAGGATCACGTTTTGTGTAGTACATCACGGAGGCATAGGTCAGAGGGGTAGGGGTAAAAATTTGGATCTGTTCTGGATGGATGTGAAGATGTTTGTGAATGAAGCGCTTTGCCTTGAGCATGTCATTCACCGTGCATCCTGGATATGCTGCAATAAAGTAATAGGTCAAGAATTGTTTTTTCCCACGTTTTTTTGAGAAACGCATGAAATCATGACGAAAGCGGAGGAGTGTTGTGAGATCTGGTTTCCCCATCAGATCAAGAATGGGTTTCTCTGTATGTTCTGGGGCTAACTTGAGTTGGCCGGAGGTATGGTGAGATGCTATCTGTTGGATGTAGGTTTCTCCATATGGGTCTGCATACACGAGATCTGGTCGGATACCGGATGACACAAAGACGGCTTTGACACCGGGAATATGGCGGAGAGTCTCCAGGAGTCTTTTTTGGGCTTCGTGAGAAGGTGAAAGCTTTTCACATGGGGTGGGCAAGAGACACGTTCGTGTGGTACAGGCTCCACTTTTTGCTTTCTGAGAACACTCCATACGCCACATGTTGGCAGTAGGACCGCCTACGTCGAAGATGTATCCCCGAAAGAGGGGATGATGGGTGAAACGTTTGGCTTCTCTTACTAGGGATTCTTGAGAGCGGGAGAGAATGTGTCTTCCCTGATGGACAGTGATAGCGCAGAATCGACACTCTCCATAACACCCTCGATGGGTGGTGAGGGAAAAACGGATAGTGTCCAGGGCCCGAATCCCCCCCTGTTGATGATGGGAAGGATGGGCATCATATTCATAGTCAAGTTCATAGATATGATCAAGTTCCTCGGCAGTGAGGGGTAGTGCAGGGGGGTTATGGATGAGATATCGAGGAGGATCAGTTGGAGAGGTCTGACGCTGAAAAAGCCTTTTGCCTGTCATGGGATCCTGGTTACGATAAAACACATGGAACATCTGAATAAACACAAGAGGATCCTTGTGAACTTCATCCCAGCCAGGGAGTTCTCTTCCATCCTCGGGAGGGGTAGAAGAGAGGTAACAAAGTCCTCGGATGTCTCTGGGATCTTGCCCTTTTTGGAGTTTGTCAGCAAGTTCAAGGACGGCTCTTTCTCCCATACCGTATATGAGATAGTCAGCTTTGCTGTCCATGAGGATAGAACGGCGAAGAGCGTTGTCCCAATAATCATAGTGAATAATCCTTCGGAGACTTGCTTCTACCCCTCCAAGTACAATTGGAACTGTTTTGCCGAAAATACGACGAATTGCATTTGTATACACAATGGTTGCCCGATCGGGACGGCGATTGATCCCACCTGGGAGAAGATCATCGTTTTTGCGACGTTTTCCCAGGGCCGTATAGTTAGCCACCATGGAATCCATTGCTCCGGCACTGATTCCCCAAAAAAGACGAGGTTCACCCAACACCTGAAACTCCCTCTCTTGGGCTGGATCAGGACAGGCAATGATACCCACTCGGTATCCTGCCTCCTCCAGGACACGGCCAATAATGGCTATCCCACTGAAAGGAGAATCAATATAAGCGTCCCCTGTGATAAGGATGATATCGAGTTCTTTCCACCCTCTTTTTTCCATTTCCTGTCTCGTCATAGGGAGAAACATACTAAAACCCTGTCCTCTTGAAAAGTTTTTCAAGATCTTGACGCTTGAAACGTAAAAAAGTAGGGCGTCCATGGGGACAACTTGTGGCATGTGGTGTTTTGGCCAGGGTGGAGAGAAGACCACGGACTTCTTGGGGAGACAATCTCTCGTGAGCCCTTACCGCTGTTTTGCAAGCCATTTGCTTGATGGCTTCATCAACAAGTTCAGACAAAGAAAATCTCTCCCCTTGGGTGATGGCTTCAACGCAAGCCTCAAAACCCTCTTGGGCCATAGAAGGGGAAAGAAGGGGTGGAATACTCCTGATCAAGATGCTATACCCACCAAAAGGTTCTATCTCAAATCCCAGGCTCTGGAAAAGAGGCATATGAGCAAAAACCTCATCATACTGATCAGCGGTAAGCGTAAGAGAAAGGGGAGAAAGAAGTTCTTGGGTACTGTGCTTTTGGTTGAGGGCTTGTTTTATTTCTTCGTATCGTATTCTTTCATGGGCAGCATGCTGGTCCACCACAAGTACCTCGTTTTCTTTTTCCAAAAGGAGATAGGTAGCAAAAAGATCACCCACGTAGCGATACTCTTCAAAGGGGGAGGAAGAAGCAGAAGCAAAAAGATCCCCCGATGAAGAAGCGAGAGATGGTTCTTGAGAGACGGAAAAATTTGAAAAATCTGGTTCGACAATCTCCACATCTTCTTTTGGAGAGGGATTATCCTTGAAAAGGAAAAAAGACGCCGACGATTCTTTATACACTGATTCAGAGGGAGAAGAGGTTTGAGGAGTGTTTTGACTATGCCCTGTTCCCATGAGGGCAGTGAGAAGAGCATGGTGTAACCCTTTCCAGAGAGATTCTTGAAACTCTCGTTCATGTCGAAACCGTACCTCTCGTTTCATGGGGTGAATATTTACATCAACCTCTGTGCCATCCATCTCTACAAAAATAAAGAGGGGCGGATGTTTCTGGGGGGGGATGAGATTTCCATACACCTGAGCGATGACAAAAGGAAAGGACTTCCATTCTACTATTCGACGGTTTACCGAAAAAAATTGCATTGTTCTTTGGGGTTTGAGGTAGGTGGGTTTGGCTAGGAACCCACTGACTTTTGCGTTTGTGATCTCAAAAGCAAAGGGAATAAGCTCCTGTGAGATATCCCCAAAGAGATCAATGATACGTTCAAGGTGATTGTGTCTTGGAGGAGTGCGAAATTTTTCTCTTCCATCGCTACGATAGAGAAACCCACATTGGGGAAAGACAATCATTTTTTTTATGAGTTCTCGAAAGACGAGTTTACTTTCCTGACTTGGGGATTGAAGAAACTTTTTTCTTGCGGGGATGCGTTCAAAGAGCTCTGATACTCTCACAATGGTGCCATAATTCATCCCAACGTCCTGGAGAGGGGTGGGTTTTCCATACGACACGACTATACGACTTCCTGAGAGAGTGTTTCTGGGGCGTGACATGATGTCCAAGGTTGCCACACTGGCTATACTTGCAAGGGCCTCCCCCCGAAAACCAAGTGTAGATAGGGAAAAGAGATCCTCGAATGTAGTTATTTTACTTGTGGTGTGGTTATGGTAACAAAGGGCAAGATCATCTGGTTCCATGCCTTTCCCATTGTCAGCGACCTCAAGAGCGGTGAGGCCACCATCGACAAGGGAGATTTCAATCTCTGTGGCCTGTGCATCAAGGGCATTGTCAACAAGCTCACGCACGACAGACGCGGGCCTATCGATGACCTCGCCGGCAGCAATACGGAGAACCGTCTGCTCATCGAGGGTTCGGATTATCCCCATAGGGTATTTGTTCTCCTGGTCTTGAGACTCATGGCCAGTCCTATCACACCAATCACAAGGAGGGGAAGAGAGAGTACCATTCCCATGGTGAGCCATCCCCCAAAGAGATACCCTATATGAGCATCAGGTTGTCGGATGAATTCCACAAGAAAACGGATTATCCCATAACCGGTGAAAAAAGTCCAAAGATAAACTCCCTGGATGTTGACTTTTTTCCGGAAGAGTGTGTACAAAACAAGGAAAAGAACCATTCCTTCTCCTAAGGCTTCGTAGATTTGGGAGGGATGGCGAGGGAGATTGACAAGGACTTCTCCTACTTCATAAGGAAGCTGAAAATGTGACTTGATCTTTTCTGTGACCAGCGTAACATAGGGTTGAGTGCCATCGATAGGAAGGTGGATTTTCTCCACGATCTTCTGGACAGAGGGATCGGAAAGGGGATACCAGTGAGATATGGGAACGGTGGGGAAAATAACCCCCCAGGGAAGGGTCGTTATGGAACCCCAGAGTTCGGCATTGATGAAGTTTCCTATACGACCAAAAAAGAGGGCAAGGGGAAGAGGCAGAATGAAGATATCTGCCAGTTCCCAGAAGTTTTTCTTCTTCCATGTGAGATAGAGCCAACTAAAGAGAAAACCAAAGAGAACTCCACCATGAAAAGACATGCCCCCTTCCCACACTGCAAAAAGGGTGAGAGGGTTGGCAAGAAAATGAGGGAGGTTATAAAAAAGCACATATCCTAATCTTGCCCCAACAACAATGAAAATCATCAGTGTTACCGCAAAATCAGCAAGGAACTCTTTTTCCAAGAGAATTCGTTTCTCTTTTATCCATTTTGACAGAAGCCAGTAATTGATCACAAAACCAACGAGATACATGAGCCCATACCATCGGATAGCGATGGGGCCATAAATGGAGAGGATCTCATTCTGAAGAGTGTGGATAATATAGAGCATGTGGGACTCCTTTATCAAAACTTCTATGATTATGAAGCAAAGAGAGAAATATTGCAAGCAAGGGCTTGAGGAGGGATGGTGCTCCCTTTCCAGGAAGGGGGGATGACTCCACATAGTGTGGGCAAAGAAAAAAAAGATGGGCTCTCAACAGGATAGCCCATCTTGCTTTTGGCTTTTTGTTCTCGTATGCAAAAACTTTGTTTTTTTATTTTATTTCTTTTAATAATTCCTTGATACTTCCAAGAGAGGAGAGAAGCGAAGAGGCTTCATAAGGCATAAAAACTACCTTGCCACCACTCCCTTGGGCAATTTCTCGGAGAGCTTCAATATACTTGAGGGCTACTAAGTATTGGGCTGGATCGGTGCCTTTTGACTCAAGAGCTTCTTTGATCTTTCGGATGGCTTCAGCTTCAGCCTCGGCAATACGGATTTTGGCAGTGGCTTCCCCTTCTGCACGAAGAATGGCATTTTGTTTTTCTCCTTCAGCACGGGTAATATAAGCCTCTTTATCTCCTTGAGCAACAAGAATCTTGGATTGTTTTTCTCCCTCTGCCTTGAGGATCATCTCCCGTTTCTCTCGTTCGGCGCGCATCTGTTTTTCCATGGCTTCCTTGATCTCGCGAGGGGGAAGAATATCTTGAAGTTCTACACGATTGATCTTGATTCCCCATTTGTCGGTGGCTTCGTCAAGGATACTGCGGAGTTTAGCGTTGATAAGTTCTCGAGAAGACAGGGTTTCATCAAGCTCTAATTCCCCAATTACGTTTCGCAGTGTGGTTTGAGTGAGTTTTTCAATAGCCTCAGGGAAGTTCTCGATCTCATACACCGCCTTGTAAGGATCAATCACCTGGAAATACAAAAGGGCGTTGATCTCAATGGTGACGTTGTCTTTGGTGATCACATTCTGTCTGGGAAAATCATACAGGGTTTCACGAAGGTCAATCTTGTCCACTTCGGTTACATAAAAGTAAACCTTGTCTCCATACTGTCTCTGGATTTTCCATTTGACTTTTCGAGGTTTTTCCAAAAAGGGGATAATCAGGTTGACACCAGCTTTCATGGTGCGGTTGTAGCGTCCAAGTCTTTCGATAATCATGACTTCTGCCTGTCTGATGATGATGATCATCTTGGACAGGACAAAAATCACTGCCACCATGATGACGACAACAGTAAAAAGAAGGGTAAGAGTATCCATACAAACCTCCTTGGGTTAGGAAACCGGGGAAGTCTCCCCAGTCTTTATAGTCCGTACTTGGCTTTGATCTCGGCTTCTGCTTCAAGCCAGTCAGACAATTCATCACCATGCCTTCCCTGGGCTCTTCTTTCAATCGAGATTTCGTACGCTCGTTTCTCGATTTCTTGCTGAAGCTCTTGCAGAGTGATTTTTTTCTTGCTTCCACGGGTGGGGGTTTTCTTTTCAGTGGAAGCTGTTGTTGGGGATTTTTTTACCGGCATAGATACCTCCTTTATCAGGACTCATCGTCCCGTGTTTTTTCTTTGAAAATGAGTTTTAAAGGAATACCGGGAAATCCGAAAGCTTCTCTGAGCCGCTTTTCGAGGAACCGCGGGTAATCTTTGCGTAGATGTTCTTTTTTGTTGATAAAAAAGAGAAACCCTGGAGGAGCCTCGTATATTTGTGTGGCATAGTAGACTCTCAAGTTAGAAGCCTGTTTGTAGGGGTTGGCTTCCTTGATAGTCTGGAGCCATTCGTTGAGATCTGAGGTTTCTATACGTTTGTGAAACCATTCGTGAATCTCAAGGACTCTATCTAACAAGAGAGATACCTTGTAGCCTGTCTTGGCCGAGATAAAATGGAGAGGAAGGTAAGTGAACTCAGGAAGCTCTTGTTGAAAATATGCCTCGTATCCTTTCATAAGGGTGTGATTGTCAGTGTTCGGGGAAGTTTTTAGGTCCCATTTGTTGAAGGCGATAATGAGCCCTCGTTTTTTTTCTGCTACCGTATCAATGATCACCTTGTCCCCATGGGCAAGGCCTTCCACGGCATCGACAAGAAGGATGACAACCTCTGAGCGCTCAATAGCCTGAATAGTGCGGACCTGCGTATAGTAATCCACATCATCCTGAAGTCTGGATTTGCGTTTGATACCGGCAGTATCGATAAGACGGATGGTTTTACCCTTCCATTGAAAAAGATCATCCAGGGCGTCTCGTGTAGTACCAGCCACCTCAGAGACAATGCTTCTCTCGTATCCAAGGATAGTGTTAACGAGTTGAGACTTGCCGACGTTGGGTTTTCCTACGATAGCTACTCTGATTTCATCCTCAAGAGGGGGAACGGGCTTTCCATGTTTTTCTGCCCAGATCTCGATTTTCTCTTTCAGGGTGGAAAATCCTCGTTTGTGCACGACAGAAAATGGGATAATCTCTTCAAAACCCAGGGTATAAAACTCATAGGCCTGAAGTTCCATTTCAGGGTTGTCCAATTTGTTGGCAATGACCCAGACCTCTTTTTCCTGTTCATGGAGAAAAGCGGCAATCTCTTCATCCATTGGGTGGAGATTTCGCCCATCTACCATGAAAAGAACAATATCGGTCTTTTCAATAGCCTCTCGGACCTTTTTTTGTACGAGGGCGTTGAAACTGTCTCCTTCTTTCAAGAAACCAGCGGTATCATAGAGATAAAAAGCCCCATACTCTGTGTGAATGAGTTCCATATTAATGTCTCGAGTTACCCCTTCTGTTTCATCAACAATGGATTTCCGGCTTCCTACGAGGAGGTTGAAAAGAGATGACTTGCCTACATTTGGTCTTCCGATAATAGCGACAACAGGCAGATGGTTTCGCATGCGATTTCCTCCTCTTTACAGTATGCCATAGAATAGGATTTTTTTCAAGTAATACCTCTTTTCCTGAGAGAAAGGAGAAAACTTGGCTATTTGGGAAGATCCTCTTCACCAGCCAAAGAAACAAGAGGTTTTTCTCTTGAGTGAGTGTTATGGATGTTCTTCAGGTGCTCGTAAAAGGCGATCTTGCTGTTTGACATCGGTGTAGCTCATTACGATGACGAAAGGTATGGTGGCTGGTTGTTGTGTTTTCGGATCTAAGAGGATTTTGTCTCTTTCAAGGGTGAGTTCGATGATGGTATTGGTGGTTTTCCATCGAACAAAAGCCAATACCCCCTCGAGATCACCATAGGGAGGATTGATCAAGCCTATAGAATAAGAAGCCTTGTCGCTGTATTGTTGGAAGAAGGCGTTTTTGATGCGCTCATAGGTATTGGTGGCCTCCTGAAAACGAGTGAGCGGAACAAGATAATATCCGAGGACGAGTTTGTTGTTTTCAAAGACATACCCGATGAAGATTTCCTGACGAAGAAAAGAGAACCATTTTCTTCCTTCTTGTCGAAAAAGGGTAATGAGAAGCCCCTCTTGCTGAAGAACGTTAGTGAAGAATGTGGCTTCTTCTTTTTGAAGAACCGTAGCCCGGATATCCCCCCATCGAAAAGCACGGAAATGGGTCTTTTCTCGAATCGGTGCATATTCCTCGGTTTCTACAGAAAGAGGGGGCTGCTGCTCTACTTCTATGCCTCCAAACGGATTCCCAAAAAGAGGAAGAAAAAACACAAGGCTCAGGAGACAACAGATGATATCTCTCATGAAAACTCCTTTTTTCCCCTATAGTATAATGGGAAAAATCTTTTTTTGCTATTGAAAGGAAGTTCTGTCAATACCAAAGACAAGATCCCTTTTTTGGATGAAGTTTCAGAGAGGGGAGATAAAAAACGGGAAGTTGTAAGAAAAAGTATCCGTGTGCCCAAGAGAGGGTTATCTCTTCTCTCAAAAATTTAGTTCCTCACGTGTGTGCGAGAAAAGAAAAAATGGATATTTTTGGGAAAAAGGAGCGCAGGTTGCCTTGCATGCGAGAGGATTTTTTTTGCTAAACGATACTCTCTCGATTTTTTCTTCAAAAACACTTGACAATAAAAATAATAATCATTATAATAATGAATATAAAAAATGCAAGAAAAAAATTTGCACAAAAATTTTTCTTGTGTTACACTGCCCAAAGGGAGGAATGAGTGATAGGGTACAAAAAAAGCCGTGTACGAGAGGCTATTCTTGAGGCCCTTCAGGGGACACAATCCCACCCCCCAGCTGACAGGGTATGGGAAGAGGTGAAAAAGGTTCACCCTTCTGTTACTCTTGCGACGGTATATCGTAACCTTCATATTCTTGAGCAGCAAGGGAAGGTACTTTCTCTGGATGTAGGACAGGGGGAGAAACGCTACGATGGTGCTGTTCACCAGCATGCCCATTTTGTGTGTCGAAGGTGTAGAGGGGTATATGACTGTGATATCACTATGAAATCTCTCTTTAAAGAGGTTCGTGTACCAGGGGAAGTAGAGGGATTTCAGGTTACTCTTTTTGGAATATGTGAACATTGTAGGAAACAGAGAGGGCTTGGTTCTAGAGAAGGTGGAGAAGATAAAAGAAAGGAAAAAGGGAGGTAGGTATGACATTCCTTTTGTGGGATGAGAGTATGAGTGTTGGGGTGGCAGAGTTTGATGCGCATCATCGCAAACTGGTGGATCTCGTGAATACCCTTTTTGATGCGATGAAAACTGGCAAAGGAAAAGAGGTGATGGGAAAGGTGCTTGAAGAACTTGTGGCCTATAGCCGCTATCACTTTGAGGCAGAGGAGAAGCTCATGAGAAATTATGAGTATCCTGCCTATATTACGCACCGGGGAGAGCATGAGCATTTGGTTGAGGAGGTACTGGCACTTTCTCAGAAGTTTCAGGCAGGGGATATTTTTCTTTCTCTGGATATCCTGAACTTCCTCAAAGAATGGTTGAGCAAGCACATTCTTCAGAGTGACATGGCATACAAGGAGTTTTTTAAGCAAAAAGGCATACGATAAAAAGAAAAAAAGGAGGAGAGTATGGTCGAACGTGGACAAATCTACAAGTGTTCTGTATGTGGAAACATTGTTGAAGTACGTTTTGCTGGTGGTGGTACTCTGGTGTGTTGTGGGAAGCCCATGGAACTTCAGGTAGAGAATACAGTCGATGCTTCCAAGGAGAAACATGTTCCCGTGATTGAGTCAAAAAATGGTGGATACCTTGTAAAGGTAGGAAGTGTGGAGCACCCCATGGAAGAGAAACACTATATCATGTGGATTACCCTTATTGCTGATGGCAAGGAGTATACCCAATATCTCAAACCAGGAGATAAACCAGAGGCGTTTTTTGCTATTCAGGCATCTTCTGTGACAGCCAAAGAGTATTGTAATCTCCATGGTCTTTGGAAAGCAGAAAAATAGGAGGAGATATGCTTGACAAAAAGATGAATGAGATGCTTAATATTCAGATTCAGGCTGAATTGTACTCAGCGTACCTGTATCTTGCCATGGCAGCCTGGTGTGATGAGGAAAGCTGGACAGGGAGTGCTCACTGGTTTCGCAAACAGGCCCAGGAAGAGGTGAATCATGCTATGAAGTTTTATCACTATATTGTGGAGAAGGGTGGAAGAGCTGTGATGGAGGCTATTGACAAGCCACCCTCTGAGTGGAAAAATCTTTTGGCTGTGTTTGAGGCGGCTTATGAACATGAGACAAAGGTGACTAAACGGATCCATGATCTTGTGGCTGTCGCTCGTGAAATGAAAGATTATGCCACTGAACAGATGCTTCAATGGTTTGTCGCTGAGCAGGTAGAGGAAGAAGCACAAACTCTTGAGATTGTACAAAAACTCAAGAAGGTTGGTGATAGCAACTCAGGCATGTTGTATCTTGATGGAAAATTAGGCAAAAGGGAATAATACTGTATCTATATAAGGAGGAAAACTATGGCAAAATCTCTCAAAGGAACCAAAACAGCAGAAAATCTCATGAAGGCTTTTGCGGGTGAGTCTCAAGCGAGGACTCGGTATACCTACTATGCGTCTCAGGCTCGCAAAGAAGGGTACATGCAGATTGAGGCTATTTTTACAGAGACAGCGGATAACGAAAAAGAACACGCCAAGGTATTTTTCAAATACCTGGTAGAGGGTTTGGGAAATGATGTGATGCAAGAGATTCAGGCGAGTTATCCTGTGGCTCTGGCAGATACCCTGGCTAACCTGAAAAGTGCCGCTGCTGGTGAGAATGAGGAATGGACTCACCTGTATCCTACCTTTGCCGATGTGGCGGAGAAGGAGGGATTTCCCGAGATCGCCGCAAGTTTTCGTGCTATTGCTCAGGTAGAAGCCAAACATGAGGCTAGGTATCGGAAACTGGCCGAGAATATTGCTTCTGGAAAGGTCTTTAAAAAAGACCAGAAAATCCTCTGGAAATGTCGAAACTGTGGGTTTATTGTGGAGGCTATGGAGGCCCCTCAGGTGTGTCCCAGTTGTAAGCATCCCCAAGGGTATTTTGAGGTATTTGCAGAAACATACTAATGTCCCCTCTTCCCCCCAGCCTTGGCTGGGGGGATTTTTTAGAAAGGCTTTTCGGTTGCTTTTTTCCCTTCTTTCTCTTATAATCTTCGTATGCAAAAAGAAAAGTTTTTGGTGACTGCTCGAAAATGGAGACCTCAACGTTTTGATGCCTTAGTAGGACAAGAAGCCTTGGCACAAGCCCTCAAACATGCCCTTCAGACGGGAAAGACGGCTCATGCCTATCTTTTTTCTGGGATTCGAGGAGTAGGCAAAACCTCTACGGCAAGGCTCTTGGCCAAGGCACTCAATTGTCTTTCTCCTCAAGAGGGGGAACCGTGTAACCAATGTCCCAGTTGTCTTTCTATCAATGAGGGATCGGCAATCGATGTGATTGAGATTGATGGAGCCTCAAATCGTGGGATTGATGCGATTCGTGATCTGAAGGAAACAGTCAACTATCTGCCTGTCAAACTTCGTTACAAGGTTTATATCATTGACGAGGTACATATGTTGACCACGGAGGCTTCCAATGCCCTTCTGAAGACGCTTGAAGAGCCGCCATCTCATGCGGTTTTTATCCTTGCTACAACAGAAGTTCACAAGCTTCTTCCTACGATCCGTTCTCGTTGTCAACATTATGTTTTCAAAAAAATTCCTGTGACAAAAATAACAAACCAGTTGATGACTATCTGTGAAGCGGAAGGATACCAGTACGAAAAAGAGGCTCTTTCTTTGATTGCTGAAGCTGGGGATGGATCGCTTCGTGATGCGGAGAGCATCTTTGATCAGGTGGTGATTTACACGGAAGGGAATCTTACCCTCTCTTCTGTCAAGGAAATATTAGGGATCTCCCCTGAGAGTTTCTATGAGATGCTCTGGGAGGGGATTGTTCAAGGGGATATTGTCACTGTTCTCCGGGCGATTGATGAATACATGCAAAACTTTGGGGATGTACGGGGTTTTGTATGGGGGATGGTGGCCTTTCTTCGTCAAGGGCTTCTGGTAAAGAAACTTCCCCAGGCGGATGAGCTTGTGGATATGAGTGAAGAAAAATACTTACGTTTTTCTTCACTCTTTGCTTCTGTAGAGGTACACGATATCGTTCGTATGATTCAGGTAATGGCGGAGTTTTTACGCGGTCTTCGAAGTGATCAGTATGAAAGGTTGGCTGCGGAGATTCTTTTTGTTCAACTGATGGATTATAAAAATCTGATTCCTCTCTCTGAGATACGAGATGAACTGTTCAAGAGATTGTCCTCCGTACCATCAGTCTCCAAAGCAGTTTCCTCTTCCTCTTCAAAAGAGATTTCTTCACACATTCAGGGAACATCATCGTTACAACCTTCTTCTCAAGCTCTTTCCGCCAGCAAAGAGGTTTCTTCTCGTTCATTGGGAGAGGCAGCTTCTTTCGCTCCTGTGAAGAAGGAAGAGGCAGCTTCTTCTGAGGTACCTATGGAAACCCTTTCTCCACCAGGAAGTCCTCGAGATGCCTTTGTGGAGTATTTGAGGCGGTCAACGATAGCTCGTCAAGTCCAAAAGGATATTCTCTCCTGTGAAGAAAAGGATTCACTTCTTGTTGTGAAAACAAGAACCCATTATGTGGCGGACTATATTGTGAGAATCTCTCCCAAGATTGCCGCATTTATTGAGCAGACGTGTCATCGCCAAGTTGAGATCGTAGTTATGATGGAAAATGAAGCCACCGTCGTAGGAAAGGGAAAAACGTCGGTTTCACAAAAAGAGGGGGTACCCTTGTCTCCCTCTTCTTCTCCACAAAAGAAGCAGGATATTCCCGAGGAGAAAGATCACCCACCATCCTCATCACTTTCCCCTTCACCAGATAAGGATGTGGTGGAGTATGTTGAGGATCTCTTCAAGGCTAAAAAATACTCATAGCGATAGATTATGGATGGAGGAAACTATGGGCGCTTTTGATCAGTTCAAAGAACTTGCCAAGATGCAACAGGCTGCCAAAGAGGCAGAGAAGATTATGGAGGAGCTTCGAGCTACAGGGGTTTCTCGTAAGGGGTATGTGAAAGTGACCCTTGATGGAAAAAAGGGGCTGAAAAATATTGAGTTTTCAGAAGAAGCTATGAAAATTACCCCCGATGAACTTGCGAAGTGTGTGAAGGAAGCCCACAAGGCAGCAGGGAAAGAAATCGACAAACTTGTCAAACAAAAGATGAAAAACAGTGGATTGGCTGATTTCTTTAAGGAATAGGGCATGAATGATCCTCTTCGACGTTTTGTGGATGTCTGGAGTCGTGTGCCAGGGATAGGCACACGACTTGCTGAAAGGATAGGGCTTTTTGTTTTGGGGCAATCCAAAGAGTATGCTCAACGTCTGGCAGAGGCAATTCTTGTTCTTCGAGAGCAGACAAGTATTTGTGAGGTGTGTGGCAATTTCTCCTTGGGATCGCGGTGTGCGATTTGCGAGGATGGCAGTCGAGATTCGTCAATTCTCTGTGTGGTAGAAACCCCCTTGGATATTGTCTACATAGAAGCCACAGGCAAATACCATGGGCTCTACCATGTTCTCGGTGGGGTAATTTCTCCCATCCATGGGATAACGCCTGGCAAGCTTCGGATTGAAGAGTTGGTGCAAAGAGTCCATGCGGGAACGGTGAAAGAGGTTTTTTTTGCGACAAGCCCAACGACAGAGGGAGATGCGACTGTCATGTATATTCGGGAAAGGTTATCGTCCTTATCTCTTCGTTTTACGACGCTTGCGAGAGGCGTGCCTGTAGGAGTGGTATTGCCACAAACAGGAACACAGACCCTTTCTGAGGCGATTGTGTCAAGAGAGGAGTTGAAATAAGGGAAAGGGGAAACAAGTTCTTCTCCTTTTCGAGAGGTTGTTTTTTTCTTTGGCGATGGTCCTTTTTCTTCCACGAGTAAAGAAAGGGAGGGAATCAAAAAGATATTTGTAGATTTTTTCTTTCTTTTGCTTTATAATACTTAAGTTTTGGATTTTTCGGGAGGGAAGAGGATGCCCAAGCGCACAGATATCCATAAAATCCTTATCATTGGTTCTGGTCCTATAACAATTGGTCAGGCTTGTGAGTTTGATTATTCTGGTACGCAGGCTTGTAAGGCCCTTCGAGAAGAGGGGTATGAGGTTATCTTGGTGAACTCTAATCCCGCTACTATTATGACGGATCCAGAGATTGCAGACAAAACCTATATTGAACCTATTGTTCCTGAGGTGGTAGAAAAGATCATTGAAAAGGAGCGTCCTGATGCGTTACTTCCCACCCTTGGTGGGCAAACGGCCTTGAATACAGCAATTGTTCTCTATGAGAGTGGAGTACTCCACAAATATGGAGTGGAGATGATTGGCGCACAGTATCATGCCATCAAAAAGGGTGAAGATAGGGCTGAATTCAACAAGGCTATGGAACGTATTGGGTTGAAAGTGCCTGTGAGTCGAGTGGTACATACCCTTGAAGAGGCCTTAGAGGTGATACCTCATATTGGTTTCCCTGCTATCATTCGTCCCGCGTACACCCTTGGGGGAACAGGAGGGGGGATTGCCTACAATCAGGAAGAGTTTGTGGAGATTGTCAAAAAGGGCTTGGAACTTTCCCTCAAAAGTGAGGTACAGATTGATCGCTCACTCATTGGTTGGAAGGAATACGAGCTTGAGGTGATGCGGGATAGAAACGACAATGTGGTGATCATATGTTCTATTGAGAATCTTGATCCTATGGGAGTGCATACGGGGGATTCGATTACTGTGGCTCCTGTGCAAACGCTTACTGATCAGGAGTACCAACGACTTAGGGATTATGCCATTGCTATTATTCGAGAGATTGGAGTGGAAACAGGAGGCTCCAATATTCAGTTTGCGGTGAATCCTGTGGATGGTGAGGTTGTGGTCATAGAGATGAATCCTCGTGTGTCCAGGAGCTCGGCACTTGCCTCCAAGGCAACAGGTTTTCCTATCGCCAAGATTGCAGCGAAGCTTTCCGTGGGGTATACTCTTGATGAGATACAGAATGATATCACCAAAGAAACCCCCGCCTCCTTTGAACCTACGCTTGATTATGTGGTTGTCAAGATCCCTCGGTTTAACTTTGAGAAGTTCAAAGGGGTTCCAGGCGTTTTGGGAACCCAGATGCAGTCTGTAGGAGAGGTGATGGCTATTGGGCGAACTTTCAAAGAGGCCTTTCAGAAAGCCCTTCGTTCACTTGAGAGGGGCCTCGTTGGTTGGGAGGAAAAAGGGGTTTCAGGGAGTGAGGCTGACGCTCTTCTTGAGGAGAAGCTTCGTATACCTGGCCCGGACAGGGTGCTTTATATCAAAGATGCTATGCTTCGAGGGTGGTCGATTGAACGTATCTATGAACTCTCGGCGATTGATCCTTGGTTTTTGAAACAGATGGCAGAGATCCTTGAGGTGGAGAAGAGTTTTAGGCAAAAGTCTTTGGAGGGCCTTTCTTCTGAGGATTTCAAAGAGCTGAAACAATCTGGATTTTCGGATATACACATAGCCCGCTGGTATCATACGACAGAGGATGTGGTACGCCAAAAGCGCAAATCTCTTGGGGTATTACCTACCTACAAACTTGTGGATACATGTGCGGCTGAATTTGAGGCCAAGACACCCTACTACTATTCTACCTATGAAGATGAGGATGAGGTGAGGCCGTCTTCTCGAGAAAAGGTGATGATTCTGGGGAGTGGGCCGAATCGTATTGGACAGGGGGTCGAGTTTGATTATGCATGTGTGCATGCGGCTTTTGCCCTACGAGAGATGGGGTATGAAAGTATTATGGTCAACTCCAATCCAGAAACGGTTTCGACAGATTATGATACTTCTGACAGGTTGTATTTTGAGCCACTTACCTTTGAAGATGTGATGAACATCTATGAAAAAGAAAAGCCGCGAGGGGTAATTCTTCAATTTGGGGGACAAACTCCCCTCAAGTTGGCAAAAGCCCTGGAAAAGGTTGGTGTGCCTATTTTGGGAACATCGAGTGAGGCCATTGACATTGCGGAAGATAGAGATCGATTTCGGGACTTGATCCAAAACCTTGGATTTAAACAGCCTCCCTCAGCCATTGCAAGAAATATCCATGAAGTGGCTGAATTGGCTCAGCAGGTAGGATATCCTATCCTTGCGCGTCCCTCCTATGTGCTTGGAGGTCGTGCTATGGTGATCCTGTACACTCCTGAGGAGCTTGAACGCTACCTCCAAGAAGAGGCTGAGGCCCTCAAAGATGGACCTGTCTTGATTGACAAGTTTCTTGATGATGCTCAAGAGGTGGACGTGGATGCTCTTGGTGATGGAGAGGATGTGGTGATTGCTGGGATCATGCAGCATATTGAGGAAGCAGGAATACATTCAGGGGATTCGGCAATGGTACTTCCTCCCGTGAGCCTCTCACAAGAAATGATAGAACGGATCATTGAACAGACGAGAATCGTTGGGAAGGCTTTGAAGGTAAAAGGACTCATGAATGTCCAATTTGCCATCAAAGACAATGAGCTTTACTTCATCGAGGTGAACCCCCGGGCTTCTCGTACCGTGCCTTTTGTGAGTAAGGCCACCGGCAAACCATGGGCAAAATGGGCTACCAGGGTAGTGATGGACAAAGCCACTATCAAGAGCTTACACCTTCCTGTGTATGAGAAGCCACATTTTGTCTCTGTGAAAGAGGTGGTGATTCCCTTCCAGAAATTTCCCAAGGCAGATGTGATCCTTGGACCTGAGATGAAATCTACGGGAGAGGTGATGGGGATTGATCGGACCTTTGCTCGTGCCTTTATCAAGGCGGAGTTAGCTGCTGGTGACCGTTATCCAAACAAAGGAACTCTCCTTATTACGGTGAATGATCGAGACAAACCAAAAATTGTTGAGGCTGCCAAGCGTTTGGTAGAGATGGGGTACAAGATTGTAGCTACCGAAAATACGGCAAAGTACCTTAAGCAACATTATGTTTCTTGTGAGGTTGTTTTTAAATTGGGACAGGGGAGGCCAGATATCCTTGATCTGATGAAAAATGGGCAGATAGATATGATATTTAATACCCCAGCAAGTTCGAAAGCCCATCATGATGATGCCTACATTCGTCGACAGGCTATTCAGAGTCGTATTCCCCTGGTTACCACGGTTTCGGCCATTTATGCGGTGATTGAGGCGCTTGCTGAACGCCATCATCCCCTGGAGGTACAAGCTATCCAGGAGTATTATAGAGAGAAGTAGCCTCTTTAGAGACATCACTGAAGAGAGTAAAGAAGGATAAAAAAAATAGGAGGGAACAATGTCATCGATGACAAAATGGTTATGGGTAGTATGGCTCATGCCAGTAATGATGCAGGGTATTGTTGATGGAAGTCAGTGGGTCTACCTTGGAGTAACCCCTGCTGGTTCAGGGAATGCATATGCTGGCGTCACGTCGGATGAGAAAAGTAGTTATCTTTTTTTGAATCCGGCGGCACCGGCGAATGTTCAGAGGCTTAGTCTTTCTCTTCAGGTTGGGATTTCTCCATGGCAATCGCTTGTAAATGGTGGGTTTTCCATGCCAATTCCCACAGGCGTTTTGTCTGTTGGGGGAAAACTCCTCAATGGCCCTCAGTCTCTGGGAGGGGTGAATGGCTTTTTTGTAGGTTTTAGTAAACGGATTGATCGTTACCTCAGTTTTGGTTTTGATGGCTATATGCTTGTTCATGGGGCTGGTTCGAACCAGATAGATATTGCCTTTGGTGGAGATATTGGGGCTATCCTGAGGCTTCGAAAAAGCCTTGCCCCGTTTGAGAAGGGTATTGGTTTCAAGGACAATGCGGTAGGTCTTACCCTCAAAGGTTTGGGAAAGCCCGCCCAGGTACTTTCCAATACTCCTCTGCCTGGGAGTGGGATTCGTGGAGGAATCTCGGGGACATGGCTAGACTATGGGTGGATCAAAGGAGTGGCAGGGCTTGAGGCAAACCTTGATGTATGGCCTTTGAATGTGTATGGGATCGGGTATACGACCTTTTCTTTTGTTGACCATCTCTTTCTCCGTGGGGGGATTATCCTGGGGAATAATGGTCTGGGATGGTTTGAGAATGGAGTCGGTTTCTATACCCTTGGGGTTTCTTTTGCTTACAAGGTGAATGAGGTGCCATTTGAGGTGTTTTATTCCTATAATCCTGTGATGCTCTCTACGGTTCCTTCTGCGATGCATATGGGAGGCATTCAGGTGGCGTTTGGGTATATTGATGAGAAGCCCCCAGTGGTAGATGTAAGTATGGATTCCAAAGATCTTGTGGAGGGTGTGTATTACTTTTCTCCGAATTATGATGGAACAAAAGATGTGGTAGAACTTCCCATCCGTATCAATGATGAAAGTCTTGTGCAAAAATGGGAACTGAAGATCTACAATGACAACAATCAGGTGGTTCGTACTTTCCAATCTGAAGAGGAACGGGATGTAGGGCTGGATTTTGTACGTTTCTGGAAAAAACTCTGGGCGAAGAAATCAGCCGTACCAGTTCCGGAGAAGATTGTTTGGGATGGGACTACCGATAAAGGGACGCTTGCTCCAGAAGGAAAATACTTTGTTGTGATGACAGCCTGGGATGAGGTGAATAACCAGGGAACATCGCGGACCAATGTCTTGGTGCTCGATGTGACAGCCCCGTCGGGGAGTCTTGCCCTCTATGAGAGGATTTTCTCTCCCGATGGTGATGGGAGAAAGGACACCCTTCGTATTGACCAGCAAGTGTCTGGAATGGATACCTGGCGAGCAGAGATCAGGAACCAGAAGGGGGATGTGGTGCTCTCGTGGGAATGGAAGACCAATGTTCCTCCTTCATTAGTATGGGATGGAATGGATAGCCGGGGACGATTGCTTCCTGATGGGGCATACGACTATCTGCTCTATGGAGAAGATCTTGCTGGGAACAAGGCCGTCCTTTCTGTGAAGGGTATCATTCTCACGACCCAGAAGCAATCTCTCTTTGTGAATGTGGATAGGCAAGCTTTTTCTGTAGCCAAAGGTCAAACAGTGACTTTCCAGCCGGTAATTTCTGACCAGCAAGGGATTGAGAAGTGGTCAGCGTCTCTTGTGAGTGTCCTGGGAGAGGAAGTGGCTCGATGGGAAGGAAGTGGGACACTTCCTGCCACCTTTGTTTGGGATGGCAAAAACCAGCAGAAAAAACCTGTCTCGGATGGTACGTACACTTTCCAGATGCGTTTAGCCTATGAGAGTGGGCAGACTCCTGAAGCAAAAGTTTCGGTAATTGTGGATAATACTCCCCCGGTGGTGAGTTTTGAGTTTGATCCACCACTCTTTTCTCCTGATAACGATGGGGAAAATGACACCCTTTACATCCATGCTTTGACTGAGGATCCTCAGAATGTAAAACGCTGGGAGATGCTCATCCTTGATCCTGACAAGAAGCCGTTTAAAGTCTTTAGAGGGGAGGGGAATCCGGCACCTACGATCAGATGGGATGGACGTTCAGACAACGGGGAACTGGTAGAGTCTGCTCAGGATTATACCGTAAAGATGACGGTTGAGGATAGTCTTGGAAATACTCTCACTACCAATGTGGGGGTTATTCCTGTGGATATTCTTGTGGAGCAGACAGAGCTTGGACTACGTATTCGTATCAATAGTATTGAGTTTGAGTTTGGCAAGGCAACCCTGAAGAGTAGCAAGATGCCCATTCTCGATCGTCTTGCCCAGATCCTCAAGAAATACGGGGCCTATGAAATAGAGGTGCATGGCCATACCGACAATATTGGCAGTGAACAGCGAAACCTTGAGCTTTCTCTTCAACGAGCGATGGCTGTCAAAGACTATCTTGTGAAAAAGGGGATTCCTGCTCGTCGTATGACTACAAAAGGCTTTGGTTTTCAGTATCCTGTTGCTGACAATGCTACGGAAGAAGGCAGGCGCAAGAACCGGCGTGTGGAATTTATTCTCATCAAAAAGTAGGAGTAGAGGATGATATTGAGGGCAAATGATCAGCAGAAAGAACAAAGAGAAAAAATGCGAGGTGGTGAGGGGGTGATCTCCCTCACCCACCTTGTTCCTTCTGAGAAACTTTTTCATGCAAGATTAGTAGCCCGTCTTGAGTTACCTGTGGGTGCCAGTATTGGAAAACATTTCCATGAACAGGAAGTAGAATACTATATTATCTTAGAGGGCGAGGGGGAGGTGACAGAACAGGGAAAAACGTTCAGGGTAGGAGTAGGAGACGTGGTGATTACGGGACCTCAGGAGGAACACGCGATCCACAATAGTGGGACCATCCCTTTGGTGTTTCTTGCGTTTATTCAGACTCTTTGAGGGAGAGGATGCCCTATGCAATCCTGGCAGTGGAATACTCCACCAGTGTTCTTTCAGTGGGGAGGGGCTTTTTCTCTTCTTATAGAATACCTGAGATCGCAGTCAAAACGCTGGGCTGTATGTTGTGGGAGGCATTTTTATGAGAATGGATGGTCTCAATGGAGGGAAAAAGCCTTATCCTGTGGTCTTGAGGTTGAGATATGGGTTATCAGTGGGGGGGAACCGACAGTGGGGATGGTGGATGAGCTCATCACTTCACTGAGGAAATGGCAACCTGAGGCCCTTGTGGGTATTGGTGGAGGGTCGGTATTGGATGCTACAAAAGCCGCTGCCGCGATGCTTGTGCACGAGGGAAGTGTTCAAGAGTATCTTGAAGAGGTGGGATCCAAGACGCTCACGTCGTCTCCTCTCCCCTGGGTTGGCGTACCCACGACAGCAGGAACTGGTTCAGAGGCGACAAAAAATGCTGTGATTATTGTACCTGACAAAAGGGTGAAACGTTCTCTTCGTCATGATAGTCTGTGGGCGAAGGCGGTTTTTCTTGATCCTCAATTGACGGTATCTTCTCCGTGGGAGGTAACTGTGAACGCTGCGCTTGATGCCTTTGTCCATCTTCTCGAAGCAGCTGTGAGTAAAAAGGCTCATCCCTGGGCTTTTGCCCTGGCAGATAGCCTGTTAGAAGATATTGTAGAAGGGCTTCGTCAGGTGAAAAAAGATCCCCTTTCCTCATGGGCACGAGAAAAACTTCTCATCGCAAGTACGGCTGGTGGCATAGCCCTTGCCAATGCGGGATTGGGGGCTATCCATGGTTTTGCTGCCACGCTGGGGGGAATGACGTCGATTCCTCATGGACGAGTGTGTGGGATTCTTCTCGATCATGTGGTAGAAAGAAACAGTCGATATACAGACGTTTATGAACGTTTGTCCATCGTCAAACGCTATGGGAAAACAGCAGGTTTTGTGCGTTTTCTCTCTGAGTGGAAGGATTTCCTAGGGATTGAGAAGAATTTTCGGGGATTTTCTCTTGATCTCTCTGCCGAGGAGATTGTGAGGCTTTCAACGAGTTCGAGTATGAAAGCAAATCCGGCAGAGGTACCTTTTGAGGAATGGGTCTCAATGTGGCAGGAACTTGTGTGAGGAGGGGATATGCTTGAGATGACCCTTTTGGGGATTCCTGTGTGGAAATATTCTCTTCTTATTTTTGGACTTATAGGGGGGATTGGTTTAAGTTTTGTCTTTGATTGGATGCTTCGGTATTGGGTGCTTCGGGTATGGCAACTCCATGATCGAGGAAAACTTCGTCGAGAAGGTTTCAGAAAACAGTCTATAGGACTTGTGCTTTTTTCTGTTGCTTTGGTCTTTATCTCTTCCCTCACTATGTCTGAACGATGGCAAGTTTTTTTGCAAAGGGTATGTGTGGTAGGGATAGGATATGAACTGACGGTGATTGTGTCTCGAGTATTAGAGGTCCTTTTTAGGGAATATTGGTATAAAAAAGCCCCAGATAGGGATGAAAAGTTCCACGAAGGTTTCGTGAAAAGCATTTGGGGGATTATACAACTTGTTCTCTGGGTCATTGCTGTGTTTATCATCTTGGACAATATTGGGGTGAAAATTAATACTATCTTGGCAGGGCTTGGTATTGGAGGTATTGCCGTGGCCTTTGCGGCCCAGTCGTTTTTGGGTGACCTCTTTGCTTTTATTTCTATTTTTCTCGACAAGCCGTTTGAGGTTGGGGATTTTTTGGTGATTGATGCCGATACCAAGGGTACAGTAGAGTATATTGGGCTTCGTTCCACACGGCTTCGGAGTCTCTCTGGGGAACTTCTTATTGTTCCCAACAGAGAGCTCACCTCGTTACGGCTTCATAACTATCGCCACATGGAGAGACGTCGGGTAGTGATTCGGTTTGGTGTGGTGTATGAAACCTCCCATGAGAAACTCAAAACCATCCCTTGGTTAGTGAAAGAGATTGTTGAGGCTCAGCCTCAGGCTACTTTTGACAGGTGCCATTTTGATGCCTTGGGAGACTATAGCCTTGATTTTGAGTGTGTGTATTATGTAGAAAGTAGTGATTTTCTTGTGCATATGGATGTGAAACAGACTATCTTGTACCGCATGATGGAGGTATTTGCTGAAAAGGGTATAGAATTTGCTTATCCTACACATGTGGTGTATACTCATTCTGTAAAAAAATAGGAGGAAAGGATGAAACAGAGCCGGATGTTGGTTCAAAACTGGGTTATGGTTGGCACGGGTATTTTTCTTATGTATTTTGGTTTTTTTCTCGTGTCTTTTGTGAAACTCAACTATGAGGGGGTCTATGCCCTTGTTTCCATGTCGACGATTGTAGCTGGGATTTTGATGGTTCTTCTTGGACTTTGGCTTGGGTTTGAAAAAGAGGAGAAAAAGACATCGTAGAGGAAATCCCTCGAAAGATACGTTAGGACACAAAAGCTGGCATAAAGAGGTGTTGGTTTTTTGGCCTTTTCTGGGTGGATACTAAAATCTTCGCTGGAGGTTATAGGTTAAGATCTCCCGCAGAGACGTTTTGTAGGTTTCCTCCACAGGAAGAGAGGAGATCTCTTCCTCTACCAATTGAGCAAGGGCACGCTGTTTTTGGGAGATATTTTCGTGTATTCCGTATTTTTCGATGAGACCATGAACATACCCAAGATGCTCGTGAGTAAGCGTAGGGGAACCGAAGATGGTTTGAAGTTTTGCTTTTTCCTCTGGGGTAGTGTATTTCCAGAGATACCAGAAATAGAGGGTTTTTTTGTTCTCTTGAATATCGGAACCGACAGGCTTTCCAGTAACACTTTCGTCCCCAAAAAGGCCTAATTCGTCATCTTTGATCTGAAAGATAAGACCGAGATTTTCTCCAATGGTTTCAAGACAGGCAAGAGTGTGTTTGTTGGCTTTGCCGAGGAGAGCTCCAATCATGAGAGGTAGAGAAAACGTATATCGAGATGTTTTATAGAGGTAAATCGAAAGGATCGCGTTTTCAGAAAGATCCTGGTCAGTAATGGAATAGTAAACATCCTGCATCTGTCCGAGTCCTACAAAGCTCATTTCTCGTGAGAAGATTTGGTAGATTTTATTCTGAAGAGTGGGGGTGGTATCAAGAGAGGCGAGGTTTTCGAATCCGAGAAAGAAAGCAATATCTCCTACACAGATACCCATGGACTCCCCAAAGTGGTAGAATTCTCTGACATTCATCTGTTTTGCAAGTTCGGCATACTGGTAAAAAATAGTGGTTTTTCCGCGCCTTGTGGTATCTTGATCCATGATGTCATCATGAATGAGAAGACCTGTCTGGAAGAGTTCCATACTTACCGCCGCTGTGAGAGCATTGTCAGAAAAAGAGCCCCGAAACATTTCTTCAGCAAAAAGGATCAGCCCACCCCGAATCATTTTTCCCGAGAGAGAGAATTCCTTGAGCCTTTCAATAACGTCTTTTCCCCAACGATTTACAGGATAAAGATGGGGAACCTTGTGGTCAAAAAATTCTGAAAGAGATTCTTTGATTTTAAAACGATAGGTTTCCAGAAATTTCATATATTACCTCTGACATGAGAAATAGAAAGGGTATTTACCAATACCTGAAAAAGGATACGCCATTTGGGTGGTTTGACTTTTTTCTGATAAACAATCCAAGGGTTTTGAAAGATCTTGTGCGCTGTCCAAGCATACATGTCGGCAGCGGTTTTGATGGGGATAAGCATGCGTTTTGGAATGTATTGGTATCCGTGTGTAGCCTCTTTCTGCCAAGCAAGATAACGCTCTATTTGTTTGCGAATATACGACTCAAAAGCAGGGGGATCTTTTCTGCATGTTTCTTCTCTCAGGTCGGGAAAAGGGCTTTCATTGAGGGGAAGATAGATGCGATCGTAGGTGAGGTCCTCGGCTATATCACGAATGAAATTGATGTATTGCATGGCTCTTCCCAGAAGACCTGCATAGGGGAGGGCTTCCTCAGGAAGCCCCATAATACGCCCCATGAAGTAACCAATCACCTCAGCTGACCCGTACATGTATTGACAGGTTTCCTCAAGGGTAGTATATCTGGTTTTGGTGAGGTCGGCTTCCATGGCTGCAAGAAAGGCATCGGCCCATTCACGAGGGAAATCAAGCTCGCGAGAGAGTTCTACAAAACTCTCAATAATTGGATTGCCTGAGTTTTTTCCTTCTCTTGATTGAAGATACGCTTCTTTGAAAGCATAGAACTCTTCTTTTTTTTGAGGGATAGTATCGACATAGTTATCGGCTACCCTCACAAAGGCGTACAGACGAAAAACCTTTTCTCTTATTTCCTCTGGAAAAAAGAGGCTTGAGTTGAAATAGGTTTTGCTTCCTTTTTTGAAGATTGAGGTGAAAAGTTTTTTTTCCTGGGGTGTCATATAAACTTCCTACGCCGTTTCTTTGATGAGGTGAGTGACAATCTCTGCGGCAATGAGCACCATAGGGACACCCACTCCTGGATGGGTATAATGTCCCGTGTAATAGAGGTTGGGAACCTTTTTGGATCTGTGAGCAGGACGGAAAACGGCGGTTTGGTTGAGGGTATGAGCCATCCCAAGGGCTGTGCCTTTAAAGGCATGATAATCATTGGCATAGTCACTCACTGTGAAGACACGTTTGACCTCTATTGCTTCCTGAAAAGACTCTCCAATGACATGTTCCACATGTTTGAGGGCATAATCTGCATACTGATGGCGCATATCCTCGGGATCTTCAAGGCCCGGAGCGATAGGAATGAGAAGAAAGAGGTTTTCTTTGTCTTTTGGGGCCACAGAGGGATCGGTTTTCGAGGGACAACTGAGATAAAAACATGGATCTTGTGGCCAGGCAGGTGTTTTGAAGATAGTGTCAAAATGCTGGTCCCAATCTAAAGAGAAATAGAGGTTATGATGGGCGAGGTTTTTGAGGCGTTTGTTTATGCCGAGGTAGAGAATAAACATAGAAGGGGCCATGATACGGCTTTGCCAATAGGCCTCTGGGTAGGTTTGATGGGGAGAAGAGAGAAGCTCTCGCTCAGTATGGGCATAGTCTGCAGAAGAAACCACAATATCCGCGAGATAGGTGGATTTTTTTGTTTTGACGGCTGTAATATGGTTATTTTGGTATTCAAAACCTATGACCTCTTCCCCTGTGAGAAGGGTAACCCCATATTGCTTGCAGAGTTGGGTCAAAGCCTCGACAAGCATACCCATCCCTCCCATGGGATACCATACCCCAAGATTGAGATCCACGTGAGACATGATAGAATAAAGCGCGGGAGAATTTTTGGGGCTATTGCCTAAAAATACCATCGCATATTCTAAGATTTTTCTTGCCCTATGGTCGTGAAAATACTTTCGCACAAAACGATCAAGGGTGGCAAAAACATGAAGTTGTGTTCCCTGAGTGATCATCTTCCAGTTGAGAAAACTGAAAAGATGAGAGTATTCTTTGTAGAGAAATTCTTTCATGGCAATGTCATATTTGTATCGTGCTTGTTTGAGGTAGGCAATGAGTTTCTTGTCACCATTTTTTTCGAGGGAAGCAAATGCCTTGAGGATACCCTCACGACTAGCAGGAATATCCACAATCTCCTTCTTGTGAAAAAAGATACGGTAGAGGGGATCGAGAGCCTTGAGTTCATAAAAGTCACGTGTTTTTTTCCCAAAAAGCCCGAAGTAACGTTCAAAGACCTCTGGCATCAAATACCATGAAGGTCCCATGTCAAACACATAGCCTTTGGTTTTCCAGACACGGGCACGCCCGCCGAGATCTGGGTTTTTCTCACAGAGAGTGACCTCATGACCTTCTTTAGCTAAGAGGGCGGCGACAGAAAGTCCGGCGTATCCTCCCCCTACAACGACAATTTTTTTCCCCATCAATAACCTCCTTTCGTTTTAATGTTTGAAATGGCGAACACCGGTGAAGACCATAGCCATGTTGTGTTCATTGGCAGCGTCTATGGAATCCTGATCACGCACGGAGCCTCCGGGTTGTACAATGGCTACAATCCCGTCCCGCGCCGCTGTGTCGACGGTATCTCGAAACGGGAAGAAGGCATCTGAGGCCATAACGGCTCCTCGTACCTCAAGCCCTACGGAAGAGGCTTTTTCAAGGGCAATGCGTGCCGAGTCTACGCGAGACATTTGACCAGCCCCTACCCCGATGACCTGTCCCTGTTTGACATAAACAATAGCATTAGATTTCACGTGTTTGGCTATTTTCCATGCAAAAAAGAGATCTTTTTCTTGTTGTGGAGTGGGGGAAATTTTTGTGACAACCTCCCATTTTTCATGGATCATACCCACCTGATCCCATTCCTGGACGAGCATTCCTCCCTCAATGCGACGGTATGTGAGGCCAACTTTTGTCCAGTCATTTCCATTGAGTTTGAGAATACGAAGGTTTTTCTTGGTTTTGAGAATCTCAAGAGCCTCATCCTCATAGTCAGGGGCCATCACAATTTCGAAGAAGGTTTCTACAATGGCGCGTGCTGTCTCTTTATCCATAGTTTTGTTGACACCAATAATCCCACCAAAAGCAGACACGGGATCACTGGCTTTGGCACGTTCAAAGGCTTCTTTGAGGGTAGAGCCATACGATGCGCCACAGGGATTGGTATGTTTAATGATAACAGCAAACGGTTCATCATTGGCAAACTCTCGAAGTATATCGAGACACCCGTCAGCATCGAGGTAATTGTTATAGGACATCTCCTTTCCCCAGAGGATAGAAGCGTTGAGGGTGGAGATATTTTTGTCTCTATAGCTTTGGTAGAGGGAGGCTTTTTGGTGAGGATTTTCCCCATATCGGAGGCCTGACACCTGTTTGAGAGGGATTCCCATTTCTTTTGGGAAATCCATCCCTACCATACGCTGAAAATAGGTAGAAATCATACTATCGTAATACGCCGTATGAGAAAAAGCCTTGGTGGCAAGGATGGCTCTTGTGGAAAGAGAGAGAGAGCCATTTTTTTCGATTTCTTCTATGAGAGAGGGAATATCGGTAGTATCAACGATCACGCATACATCGTGGTAGTTTTTTGCTGCTGCACGGATGAGGGCAACTCCTCCAATATCAATGTGTTCAATAATCTCTTCAAGAAGAACGCCAGGTTTCTGGACGGTTTCCTCAAAAGGGTAGAGATTGATCACCACAAAATCAATGGGAAGAATATGGTGTTCTGCTAACTGCCTCTGATGATCTGGGTTTTGTCTCATTGCCAGGATACCACCATGGATGATAGGGTGAAGGGTCTTCACACGACCGTCAAGAATTTCAGGAAACCCTGTGAGGGAGGAAATCTCAGTCACAGGGATACCACGTTCTTTGAGATAACGATAGGTTCCCCCTGTGGAGAGAATCTCATATCCTCGCTGAGCAAGAAATTGGGCGAAGATATCACATCCATCTTTGTAATAGAGACTAAAAAGGGCTCTTTTCACCGTCTGCTCCTTTCTTGTGTTCAGTTTATTATAAGAGAAGGAGAAAAATTTTTCCAAAAAGATCTTTTTCTCCGGAATATTTTCAGACAAAAAGAGGGAGGGATACACAACTATGAAATCCTTCCAAACAAGGTTTCTTTTTACTCCCCATGGCAGACTATTTCTCCCCAATGAGTGAGGTGTTTACGAGGATACAGAGACGACAACCGAGAGGAAAGTGAATGCCCTTTTTCTCAAAAAGATTTGCACATACCATCTCATTCTCAATGGGCTAAAAAACGAAAGATAAAAAAAGCTTTTCAGCAGAATGGCTAATCACTCATAGCTTGATAGGTTAATTTAAAAAGGAGGGTATCTCCCTCAATGTTGGGGCTTTCAATAACCAAAGCCCCTCCAATGGCATAATCAATAAGGGCTCGACAAAATTCCCGATAACGGGCGTCAGAGTTTCGAAGAATGAGGTGTTTTTGTTCTCCTTTGCTACCGTATTGGATACCGGAATAGTGAATATGCATATCCTGAAGGGCATCTTCTCCAAGTTTTTCTTTTATCTTTTCAAAGACCTTTGCAAACTCTTCATAGGAATTGTACTTTCCTGTTCTTGCATGGAGATGGGCGAAATCAATACAGGGTTTAATAGGGGGACCAATCTCGGCACAAATGTCAAGGATTTCATCCAATGTGCCAAATTGGGTAGGTTTTCCCATCAATTCTGGACGGATGTCCACCTTGAGGGCCTCTTTTTTTGCAATATCTGCAATGTGTTTGAGATGGTCTTTGATGATGGGGTAAACCTTTTGAGGAGGATGCTGGAGGTAAAAGGCTGCGTGGAACACTACAGAGTATCCACCTGCCGAATCGAGGGCACGGGCGGTGTCGAGAATGTACTGATAGCTTTTGTCTACTTTGGGTTTTTCTGGAGAGAACAAATTGATATAATAAGGGGCATGGGCTGTGAGGATGAGCCCTAATTGTTTGGCTTTCTCTCCCAAGCTCTTCATATGGCTATAGTCTACCCGAATCCCTTGAACGTATTCAAGCTCGATACCGTCAAGACCAAGTTCAGCAACACGATCAAGAGCAGAGAGAGAACCCCGCGGTTTTTTTGTGGAATAAGGGATGCCAGGGGTGAGAATAGCCAGTTTTTTCATCAGAGCATAACCGCCGTTCTGTTTTCAATAAGCTGGATGATAAACTCCTTGGAGGGATAAAAGGTATGGTTGGCATTGACAATTTCAGCTAGTGAAAAGAACCTTACTTCTTTTATAGTTTCGTTCTCGGTGATGACACCAGGGTTTGTCAGGTATTCTTCTACTATGTGAACATCAAAACCGATATGAAGAACATGGCGAGAGGGTAGAAGAACTTCATCAACAAACACTAATTCTTTCACTTCTACATCCTCAAAACCAAGCTCTTCGCTTAGTTCCCGTCGAAGGGCACCATCTAAACTCTCCCCAAACTCGAGATGGCCACCAGGAAGGACCCAGTAGGATTTTGTGTTTTTTTCATGGCGGGCGAGAAGAATCTCGCCATGGTCGTTAAAAATGACAGCATCAAGCCGAATTTCAATCTGTCCCATGGTTTTCTCCTTGGATTTCTATCATAAGGCAAAGGAAGCGAAAATGCAATTTTTCTCTTTTCTCTCCCATAAAGAATGTTCACATAACCCCTGTTTACGAGACGAGAGAGAAAGTTCTCTTTGAGACTTTTTTAGAATAAGGCCACAAAGCCAACAAAAAGTCCCAAGAGTACACTATACCCGAGACAAAACCACAAAGAACGAGAAAGGATTTTTCCCTCAGAACCCTGAAGCCCTACAGCAGAAGAGGCAATGGCTATACTCTGAGGAGAAATCATTTTTCCAGCTGTAGCACCAGAAGTGTTGGCAGCTGTGATCCAGGTTGGGTCGAGGGAAAGGCTTGTTGCGGTATCCCGCTGGAGCTTGCCAAAAAGAATGTTTGAGCTGGTATCACTTCCTGTGACAAATGTTCCAAGAGCCCCGAGAAGGGGGGAAAAGAAGGGAAATAAGGGACCAGAAACAATAGCGAGAGCCTTTGAGAGGTCAGTCACCATAGGGGTATTTCCCATGACTTTGGCCATGATAACAATACTGAGAATTGTGAGGATGCTTGCTTTGAGTTTTTCCACGGAGGAAGAAAAAGCTTGCCACAGGGTTTTCCATGATGCTCCCTGTATAGTTCCTCCTATCACCGTGGAGAGTAACAAGAGAGTCCCTGGGGTGGTAAGCCACTCTACCGTGAGGGTATGGTCGTTTACCTTCCAAGAAAGCACAAAAGGAAACTCCTTGAGCCACGGAAACAACGAAAGGCGGGTAAGAAGGACGAAAACCAAAAGAAGCCCATAAGGGGCCATGGATTTTGCTATGGTGATGAGATGAGTTTTGGCTTTTTCCCACCTGAGCAAAACAGAAGAAAAAAGTACTCCTAGCGAGGCAATAACTGCCACGAGTTCTGGACCAATCAACAGGGCCACCATTGTTTGAAGAATGGTGAATACCATGCCCAGAAACAGAGCTTCTCCCCATACCTTGAGAGGAAGAGGTGTGCCATGGCTAGCGATAAACACGATGACCAGAGGAATGATAAACGCAAAAGGAAAAAGTTGCCACGCTATAGCTGACGTAAGCGTTGAGAGAGGGAGAGTTGTGATACGAGAGAGAACAATCACGGGAATACCGAGTGCTCCAAAAGCCACAGGGACAGAATTTGCTACTAACGAAATGAGGGCTGCCCGAAGAGGAGGAAACCCTATGCCTACGAGCATAGCGGTGGGGATAGCTACGGCTGTCCCAAACCCTGCTACACTCTCGAGGAATCCTCCCAACCCAAAGGCGATGAGAATAGCTTGGATAGCTGGTTCAGGAGAGATATGCCCAAGGAAATTTTGGAGTTTCTCTATGGCCTGGGTCCGTACCCCTACCTCGTAGGTAAACACAGCCATGACAATGACCCAGATAATGGGAAGAAGAGCCATGATGGTTCCCTCAAGATATGACAATCCAATTGTAGACCAAGAAGCTTGCCATCCCAAAAGAGCCAAAAAAGTAGTGAACAGCAACACGGTAAGACTCACCAGGTAGGTCTTAAGCGAGGTTCCTAGAATACCAACAAACAAAAACACAAACGGTAGAACGGCAAAAAGTACCTTGAGCCAAAACGGAAATACCATGACAGACTCCTTATGACAAGATCTTTGAATTATTTGAATTAAAGGATACGACAAAACGCAAAAAATAGCCTCTTTTAGGCGAGATGATTTCTCTCTCTGTGGTATATAAAAATTTTTCAGGTGAAAATTTCATTTTTTTTCTCCTTTTTTTGTATATTACTACATAAACTCATGAAGGTGTTTGAGGAGAATGTATGAGATTGGTTGACAAGGTAGGTATGATGGTATGGATGGCAGTGGTGTTGCTGGGATGTGCTTTTCAACAAAAAACGGCAAACACACCGTCTTCCCCTCCCATCGAAGATGGGGAACCTCGTTTAGGGGTGGGGCCTGATTGGCGTGATCAGATTATTTACTTTATCATGGTAGACAGGTTTGTGGACGGGAATCCAGCGAATAATGGTTCAGTGGCTGTTGGTTCAGGGGACAATCAGTGGCACGGGGGTGATCTCAAGGGAATCCAGGACACGATCACCTACATCACTAATCTTGGGGCTACGGCTATTTGGATTACTCCCATTGTGATGAATGTATGGGAGGATGGGGGAAACGCAGGGTATCATGGCTACTGGGCCCAGGATTTCACCAAGATTGATCCGCATTTTGCTTCCACAGTGACAGAGTATAGCAATTTTGTGGCGAGTATGCATGCCGCTGGAGTCCTTGTGATTCAGGATATTGTGGTGAATCATATGGGAAATATTCTTCTTTACAAGATTGGTGGTACGGCTTCCTGGACCCCTCCCTATAATAGCAGTGGGTATCAAAGAGTATGGGTCGAGGATGAGTATAGTGGACAAGCCTGGGTCACAACGGGCAACCGGAAAAAGCCTTCTACAGCCCCATTTAACAGCCTCTCCAGTTTCCATAACTATGGAGAGATTGCCAATTGGGATACCTATCCGGAAACGGCTGTGGGAGATTTTGTGGGACTGGATGATCTGAAGACAGAGGATCCTGGAGTTCGGGATGCCCTGATAGAGGTGTATAAGAATTGGATCACCTGGGCAGGGATAGATGGTTATCGGATTGATACCGTCAAACATGTGAATGAGGATTTTTGGGATTATTTTTCTCCTTCTCTTCGCAAGCACGTTCTGAGCCTGACCAACAAGAATTTCATTCAGTTTGGAGAGGCGTATATTGGATCTCATAGTGGGACAGCCAAATATGTGCAGAATAACCGTTTGGATTCTGTGCTCAACTTTCAGTTCTATTATGCATGTCGGGATGTGTTTGCTTCTGGTCAGGCAACCTCAAAACTTTCTCTCGAGATCAATGAACGCAAGCAATACCTTCGCAGTACCCCAATTAATGATGGGGCTCAAGAGAGTGCTCAAAATCTTGCGGTGAATTTTATTGACAACCATGATGTCGATCGATTTATGACGAGTGCAGGGGGAAATATCAATAAGCTTCATGCAGCGCTTTCGTATCTGCTTACCGCGTGGGGTATTCCATGTATTTACTACAACACGGAATGGGCGGTAAGTGGAAATGCTGATACAGGGAGAAAGAATCTTGTGAGTACCAATCCTACAGGCAATACCACCTATGCGTTGATTCGTACCCTCAGTCAGCTTCGCAAGGAGCATCTTGCTCTTCGTCGTGGTGAGGCATTTGTCTTAAAAGATAGTAGTAGCGCAGGGATATTTGCTTTTGTTCGTCGCGTTTCTGGCCAAGCATCGGAGGATGTATTTGTGATTCTCAATAGTTCGGGAAACCTCCTTTCGGGGGTGAGTATCCCTGTGTCTTCCTATGCGAATGAAGGACAGGTGTTGACAAACATTTATCATTCTTCGGGTACTCTTACAGGAAATATCAGTGTTTCAGGGGGAAATATCACCATTTCTGTTCCAGCGTATGGTATGGTGGTGTACAAGAAAAAGCCTTAACGAGAGGATCATGGGCTATCCTTGTTGGATAGCCCATGATTTTTATGCAGAGTTATGACCTCTTTCGTGGTATGGAGAGAGTGAATATGGCTAACACGTGGTAAAACAAAGAGAAAAGAGATACTTGACAAGAGTTGGTTTTTGCCTTATAATATACACTCATAGTACATGACAGAGTACGGGGCGTAGCGCAGCTTGGTTAGCGCACCTGCCTTGGGAGCAGGGGGTCGGTAGTTCAAATCTACTCGCCCCGAAGAGGCGCCTGTAGCTCAGCTGGATAGAGCAACAGCCTTCTAAGCTGTGGGCCACAGGTTCGACTCCTGTCAGGCGCAACACGTGGTGGGTATAGCTCAACTGGTGAGAGCACCGGTCTGTGGAACCGGGGGCTGTGGGTTCAAGTCCCACTATCCACCCAGAGAATACAGAACGCGTCCGTAGCTCAGCTGGATAGAGCAGTGGACTTCGAATCCGAAGGCCGCAGGTTCGAGTCCTGCCGGGCGCGCAGAAAGATATAGCCAATGATATAGATGATAGAGGGTTGTTAGCTCAGTTGGTAGAGCAGCTGACTCTTAATCAGCGGGCCGCAGGTTCGATCCCTGCACAACCCAAAGGATGCGAGTGTGGTGGAATTGGTAGACACGCCAGACTTAGGATCTGGTGCCGCAAGGCGTGAAGGTTCGAGTCCTTTCACTCGCAGGAGTCGTACGCGGGAATAGCTCAGTTGGTAGAGCGCTACCTTGCCAAGGTAGATGTCGCGGGTTCGAGTCCCGTTTCCCGCTATTTTTTTTATACAGGGGTTTTCGGATGGAGATTGTTGTCAGGTCTTTTCCTGATTGTTATGCAGTAGGTTTTGTCTCATGGTCAGTTTTTGAGAGTGCTGAACTCTGGCAACGTGCTTTAGCACATCTTCAGACAAGTGTAGATGTGCCTGGTTTTCGCAAAGGGAAGGCACCATTTGACATTTTGGAACAACGCTATGAAGAAGCGGTGAAAAAAGAAGTAGAGGAACTTGCTCTTCGTGAAGGAGTGAATCAGCTACGCGCAGAACATAACCTGATTGCTCTTTATGACTATAAGCTCTCTTCAGAAGTGGCAAAGAACGTGCCTCTTCGAATGGTTTTCTATTTTGGTCGTGATGTCGTGGTAAAACGTGGGTTGGCAGACATAAAACTGACAACGGTTGACTATGAAAAGGTAGAATTGACAGAGAAAGATATCACCGAGATGGTGAAGCGTGAGTTAGTTGAACCCAAGGAGATTACCAGCAAGTCGGAAAAGGGAGATGTGATGCATCTTCTTTTCAAAGGAAAAACGGATCCTGTGGTAGTTCGTGTAGATGATATTCCCGAAAAGCTGATCGGCAAAAAGGCCGGGGATACCGTTGTCCTTGATTGGAAGGAAGTAGGGAATCTTGTCTTTGATGTGCTTGAGGATATCAAAGCAAAGGGAGAAACAGAGGTCCAGGTCTTGAAAGTTCTTCGTGTGTCTGATGTAGATGTTCAGGATGAGTCTTTGTATGCCAAGACGCCTTTCCAAACCAAAGAGAAATATGTTGAATTTCTCAAGAATGTGATGCAACGAGAGATAGAGGCTATCAATCACCGTCATAAAGTTCGGGCCCTCAAGGAAGCCGTGAAGAAAGACCTTGATATTGAGTTGAGCAAGGGGGTTTTTTATGATATGGTGGAATCTCGGTTTAAGGATTGGTTTTTCTCTCACTTCAAGGCATCTGTGGCAATGAAGGATGTTTTGGCTGATAAGAAGCTTCCTGAAGATATGATGGCGATGATGACTTCTGTGTATGACGATCTTAAATTTTATTATGCTATGATTGACTATGCCAAGAAAAATGGTATTGAGGCAACTCAGGAGATGATCTCCAAAGTGGTGATGCGTCAGGCAAGTGAGGCTGGAGAGGATTACAAGGATTATGTGGAAAAGATGACCAAAGAGGCCTGGGATAATGCCCTTGCCCAAGCCCAGTTTGATGCGGCTGTTGAGAAGTTCATGGAAAAGGTGACCTTCAGAGAGAAAAAGGTCATAGGATACTACGAATTTGTTCGTTCTGAGGCATAAACGCCGAAGTGGCGGAATTGGTAGACGCGTCGGACTCAAAATCCGATGGGAGCTGATCCCGTGAGGGTTCGAGTCCCTCCTTCGGCAAGACCCACAGGTGATAGCCTGTGGGTTTTTTTGTTTTTCCAATGATATCTTTTACGGATGGAAAAAGAAGTATGTCTTCTCTTAAGGAGGCAGATGTTGAAAGAAACGCCGTTTGATCGTTTGATGTCATGGTTTTTTGTTCATCGTCGTGATCTTCCTTGGCGGAGAGATCGTTCGTTTTATTCCGTGTTGGTTTCTGAGATGATGCTTCAGCAAACACAAGTAGTGCGGGTACTTGGATATTATGCACGTTTTATGAATCGTTTTCCTACTTTGGAAGCCTTGGCACAGGCTTCTCTTGAGGATGTCTACATAGTATGGAGTGGTTTAGGATATTATAGACGAGCCCGTTATCTCTGGGAGGCAGCACGTCTTCTTGTGAAAGAGGGCGTGCCCCCAAAAGGCGGGTGGGAGAGTGTACCTGGTCTGGGACAATATACGATCTCTGCCCTTCGCGCGTTTGCCTTGAATGAGTGTGTGGGGGTTCTCGACGCCAATGTCAAAAGAGTGCTGGCAAGGTTTCGAGGGATTTCGTCTCTCAAAGAAAAAAGGCTTTGGGAAGTGATAACAACGTTTGTAGTGTATGGAGTGCGACGGGGATATGAGCCAAGGGATGTGAATGAGGCTTTTATGGAACTGGGGGCACTGGTGTGTGGACGAGAACGCAGATGTTATCTCTGTCCTTTCCAGCGGGTATGTTGTACTTACCTCAGAGGGGAAGATATATTTTATGTGAGAGAGAAAAAAAGCTATACTAAGGTACAAGAAAGGTGTATAGCCTATCTGAAAGACGATGGAAAAGTCTGGGTTGTCCAGGGGGAACGTTGGCGGAAGGGTTTGTGGGATCTTCCCCTATGGAAGGAGAAATTGGAAGAGGGGGAGAGGTTAGGAGGATTTGTGCTGGAGTATGGGGTGACACATCATCGGGTAGAGCGACAGGTTGAGGTGTATCGGGTGAAACAGATGGCTGGATGGGAAGGGGGACGATGGGTTATGGTGACTTCTCCTGAGGTTGCTTTGGGGTCTCCTGCTCGTCGGTGTCTTGAGTTTCTGCAAGATTTCGTAACCATTCCCCAAAATTTGTCGTGATGAAGCGTTCGGCTTCTTGCTGGAGTTTGCTATAGTCGCCAATAATAATACGAGCTGGTGGAAGAGATCTTTGAAAGATAGAGGCATAGTGCTTGGTAACGGTTCGAGCGTCAAGAATAAGGACAATGCCGCGGTCTGTTTTGCTCCGAATAAGTCTCCCAACCCCTTGTTTCATTCTGAGAAGTGCCCGAGGAAGATAATAAGAGAGAAAAGCATTTTTTCCCTGGGAGGTGAGAAGTTCTCCCTTGGCGGCAGGGATGGCATCAGAGGGACTATCAAAAGGAAGTTTTTCGATAATAACACACCTGAGGTTATAGCCACTGACGTCAATACCTTCCCAGAAGCTTGATGTGGCAAAAACAGCCGTTCGTGGATTTTTCCTCATGGTAGAGAGAATAGTGTGTTTTGGAGTTTCTCCTTGAGCCATGGGAAGAATACCATGACATGAAAGTTCTTCTCTGAGATTTTGGTAAGTTTGTGAAAGCCTTCCATAAGAGGTGAAAAGTACAAGGGTTCCCCCCTCGTTCATAAGAATATAGTCTTTGATACATGAGAGGAAAAACTCATCGACCTGAAAGCTTCTGTTGGTCTCGAGGAGATGTATCTGGGCCTGGCGTCGGTAATCAAAAGGAGAGGGGAGGCTTATCGTCGAGATGTTTCTGGGAAGAGAGGGAAAAAGGCCAATACTCTCTCGAAAGTAAGAGAACTCTCCATTGACAGAGAGTGTGGCAGAGAGACAGAGGGTGAAATGTTTTCGTAGGAAAATCCCCCGGCTCAAAAATTCCCCCACTTCAAGAGGGCTATAACAGAGTTTAATATTGGGGAAGCGAGAGTCTGTTCCTACTTCTATCCAACCTACCTCTGTGGGTCTCCTTTCCTGATCAAAAAGGATTGTGGAGAGGGTGAGCACCTCAGAGAGGCCATTGATTCGACGATCAAGAGAAGCAAGGGCTGGTGGTATGGTTGTATCAGAAGACGTATGGATAATCAGGTTTTTGATTTCTCCCCAGAGATACAGGTAATGGGTAATCAATTTTCCAATTTCATGAACTCGAAGGGCAAGGAAATGAAAAAAATCACTCCTTTCTACCTCATCAGTGATCCTGATCTGTGGTGTGGGATGGAAGCTCTTTTTGTACAAGAGGATTCCATTGTGAATGAGGGAGTGAAGAGAGTCCACAATCTGATGATGGGCTTCTAAAAGCCGTTCTTTGTGTTGAAGAAAGGTTTGCTGATCTTCGTAACGGGTGGGGAGATGTTTTTTGAAAAGATGGGCAAGAAGCCCTTTAGGTGTCTCTTTTTTGTCTTTGTGATAAAGACGGCCCATCTTATGAAGAAGTCCTCTGAGGGAAAGTTCCAGACTCTGGCTTTTGAGCGCTACATCTTCAAGGTGGTGAGCTTCGTCAAAAACAATAGCATCAAAACGGGGGAGAAAAGAGACATAGGTCTGGGGGTCAATTGAAGAGAGGATGAGAGAATGGTTGGCAATAATGATCTGGGCTTTTTCGGCCTTGAGGTAGGCCTTTTGGTAGAAACAGTTGCCATGAAAAGGGCAATGTTTTCCCTGGCATGTTTCTCCATCACTGGATATTTCTTCCCATATTTCAGAGGGGATTTCCCTGTGGAATTCGCGTCGGGTACCACTCTCTGTTGTTCGAGCCCATACCTCGAGAGCTTCCAAAAGGGCAATCTTGGATTCGTCTGGGGTGTCAAAGAGGGAGAGAATACGCTCCTTGTCTGTGAGAAGATCTCTGAGTTTGTTTTGACAGAGGTAGTTACTTCTTCCTGTGAGGAGGGCTACCTCAAGAGGGTTTCCTGTGATGTCTTTGACAATCTCTATGACAAGGGGAATATCTTTGGTGGCAATCTGGTCCTGGAGATGAATGGTATGGGTAGCAATGGCTACCTTTTTGCTGTTGGTACTTGCCCAGATGGCGGCAGGGATAAGGTAGGCAAGGGATTTTCCTGTTCCAGTTCCTGCCTCGGCGAGGAGAATGGATTTGGTGTTGATAGCATGGATGATGGCCTCAACTAGTTGGATCTGTTCCTCACGGCTTTCAAAAGAGGGTATAGTTCGAGAGAGGTATCCACCAGATTGAAAAATACGTGTGATGAGCTCGGAGGAAAGTTTTTGTTGTGGATGAACGGGAAGGATAATATTTACGAGGGTGCAGGTATTGTCAATGATATAAAATCCCATCCCTAAATTTTGTACCCGTTGGGCAACCTCAAGGTCATGAGTGGAAGGTTTGAGATTTTCTTTGGGGTGAGGGAAAAGGGGGGGATGGTTGTGGATGAAGACGTCTCCTTGAAGACTTCGATGGAGGTGATAGGGAGTGGCCATATCATTTCCATAGCCAACTACTTCAACGGAGATAACCTTGCCATTCTCATCAATAAAACCACAGAAGGCCACCTCTTGAGAGTCGTTGTGCTCAATGGCTAATTGGATAGTAGCCATAGCCTCTGGTGTGAAATGATGCTCAGCCTCACTAATCATACGGTTAGAGTCTTCTCCATATAGGCCCTTGAGGGGTATCACGGACCTCAATACCCCGCCTGAGAAGCTCCTCTCGAAGACTGTCTGCTTTGGCATAGTCCTTGTTTTTTTTGGCTTCGATACGAGCTTGAAAGAGGGCTTCTTCTTCTGGCGAAAGGGTTTCTGAAGAAGATCCTTCAATGAACCCAAGGACATTTTCAAGGGAGACAAAGAAAGAAAGTATCTCTTCGGCATTGGCAAGTGTGGCACGAGATTGGTGTTCATAAAAAGCTCGAATAATATCAAAAAGATGCCCCATGGCTTCAGCTATGTTGAGGTCATGGTCCATTGATTCTTCAAAGGCACGTTTTTTTTCAAGGAAAGTTGTGTGCAAGGAAGGATCGGGGATGCCACTCTGTTGAACGTGGCGAAGAGCAAAAAGAAAATCATCAATACGTTTCAATGATGCCTCAGCTTGTCTTGCCAGATCAAACGTAAAATTGAGAGGTTTTCGGTAATGGGTTGTGATAAGGGCATAACGGATAGCTCGAGGTGAGAGGCCTTTCGCTAAAAGATCGCGAAGGGTGTAGAAATTCCCTTTGGATTTTGACATTTTTTCTCCGTCAACAATGAGATGTGCGGCATGAAGCCAGTATCGAACGAAAGGTTTGCCTGTATAACACTCTGATTGGGCTATTTCGTTTTCGTGGTGGGGAAAAAGATTGTCAATCCCCCCACAATGGATATCAATTGTTTCTCCTAACAAAGAAAGACTCATAGCAGAACACTCGATATGCCAACCCGGGCGTCCCTCTCCAAAAGGAGAAGGCCACTTGACGTTTCCGTCTTCTGGGGTCCATTTTTTCCAAAGAGCAAAATCACTCACAGATTCCTTGTCGTATTCATCAGCACTGAGTCGTCCACTCGCTGCTGCTTTCAGGGAAGAGGTATCAAGATGAGCAAGTTTCCCATACGAGGGAAAAGAAGCAATCTTAAAATATACGCCATCCTCAGTTTCATACGCGTAACCATTTTTCAGAAGATCTTGGATAATGGTGATCATCTGGGGAATATATGCGGTGGCTTCCGGATAGAAATCTGCTGGGAGAATATGAAGGGTGCGGATATCCTCGAAAAAAGCCTGTTTATAGAGAGCTGTGTAATCTGTAAGACTCATGTTTTGTGAGAGAGAATTACGTATAGTCTTATCATCGACGTCAGTGAGATTCATTACGTGGGTGACCTGATACCCCCGGTACAAGAGCCATCGTTTCAGGAGGTCTTCAAAAAGGAAGGTGCGAAGGTTCCCAATATGGGGATAGTTGTACACTGTCGGTCCACACGTGTATAGGCGTACCTTCCCCTTCTCTAATGGGACAAATTCCTCTTCCATGCGAGAAAGACTATTGTAAAAAGAAAGAGCCATAACCACTCCTTGTATGTCACTTTGTTTATTATACGAAAAAGGAAAGGAAAAAGCAAATCGAGACTCGCTATACAGGTGCCTATCTCTGTTTTACGAGAGACTTTTGTACGGGAGAGATACGTTCCCCTCCCTCAAAAAGAAGGTAGTATTCACCTTTCTGGTAAAAGGGCATACACCAGAGATCCTTTCTCTGTTCAAGGTCATGTTTTATTTGCCATCTTTTTTGTTTTGTGCTACAATACTATCCAGTGAAAAGAGGAGTGCTATGCTGAAAAGGTTCTCGCTGTGGATAACCCTTGTTCTTTGGCTGGTGTCTTTTTGTCTTGCGGTAGTATGGCTTTCTGGTGGGAAAAGCCCACAACTTGGAAAGCAAACCGTAGGAGGGAAACGGATTGCCGTTATTGAGGTTTTTGGGGCCCTTACTTATGAGGGAGATACCTCGGGGATTGTAGGGTTCTCGAGAGGAGGGGTGCTTGCGTGGCTTGAGGAGCTGGAAAGGGCTGCTGATGATCCCACAACGGTAGCCATTGTACTTCGTGTTAATTCACCAGGTGGGACAGTGGGAGCCACTCAAGAACTTCATGCGGCTATTCAGAGGGTGAGAGAGAGAGGCAAGGTAGTTGTCGCTTCCTTTGGTGATATGGCAGCCTCGGGCGGATACTATATTGCTACTGCTTGTGATGCGATTGTGAGTTTGCCCGGTACGTTGACAGGGAGTATTGGGGTGATCATGCAGGGCTTTCAGTACCATCAACTTCTTCAAAAAATTGGTGTGAAAGCTTCTGTGGTCAAATCCGGGAAAAATAAAGATATTTTTGCTGGTTATCGAGAAATGACACCCGAGGAAGAGAGTATCCTTTTCTCTGTAGTGAGTAATACGTATGAGCAGTTTGTTGAGGCAGTGATGAAGGGGAGAAATCTTTCGAGGCAACAGGTAGAGCCCCTTTCAGATGGGCGTATTTTTACAGGGGAACAGGCCCTGCAGGCAAAGTTAGTGGATAGCCTTGGAACCTTTGAGGATGCAGTAGAACTTGCACGTAAACTTGCTCACGTACCTTCTTCAACTCCGGTATATTTTCCGGCAGAAGAGGAGTTAAACTGGAAGAAGCTTTTTAAGCGTCTGAGTGTTCAGGCGAAACCAGGGAGTTTGGTATCAGGTCTTCCCAATCTCCCCTCCGCAGGATTGTGGTATTATACCATATTAGAATAGAGGAGAAGCTATGAGATGGTGGATGGTTTTTTTTATGGCGGTGACAATGTTTCTGTATGCGAGAGAACCCTTGAATTGGGTTGTGGCAACGGTAAATAACGTGCCGATAACCCTCTATGATATCCAGAGATACAATCAGTTTGTGATGGAGAATTCAGGTGGACTTGTCACCAATACCATCGAGGAAGGGCTTCATAACTGGTTCACGTACTATATCCTCAAGTCCCTTGCTGATAAAGATAAACGTTATCAGCTGGCTCCTGGCGAGATTCAGGATGCCTTGGTCCCCTATGTGAAAATGACGAATACCCAACCAGAGCTAGTGTCTCTTTTTCAAAGATACAGAGATTTTTTGGAGATGCGGGTAGAGGTGAACCTCTATATTCAGAAGCTTACTTTTTTCAATGAATCTTTTAAACAAGATCTCTACCGTGGGATTGATGAAGCGGAAGCCAAAGCCTTTTATGAAACTAACAAAACCAATTTTCTTGCTCCTCCTCAACTTAATCTTATGGTATTTGCAGCACTCTATCCGGAGAATGCCTCTCTCACTGAGTTAGAAACCTTTGAAAAAGCTTTTGAGGCAATCGCAAAAGAAGCGGCCAAGACAACCAATGGGAATAGCCTTGTGGAGAAGTACAAAAAATCTGTGAATTTTGCACCTTATTCAGGAACGAGTGGGCTTACCAATGTGCAGTATCTCTTTTTGCGTGGCTATCCAGAAGAGGTTTTAGGGCTTGCCCTTGATCCGACGTATTACAAGCAGTATCTTGACAAGGGCAAGGTTTTTGGCCCACAGGTTCTTCAGTTTCGAAAAGACAGGAAGAAATATGTCCTTGTGATGCGAGTGCTTCAAAAGGATGAGGCGAAGGTCTTGCCCTATGAGGAGGTCAAGAACTATATTTATACTCTTCTCCAAAATAGGCGGGTGGAAGAGGTGGTACGAAAGTGGTGTGCGAATCAAGTAAAAACCTATCAGGTTTCTATAGAAATTAAAGATAAAACCTATCAAGGAGCCTACGATGCCTATATACGAAGGTAAATTACACGCTAAGGGTTTGAGGTTAGCCCTTGTGATAAGTAAGTTCAATTCCTTTATTGGGGATAAACTTGTCTCAGGGGCTCTTAATGCCTTTGAACAGCTTGAGGGGAGTCCTGATATGGTGGATATCTACAAGGTCCCTGGTAGCTATGAGATCCCCGGTGTTGTGCGGAGACTTCTCGATAGTGGGAAATACGATGCTCTTGTGGCTCTTGGTGTGATTATTCGTGGTCAGACACCACATTTTGAGTATGTCGCAGGCAATACGTCGAAAGCCCTTATGGAGATGGCCTCTGAGGGAAAATGCCCTGTGGTTTTTGGAATTATCACGGCGGATGATGTGGAACAGGCTATTGATCGGGCTGGAGTGAAAAGTGGCAACAAGGGGTATGAGGCTGTATTGACAGCGGTGGAGATGGTGAGCCTCTACAAGCAGATGAATCATGGAAAATGAGATTTTTGTTCGTACTACAGGAAAAGAACTGTGTTTTCTTGCCCTTTATGCGTACGACGTAGCCCAACCCTCCCTTCAGGATATTGTGTCTTTCTCCTGGTTAAAGGATGTGTATGCCTTTGACAAAGAGGAAGGATATCTTCCTGCGATCTCTATTTCTGATCGGGGGGTTTTTCGTCATGGCGAGATGCTCCTCAAGGGAGTGTTGAATCAACTGGCTCTTCTTGACGAGGAACTCATCCCTTTTCTCAAAAGACCTATGGAAAAGCTTCTGGCTGTTGATAAAGCACTCCTGCGGCTTGGGGCATATCTTGTTATTTTTGAGAGAGAAATGCCTGCTGAGGCGATTTTCTCCCTGTGTGCCAAGTTTGCCGATCTCTATGGAGATGGAGAAGCTCCTTCTTATATCCAGGGAATATTGGGGAGTTTGGCAAAAAAATGGCGAAATCCCCCAAAGGATGGGAAGTGATGCAGGCCTTTGATGAACTTCTCCAGCTCATTGAGATTCTTCGGTCCCCTGCGGGTTGTCCCTGGGATAGGGAACAAACCCTTGCCTCTATGCGAAGTGCTCTCATTGAAGAGGTCTATGAGGTAGTGGAAGCTATTGACACCTCCAACAAAGACAATTTTATCGAAGAAATAGGAGATCTTCTCTTTGTGACGTGTTTTGTGGCTTACCTTGCTCAGCAAGAGGGGATGACTACTCTTGAAGATATTCTTCTCCGTGTGAAGCATAAGCTCATCCGTCGTCATCCCCATGTCTTTGGTGAGAGAAAGGATCTCAATGTGGAAAGTATTCTCTCCAATTGGGAAAGGATCAAAGAAAGTGAAAAGGTGACACTTTCCCACCCTTTGAAAAGTATTCCAAAGAGTTTGCCAGAGCTTCAGAGGCTGTATAAAATCTTGTCAAAGATGAAACGTCTCAAGTTTTCCTGGCAATTGGAACCTCTTCAAAAAGTGGCAAGGGAGATTGAGCCAGTAGCCACACGTGATCCTACAACCTTTTTCAAGGGAGTTCTGTTGTATGCTTTTGAAAAAGGGGTGGATCTTTCTGCAGTGATTCGAGAACTTTCCTCTGAGCTTATCGAATACTACGACAAACAAAACCCCTCTTCAGAAAAAAGATAGGGGTTTCCCAAGGGAATTTTTAAGAGGGCAAGAGCTTTTTGAGATACCTTTTTCTGAAGATAATACCAAAAAACTCAAGTTTTGCCCAAAATAAGCGATATGTATAATAGCAAGGATGCGAAAAAGAGTTCAAGGAGGACACATATGCGGATTGAAAGTGTAGGGTCTCCCCCTTATCAACAACAGCCTTATCCGGCTCCTACTCCTCAAGAGAAGCAGGCTTTAGAAAACGAGATTGCTCAGGTGAAGCAAGAGCTTCAAAAGGAAATCGAACAAAATACCGAGAAAGAAGCCGCCAGAAAAGAGGTAGAAAAGCAGCTCCGTCTCAATGAGTACTATATTAAAGAGCTTTTGTTTCTTTTCAGTTCCAAAGGAAATGCTGAGACCATTGAAAAACTGGCCAAGCTGCTCAAAAAGCAAAAGGAAATGCTCTCCCGTTAGATTTCTTTTCCAAAAGGAAATACCTCGATGACCTCCAATTTCCCAGCGTGAAAAACGATCTTCCAGAGGTAGGGTTTGTACAGCTCAAGGGAAAAGGGAGGGCTTTTCTGAAAAAATACTCTTTTCCAGGCAGTTTCGTCGACAATCTCATACACACCAGTATGTCGAAAGTGGTGGATCCCAACGGGGGTGGCCACATATATGCCATAGCGAAGATGTTCACATTCTCTGAGGCGGTTTCGATGGAAGGTACTGAGAGGAATCTGATAGGGATCAAGAGGGTGTTCCTGGATGTAAAGTTTGTACACTTCTGTGAAGTTTTTCTTGGGAAAGGGGGAAGGGTGAGGGAGGTTTTGTTCCCAGAGGCTTTTCTCATCAAAAAGCATCGCATGGTCTTCTTTTTTTCTTTCATGAAGGAGAAGAAGTTTGTAACTGTTCTCTGGTTCTAAATCGTCAAAAAGTCCGGCGTATATTCCCTCTACGATGGCATGCGTATGGAGAGACGGATGCTTGTGGAGAAAATCAAAGAAATCCTCGTAAGGCTGTTTCGCGACTATGAGTTCTTTCATGGAAGGGGAGAGAAAGGGAACGTGTCTGAGCCCGAGGCGAATTTTTCCGTTTTCTACCGTGTCTTCTATCTGACTAAGGCGGGCAGAAGGGGGGAGGAATTCGATCCCAAAGACTAACCGAGCATAGAGGATGATACGATTTTTGTGTCTTGGGTGATGAAAAGCATTGAGAATTGCGGCCGTGGAGGCGATAGGATGCTGATGAAATATCCCTAAAAAAAGAGACAATCCATACCACCGGAGTTTTTCTTGCCGTTTTGACGGGAGGTATCTTCCCTCTTTAACAAGCCTTGTCCAATAAAGCGAGTGGCGTTCTTCTGGAGGAAGGTGTTCTTCAATGGAATGTTTCTTGTTAAGCCAGCGAGGATCATCTCTTTGGAGAAGAAGGAGAAATTCTTTGGCTTCTTCCTTTGGTACAAAACGAAGAAGGTAAGCAAGGGCTTCCTCTCGGTAGACAAAAGGTCCTTGGAGGAAAGGGTGAAAGGCTCGCGAGATCTCACGAAACAATTCTGCCTGCTGAGAAATGACGTGTCGTCTTTCGTAAAAGAAGTTCATATCGGTGAGAAGAGGATGATCTGTCCTATGGAGGGCAAGGGGAAATTTCTGGATAAGTGAGAGGTTTTGTTGATGGAGATTGTGAAGCACGTCCCATATCCAGTGGCTTTCAAGTCTGCATACAAGCCCATTATCATACAAAAGAATCTCAAAAGTAGTGTGGATAATGGGAATACCCTCTATCTCACCTCCCAAGGCACCAAGTTTTTCGATCTTTTGCCCACTGATGAAAAGGGTATACTTTTTCTCTTTTGCGGAGAGGTAGCCGACGTGTCCTTGGTAGTTATGATAAAGCCATCTGAGAAGATGCTTGAGGATAGTCGAGGGGAGAAAGAGAACAAGTTGTTTTTGTTTCACTTGGAAGAGGATAGATTGGAAAAGTTCCCCGCGTTTTTTATGTTCATGGAACCACGCACTGAGATTGACGGGAACCGTATGGATGAGGAAAACGCAGTGGTATTGTACCACTCGTGAGAGAAGAGAAAGTGTGGTATGAGTTACCAGGGAGATTTCTGGTTGGGTATCAGAACAAAGCGATGAGGCAGAAATTTCGCATGGTGGAAGGAAGGGGATCTTGTTTAGTAAGCGTGTTACTCCTTCGAGAAAGTCTGGATGGTTATGGAAGATTGCCTGAACCTCCTCATAGGAGAGAAGAGAGTGTGGATGGTCCTGAGGAACAGCTGCCACAGCTTGGAGTGAGTAACGACCAACGAGGGTTACTAATCGTCGGAGAGGTTCAATAGGTTTTGTTTCGGTGTATGAACAGAGAACCCAAAAATGGTCAAGCCATCTCTCTTGATAATAAGTGAGGGATCTTTCAGCGAGTTTTTCCTCTTGTTCGAGTTCTTCTCCTATCAGGAGGAGAACATCTTTTTGATATGGTTCAAGAAGCTCTGCTGGGATGTGGAATTTCTGGTTTTTATTGACATAGGTTACGATGTCATAAAGATGCTGAATACCATCCTGATTCAAAGCGATGAGTATGGCGGGGTAGGCTTTTTTTATTCCTGGAGCGTGGGTGAGAATCTCAAGGGCGTAGATAGGTTTGAGTTGGTAACGCTTTGCCAGAGAAGCAAGAAGGGCAAAAGAGCGGGTGGAATACCTTTGCACCAAAGAGAGAGCCTCCCACCCCCATTGTTGGTAGCGGGAGGCTATTTCCTTGAGGTCAGAACGGAGAGTTGAGCCCTGGAGAGAAAGAAGAAGGTGTGTCCAGAGCATCCTTACTCAAGAAGACTACTGAGTTGTTTTGCTGCAGCATTGACAAAGGCCTGGAGTACATCCTCTTTTTTTGTGGCTGAGGCTGTTATGCGGGTGTTTTCTGTCTGAAGGACCTCATTGTTTTCTATATCAACCATTTGGAGAGACACCTGATAGGCACCAATAAACCGTCCCACACTTTCTTGGTAAGAAATCCCAGAAGGGAGAACACTTACCACAATCACTTGGGCTATTCCCTGACTTTTTAAGAGGGAGAAGACAGAGGGAGTAAGGTCTATGAGATCTTGGGATGAAGGACGCTGAGTAACCCGTTTGATCTTGTATCCTCTTTTAAGGATAACACTTTCCATCTCTGTTTCGAGTGCTTTGAGTGTTTGCCAATTGCCATCATTTTGAATAAGACACAAGACAGCTGTGGTTTGTTGTTGTTTTTTCAGAGAGACACTTTTGAAAGATACCTGGAGTTGAGAACGTGTCACAGCATCACGGAGTTGACTGTAAAACGGCTTGTAAGTATCTCCCAAGGAGAGAAGCTCTGGAAAATCCATATCCACCACTACAGTCATTCGGTTCTCGGAAAGACTATTTTTGAGGTTTTGGATTTCACAGACTACCTGTCCGTTTTTCCCTGAGAGGGCCGACCGTGTCCATTGCCCACTATTCCCTCGAATAGCAAAGGAGACAGGAATTCCTTCTACACTTCGTTCTTGATCACCAAGATAGATAACCTGGAAGATCAGTTTGCCGCCTTTGTCGGTGTCAATGCTTTCAGGGATACTGATGGCTCGGATACGAATATTTTGTAGCAAAGAAGTAGCCGACTGGGCATACACGGCAATTTCATCACGGCGTTCCTCTACTTGGGTGGCGCTGACGATAGCTTTCTGATAGGCCTCAATGGCCTCACGAATTTTTCCTTCTTTGACAGCTCCCTCTGCTTTTCGGATATTTTCATCAACCATGGCAAGTTTACGAGCGAGTTCAGAGAGGATGCGTTGCCGTTCATTTTCCATAGAAGCTCTGCTGATTTTTGCCTGTACCCACACACGAGTGTAAGAGAGACCATCTTCTTTGACGTTTTCGGTGTATTGTTGGACAATCTCGACTCCTGTGAGACGGGCAACGGATCGACTTCGTACTGATTGACGGAATTGGGTTTTGAGGCTTTCACGACTATCTTCACTGATCATCCCATACGATTGGATCTCCTTGTCTACCTCAGCCTGTTCAAAGATAGTGTTGGCTATCTTGGCCTTGGCATCAGCAAGGGCTTGGTCTTTGAGTTTTTCGAGCACATCGATCCCTTCTGCATATCCTACGGCGTAAAAGAAACTCTTGTCCTGAACAGGTGTGGTAATCCAATCTGGTTGTCGAGTTTTCTGGGGGGTGATGGAAGAATCCGCTCGAAGAGGTTGTGAACCGCAGGCGACAAAAAGCCAAAGAAAACCTATCGTGAACCATGTCAATGGTTTCATAGAACACTCCTTCTTTTTTTTCTTTTATACTATACCACCATTTGAAAAGAAAATCAACTCAATGCTCTTTTCAAATAAAAGAGGGCTGTCTTTGAGAGACAGCCCTCTTAAAAGACATAAGAAATCTATTTGAGTCCTGTCATCATGATCCCTTTCACAATGTACCTTTGGCCAATGATAAAAACCACAATCAAGGGGAATATCACAATGAGTGAAGCTGCCATCACCAAGTGCCACTGGGAACCATAGGTGGATTGAAATGCCTGAAGCCCTACAGGAAGGGTTTTCATACTATCTTTGTTAGTAACAATGAGTGGCCACATAAAATCATTCCAGGTAAAGAGGTAGGTAAAGATAGCCATGGTAGAGATAGCTGTCTTTGAAAGAGGTACAATAATTGTGGTGAGGATCTGCCATCGGCTCGCCCCATCAATATAGGCCGCTTCTTCAAGAGAGGCAGGGATAGAGAGAAAATACTGGCGGAGCATAAATGTTCCATAGGCCGAGAAAGCCCCAGGAAGAATGAGGGCCGGATAGGTGTCTATGAGAGAGAATTGAGGGATGAAAGGGAGAATCCTATTAAGGAAGAACCCATTCTTCATCATAATGAACACGGGGATCATCATGACCACCCCGGGAACCATAAGTGTGCCAAGATAGGTGAGAAATACTTGGTCTCGTCCTGGCCAACGAAGGCGGGCAAAGGCATACGCCGCCATAGAACAGGTGATGATCTGGAGAACGACAACAGCCACTGATACAATGATTGAGTTGATGTAGTACTGGGCAAAGGGAGTAATCCCCTGTCTACTCCATCCAGCAAAAAAGGCACCATCATACGTGAGCTTGGGAATATTCATCTCTGTTCTTCCAAAGAAGTTGTACCACCAAGGGGAGATGACCCGCTGAGGGATAATCTTGCCGTCGAAAACATCCTGAGGAAATTTCAGAGACGTGGAGACAGTCACCAAGAAGGGGAGAATAAAGATGATCGCAAAAAGGGCAAGAATAATATAAGCCACAATAGCCCTCATGAGTTGTTGGCGACGTCTCTGTTCCTGGAGAGAAAGTCCACCGGTTTTTTCTATGGTTATGTCTTTGGTTTCAGCCATAGTTTTCCTCCTTTAGTATTCCACATTCTTTTCTGTAAAGATCCACTGAAGAAGTGTTGCAATCATCACGAGTCCGAACAAAATCACGGCAATAGCAGAAGCATATCCCATCTTTCCCCATTTAAAGGCGTTGTTGTAGACGTAATACACAATCGTGGTGGTTGCTCCTGCCGGACCTCCTCCTGTGAGAGCATACTGGGTACCAAAAGCCTGGAATCCTCCAATAATTCCCATCACCAGGATAAAGAAATTGGTAGGACTGAGAAGAGGCCAGGTGATATGCCAAAACTGTTGCCATGGAGTGGCCCCATCAATCTCTGCTGCCTCGTAGAAGTCTTGAGAAATTCCCTGGAGGCCTGCCAGATAGAGCATCATGTTGTACCCAGCACCTTTCCATACATCGACCACAATGATAGACACCTTTGCCCATGTCTTATCCCCTAACCAATTTGGAGGATTGGAAATACCAATGGTACGTAGTATACCGTTAATAATACCGTAATCTGGATTCAAAAACCATCGCCAGACAAGAGCCACAGCAACGATATTGGAAATCACGGGCAAGAAATACATCACACGAAAAGCCACAATCCCCTTGAGAGGCATATTCATAGCAAGAGCCATGATGAGAGAGACCATCATTCCAAGAGGGATCCCCAAAAGGAAGATAAAGGTATTCAAAAGGTATTCTTTGAATCTTGTGTCTCTGAGAAGAATATCCTCAAAATTTCGTAGTCCTACGAACTGGAGACCATTGTTTCCTGTGGCCTGAACGAATTTGATATAGGCCTCAACCCCTTCGACGGCAGGCTCAATCTTGAGTTTCATTCCCAAAAGGGAGGTCTCACTTCCCATCTCACCGGTTTCTGTAGCCTGGACAGCTACAGGAGAAGATTCAAGCTTGCCAGCAGGGATAGTTGCCCCTTGCGGAAGTTCAAAAAACCACTCCCTATCACGAGGGGCTTCAGGGAGTTTGAGAAACATGTCAGCTACGATGGTTGTACCTGCAGGAATGGTAACTTTTTCGTTTTTTGTGCTTCGTACCACGATCTCATGCCCTGGTTTGGTAAGATCGAGGCCAATGGCTACACCTTCTACAGGATTTTCCCATCGGAGATTAGCAGACATGATCTCCGTACGAGAAAAGAAAAGATCCCCCTCTTTGATGGGAGGAACATCTTTGGGGAGTTTTTCGTTTACGATATCGAGAATCTGTCCCTTTGCGTTGGTGTAGAATGTCCATTGCCTGAGGGCATTCATGTCTCCAAGAGAGAGGGTGTTTTCTTCGGGAGTGAGTACAATGTCTTGGAGAATCTTGTAGGTGATTGGGATCTGGGCATCCTTGTACCCTACTTTTCTTGTTTTAACAGAGAGCCTTGCTTGAGAGGGAATGGTGATGGTGGTGTTGGTTACCTCCGTGGTTCTTTTAAAGGCCACTCTTACTTTGGCTGGACTCGCATAGGAAAGTCCATCCCACTCCGTAAAAGCCAAATAGAACGTGAAAAAGATTGGGAAAAAAGTGATCAGTAAAAACCCAATAAGATTGGGAAGCAAAAACCCCCACGCTGTCAGTGCTTCTTGCAACCGCTTCTGAAAAATATACTTGCGGTTGTCTGCTGATACCTGTGCCATAGTTTCCTCCGCCAGAAAGATTTCTCTCTTGCCTATTATTGTAAGACAGTTCACTTTTTTGTCAATATTTTTGTTGATGTTTTTTTTGGAAAAATGGGGCTCCTCACAAACAAAGGGAAGGGTGCGAGGGGGATTTTGGGTTATCCATGGAAGACTATATGCATCCACACGCCTGGATTATGGTCAAGAAACTTGAGGAAATCTTCAACGGCAATTTCGTACACAACGCTGGGGTATTGTACGCGGTATGTGGCCTCGGCCACACCTTTTTCGCGAACACAGACGGGATTGCCTACCAATGATCCTTTGTCTTTGATGGAGATACGCTCATTTTTCCTCACTTCACCTGAGACAAGAATATAAATCGATTGACAGGGTTTTCCCTCTTCAAGAAGCAAGGTGTTTTTCTCTACTTCTCGACGGTGCAGAATACTTTCGAGTTCGGTGACCTGGGCTGAGGTGAGAGAGGCAAAGTAAGGGTTTGCCTTGATGACGGACCATGTTTCTTTATTGCGAAGTTTTGCAATGTGTTTGATACGTTCAAGGATGGGAGTACCTTCTACGAGCCTGAGAAAAGCCTCTTTTTCTATCACAAAGGCCTCGACGTTGGTGAGGGCTTTGACGGTGGCTTGTCGTGGGGTGTCCTCAACCAGAGATATCTCTCCAAAGTATTCATAGTTTCCGTAAACTTTTCTGTTTTTTTCGTCTGTTTCATCCTCAATGACGACATTACCTGAGAAAATGAGGTAGAATTTTTCTCCTTTTGTTCCTTTTTTGATAATGGTCTCTCCCCTTCGGAAATGTTCTTTTTTTACGACAAGGAGAAGATCCTTGATACGTTCGAAGGGAAGTCCCTGGAAAACCTCAATGCGGCTAAAGGCATCAAGAATCTCATACGCTTCTTCAAACTGATAGGTTTCGACAGGGGGATACACTGTACTTGCAATTCCAAACCTGGCAAGGGTGAGGTGTGTTTCTTTGGGAAAATCCTTTTCAGCAATGTGGTACACAATAATCTTCTTTTGGATGTCTTCGGGGAGGGTGTTGAGGTAACTCACTGGTGTGTGCAAGGGCGGAATACCAGCCTCATGGTAGATGATATCACTCTCCCAGGGAAAAGCAAGAAGCTCTTTTTTGCGTTTTTCGTCAATAATACCCTCTTGAAAAAGCTTTTCAATAGTAGGTGGGTGATTCAGATGATCGGAAGAATACACGAGGGTTCGATTTCTGTATATGAAACGAAATCCTACCGTAGGGATAGAATGCAAAGTATAGAAAAAGGTAAACAAAGCCCCATGGATGTTGATGGGCTTGTGGATAGTGACAGGACAGAAATCAAACATTTCCATGAGGCGGCTGGCTGGTATACGGGTGAGGGCCGAGTACTTTCGAAGAAAACTCTGCATCACCGTAGGGGTGGTGTAGATCTTCACCCTAAATTCCTCCAAGATTTTCTGGAATGTCCCTGCGTCATGATCAGCATGGCAATGGGTGAGGATGATACTATCAATGAGTTTGGGATTGACGTTAGACTGGCTGAGCCAGAAGGTGGAATTCACTGGGGGATCTACCATGATGCCGCTTTTGTTTATCCAGAGGATGAAGCCAGAGGTATTTTGGTAGGGATCAAAACCATGAGAGGGACCAAGACACGTAATTCCCAAGAGGGGTGGTTTGAAGGGTTCTGCCGATGTATCTCCCAATTCAAAAACAGCTTGAAAATTAAGTTCTACGGGTATGTCAAGTTTTCTGAGGCCATCCTCAACGACAAATCCTCCTTTTTCTTTGGGGATAATATGGACATCGTCGATCCAAAAGCCCTCTTTGGTAATGGGCCTGAGGTCAACCATTTCCTCGAGAGTCCTTCCTGCGCGAAAATACTCTATTTCTTGTTTGATTGTAGGAATACCGTGGAGTTCAGGTTCGGCAATTTCTGCTTCGATGTGAAGTTTTTCTGGTCCAAAGATTGACTCTTGCAGCACGATGCGGAGGTTTTCAATGTGATCCTCTTGGACGTAAATGGTGGTTTTTGTTTTTTTGAGGAAGTAATTATAGTAGATGGGAAATTCTATTTCTGCTACGCTCATACCCACGGAGGGATGGAAATGCTCCATAGGGAGAACAAAATAATGAGGGACCCCTTTTGGGAGAAAGAGGGTGTCTTTCAGGGTTTCTGGGGGAGAGCCAAATTGGATATATCCTGCCGACGTATCAATGAGATATCCACCTCGAGGAAGAGAAGTAACCTCGTGGGAGAGTTCGGTGAGGGGCTTGAATGTCATAGGGGGACCTCATCACTATACTTTACACGGATAGCTCGAATCACATCATAAATGGCAAAAAAGGCGTCCACAACATCGGGATCGAAATGTTTTCCTTTCTCTGATTGAATATGGGCAAGGACCTTCTCTTCATCCCAGGCATCTTTGTATACCCGTTTGGAGATAAGGGCATCGTAGACGTCAGCGAGAGCTACGATTCTTCCTGAGATGGGGATTTCCTCACCCTTTTTTCCTTTGCCTATCTGAACAGGATCGGCGTAGATATTTTTGATGTGACCTGGGTAACCGGTTCCGTCCCATTTCTCGTGATGGTTGAGAGAAACCTCCGCGGAAAGGGTATCCCAATCAGAAACACTATCTGAAAAAAGCCTAGCCCCGTACACAGGGTGGGCTTGGATCACCTGAAACTCTTGCTCTGTGAGTCTTGCAGGTTTTTTGAGGATGATGTCCGAAACAGCGACCTTGCCCACATCATGGAGCATGGCAGCAATACGAAGGGTATCTTTGTAGGCACGAATCTCTTTTTCTGGGATATTCTTTTGTTTTGCCCAACGGTCATAGATTTCAATAGCGTAGGATCCAACACGGTTTACATGGTTGCCTGTTTCTTTTGGATCCCGAAGTTCTGTCATTTTGATCATGCGGAGAATAATTTCTCTTGTCATTCTTGCGCGTTCAATAGCGACAGAGGCATTGTTTGCAAAAAAATTGACAAGGCGCATATCCTCTTTGGTGAAGGAAATGAGTCGTCCATCCCTGGATTTTTTATTGATAATCTGCATGACTCCAATAACCTTTCCCTGTGAGGTAATCAAAGGCACGGTAAGGACAGATTTTGTTTTGTAGTGGGCGATTTCGTCAAAATCCTTGTTAAATTGGTATGTGGTGTCTTTAAGTCGATACACATCAGGAATAAGAAGCGATTCCCCTGTTTTGGCCACATACCCGGCAAGGGAATGTTCGTTGATCTCAAGTTCAAAAATAGAGTAAATATACTTGTTGTTGGTTTCATCAATCTTGGCGAGGGCGTCATTTTGGACATAACTGAACTTGAGGAAGTTTCCTTCACGGAGAAAAATGGATCCCGCTTCCGCAGACGTAAAAGACCTTGCTTCGTAGAGGATGAGGTCAAGAAGAGCATCAATATCTTTGATGTGGTTCAATTTTTCGGTGATGGTGAGGAGTTCCTCAATGCGGTGTTTTTTGAGCGACATAACGCCTCCATGCTACTGTGTATGTATCGGAAATGGTATCATGAAATATTTAATCAATCGGAAAAAAACTCGAAGATCCTTGTGTATGGAAGGGAAGATGGAGGATCCATGGGCTTACCTATGGGATTGTGTTTGGGAGAGACCGGCTTTTTCAAAAAGGTTTTTTGCTTTTTGGAGAGAGAAAAGAATATCCTCCATGAGGGGAGAATTTTTGGAAGGGGGCTCTTGAGAGAGACTCTTGAAGAGAAGGGAGAAAAATATCTGCTTCAGGAGGTTTGTTATGGAAGCGAGGGATTTTTTTGTTTGAGACGGGTGTAGGCTTCTTCTACCCACTGGACAAAAATCTTGCCAGAAATAAGTTCGATCTGGTTTTGTTGTTTGAGTTTTGTTTCGTCCCACCCCTCGATCCCATAAAGGGAATACAGGGTGAAAAATGGGGCAGCGTTGAAGCGAGTTTTTAAGATGTGTTCAATGTGGGAAATCTCTTTGTCTTTAAAGGCAAATGGGGCACGGTAAAGGACCACTATGTTTTCTTGGACCTGAAGGAAGGTATAGTGGTTTTCATGATAGATACAACGAATACTCTGTATGGGAAAAGCGCTTTCAAGAAATTTCTCCACCATGTGTTGATCATTGCCGAAGTAAATCTCCATTCCTTTGTGTTCTAGGATGTCAACGTACTGATGTACCAATTCTCGAAGTTGGGAATGAGAAGGGTTGTCCTGAAAGCCTTTTTTCCATGTTTGGAGTGCGGTGTAGTATTCAGCTTTCTTGAAGTATCCATTGCCAATGTGAAAGGCAAGTTCAGAGCGAGTAGAAAGAGAGATCTTGTGCTCGAAGTCTCGGGTGAGTTGGATGGCCTCATCAAGTCTTCCTGTGAGGATGAAAAGAGAGACGAGAAGTTTGAGAGCTTCTTCATAGTAGTCTTCTACGGAGAGAAGTTTCTGAAGGTAGGTTTCGCTTTTTTGATAGTTTTGGAGTTTGTTTGCAAGTTTTGCAGCATGAAAAAGGGCTTTGGTGGTGAGTACCTCGTCGGTATCGGGATAGGTTTCAACGATGGTTTCATAATTCTCGAAAGCGTCTTCAAAGAGTCCAAGTTTCTCACATACCTCTCCAAGAAGAAAGAGGGCTTTCACGTTGTCTGGTTTGAGGGAAACATAGGCTTTGAGGTGTTCTCTTGCTTTTGGATAGAGCTGGAGGTGATAGCAGCTTTCTCCCGCGGAGAGAAGGGCTTTGAGATTCGAGGGTTCTTTTTCAAGGACAAGGGCGTAGTACCCGAGGGCTTCTTTGTACTGCTGTCGACGACGATAGAGCTCGGCAATACGAAGATAAAACTGGGAACGGAGATGGGTATCAGTTTCTGCAGACACGAGAAGAGCGGCTTTTTCGTAGTAAAAAATGGCTTTGGCGTAATCTTTTTGTCCTTCATAGGCCTGGGCTAGGTAATACTTGAGTATGAAATCCTGGGGGTAGGTATCGATGTATTTGAGAGCGATTTTTTCTGCTTTGGTGTAGTCACCTTTCTCAAGGGCTTTGGCAATACTTTTGTTGTAGTTTTTGAGCCTACTAAAGGCAGAGATCACGCTAAAAAGAATGATCCCCCCCAGGATAACGATAATAGAGGCGATTAACCACGCCAAAATCTCCATGGCTATCTCCTGGTTTCGTTTCCGAAACAGGTACCAATGGCACGAGCCTCTTCTATCATTGGATGCTCTGGATCGACTAATTTGAGTCGACCACTTACCTCATCGAGTCTGATGGAGTCTATGGCCCCATTTTTTACACAGACCATGCGATTGAACTTTTTTTTCATGATCATTTCAATGGCGTAACTGCCTAAGCGGGTGGCGAGGATCCTGTCAAAGGCTGTGGGTGTGCCTCCCCTTTGGACGTAGCCAAGAACGGTTTCTCGACACTCAAGTCCTGTGAGTTTCTGAATAGAGTCAGCGATGTAGTGGGCTGGGGAATAGTATTTTTCTCTGAGTGACTCAGGGATAGATATTCCCTCAGCAACGACAACAATCGAATAGGGTTTTTGTCGACGGAAGCGTCCCTCAAGATAATCAGCGATGGTTTCAAGGGTATAGGGGATCTCAGGGATAAGAATCACATCCCCGCCAGAGGCTATGCCTGCATAGAGAGCGAGCCATCCTGCATGATGCCCCATCACCTCTACCACCATAATGCGCCGGTGAGAGTTGGCTGTAGTGTGGAGTCTGTCAATTGCCTCTGTGGCAATGCTTACCGCTGAATCAAATCCAAAGGTTATCTCCGTACCCCAGATATCGTTGTCAATAGTTTTAGGGAGACCGATTACTTGGAGCCCCATTTTGGAAAGTTTGTGAGCGGTTTTTTGGGTTCCATTGCCTCCTATACAGATGAGGCACTCAAGCCCCAGAGATTCATAATTCTTTTTGATGAGTTCTGGTTTTGAATCCACTCGCTCAGATTCACTTTCGTACTTTTTGAATGGTTTTTCTCTTGAGGTGCCAAGGATAGTTCCCCCTAAGGTAAGGATCCCCGAAAGTTTCCCTTCATCGAGGATAATGTATTCATTGTTAATAAGGCCTGCGAAACCAGAGAGAAAACCTATCACTTCAAAATCATATCGAAGGATAGCTGTTTTACCAAGGCTACGAATAGCCGCGTTGAGTCCTGGGCAATCTCCCCCTGAGGTCAGAATCCCAATCCGTTTTTTGAGCATTGGATACCTCTTCTGGTTGGTGCTTTATTGTAAAGAAAGAAAACCAAAAAATGCAAATCAAATGAGGAGAGAATCTGGTGAAAAAAAGAGATTTCTCACAAAAGTGTATAGGGGTGGTGGAAGCGTGGGGCTTTTCTTTATTGTAAAGAACATGTGTGTATTTCTTTTTTTGTCTGTGGCTCAGAGCGCATGTTTGTGAAAAAAACATACAGCCTTCGGAAAAGAAGACGGGGGACACAAGGAAGTGTCTCCCTTGAGGCGATGGGATTCTTGTGAGAAAGGGTATCGTTTTCCTGGAGATACAACATTCTGTTTTCATTGCTATTTTTCTTTTTTTATGCTATAATGAATAGAAAGTGAGAGAGGGAGGCAATCATGGCTCATACAAAACAAAAGGGGGCAAGAATCTACAATCTTTTTCCCCGCTTGGTCGGCAGAATGGAAAACTGGTATGTACATTTTGATCGTATCAAGGAAATGGGTTTTGATTGGGTGTATGTGAATCCATTTCATTATCCTGGTTTTTCAGGAAGCCTATATGCCCCTAAAGACTATTATGATTTTAATCCTCTGTTTATCAACCCCAACAGTTCGCTTCCTCCTGTTCGGCAGTTAGAAAGCATGTTGGAAGAGGCTCATAAACGTGACCTCAGGGTGATCATGGATTTGGTGATCAATCATACAGCGAAGGATCATCCTTTTGTTCGTGTCCATCCCGAGTGGTATAAACGGGATGAAAGGGGGGAGGTGAAAAGTCCTGGGGCCTGGGATAATGGTCACTGGGTTGAGTGGGGGGATCTTGCCGAGATTGATAATGAAAACTCTTCGGATAAACACAACCTGTGGAAGTATTGGGAAGAGCTTGTCCTTTATTACCTAGACAAAGGTTTTGATGGTTTTCGGGCGGATGCAGCCTATCAGGTTCCCTCTGAACTCTGGAAACGTCTCATAGAGACGGCAAGAGCCAAGAAAGAAGACGTGGTGTTTTTCGCTGAGAGTCTTGGGTGTACACCCCAACAGACTCTGGTTTTGGCCCAGGCTGGTTTTGATTATATCTTTAATTCTTCGAAGTGGTGGAATTACCGGGATCCATGGCTATTGGAACAGTACAACCAAACGCGGACGATGTGTCCTTCAATTTCCTTTCCTGAGTCTCATGATACTATGCGTTTAGCTATGGAACTGAAGAATCATCTCCCCGCTATCAAACAGAGGATTCTCTTTACGGCCTTCTTTTCCTCTGGGTGGATGATTCCGATAGGGTTAGAGTATGGTTTTCGGAAAAAAACTGATGTGGTTTTTACTACTCCCAATGATTGGGAACCCATCAATTATGATCTGACTTCTTTTCTCACATCAATTAATCGGATCAGACAGCACTATTCTCTTTTCAGTGAAGAAACAGAGAATATGATTCTCCATCATGAAAATGCTCATAATGTCTTGGTAATGCTAAAAGTGAGTGAGGATAAAAAATCCAAAGCCCTTCTTATCCTTAACCAGGATACTTACAATATGCAAAAGGTGTCTCTTGGTCATTTAGGGCAGTATTTTGGACCTTCTTTGGCAACATTGGAGGATCTTTCTCTTGAGAATCCTCAAGCCTATGTGCCTGGAGAAAACTATGACTACAATCTTCATCCTGGTGAGGTAAGGATACTCCACTGGAGGGGATAAACGGAGAGGCGAAGAATGGCCATCACTGAGAATAATAAATATCAGATGTTTTTAGGGAACATTGTTGAGGAAAATCGGCCATTTGTTTTGCTCAATGGTGGGGAAGAATCACTTGTGGATGGGCTTCTTGCAGAGATAAAAAAAAGAAATGTACCTTTTGTCGTGTATGATTACAAACAAGAGGATCTTTTTGCTCCCTATGCTCCGTGGCTTTCTCGTGTGATTGAAGCACTCAAGAAAATGCCTGAAACCTCAAGGTATCGTGTCTATCGCGAGCAAAAGATCTATTATGCCCTTGTCCAAATCCTGGAAGCCACCCTCCAGACAGGGACACCTTGTCGCTTGGAGCCACTGATCGAAGAAGAGGTTTGGTATGAAACCTCTGAATTTATTGAGGATATATACAAACTCTATCTCTCTCTGGTAGTGGGGAATACCCCCTGTGTAGTGGTACTTCAGAATCTTCAAATGGCACCTTCTTCGAGTCTTGCCTTTCTTCAAGTTTTGGCTACAAAGACCTTCAAACTCTTGCAAGTCTATGGGATAGTGATGCCTGAGAAGAAGGTTATGGATCCTGCTGTCAATGATCTGATAGCCTTGTGTCGGGAGAGAAGTCAACTTTTTGATTTTCTTGGGGGGAGTGAAGAAGAAGATGAGAAACGGGAGTGTGTTTTGAGAACCTTGTCAGAAAGGGACCCCACCTCCTTTTTGGCCATTCAGCACTCTTTTTTGGTATGGAATGCCATACGCGATGCGTATACCCTTGGGGTATATTGTATAGATGATATAGAAGTTGAGCACTGGGATGAAAAGTCACAGATGCTTTTGGCTTGGTATACAGGAAAAGCCGCCTCTATTCTCAAAGAGTACAATGAGGCTGCGCATTATTTGAATATGGCTTTTGTACTTATGGACAAGGTAAAGGTTTCCCTCTCAGATCGTGTGCTTCTGTATAGAGATATGGCTTTTGTTTTTTATATGAAAGATGCTCTTTCAGATGCCCTGTCTTTGTTGGATAAAGCATTCCACCTTGTGGGAGGAGACCAAGACAAAAAATCGTATTTTGAGGCTTTTTTTCTCTACTTTCAGATTGAGGACAAGAATAGGAAACAGCAACCACGGCCTTGGAAAGAGATTTATGAAAAAATTATTGCCTTGGCTACTGACCTCAATTATGAGAATCATTTGGCTTTGATTTATATTAATCCCTATGGAATATATTCTGAGTATGCCTCTGATGTGGACAAATACAATACCCTGATCTTGAATGAAAAAGGGATTTCTCTTGCGAGAAAACTTCGTAATACCTATCGTCTGAGTCATGGCTATCAGATTCGAGGGCTCATCTACGCTGTGATGGGACAGTATGATCAGGTGATTACGTGGTATCGTCGGAGTCTCGTCCTCAAAAAAAGGATGGGACTTCCTCTTGAAATTGCCTATGGTTATAATGGGGTGGGATTTTACTATTATATGACAGGGCGTTATGGGGAGGCACACCGGTATTATACGGAAGCTTTGGGGTATCTTTTTTCTTTGAAAGATTTTCATGAAATAGCGATGACCTACTTCAACATGGGGATGAATTGTTTGCTTGCCCTTGATGAAAAGCATGCCAGAATATTCTTTGAAGAGGTTGTGAAACTCATTGAGATCTTGGAAATGAATGGGTTGGCGTATCATTCTTTATTTGGGATTTATGCTGTGCTGGGGACGACCTATGCCCTTCAAGGGGAGTGGACATTGGCGTATGATTGTGTGAATCGGATACGAACAAAAAAACTTTTGCCCTACCTAGAAAAAAATGAGGAGTATTTTTTTATTGCTATGCTTTTGGGGCTGTTGGCATTTCATGAGAAAAAAGATCAGGATATGGTACAACGTTTTCGTGAAGCGAATTACTATTTGCATCGAACAAATGATAATATTGGCTATATGATCCCCTGGTATTGTCTGATATCGTCTCAAATGTATGCAAAAGTATCCAATGAAGAGCTTTCTCTCCAGATGTGGAAGGATGGAATACGCCAGAGTGAGATGCGGGATTCTCCCTTTTACAAAAGCCTTTTTGCTCAGAGGAGAGAGGAGAGGTATTCCCCTTTCTTTGAAGTGGGAGAAATGCCCCATTTTTCTTCTCTCAGAGAATTGGCTAAGGCTGAACACAAAGTCTCTGAGATCTATCGTCAGATGCAGGATGTGCATGTTCTCAATATCTTGCAACAGGATTTCATTGAAAGTAGTCACCCGAAGGAGCTTGTCCAACGGACACTGGAGAAACTGGTAGAGCATTTCTTAATTGATTTTGCCTGTTTTGTAGAGAGTGTCCACGGGATATGGCAAGTGGTGTTTCATGCAGGCATTGATCTTCCTTGTGAGGATGTTCACGGTTTTATCCGAGAAATGGGAGTGTCTTCTCAAGAGAGGCTTTTCCGTTGTGATGAAAAAAGTGAGGTAAATTGGCGGATAGGGGAATCTCTTGCCTCCCTGGTTGTCCTTCCGCTCTCCTGGGATGACCATCAAGGGCTTCTCTTTTGTGGGACCCAGCAGGGAAATACGATGCTTTCCCGTGAGGATCTTAAAGTACTTCGGTTGATTGCCCAACAGATGGCTTTGAGTCTTCAGCGTTTGGTGTATCTTGAGGAAATCGAGCGGCAGAAAAAAGAACTAGAAGAGGCCTATCATCGTCTTGAGGAGATGGCTCTCCATGATTCTCTGACGGGGGCTATGAACAGAATGGCGCTTCAACAACGTCTTGGGCAGGAGATGGAGCGTATCAAGCGTTATGGGGGAGAGCCAGAGAATCGATTTTCCCTCATTTTTCTTGATATGGATAATTTCAAGGCTATCAATGATACCTATGGGCATGCTATGGGGGACAAGGTTCTTTCTTTGTGTGGACGCTATCTTCAGGCAAAGCTTCGAAAAGTTGATCTTGTTTTTCGATATGGGGGAGATGAATTTGTGATTCTTCTTCCAGAGACCCCAGGAGAGAAGGCTCTTCATCTTGGTTCTCGGATTCAACAAGAGATTCCCCCTCAGGTGGCAGAGGTGTTGGGGATAGATATTATGCCCACCTTTTCTTTGGGGATTGTGGAGTATGGGGGAGAAAGGGAGATGCTTGATGATCAATTGTTGCAGATGGCAGATCAGGCGCTTTATGAGGCGAAAAAGCAAGGGAAAAATTGCTGTGTCCTCAAATCATAGGAGCAAAGTGTGTTTGTATATCCTATAAAGTATGATGTGATTGTTATTGGTGGGGGGCATGCAGGGATTGAAGCATCGCTTGCTGCGAGTCGTATGGGATGTCGGACACTTTTGCTCTCCTCAAATATTGATCTTATTGGGCAGATGCCGTGTAATCCTTCCATTGGAGGAATAGGCAAGGGACAGCTTGTTAAAGAGTTGGATGCGTTAGGTGGGGAGATGGGACTGGCAGCGGATCAGACAGCCATCCAGTTTCGTACGCTCAATATGCGCAAAGGTCCTGCCGTTCGTTCAACACGGGTCCAAGCGGATAAGGTGGCCTATCGTCAATATATTCAGCAGGTCGTTCTCCATCAAAAGAATCTTGAGGTGAAACAAGACCTCGTGGAAGATCTCTGGGTGGAGGAGAACCGTATCCGAGGCGTAGGAACCGTTAGTCAGGTAGTGTATGAAGGGTACACAGTGGTGATCACCCCAGGGACATTTTTGAATGGCAAAATCCATATAGGTACCACCATATATGGGGCAGGAAGACTTGGAGAAGGTCCTGCCATAGGACTTTCTGTCACACTTCATCGGCTGGGGTTCCAGATGGGAAGATTTAAGACAGGGACACCAGCAAGGCTAGATGGAAGAACGATTGATTTTTCTGTGATGACTCCTCAACCTGGGGATACACCTCTTAGGCCTTTCTCGTTTTGGACAGAACGAACGAAAGAGTTTCTCTATCAGGAACAGATGCCTTGTTATCTCACCCATACCACAGAAAAAACCCATGAAATCATTCGGAAAAACATCCATCTTGCTCCCATGTATTCTGGACAAATTCAAGCAACGGGAGTGAGGTATTGCCCCTCAGTTGAGGACAAGGTGATGAAATTTCCTGAGAAAGAAAGTCATCACGTTTTCCTTGAACCTGAAGGGAGGACAACTATAGAGTATTATCCCAACGGGATCTCTAACGGTTTTCCTCTTGAGGTGCAACTCCAGATTATAAAAAGTATTCCGGGTCTGGAAAAGGCAGTGATGCTTCGTCCTGCGTATGCTATTGAGCATGATTATGTTGATCCTACTGAACTCTATCCCACTCTCGAAACAAAACGAGTGAAAGGGCTTTTTCTCGCAGGCCAGATCAATGGAACCACCGGTTATGAAGAGGCGGCTGCCCAAGGGCTCATTGCAGGTATTAATGCTGCCCTTCAAGTTCAAAAAAAACCGCCTTTTGTGATGGATCGGTCTATGGGGTATATTGGGGTATTGATTGATGATCTCACCACCCGTGGGACCAATGAGCCCTATCGGATGTTTACCTCTCGTGTGGAGTATCGCCTTGTTTTGAGAGAGGACAATGCTGATAGAAGATTGGCTCCTTTGGGATATCAGTTGGGGCTTTTGCCTCGTGACCGCTATGAGAAAACCCTCACCAAATACCATCGTGTCGAACAAGAGATTGAGAGGCTCAAAAGCAAACGTCTCTATCCTACGAAAGAGACCAATGAAAGGCTTCAGGATTTGGGAATAGGGGAGATTCACAAACCCCTGTCCCTTGCAGAGCTTTTGAGGCGTCCTCTTGTTTCCTATGATATGATCGCCGCGCATTTCTTGGAAGGTGCTTTGGAGGTTCCCGAGGAGCGAGAAGCCGTGGAAATAGAGATCAAGTATGAAGGCTATATTGAAGAAGAAAAACGGCTGGTGGCCGAGTTTTCAGAGCTTGAGTCGTTTCGTATTCCTGAGGGTTTTGATTACAGCTGTGTTCCAAGCCTTCGCCTCGAGGAGATTGAAAAACTCTCTGCCATAAGGCCACTCACGTTAGGGCAGGCCTCAAGAATTCCAGGGGTGAGACCTGCAGCCATTCAGGTACTCTTGATTTATCTCAAGGAGAGGAGAGAGAAAAGATGATTCTGTTAGGAAGTCTTGTGAATGCAGGAACAGTGTTTGTGGGAAGTCTTGCAGGCATAACCCTCAAAAGGTTTGTGTCAGAGAAGTACGAAGGGATTGTTTTTCAAGCCTTGGGGCTTTCCACCATCATGCTGAGTCTCTCCATGATGCTTTCTCTCAAGAACCCCTTGGTAGTGATTCTCAGTATAGTTTTCGGGGGGCTTGTTGGAGAGTGGTTGAAACTTGAGGAATCTTTTTTCTTGTTGGGAGAAAGAGTGGGGAAACGATTTCGTCTCGGGAACTCTCACTTTGCTGAGGGGCTTGTTTCTGCCTCGGTGCTTTTCTGTGTAGGGGCCATGACGATTACCGGTTGTCTTCAGGAGGGACTCACAGGAAATTCTTCTCTTCTTTTTACCAAGGCTCTTTTAGACGGGTTTGCCTCTCTTGTTCTTGCTACCACGTGGGGATGGGGAGTGTTTGCAAGTGGGGTGGTAGTCCTTGTGTTTCAGGGAAGCCTCACTCTTCTTGCCCGATGGATAGGACCACTTTTGAGTGAGTTTCTGATTGCTCAATTGGTAGGAACAGGAGGAGTTTTGGTACTTGGTATTGGAATTCGTCTGATGGGTATTACACGGGTGAAAACTGCTTCGTTTCTTCCCTCGCTTGTTTTTGTGGTGATTTTTTCGTTGCTTTTTCCAGGGTAAGGATGCATCCACTCGATAGTCGATTTCTGGTGCTTTATCAACAAAAGAGAGAAGAGATAATTTCTCGTCTCAGAGAGTTCTCTCAGATAAGAGAAGAAGCCGATGATATAAGGCTCTTTGAAGAGCTTGCTTTTTGTACGCTTACACCTCAAGCGAGGCCACTCGAGGCCCAAAAAACCCTTGAGCACCTCAAAAAGACAGGGCTTTTATGGAGCGGAAGTCCTGAGGAGATCGCTTTTCATCTTCATCGGGTGCGTTTTCGCCATACGAAAGCCCTCTCTCTTGTAACGAATAGAAAGCGGTGTTTTGAGGAGGGATGGTCGCTTCGAGAGCGGTTGGAATCCATGGGAGAGGTATTTCTCATGAGGCGTTGGCTTGTCCATACTATGAGAGGTATTGGATGGAAAGAAGCAAGCCATTTTCTCCGCAATACAGGCTTCGGTTTGGAATTGGCTATTCTTGATAGGCATGTCCTGAGGGTAGTATCAGAGAGATGTGGCGTGAGGATACCGTCCTCTTTGACAGAAAAGCGTTACCAGGAATTTGAAAGTCTTCTACGCCAGTGGGCACACGCCTTGGGTATATCCGTGGCGGAGATGGATTTTCTTATTTTCTATGAGAAGACCGGGATACTTTTCAAGTAGAAAGCAGATTTTTATGTAACTTTGTGGGATAGTGTAAAGAGGAGAGGTAAAACTCTCGTGTTTTTCCTCCTTTTGAAAAAAAACTTTGCTATTTCTCCATTTCTCCACTGTGCTTCATAAAAATTGCTGGCCACCAAAAAGGTGGCTTTTTCTCTATTTTTTTTCTTTTTTTCCGATATACAAATGAGGAGGACTCATGAAAAGGTATCGGGTTTTTCTCTTGATCCTTGGGGGGGTTTCTCTTGTGTTTGCAGTGGATCCAAGAGTGGTAGAACAGTGGCAGAAAACTATGCAATATGGGATTTCTTCTCAACGGATAGGAGTGATCAAGGCCATCAAAGACAGCAAAGCAGTAGAGGGGTATGATCTTCTTATGAAAGCGCTTGCCACTGATGATAACCCTAATGTGCGTGGAGAGGCAGCCTATGCAATGATAGAGCTCAAACTTTCCAATCAAGAGCCTTGGATTCAGGCTGTCCAGAGAGAAACCAACAGTGAGGTGTTGCGTCGTCTTGCCTTTGGGTGTAGTGAGCTCAAGGTTCGGGGAGCAGCCCCATACCTTTTCTCTCATCTCACCAATCGGTTAGAAGACAGTAAGGAAAGCCTGTTAGTTGCTACGCTTCTTCGGGCTCTTGGGGAACTGGAGTATAAACCTGCCGAGGGAGTGGTGTTGGGGATTCTTTCGAATTATCAGTACACCAAAGAAGTACGGGGGGCTGCCGCTGTAGCCATCGGAAGTATTGGAGGAAAGACGAGTATAGAGCTTCTTAAAACCCTCATCAATGATCCAGCTGAGGCCAAAGAGGTAAGGATGTATAGCGCCTATGCCCTTGGAAAAACCAAAGTACCCGAGGCTTTTGATATTCTCACCCCTGTGATTGACAATGAAAAAGAGGATGTGAATGTGCGGGTTTGGGGATTGGCAGGACTTGCTTTTCTCTCGACACCACAGGTGGGAGAGAAAGTGATCCAATATACCCGTTCAGATAACATCCTTCTTCGAACAGAAGCAATCAAAACCCTTGCCAAGATCAAGGAAACTCGAGCTATTGAGATTCTCAAGTACAAAGCCCTTTATGATCCCGAGTTTTCCGTCCGAAAAGAGGCCAAGAATGCACTTCAAGCCCTTGGGGTAGATCTCACCCAGCTGACAAACACCACTTCAACCAACCAAATGACTCCTGTCACCAATGCCTCGTTGCCCAAATAAAGGGAAAAGGAAAAACCTCCCTTTCAGTACTTTTTAGTATGAGAATGCAAAAGAGAGGTGATGAGAAATCATCTCTCTTTTTTTTGGGCTCATGATTCTTTTTGGTGGGAGAAATTTTTGGCCGACTACTTGACTTTTTCTCATTTTGTGCTATAGTATATAGAAGAAAATATCTTTATCCGGAAAGGAGGAAACTATGAAGAGATTATGGTTTGTGGTTGCCTTGGGTCTTTTGAGTGGGACTCTTTTTGCTGAACTGGACAAGGAATACGTCAGTTACGAGATCATGGAACAGAAAGGAAACACCATCTATGTGCGTTTCCGTGTCAATGTTCCTTACTTGCTCCAGTATACCAAAGATCAGATTCAGGTGACCAAAGATTTGATTGCGAAGGAAAAGAATCCTCGCAAGAAGGGGAAGTATGAAGAGATCCTCGCTCATTATGAACAGCACTATGATCTTCTTTCCAAGAACAAGGTAAAGGCTATTTGTGTGTTTGGTGATTTTAATGGGTGGGCTACCTTTGCAAGTCAGATTCCAAATAAGCTTGAACCCACCAGCAAGAATCCTGACACCTGGTATACCAAGACATTGGTGCCTTTTGTGGTGAAGCCCGGTGAGAAGATGCAACTTCGCTACAAGTTCGTGATTGATATTGGGGTACAGTACAAGTCAAAGGATGGGAAACCTCAAGATTATCTCTACCTTGAAGATCCTCGCAACCCCAACAAAGACCTTGATGGTTTTGATGGGTACAACTCCTATTTTGTATACGAAGGCAAGTAAGTTTATTTCCCCCTTCTTTTCTTAAGAAAAGAAGGGGGTTTTTATATTTTTCACAAGAGGGGGAGCGATGGAAGAACAGTTCTTGGAAAAGGATGGGGTGGTGATCATGGTTTTAAAGGGTCATCTCTCAACAGAGAATCTTGCACCGGTGATGACTTTTCTCACCCAGAAAATCAATGAAAAAAACTACCGTTTTATTTTTGATCTTTCTGAAGTAAGCTGGATGGGATCTATGGCGTTGGGGATTCTGGCCACAGCTATTCGGGAAGCATTGGCTCATAATACACGTGTGAGGCTTGTCAATCCAAACCAGAAGATTATAGGTCTTCTTCAAGAGACCTCGCTCTTAGAGCTCTGTCATGTCTATGCTACCCGTGAGAAAGCTTTGGAATCCTTCAGGTGAAATTTGTCTTTTCCTTTCCCTTGCTTTATAATACACTATCTCTCTTCAAAGATAAGGAGGCGTGCTATGCCTGACAAGAATGTGAAAAACATCAAAATCCATCTCCCAGAAGGAGAAGGGATTGTCCATTATTCTAATGTGGCCATTATCTCCCATTCTCCCGAAGAGGTGGTTTTGGATTTTGCTCAGACCTTGCCAGGCAAGGAAGAAGCCCAGGTAGTTTCTCGTATCGTTATGACTCCAAGAAACGCCAAGATGCTTTTGAAGGCTCTCGAAAGTAATATCAAAACCTATGAAGAGAACTTTGGGCCCCTTGTTCTTCCCCAGGACAAGGACCAGCATATCCATTAGGGGAGATTCATGAGTCAAAACAAAAAGCCTTTCATAGAGATTACGGTAAATCGTAAAGCCTACCATGATTATGAGATACTTTCTACCTATGAGGCAGGGATTGAACTAACGGGTACGGAGATCAAGTCTATTCGAGGCCATGCAGTGAATCTGAAGGATAGTTTCGTACTTATTCGTGATGGGGAAGCCTGGGTTCAGAATATGCATATCAGTCCCTATGGACATGGAAATATCTTTAATCATGATCCAACGCGGCGAAGACGTCTTCTTCTTCACAAACGGGAGATTTTGAAACTTTTTCAAGCCATTCAGCAAAAGGGGCTTACCCTTATTCCTACGAGGCTCTATATCAAAGGAAAATATGCCAAGCTGGAGATAGCTCTTGCCAGAGGAAAAAAACTCCACGACAAAAAATCAGCCATCAAAGAGCGGGATATCAAGCGAGATATGGAAAGAGAGATACGAGATTTTCGATAAACAAGGGTTGTCATACGGGGAGGAGGTCGTTTTTTCTAAGAAATAGTATGGGCTCTTGTGAATATCAAGTGAGAAAATAGAGGGTTTTTCTGTGGAAGATATGAAAAGCAAAAGAAAATAGTCTCGGAAAAAATGAGGAATACGAGAGCTTTTCAAGCTGATTTTTTATGTGGGTGTAGAGGTGTTCTCTTTTTGGTATTTTGGTGGGGGAAACGTATTGGTAAGAAAGGTTTTTTTTAATGCAAAGACACATCTGATAGTTTTTCTCACGGGTGTGAAGGAGAAGAAGGTGAGGGAGATGAAAGGGGAAAAAGAAAGGATGTGTCTCTTTTTTGTTGGGGAGATGTTTTGCAAAGTGCTAATCCCAAACGGAGGCAGTGTGCTTAAATGAAGCTTATCGTATGGGCTTGCAAAATTTTTTTTCTTGCCTTATAATATGTCTATGGATGGGCGGTTAGCTCAGGTGGTTTAGAGTATCTGCATGACACGCAGGGGGTCACTGGTTCGAATCCAGTACCGCCCACATCCTTGAAGGGTGGTTAGCTCAGCTGGTTCAGAGCGTCTGCCCCACACGCAGAAGGTCACTGGTTCGAATCCAGTACCACCCACAGTGGGCTGTCCTTTGGGGATAGCCCTCTTTTCTTCTCGCAAGGAGAAAATCTCATCTTTCTTGCTAGAAATCCGATACATTAAAAAAGGGGAGTAAAAAATCGGCAAAAGGAGTAGGGTACTATGGGTTCGTTTTTCTCTGCAGAGCAACTCAGACATAGGTTGCATGTATTTTTGGTGGGTATTGGTGGGGTAGGAATGTCAGCGTTAGCCCGTATTCTCTGGGCGAGAGGGCATCAAGTTTCAGGATCTGATAGAAGTGATTCCTCGACGGTTCAGGATCTTCGTAAAAAAGGGATGGAGGTTTTTGTAGGGCATCACGCTAACCATATTCATGAGGATATTGATCTTGTTGTGTACACAAATGCTGTGAGTGTAGATGATAATCCTGAACTTATGCAGGCAAAACAATTGGGTATACCACTTGTTGAACGGGCAAGACTTTTGCAGATGCTTGCTTCTCCCAAATATACGATTGGTGTGTCGGGAACTCATGGGAAAACGACCACTACCTCTATGCTTGCCAAAATATTCTTGGCAGCAGAATTGGATCCATCCCTTGCTGTTGGGGGAGAGTTGGCCGATATCGGTGGATCAGGCTATGATGGAAAAGGCAAGTTTTTTATCTATGAGGCCTGTGAGGCCTTTGAATCGTTTCTCAAACTTTATCCAGACACAGCTGTGATTACCAATGTTGATGCTGATCATCTTGATTACTATAAAAATTTTGATAACATCAAAAAAGCTTTCACTACTTATCTGACACAACATGTTTCTCCTTATGGTTTTATTGTGTATAACCGTGATAATGATCCTCTTCGGGAGATTGTAGAGAAACACCGTCTTCCTCAAGTCATTTCTGTGGGTATAACATCTCAGGCAGATTTTATGGCAAAAGAGATAGAACTTTCTGAATTTTCGTCGCGTTTTGTGCTGGTACGTGGAAAGGAAGAAATAGGAACTTTTTATGTTAATGTTCCGGGGATGCACAATGTATATAATGCCCTTCTCGCGGCTGTAACGGCAAAGTTACATGGCATCTCTCAGGAGGTGATTTATCGTACCTTGTCTCTTTTCCAGAATGCAAGCCGACGGTTTGAAGTGAAATATCAAACAGAAGATCTCGTGGTTATTGATGACTATGCCCATCATCCTTCTGAAGTGATGGCAACACTCAAGGCAGCACGGCGATTGGCTGAGAAAAAGGGGGCAGAACTTGTGGTTGTTTTTCAGCCCCATCTCTATTCTCGTACCCTTTCGTTTTATAGAGAGTTTGCGGAGGCTTTGGCTTTGGCTGATAGGATTGTTTTGACAGAGATCTATCCTGCCAGAGAAGTCAATCCTGGGAATGTTTCCAGTAAACTGATCTACGATGAGATCATCAAGATCCGCGGAAACTCCCGACTCCATTACTTCCCATCCTTAGAACAGTTAAAAGAAGTCCTTCCTCAGATTATGAGTACCCAGGCTGTGTTGGTTACCCTTGGAGCAGGTGATGTTTGGAAGATTAGTACAGCTTTTTCTGTGGCTTAGTGTTCTTACTCTAGGCTTTTCTGGAGTTACAAAAACAAAGATTGAAGTCGATGGTTTTTATTTCTCTTCTCTTTCCCAAGAGGAAATGAAGGGGATTCGTGCCAAGGGTGTGGCGGATATGTTGTATGAAAAAAAACAATGGAATCAAGCCATCAGGTACTATGAAATGGCCGCTCAGTATATTCCTACAGAGGCGGATATTTATTTCCAGCTTGCTCGTATCTACGATCAGCGTCAATTATTCACCCTTGCCTACAAGTATTATCTGAAAGCCTCTGAGTGTTATGAACTGCCTGAAAATCAACGCAAGTCTCGAGAAAATTCTTACTATAATCAGGTGTATATGGGTATACTTCTTGTCAAAATGGGCAAGGAGAGCAAGACCTATCTGGACAAAGCATGGAAAATCTATAGTGATCTCAAGGCCTTTGAAAGGGAACTGGAGTATGATTATCCCGAGGTTTATCTTCTTTACCGCGAATTTGAGGATTTTCTGATGCTGGGTTTCACTGAAAAGAGAAAGAATCTCAGCACTCAAACAAACCAGTGAGAGGTTTTTCCTCTATGGTGGTGGGCGTAAAAAAAGGGATTTTGGTTTTTTCATTGTTTGGGGAGAAAAACAAAAAATCACGAGAGTCTTGAGAAGAGAATGGTGTGGTGATTTTTGACTTTTTCCTGGCTTTTCTGTATATTGTATTAGTTTTATTTCACAGAAGGAGAGAGAAATGTTGGTACCTATTGTGGTAGAACAGAGCAATCGGGGTGAACGAGCCTATGATATTTATTCCAGGCTTTTGAAGGATAGGATTGTCTTTTTGGGATCTCCTATTGACGATGATGTGGCTAACCTGGTGATTGCTCAACTTCTTTTTTTGGAGGCAGAAGATCCAGAGAGAGATATTCATCTCTACATTAATTCCCCTGGCGGGGTAGTGACAGCTGGTCTTGCTATCTACGATACGATGAATTTTATCAAATGTGATGTGGCAACCATTTGTATTGGCCAGGCAGCCTCTATGGGGGCGGTTCTTCTTGCGGCAGGTGCTCCAGGAAAGCGTTATAGTCTTCCCCAGTCGAGAATTATGATCCATCAGCCTTCAGGGGGAACCCAGGGTCAGGCTACTGATGTGCGTATTCAAGCGGAGGAGATGCTTCGAATTAAGTCTGTCCTAGACAATATTCTTGCCAAACATACGGGACAGCCTATTGAGAGGATCGAGAAAGATACCGATAGAGACTTTTTCATGTCAGCGGTTGATGCCAAAGCATATGGCATCATTGATGAAATTATCGAGAAAAGGAAATAAGGGATGGCAGAGTCCAAGGAAACCTCGACCAAGAAACAACTGAGAAAATGTGCCCTGTGTGGTATGCCCCTTGAGCATTTTCGGGGGTACATTTTTGAGTCTGTAGACAAATCCAATGTCTATGTTTGCCAGAATTGTATCCAGAGTTGCTATGCCATGATCGAAAAGGATCAAAAGAGGTCTCTTTTGGGGGATGAACTGAAAAATCTTCCTACCCCTCGAGAGATCAAGCATTTTTTAGACCAGTATGTGATTGGACAGGAAAAAGTCAAGAAAATCCTTTCCGTGGCGGTGTATAATCATTACAAGCGGATTTTGCACCATCATGGGGAGTTTGATGGGTTGTCAGAGGAGGGGGTTGAGCTTGACAAGAGCAATGTCCTTCTCATAGGGCCAACAGGGAGTGGAAAAACATTGCTTGCCAAAACGCTTGCCAAGCTTTTGAATGTTCCTTTTGCTATTGCAGATGCGACAACACTTACGGAGGCAGGTTATGTGGGAGATGATGTAGAAAATGTCCTTCAGCGGTTAATTCTCAACGCTGGAGGAGCTACGGTAGATCCTGCTTCTCCTGAGTTTTCTCGTGTTATTGCCAAGGCGGAGATGGGAATTGTGTATATTGATGAGATTGATAAAATCTCCCGAAAAAGTGAGAGTCCCTCGATCACCCGTGATGTGTCTGGAGAAGGTGTGCAACAAGCCCTTCTCAAGATTATTGAGGGGACGGTAGCCTCTGTTCCGCTGTATGGGGGGAGAAAACATCCCCAACAATTTAATCCCCTCATAAACACTTCTCATATTCTTTTCATTGTAGGTGGGGCATTTGTAGGGCTTGAGGAGATTATCCGCCAGCGCATGGCAAAAAAAGAGATTGGTTTTCGGAGTCAGCAGTTTGAGAAAATGACAACTGAAGAGATTCTTTCCTATGTGACTCCTTATGATCTTGTGAAGTATGGGATTATTCCTGAACTTGTTGGGAGACTTCCTGTGATTGGTACACTTTCAGAACTCACTGAGGAGGAACTTCGCCACGTTCTTCTTGATCCAAAAAATTCTCTCATCAAACAGTACCAATACCTCATGGCTATTGACAACGTCAAGTTAGAGTTTACTGATGAGGCTATTGATGCTATTGTGAAAAAAGCCATCGAAAGAAAAACAGGAGCGAGGGGGCTTCGGGCTGTGCTTGAGGAATCTATGACAGATATTATGTTTCGTGTTCCTTCTATGCCTGAGGTACGGCACTGTGTGATTACCAAAGAAGTGATCACTGAAAAGGCAGAACCTATTCTCAAGTAGCAAGGAGGCTCTGTGTCGGAGAAACAGAAACTACCCATTATTCCCCTCAAGGGGGTGGTGGTTTTTCCCCATATGGTGGTTCCACTTATTATTGGACGACCAAGTTCTATCCGTGCGGTGCTCTATGCGTATGAGCACAACACGAAGCTCTTTTTGGTAGCTCAGAAAGACAAAGAAATAGAAACCCCTACTCAGGATGATATGTATCGGGTAGGTTGCGTTGCTACCATTATTGAACTCATGAATCTCCCCAATGGTTTGGTGCGGATTATTGCTGAGGGTGAAGAAAGGGCTGAGGCTATTGATCTTCGTTATCAAGAGGCAGAGTCAGAAGATTTTCCTTGGGCAGAAGTAATTCCTCTTGAAACCTATGTAGAAAACGAGGAAGAGGTAGAAGCCTTTGTTCGTACTTTGAAAGATGCTTTTATTGAATATATTGAGATCAGCGACAAGATTCCCAAAGAGACTATTTTTGCCCTGGCGGAAGTGAATACTCCTGAAAAACTTATTGATGCTGTTATGTCTAATCTTCCTTCTTCGGTAGAAGAGAGGCAAGAGGTACTTGAAGAGAATAGTCTTAATCAAAGACTTACCAAAACCTTGGCTCTTCTCAAGAAAGAGACGGATATCGTGAGGATGGAACAGGATATCAATCAAAGGGTGCAACATCGTCTGGAGAAGCAGCAAAAGAAATATATCCTCAATGAACAGCTCAAAGAGATTCAAAAGGAACTTCATGAGACAGAGGCAGAAGATGGAGAGGTCGTTGAAGAGGATAGCAATCTCCAAGAGCTTCGAGAGAAGATGAAACAACGCACCTATCCGGAGTATGTCAAGGAAAAAATCGAGAAAGAAATGGATAGGCTTCGCAAGATGCCTACTTCTTCTCCTGAATACCATATGAACTACACCTATGTAGATTGGATTGTAGAATTTCCCTGGGGTGTCTATACTCAGGATAATAAAAATATTCGTCTTGCTGAGAAGATCCTTGAAAGGGAACACTATGGACTGAAAGAGGCCAAGGAGAGGATCCTTGATTTCATTGCGATTCGTCAGCTCAATCCTCAATCCAAAGGCCCTATCATCTGTTTGGTAGGTCCCCCTGGAACAGGAAAAACCTCGCTTGCTCAGTCTATCGCCCACTCTCTCAATAGGAACTTTGTCCGTTTCTCTCTTGGGGGGGTGCGTGATGAGGCCGAGATTCGAGGGCACAGGAGGACCTATATTGGTGCCCTTCCGGGAAAAATTGTTCAACTCATTCGCAAAGCGGGTTCCTTGAATCCCGTGTTTCTTCTTGATGAGGTAGACAAGATGACCATGGATTTTCGAGGCGATCCCAGTGCTGCTTTGCTTGAGGTGCTTGATCCAGAGCAGAATCATGCCTTTAACGATCATTATTTCGCCCTTGATGTCGATCTTTCCTATGTCTTCTTTGTAACGACGGCCAATAATCTCTACAATATTCCCGATCCTCTCCGGGACCGTATGGAGATTATTGAAATTCCTGGGTATACCGAACTTGAAAAGAAAATGATCGCAAAAAATTTTCTTCTTCCTAAACAGTGTCAGGAGAATGGATTGGAGGATGTGACGATCAAGATAGGTGAGGAAGAGATTCTCGAGATTATTCGTGGCTATACGCGGGAAGCAGGGGTAAGGAGTCTCGAGAGACACATTGGAAAGATTGTCCGAAAAGTGGCCAGAGAAAAGGTCAGAAAGAACTTTTCTCGTTTTGTGGTAACAAAGAAAAAGCTTCAGGAGTATCTGGGTATTCCTCGCTATGATTATACGCGGATGCAGAAAGAACCTCGGGTGGGGGTCATTGCTGGTATGGCCTGGACAGAGAGTGGGGGAGATGTGCTCTATATCGAATCGACCATCTTCAAGGGCAAGGGGAATTTGATTCTCACTGGAAACCTCGGAGAGGTGATGCAGGAATCAGCCAAGATAGCCTTTTCCTATGCTCGTTCTATTGCAGAGAGATACCACATCTCTCCTCAGATGTTTGAGGAGAATGATCTCCATATTCATGTTCCCCAGGGAGCTATTCCTAAAGATGGCCCTTCGGCAGGTATCACTATGTTGAGTTCTATCGTGTCAACTTTTTCTGGAAAAAAGGCCAGGCACGATATAGCCATGACAGGAGAACTTACCCTCAAGGGGGATGTGTTGCCTATTGGAGGACTTCGGGAGAAACTTTTGGCCACCAAACGGGCAGGAATTTATGAAGTGATTATCCCCAAACAAAACGAAAAAGATGTGATGGATATTGCCGATGAGATTAAGAAAGATCTCACTATCCATTATGTGGAAAGGGCTACCGAGGTTTTGGAGCTGATTTTTTTGCCAGAAGAGAATAATAAAAGTGCTTAAGTTTTGCTTCTGAGAAAGTCGATAGATATAGTCGAATAGAACGGGGAAAGTATCCTCGTGAGGCAAAGAGAAAACACAGGAGGCAGGATATGAGAAAGCATCTTATGGCAGGCCTGTTACTCATTGTTGGGGGATGGGTTTTTGCAGCCCATAATATTACCGAAGAGTATATCAACTCGTTGGGAGCGGAGTCTATTGATCAATTGATTGTGGCAGCTTCCCTGCAGGATCCTGATGATGTTCCTGTGAAGATGAAAGCTATTCTTCGTTTGGGTGAACTCAAGGCGAAAGAAGCCGTTCCCGTGCTTATTGAAGCCCTGGGGTATGGATCTGAGACCATTATTCGAGTGGGGGGAACACGAAAGATATACACTTATCAGGTACGATTAGTGGCAGCGAAAGCTTTGGCTCAGATAGGGGATGAAAGGGCGGTAAAAGCCCTTGCTACCCGGGCGTACCAGGATGAGGATCTGATTGTGAAGCGGGCAGCCGTTCAGGCACTGGGGCTTATGGGAAGCAAGGCAAAGGACAAGTATGTGCTTACTATTTTGTATGATCTCTTGGACAAAACCCCAGACAATGGGCTTGTTGCCGATATCTGTGAAGCATTAGGGAAAATCGGCGACAAATCTTCCTTTGTCTATCTTTTGCGGGTGACCCAAGGTCCTTATTTGAATTCGGTGAAAGAAGTCGCTCAGAAGAGTATTACTCAAATCAAGTGGAACGAGCCCAATGTTTTTGAAAGTGACAAGGGTTCTGGGCAAGGTGGTACCCAAGCTCCTTACACGAAGTAGAGTCAGAGAAAAGTGAGCCGACACGAGCTCTCTTGGTGGCTAGGAGATGGTGTCCACAACGAGAGAAGCAAAAGGGACTTTTGTATGGGTATCCTCGGCGGTTAGTTGAGGAGAAAGAAGAAAGAGAAAATACGGTGAGCTTTTTCCCATACACGGGAGACGTCTCCAGGCAAAAGGGAGACCTTTTTTTGGAGAGAAGAGAGGTGGTATGGCTCTCACAGACGAGCTTCGTAAGGAAACGGATCGTGTCTATCGAACCTTCATTCAGAAAAAACAGTTTTCGGCGGCGTTAGAGGATCTCGAGCGTTTAAAAGATCAGTATGGACTTGATGATACGTTGGCATATTTCTTGGGGATGTGTTATCTCAATATTGGCAAAAAAGAGGAAGCTAAACGGTATCTCTCTCTTGTCGAAAAGTCCAAAAAAATTACCCTCACCCAACAGATGCAAACGTGGATGCTTCTTGGGTATATTGCCTCGGAGGAAACCAGGTGGGATGAGGCGGAAAGATACTTTAAGAGGGTGATAGAAACCAATCCCCAGAGTTCAATGGCATACTCTAGTCTTGGGTATGTCTATTTTGAGATGAAACGGTATGATCAGGCTATTCTCCATTTTCGAAAAGCTATCCAACTGAATCCTAACAATGCCAGTGCTCATAATAATCTGGGGTATACCTATGCTGAAATGGGCATAAATCTCAGTGAGGCTATCAGTGAGTGTCGAAAGGCTATCCAGCTTTCTCCAAAATCAGGGGCATATTATGACAGTCTTGGGTGGGCGTACTATGTCGCTGAGGATTATGAAAACGCTGTGGTGTATCTCCAAAAAGCGCTGGATTATGCCTTGCCCCAGCAAAAAGAGATTATCACTGAACATCTTCGATTGGCTTATAGGAAACGAGAAAAGGGTGGGTAGAAATATGGGGGTTCGTTTGGGTTTGTGGATGAGTCTTTTGTTGGGAATGATGGGTGTTTCGTGGGGGATGGCATTTTCGGCGAGTATCCCACTTCTTGACAATTGGCGATATACCTATGGAGACAATCCCCTCTATGCCCAAGAGGAGTATCCAGACCAGGAATGGAAGGTAGTGCAGTTTCCTACGACAACCTTTTCTTTTGAAGGGGAAAAAGAGCCATATACTTGGCTCAGAAAACGTTTTTTTGTTCCTTCTTCCCTGTCTCATCAGAAACTTGGCTTGTATACAGGGCGCATCCATGATTCGGTGGAGATCTATCTGAATGGGGTATTGATTGGGATTTCTGGTTCTCAACCACCCAATCGATATTTCGGGACCCCTCATACTCCACGAGGGTTTCTTTTGCCGCCAGAGGTGATACGGTATGGGGCAGAGAATCTCCTTGCTATTCGGGTGTATACCCACAAAACGCTCGGGGCTTTTGGAGAGATGCTTATTGCTCCCTATCATGAGGTGAAGGAACGGGTCCGTTGGGAAACGATGCTTGGACTTGGAATTCCCCAGGTAGTGACGATTATTTCTCTTTTTATGATGGTGTATTTTTTCTTTGTATTTGTGGGGACGAGAGACATGGCATCGCTTTTTGTTGGTTTTGGAGTATTGTGTATTGGATTATATTATACAGATATTTACGTGGAATACCTTCCGATAGATTATCTTTTGAAACAGAAGATAGCCTTTTCTGGGCTGTATCTTTCTTTTGTTTTTTTTGTGTTGTTTTTTCACAGGTTCTACCACATCAAGAGAAAGTCACTTGAGGTACTCTCTTGGATATTGGGAGTGGGGAGTGTAGTGACGAATTTTCTTATGCCGGATTTCCCTACGTGGGAGCTTATTATGGGATCGGTGGTACAGCTTCTTTGGGTGCTTCCTGTGACATTGTATATGCTTGGGGTGAATCTTGTGGCATTTTTTCAAAAAAAGCCTTATGCTTGGGTGATGTTTTTGGGGACGTTTTGTGCTATTTTCTTTTCTCTGAAGGATACTTTTGGTTTTATGCTTCATATCTGGGCAAGGTATTGGACAAGTTCGTGGGGAATGCTTTTGTTTTCTGTCTCTCTTTTTGTAGCCATGGCTCTGAGAACAGCCGATATTCAAAAGGAGAGTCAGGCAAAAGAAGACGATCTTGCCCGACAAAAAAGTATGTTAGAAAACCTTCTCACGAGAATGAAGGGAATTACTCAGGAGTTGGGAGAAACCAGTAGGCAACTGGATAGTGAGATTATAAGTGCGAAAATGGCTATAGAGTATGTGGTGGATCTTTCCAGACAGATGAGAGAGGAGTTTTTGCATGAAACGAAGGTACTTCATGAAAGTGCGATGACAACAACTTCGGTAATAAAGGATATAGAAAATGTTATCCACCGTCTGGGAAAAGAGAATGATCTTATTCAAACAGGAATGGGACGTTTTTCTGGGATGGTTGAGGGTATGCAGGGGATAGAGGTCGATATACGATCTCTCAGGGAGGTAATAGGGACATTAAAAGAAAGTGTTTTCGTGAGTCGTCAAGAAACAAGGGCTTCCTGGGAGGCCCTCCAGAGCCTCACGGTAAAAGCAGATAAGGTTTTTGAGCTCTTGGGTAATATTCAGAAAATTGCGGATGATACCAATACTCTTGCTATTAATGCTGCCATACAGTCGGCTCATGCCGGGGAGTATGGCAAGTCTTTTGCTATTGTAGGTCAGGAGGTGAGAAATCTTGCTCTCAGTGTGGCTCAACTTGCAGAATCAGTGAGTACAGAAGTCCAGGCTATGAATAAAGAACTCACAGGCACAGAGGGTCATTTTGAGGTGGTGGACAAGGGGTTACAAAAAACTGTTGACGAAATTGCAGGCGTAGAGGGACTTTTGGAGAGATTTCAACAGATTCTGGAGAATCAAAAAAGGGGTTCCCGAGAGGTGTTTGAAACAGTAGGCGAGTTGAACAGCGTCGTAGAGGAACTCGTGAAGTCGTTGGGGGAACAAAAAGAGAGGATTCAAGGATTTGGCCATATCTTGCAAGAAACAGAAAAGCTTTTTCAGTCTTTGATCCAGAGACTGGATAGCCAAAGGGAAAAAGAAGAAAAAATTCTTATTGTGATGGAAAACCTTGGACAATTGTCTCATCATCACAAAACTCTTGTGGGTCAACTTGTCGAAGTGGCATCTGGGTCTTGAAAAGAAGAGTTTTTTTGGCATGTCCTCTCTTTGCAGAGTTTGGCCGAGAGAAATTGCCTTTTTTGTTTTTTTCTTCTATACTATGAGGAGTGGAAAAGGAGTACCTATGATGATATACCAGCGTGTTCCGTTAGCTCCTCTCACAACTTTTCGTCTTGGAGGAGAAGCAGAGTTTTTCTGTGAACCGTGCAGTAAAGAGGAATTGAAAGAGGTGCTGCATCTCTCCCGACAAAACCAGTGGCGCGTGGTTATTTTGGGTGGAGGGTCAAATATCCTCTTTGCAGATGGTCTGATTCGTGGCCTGGTGGTGAGTATGCGGGCCTTTCAGGGAATAGAGGAAGAAGGGGAGTGGGTGTGGGTAGGGGCTGGTGTGTCTATGGAGACACTCAATGACTGGGCCATACGCCGGGGAAGGAGCGGGCTTGAGTGGAGTGGAGGATTGCCGGGAACAGTAGGAGGAGCGACCTATATGAATGCCCGGGCTTATCAGCATGAGATGAGTGAGATAGTCAAGGCAGTGAGGGTAGTGGACTTCTCGGGAAAAGAGTTTCTCCTCACAGGGGAAAAGATCCATTATAGGTACAAGTACAGCCTATTCATGGAGCATGAGGATTGGGTTATTGTTGAAATAGCGCTTGGTTTAGGGGTAGCTTCTTCAGAAGAGATCCGTCAACGAACAGAAGCCTGTCGGAAAGATAGAGAATCTAAGGGTCAATATGCGTACCCCTCAGCTGGCTGTGCTTTCAAGAATGATTACAGTCGGAATCTACCAGCAGGAAAGGTGATTGACGAGGTGGGGCTCAAAGGATTTCGGATTGGTGGGGCAGAGGTATATGAGAAACATGCAAATTTTATTATCAATAAGGGAGGAGCCACAGCGGAGGATGTGATCCGTCTTCTTGAGAAAATTGAGGAAGAGGTGTATACCAAGACAGGGGTACGTCTTGAACGTGAAGTGAAGATTGTCAGGTAGGGAAAGGTATGAGGAAACAGGTTGGGTACACAATAATTTTTGTTGTTTTTTTGGTTGGGGTTTTCTTGGTGATAGAGGGGATATTTCGTATAGGAGGGATAGGCTATACGACGGAACCCTTTGAACGTGTTCCTGGTACTCCCTACTATCGGGATAATCCAGACTTTCTCAATAAATACTATCCTGGGCGTCGAACTCCTCGTTCGGAAGCAAAGTTTAAGAACCTCTTTCTAGTGGAAAAACCCACTAATGGGTTTCGTGTTTTTATTGTGGGAGGATCTACGGCACAGGGATGGCCTTTCGAGCCCAATCAATCCTTTGGAAAAATGATAGAGGTGGTCCTCCAAAAGGTATTTCCGGAGAAGTATGTAGAGGTGATCAACCTTGGGTATAGTGCGATGAGTAGTTATTATGTCGCAGATGTAGTCAAGAAACTTTTCCGCTATCAACCGGATGTTCTCCTTCTCTATACAGGGCAGAATGAATACTATGGAACGCTTTCCGTGACAACAGGCAGAGGGTATAGGGCGAAAAAGCTCTATCTTGCTCTTCGGGAATGGAGGATTTTTCAGCTTCTTTTTAGTCTTTTTGAAACAAAAAAGGATCCTTCACGAACAATGATGGCCGCTCAATTTGCGGGACGTCGGATTGCTTTTGGGGAAAAGGATACAGAAGTAGCGGAAGCGTTTTCTCGCAACCTTCGGGGAGTTTTTGATGAAGCTGAAAAACACCATGTGCCGGTGGTGGTGTATGAGATGGCTGCCAATTTGATCCATATGCCCCCTTTTGCAAGTCAAGATGAGGAACTCTTTGCTCCCCTTCTTCTTTCGAATCAGAATCGTTTCCGTCGTGAGACATGGAAAACCCCGGAAACTGCCCGTCTTCTCTCTGAGTGGCAACACCGCTTCCCTTCAAATGCCCATGTTTGGTATCTCACAGGCATTGCCCAGAGGGCTAAGCAAGAGCCTTTTCTTGAAAGTTTACGGCGAGCCAAGGATTTGGATATGATACCTTTCCGTTATCGGGAGGGTGTTCGAGAGGTTTTGTGGCGGGAGAGCCAACGAAAAGGGGTGATATTTCTTCCGTTACAGCAAGAGATAGAAAAACGGTTTGGATATGAGGGATTTGGACGGCTTGTGTTTATTGATCATCTTCATTTTCAATATCTTGGGCAGGTGTTTCTTGCCGAGTTAGGGACAAAGGCTCTTCTCTCTTTGGTGAATCCGACAAACGAACATCCACGGGAGAGGCTCTTTGGAGAGGTAGAAAGGCTTTTTCAAGAGGTCTATCAGCAAATGAGTCATGTTTCCAGGAAAGGACTAGCCCATGATACCTGGCTTGATGCGTCCATCTTTTTTACGGCGTATGATGAATTTATGGCCATTCAGAATATTCTTGTTCTTCTCTCTCAAAGCCCCTATCGAGAGATGCTCATCCCTTTTGGGAAGGATCCCGCGTGGGAAAGGATGACTATGGTGTCATCTGAACCATGGAGAACGTTTGTGGCTTCTTATGACAGCAAGATACACCAAGGGTTTGGAAATTTTCTTCTTTCTGAGTTAGCAAAAGCAAAGCGTTGGGAAGACATTGAGCTTCTTCTTGAGGCATACCGACATAACAATCCCGGCTCATACGTGGGCTACAGAAACTGTGCTGAGTTTTTTCTTTCTCAGGGACAGCACGAGAAAGCTCTGAAGTTATATGCTATGGCGTATCTTTTGGCAGAAGGAAGGGAAAGGGATATGTTGGGCCAACAGGCAAAAAGGCTTGCCGAAAAAACAGGGGATAAAAACCAGTGGGAGAAACTTTTGAGATGGCTTGCGAAAAATCCGTGGTCAAGTTATAATATCTGCCGTTAAAGGAGGAGAAAGTGCGCGTATTGGCAAGGTTTTTGAAGGAGTTCTGGCTTTTTGTCAAGGAAAACAAGAAGATATGGCTTATTCCGATTGTTTTTTTGATTGTGCTTTTTGGGGTGGTGGTTATTCTTGCGCAGTCTCAAGCCCTTGCACCGTTTATCTATAGCCTTTTTTAGTGTATGGTTATTCTTGGAATCTCAGCGTTTTATCATGATAGTGCGGCTGCCCTTGTCAGAGACGGAGAGATTGTGGCTGCCGCTCAGCAGGAAAGGTTTTCTCGAAAGAAGGGTGATGAGAGTTTTCCTCGCGAGGCTATAGCTTATTGTCTTGATGAGGCTGGGGTTTCCATTCAGGATGTAGATTATGTGGTTTTTTATGACAAACCCTTGGTAAAGTTTGACCGTATTCTTGCTTCCTACATCCACACAGCCCCAAAAGGGATACGTTCATTCTTGATGGCAATTCCAGTATGGATCAAACAAAAACTTTGGGTAGAAGAATATATCCGCAAGGAGCTTGCCTATAAGGGAACGGTGTTATTTTCTTCTCACCATCAGGCTCATGCGGCAAGTGCTTTCTATCCCTCGCCGTTTGAGCGAGCCGCTATTCTCACTGTGGATGGGGCAGGAGAGTGGAATACCACAACCATTGGATATGGAGAACGAAATCGGATAACCCTTCTCAAGCATATAGATTTTCCCCATTCTTTGGGGCTTCTCTACTCGGCATTTACCTACTACTGTGGGTTTAAGGTAAATTCTGGGGAATACAAACTTATGGGACTTGCCCCATATGGTGAACCAAAATATGTTGATGTAATAAAAAACCATATTCTCACCATAAGAGAGGATGGTTCTTTCGAACTCAATGAGCGTTATTTTGATTATATCAGTGGGCTGACGATGATCTCTCGTCAATTTGAAAAACTCTTTGGACAGAAGGCTCTGCCCCAGGGGGGAACACCTACACCGTTTTACATGGATGTGGCAGCTTCTATTCAGGCAGTGACGACGGAAATCCTGGTGAAGATGGCTAGGTATGCCAAACAGATCACAGGGGAGAGATACCTTTGTCTTGCGGGTGGTGTTGCACTTAACTGTGTTGCCAATAGTCGTATTCTCTTGGAGAGCGGGTTTGAGGATGTGTGGATACAACCAGCAGCTGGGGATGCTGGGGGGGCATTAGGTGCAGCCCTTGCAGTGTGGTATGGATATCTTGGTCGTGAGCGAAAAGTGGATGGGATCCATGATTCTCAAAAGGGGAGTTACCTTGGACCGTCGTATGCTGAAAGCAAGATCCAGGAGATTCTTGATGCCTATGGGGCTGTCTATGAAAAACTTGGCGAAGAAGAGCTTCTTCGCAAAACGGCCCAAGCCATTGCTGATGGAAAGGTAGTGGGGTGGTTCCAAGGGAGAAGTGAGTTTGGTCCTCGTGCCTTGGGTAATCGTTCAATTCTTGGGGATGCTCGTCGTGAGGATATGCAGACCACCATGAATCTGAAGATAAAGTTTCGAGAGTCTTTCCGTCCCTTTGCTCCGGCGGTTTTGGCCGAGGATGTGGGGCAATGGTTTGAGTGGGAGAAAGCGTCTCCGTATATGCTGTTTGTGGCCAATGTGAGGAAAGAACATAGGTTGGCGTTTTCCAAAGAGGGAAAAACGGGTCTTGATCTTCTTAAACAACCGCGTTCTGTGCTTCAGGCTATCACTCACGTGGATTTTTCTGCTCGTCTTCAAACAGTGCACAGGGAAACAAATCCAAAATTTTATGCCCTTCTGGAAGAGTTTAAACGTTTGACGGGGTGTAGCGTAATCATCAATACCTCTTTTAACGTACGGGGAGAACCTATTGTGAATGATCCTCGGGATGCTTATCGCTGTTTTATGGGAACCCATATAGATGTCCTTGTGATAGGAAACTTCTATTTAGAAAAATCTCACCAACCACCTTTTCAGGAGCTTCACACATGGAAAAGTACACTCATCGCCGATTGACAGTTTCAGAGTATAGACATTTTGGTTTTTCGTTTGGAGTGGGAATGCTTCTTCTCACCCTTATTGGCTGGTGGAGGCATTTTCCCTTTCCTCTTGTGATGGTGACCCTTGGGCTTTCTCTCTATCATTGGGTTGTAGGACTTCTCTGGCCACGTTCTCTTTGGGTTTCGGAGATGGTGGTTTCTGGAGTATGGTATGGTGTCTCTCAAATGATCTCTCGTCTTGTGCTTGGGGTACTTTTTTATGGTATTCTTACGCCTTTGTTCTGGTTGCTTCGGCTCTTCGGTCAAGACCATATAGCAAAAAACAGGGGAGAATGGCAAGACTTTTCTTCCTCTGAGAATGATCCCAAAAAGATGGAACGATGGTTTTGAGAAGAGGGAAAAATTGACTTTTTCTCTTTTTGTCCTTATCATAAGGGGAAATATCTCAAGGAAATACGCATGCACAGACTGGATTTTTCTCATAAGAATCTTATTATTTATCTTACGGCAGGGATACCTTCTCTCTCGTTTCTTCAAGAGGCTATCCTTGCTCTTCAACCGCTGGTAGATGCTATTGAAATTGGGGTTCCCTATAGTGATCCTGTAGCGGATGGACCGGTGATTGCCCATGCCTCTCAACGTGCCTTGGAACAGGGAGTCAATCTTGACGGAATCCTTAAAGCAGTGCAAGAAATATCTTCTCACGTTACTCTTCCTTTGTACCTCATGAGCTATTATGCCCCTCTCTATGCTTATGGGGAGCAGAGGTTTGTTTCTCATGCCTATGAGGCGGGGATTCGGGGAGTTATTGTTCCTGATCTTAACGTGGATGAGGGTGAGGGATTGTATCGTCTTCTCTCTTCTTCTGGGTTGGATCCTGTGCTTTTGGTATTTCCAAATACTCAAGCGGAGAGGGTGAAACGGATTGCGGCTGTTTCTGGGGATTTTTTGTACTATGTGAATTTTTTTGGGACGACAGGGGAGCGAAGAGAGAATCTTTCATTTTCCCTTGATCATCTTCGACAGGTAAAGCAATGGGCTGGAAAACCGGTATGCGCTGGTTTTGGGGTAGGGGATAGAGAGGGGTATAACAAATTGTCCTCAGTAGCTGATGGGGTGATCATTGGTTCCGCTGTGATGAGACGCATTCTTGATGCAGTGAATGAGAAAGATGCCCTTGATCATGTTCGGAGTTTTCTTGAGGGGATTCGCTCTTAGGTATGGAAATGGGTTCGTTTGGGAGTGGGAGTAAGCAAAATTGTTTTTATCTTCTTCATGAGGATGAGTTGTGGGTAGTAGATCTTGGGATTTCTTATGCCAAACTTCGGCGGTGTCTTGCCCTTTTGAAAAGGGATGTACAGACAACGAGTGGACTTTGGATTACCCATGATCATCATGATCATGTTCGAGGGGTTGCTCAGTTTGCCAAACAGACGAATGTTCCTATTTACATTCATCCAGAAACTGCAAAGGCGGTTCATGTTTCCTATCGTATGACTCCTATACAGCCATACAAGACCTACCATTTCAAGCATTTCTCATTTTTTCCTTTTCCAGTGCAACATGATGCTGCGTTTCATGTGGGATATCTTATTAAGACTCCGGTAGGGATTGTTCTCTATGCGAGTGATATTGGAAGAGTGGATAACCATCTTGTTCACTATGCCAAAAAAGCCCATATTTTGGCTATTGAGGCAAATTATGATGAGGAGATGTTGGTAAATTCGTGGTACCCACAACCGCTAAAGGATCGTATCCGTGGGGGGTGGGGACATCTTTCCAATCTTCAGAGTAGAGATTTTTTGTCGCAGGTGATTTCTTCTCATACCAAGCAGGTTATTCTCTTGCATTTAAGCGAGAATAATAACACCAAGGAACGAGTGAGAAACACCGTGATTGAACCATTGTCGAAGCGCTTTCCCCATGTAGAATTCTTTATCTCTGATAGGGAAGAGTGGGTGGTGTATACTTAGGGCAAAGGGAAATCTTTCAAGAGATCACTAAAAAAGGAGCCCACATCGTGGTGGGCTCCTTTTTTGTACGAAGAATTATTTCCCCAAAGCCTTCATGATGAGAGGGGCTTTGCCAGCTGAGCCGAGAACTTTTTCGTTTTTCTCCATATACATCTTTTTGAGAGCATCACGAGCTGGTCCAAGATACTTGCGGGGATCAAATTCAGCAGGCTTGGTGGCAAAAATTTCTCGAATCTTTGCAGTCATGACAAGACGGCCGTCAGAGTCAATGTTAATCTTGCACACAGCAGAGCGAGCGGCTTCTCGGAGTTGATCCTCTGGAATACCGATGGAGTCTTTGAGTTGTCCACCGTATTTATTGATGGTTTCTACAGCATCTTTGGGAACAGAGGAGGATCCGTGGAGTACAATGGGGAATCCAGGGATTCTTTTCTCAATCTCTTTGAGAATATCGAGACGAATCTCAGGTTTCTGACCTGGTTTAAACTTGTAGGCACCGTGGGAGGTACCAATCGCAATAGCGAGAGAATCGACTCCGGTTTTCTTCACGAAGTCCTCTACTTGATTGGGATCGGTGTAAACATGGTGCTCTGCGGAGACCTCATCTTCAACCCCAGCAAGTACCCCAAGTTCTCCCTCGACAGTGACATCGTATTTGTGGGCATATTCTACTACCTTGCGAGTGAGCTCTACGTTCTCTTCATAGGAGAGATGAGACCCATCAATCATCACCGATGAGAAACCACTCTCAATACATGCGACACAGAGCTCATAACTGTCCCCGTGGTCAAGATGAAGAGCGATAGGGATTTCTCCTAGGCCCTTTTCCTTTGCCATTCGTCGCATCATTTCTACAGCACCCTTGCCCATATACTGCAAAAGGGTTTGATCAGCATACTCACGGGCACCCTTGGAAACCTGGAGAATGACCGGGGACTGGGTTTCAAGACAGGCTGAAACGATTGCCTGAAGTTGCTCCATGTTGTTGAAGTTGTACGCGGGAACGGCAAACCCTTCTTTGATGGCAACCTCAAACATCTTTCGTGTGTTCACAAACCCCAAATCTTTGTAACTTACCATATATCAACTCCTTATAGGTAATTTTCTCAAAATCTCCACCGGATACCCAGTCCACCATTGAGGAAAGGATCTGTGGCAGGAACGAGTCTCATACCAGGTCCTAACTCAAAAAAGATCTCCAGTGGTATCTGAGGAGTGAAGTACGAAAGTCCCAAAGGAATACGTAATCCGACATCGACGTGATCCGAGATGTTTACAAGTCCTCCAATCCCCGCATACAGGAAAAGGGAACCTGCGGAGATAGCTACGTTCCACCGGTAGGTATAATCAGCCGTGATGAGGAGAGAAGCCTGTCTTCCAAAATTCCAACCGATAACCCCATTGATCACGTGGGTGTTGTTTGCAAAATACCCAATACTGATACCGGTGGGAGAGCCAAGAAAAACCCCCAGAGCCAGGGATTTGAGATGAATGTCTGCACTATAGACGATACCTATACTGAGAAAAAGGGAACAAAAGATGTGACGCTTCATGCCTCCTCCTCGGAAAAGGGATGATGTATTATACTGACAAACAATTTTTTTTTCAACAAAGAAATGATCGGTTGGTACAGGGCGTCGAGAGGTACTTTTCTCCTCGAGGAAGAGGGGGAAAACATTCCCTTCTCGCAACCATGAGAGGGAATGTTTTCCTTTACTGCTCTTTTAGGTAGGCATAGAGGTGTACCATATCGGAATCCTGACGAAGCATTTCCATCACGTTTTTTTCAATCTGGCGGATACGCTCCTTCGTGAGGTTGAGCTTTTCCCCCACTTCAGAGAGGGAATGAGGCTCTTCACCATTGAGACCAAACCGGTACTCAATGACTTTTCTTTCTCTATCAGGAAATTTGCTCAAGATTTTGTTGATGTTTTCTCGGAGAGAATCCTGCAAAACCGTTTCTTCTGGGGCTGCCAACGAGGAGTCGAAGTAAGACTTTTCGGCAATCTCATCGAGACTCATGTCAGAATCCTCTGGGATCATGTGATCCAGTCCCGTTCCACTTTGAGCCATATCAAGAAGCTTGAGGATCTCATTTTTCTCTATCTTCATGACCTGTGAAATATTTTCAAGAGAGGGTTCTTTTCCGTTTTGTTGGGTATATTCATTGATGTATTTCCATACCTGCATCAATTGGTTATTTCGGTTCATGGGGAGGCGTACCATACGCCCTTTTTCTGAAATGGCCTTGAGGATGGATTGGCGTATCCACCAGACAGCATACGAGATGAAATGAAAACCCCTTCGGTAATCAAAACGGTTGGCAGCTTCAATAAGCCCTAAATTTCCTTCACTAATGAGATCAGTCATAGAGAGACCCAATCCCTGATATTTTTTGGCCACAGAGACCACAAATCTCAGATTTGCCAAAACAAGTTTGTCCCGTGCCTCTTTATCACCCTGAAGAATCCTTTCTCCCAATTGTTGCTCTTCTTCTCGAGAGAGAAGGGGAACTTTTTCTATCTCCTTCAGATACAAAGAGAGCGTATCCGAATGAGAAACCAACTCCGAAAGCACCTTGAGAGAAGGAAGAGATTTCTGCGATTCATACCTTTCTTCCTGCTTTTCCTTGACAAGATCATTGAGGAATGTATTTTTTGCCATATGTAGCCTCCCTTACTTTTTTATATGCAAAAAGTGTGCCAGAAAAATTTTTTCTTCTAAAGTTTTGAAATATAAGAAAATAATATCCTGAAAAATCTGCAAAATGTTTTTTGTGTGGAGCAAAAAGTAGCTAAGTCAGCGAAAAAGAGAAAAATGTATCATAATGACACAAGGTTTCTCCCTTTGAGGGGAAAAAGTGATTCTTTTTGTTCTGAAGAAGAACCTGAGGAAAAAGCAAATGATGATTGTTTGATTGTTTCGAAGGAAGGAGGCGAAAATACCAACGGGCGGTCCTCTGAAGGTACCGCCCGTTAGCGGAGGTGCGATATATCTTTTCTTATTGACGATTGGTGCATAAATATATTATGCACTTTTTTGAAAAAAGTCAAGTAAATTTTGGGTTTTTGCGTAAAAAAATTTTTTGAGAAACCAATGGGAGCAATAACGTAACGCGGCATATTTGTCTCAGAAAGAAAAAGAGAAAGAAGAGTTTTTTGCCAAGCAGATATTTTTTGGGTAGGGTGGGATTTCTTTGTGTCCTCTTTATTCAGCCAAGCGAAGAGCTACCTCAATCGCGTTTGATAAACTTTTGGAAGAGGCAACACCTTTGCCTGCTATGTCGAATCCTGTGCCATGGTCAGGGGAGGTACGAACAAAGGGAAGCCCAAGGGTAACGTTGACCCCCTCTTCAAAAAAAAGCATCTTGAAGGGGGCAAGCCCTTGATCATGATATAAGGCAATCACCACCTGATATTTTCCGTGGAGGGCATGGTAGAAAACAGTATCAGCAGGGAGAGGTCCATCAATCGGGATACCCCGTTGTCTTAGTTCTTTCACGGCTGGAAGAAGGAGAGAATGCTCCTCCTTTCCCAGGAGTCCCCCTTCTCCCGCATGAGGATTCAATCCACAGATGGCAAGAAGACTGTGTTTTCCAAAGAGACGTTGGGCAAAAGTATAGGCCATTTCTCCTGTTTTTATCAGGTGAGAAACTGACAGAAGAGAGGGAACTTGTCGGAGAGGGACATGGATAGTCTCTAGGATTACCCCGAATTTTTCTCCCCAAAAAGCCATGCGATAGTCAGTTATCCCACATGATTGAGCAAGGAAAGAGGTATGATCCACAAAATTCCTATCCCAGTGGTGGACCGTACGTTTTGAGAGGGGGGCTGTGACAAGGAGAGAAGAAACTCCTTGGTGGATGAGTTCTCTTGCTCTGAGAAGGGAGGTGTAGGCTATTTTTCCACCTTCTAGGGTTTCTTTTCCCCATGAGAGGGAAAAATTGACATCTTCAGCCACACAATCCCATAAGATATCTTCTCGAACAAGAAAAAACGAAAACCATTCTTTGATGGCAGGATGGGAGATGAGACGGTAACGGATATCGGGCCTCTTTTCCCTTTGCTTAAGGGCTGCGAGGACTATCTCTGGGCCAACCCCACAGGGATCACCCAGGGTGAGTATGATCTCTCGTGGTTGTTTTTCTCCTTTACTCATGCTTTTTGTACAAATCAAGAATAGCGTCCTTGATGCCCATATCGGGACGGCTTGCGATGTGGAGGTTTCCCTCAAGCATCACCCCGTTTTGGATCATGATCTCTGGGGTGCGGATATCTCCCAGTACGCGTGCCGTTGGCATAAGCATCACCCGATTCTTGGCTTTGATATTGCCTATGACAATCCCCTCAATGATAATATTGGACCCTTCAAGGTTGGCTTTCACTCTCCCATTGGGGCCAATATAGATCTGATCCACCATGAGAAGAGAACCCTCAAAGCGTCCATCTATCTGAAGGGTGCCATTGATGAGCATCCTTCCTTCAAAATAGGACTTTTCTCCGATAACGGTATTTGCATCAACTCTTCCTGGCATATTACTCCTCTACTTTCGAAATATCTGGAATCTTAATATAATCAAGAAATTCCTCTACATATCTTGCCAAATCCTGCAAAGCCCGTTTGGCAGTCACTCCATTTAATGAGCTGTCGGTACCCTCAATCTGGACAAGGGCTTCGGGTTCGAGGAGGGCCTTGCTTCCCTCTTCTTCTGAGGCGAAAATACTCTGGATGAATGCTTGAAGAGAGCGTAAGAATTTCCCCACCCTGAGGATAACATCCCGATACTGTTTGTTCTGGAGTTGGATCAATCGGGAACGGTATTCTTTATTGTTTGTTAACTCTGCATGGGCTATTTGATCGCTGATCTCTCCATACTCATTGACGACCTTGAGGGTATCATTGTACAGAGTATAGAACTGATCCCGCTGATAAGCGTGGCCATAATCTAACTTGAGGTTCTGTTCAGAGAGAAGGCCAAGGTACTCCAGCCCAAAAAAACGGAGATAACTCCAGATGGCATTGATTTCTTCATTCTTGGTATTTGGAGTAACAGGTTCAATCCGAATGTTGTTGAGTATTTTGTAGATGGCGTGTTTGTCGTGGACTCTTTCCTCAAAGGCTATTTCAAGTTCTTGCAATGAGATGCCATACCTTAAGAGGTCTTTTTCCTCGAATTGTCCTGTATCAAGTTTTTGAAGATCTCTGTCTATTTGTCTGAATGTCGTTTCCAACTCATATTTTTTGTTGTCGTCTTTTGTGGTTTTGTAGACAAGAAGAAGCTTCTTTCGGCTTTGTTCTATTCTCTCGGCGATATATTCTTTGGTGCCACGGATAAGATCAGCTGTCTCCATGCTCCTTCCCCTTAGGTTTTATTCATTATATGATAAAAGAGGCTCGCTGTCAAATTTTTGAGGAAGTTTTTTGCAAAAGAAAAGAGGTATTTTATTATTATTCTTGATAAAATTATGAAAAATAAAAAACAAAAATTCATCAAAAATTCATCGTATTTTCACCCGCAATTCACGGAGAAGGGGTATACTTTATCCGCTCAAAACGTCTTTCTTGGGGAAATTTGACAGAAAAAAAGAAAACCCTTAATTTATAAAAGGAGGTTTTTCCATGCGAAAAACATATCTCTTGGCAATGGCGATCATTGCCGCTCAGGTTTTTGGTGTTGATCTGAATGCTGCTGGGGCTACCTTCCCTGAACCCCTCTATGTGGCGATGTTTAAGCAGTATACCGTACATCGTGTGAATTATCAGGGTGTGGGATCAGGGGCTGGTATCAAGCAGCTCATCGCTCGTACAGTGGATTTTGCTGGTTCTGATGCTCCCCTTACCGAGGATGAGAAGAAGCAGGCTCCTGGTGAGGTTCTTCACATCCCCATGGCTCTTGGGGCTATTGTGATGGTGTACAATCTTCCTGGGAATCTCAAGCTTCGCCTTGACGGGGAGACAGTTGCCAAGATCTACCTTGGGCAGATTACCAAATGGAATGACCCTGCTATTTCCAATCTCAATCCTGGTGTAGCCCTCCCTGATCTCAACATTGTGGTTGTTCGTCGCTCTGATTCTTCCGGGACAACCTACAATTTCACTCTTTACCTCACCAAGATCAGCAAGGATTGGGAAAAGGAAGTAGGTACCAGTAAGGCTCCAAAGTGGCCTGTAGGTATCGGTGGCAAGGGAAATCCTGGTGTAGCAGCCTATGTGAAACAGGTTCCTGGGAGCATTGGGTACGTGGAATTTGCCTACGCAAAACAGAATGGTCTCTCGTATGCTCTTTTGAAAAACGCTGCCGGTGAGTTTATTGATGCTGCTGATCCTAAATCTTTGGCTGCCGCTATGACAACAGTGCCAGCCGATGGGATTGTAGATGTGGTGAATAGCCCTGCGAAGGGTGCCTATCCTATTGCGGCTACCACATGGATCCTTCTCTACAAGGATCTTTCTTATCTCAATGATGCTGCTCGTGCCAAGGCTATTGTAGATACCCTCTGGTGGATGACGCATGACGGTCAGAAGGTACATCCTACTCTTGATTACGGTGCTCTTTCTCCTCAGGCGGTCAAGGTAGCAGAAACTCTTTTGAATTCGGTGGTCTTTAATGGAAAGAAAGTCCGTTAGTACATTGGTAAAAACCCGGGAGAAGGCTATGGCCTTCTCCCGGATTGTGTTTTCATCTTCTCTCTGGTTCTCGGTGGGGTTTGTGGCTATTTTTATTCTCGCTACCCTCTTGAGTCTCTTTGTCTTTTCTCTTCCAGCCATTCTTCATAATGGGTGGAATATTTTTGTAGGTCGCGAATGGCATCCTGATGCCAATATTTTTGGTGGATTGCCTTTTCTGGTTGGGACGTTTCTGACGGCTGTTTTGGCAATTGCTATTTCTCTCCCTTTTTCCATGGCACTAGCTATTTTCTTGGGAGAATATCAACCTGAAGGAGTATTTTCTTCTGTACTGAAAACGGCTGTGAAGCTTTTGGCGGGAATTCCCTCGGTGATCTATGGGATGTGGGGGCTTTTTGTTCTTGTCCCTCTCATTCAGAAGTGGCAAATCTCTTTAGTTTCTTTTGGGGTGGTGCCCTTGGGAGTGGGTGTTTTGACGGCAGCTCTTGTATTAGCGGTGATGATACTTCCCTATTCTACATCGCTTGCCTATGAAGTCATCCAGTTGGTTCCCCGAGACCTGAAGGAAGCGGCCCTTTCTCTCGGAAGTCCTCACTACAAGGTGATTCAAAAGATCATTTTGCCCTATGCCTCGTCGGGGATATTAGCGGGACAGGTTCTTGCTTTTGGGCGTGCGCTGGGAGAAACCATGGCGGTTACGATGGTGATAGGAAATCTTAATCAAATACCTACTTCGCTCTTTGCTGCGGGAAATACTATTGCCAGTGTGATTGCCAATGAGTATGCTGAGTCAACGGGGCTTCACACTACCTCGCTTTCAGAACTAGGGCTTTTGCTTCTTCTTTTTACGATAGTGTTTAGTTTTGTGGGACAAAAGATTATCAAAGCCCTCTCGATGGAGAAGTGATATGGATACCACAAAAATTCGGCTAAAAACCAATCTGATCAAAGACAAGATATTCTTGGGTGTTGTGTTTTTTCTCTCTCTTTTGGTTGTGATCCCTTTGGTATGGATTATTGGCTATATTTTTCTGAGGGGAATAAAGGGATTAAGTCCGTTACTATTTGTGAAAGACCAAAACCAGGGAGGAATTTTGAATGCTTTGGTAGGGACATTTCTCATTACCGGTGTGGCTACTCTGATTGCTACTCCTATTGGGATTATGACAGGGATTTATCTTTCCGAGTACAAGAATCGCTTTTCTTCTTTCTTGCGAATGATTGTGGAACTTATCCAGAGTATTCCCTCTATTGTGATGGGGCTTTTGGCCTATATCTGGTTTGTCGTTCCCCTTCGTTCTTTCTCTGCCTTGTCGGGGGGTATTGCTCTGGCGCTTATTATGATTCCTGTCGTGGTAAAAAATACGGAGGAAAATCTTCGATTGATCCCCTCTATCCTCAAGGAAGCGGCCTATGCGTTGGGAGCTCCAAAACATGAGGTGATTTTTAAAGTCCTTATTCCTTGTTCCTTGAGTGGTATTACAACAGGGGTTTTGGTAGGTATGTCGAGAATTCTTGGAGAAACAGCTCCCTTGCTTTTTACGGCTTTTGGAGCCCGTATCCTTCATACCAACATTCTTAAGCCTATGGAAACGCTTCCTACTTTGATATTCAAGTATGCTACCTCTCCTGTGGATGAATGGATCTCTATTGCTTGGGCTACAGCCCTTATCCTGACAGTTACCGTTCTTCTTATAAATTTTCTGAGCACGGTGATAGTCAAACGATGGAAGGTGAAGTTATGAAACCACTTATTGAAGTACGTAATTTGAATGTTTTTTATGGTGAACAGCAAGCATTGATGTCGGTGTCACTTGATTTCTATCACAATAAGGTTCATGCGATTATGGGGCCTTCAGGGTGTGGGAAGACCACGTTGTTGCGTTGTCTTAACCGCATGCATGAGCTTGATCCAACGGTACGTGTTGAGGGAGAGATTGTTCTTGGTGGGGTGAATATCTTCTCTCTCTCTGCAATGCAGGTCCGTCGGATGACGGGGATGGTCTTTCAGAGGCCTAATCCCTTTCCTAACATGAGTATTTATGATAATGTTATTGCTGGCTATAAGCTGAACAACATACCCTTGAAACGGGATGAGGCAGATCAGATTGTGGAGGAAAGCTTGAGGAAGGCTGCTCTCTGGACAGAGGTCAAGGATAAACTTCATAAACGTGGTACCTTTCTTTCTGGTGGACAACAACAACGCCTCTGCATTGCGAGAGCCCTTGCTATGAAACCCCAAGTGCTTCTTTTGGATGAACCTACCTCAGCCCTTGATCCTAAATCCACGAGCCATATTGAAGAATTGATCACAGAGCTCAAGTCAACAGTTTCTATTGTTCTTGTTACCCATAACATAGCCCAGGCTGGTCGTGTCTCTGATTATACGGCTTTTATGTATTTGGGTTATCTTGTGGAGTATGGTCCGACCGAGAAAGTGTTTACCGTCCCTGAAGACAAACGGACAGAAGAGTATCTCTCAGGAAAATTTGGATAGGAGAAAAACCATGGCAGCAAAAGAAAAATTTGCCGATCTCAAGGCAGAGATTATCAAATATGCGACTCTTGTGGAGGAGATGGTAGACAAATCTATCACCTCTTTTCTCGAGAAGAATACATCATTGGCTGAGAGTGTGGTGGAATATGACGAGAGGCAAGCTGATATATGGGAGAACAAGTTGGATGAGGCCTGTATCAGTTTTATTGCTTTGTATCAACCTGAAGCCAAGGTACTACGATTTTCAATGATGATTTATAAAATGGCGAGTGATTTAGAAAGAATTGCGGATATTGCCACTAATATTGCCAAGGATGCGTGCTCTTTTTGTGAGTATGCGGTGAATTATCCTATGGAGCAGTATGAAAAGATGAAAAAACTCTCTCTTCAGATGTTACGTCAGGCTATCGAGGCGTTTGTCCAAGAGGATGCGGTGAAAGCTATGGAGGTAATTCAGGCGGATCGTGATGTGAATTCCCTTCGGGATACGATCAATCGTGATCTTATTGAGCATATGAACAAAAAAGAAGACAATGTTCTCCCATGGATCATCATGCTTAGTGTATCACGTCACATCGAAAAAATTGCCGATATTACTACCAATATTGCTGAGGAAGTTGTCTATATCACGGAAGGAAGGGTGATCAAGCACCATCATCTCTGAATGGTTTGCGAGAAAGGAAGAAATGGTCTTTGTGTGAGCGATAAGGCTTACACCTTTTCTTCATGCGGGATTCTCTGGTACGCATGGGAAGTTGTTTTTTCTGGTTTGGAGAGGTGGGAAGCGAAAATCGTGTTCTTGTGGCTCCATGTGTTGTATATTTCCTTGTGGGAGTTCTCAATATTTCTTTTTTCTATGCCGATAACTATATACAGACCACCAAGAAAAGAGAGGCGCGATGGCAATTACAGAGGCTATTTATCAGGACGAGAGAGAGATATTTAAGCATTTTTCTATTTTTTGTTCTAACAAAGTCAAGATGATCTTGCGCGAAAGAAATACTGAATTTGAGGCGACGTGCAAAGAGTGCAAGAATGGAGAGGTTATCTTTAGTTCGGTTACCAATCCTCATGGGCAATCGTTGGAAAATTACCGTATGCGTCCTCTTGAAGGGGAGATCTCTTTTGGTTCGGATACCTTTTTGTTTACTGCCTATCCTACTTCGGCAACCTCGATCTCTCTTCCGGATGTTCTTCGGAGTCACCCTAAACGACGTTATCCCCGTATTATTGTGCAGGGAAATCCCTACATTTCAAAGATGTACACTATTGTGAGTGTTCGGGTTGTTGATCCTTCGATAGAGGACAATGAACTTTCTCAAAAGATCCATTTGATTATGAGTACTATTGAGAGTAATCTGGTTCGTTCGGAAAATTATTCCTTGGCAAAAGTGACTCTCTATGATGGAACGGAGAAAAGCGTGATTGTACAGATGTTAAGAGAGTTTAAGAAACCATTTGTCGTCTTTAATACAGGAAATCTTGCACTCAAAGATGAGAATTATCTGACGTATGATAATTATGTGAAATTTATGTCAGAAAAGGGAGCCACACGAGACGCTATCATGGCGAATTTGGACAAAATCAAGGATTTTTATATGAAGAATGGTATCAAGAGTGAGATTATTGTTCCCCTTATTTTTGAAGAGGAAACCATCGGTCAGATTCGAGTAGCAACTCAGAAAGATTATATTAACAAGAGCCATATCATTCGATTGAATTCCTTGGCGGTCAATGCGATCGACAATCTTTTTATGAAGTGTTCTTTTGAGGTAGTGGCCAAGGAACCTCAACCAGTGATAGACCTTGGTGTTATGGGAATTAAGATCCTGATAACTGATCCGGATCTCTACAAGTATATTCGTCTTGGGAGAAGGGTATATGTCCAACTTTATTTTCCCGATGACACGCTGATCAAAACGATGGCCACAATTGTTAATGTTTATGATGATACCCCAGAGGGGCACAAACCAATTGGGGTGAAGTTGTCAAGTAATCTTGATTGGAAAGATAAACGGAAACTTGAAGAGTTTATCCAGTCTGTGATCAGGTTGCAAAAAACGCAGCCTTCGTAAGAATCTTGTGAAAGAGGGTCTTTGTATCTGGGTGTGAGGGATCTCTTTTTATTCACAAAGAGAGACACCTTCCTTTGCAAGGAGAATTTTTTTCAACAGAGGATCTGGGGTATATCCCCCTAGGTGATGGGGAAAGGTATGACTCACCACACGATGACAGGGTATCACCAGGGGAAAGGGATTGGTGGCAAGTGCCCTGGCGACAGCTCTGCTGGCTTGTGGATTACCAATGAGCAAGGCAATTTGTTTGTAGGTACGAACCTCTCCTCGAGGAATACGAACGACATGGGCAAACACCTTTTTCTGAAAAGGGGTGAGTTTGTCTGGGTTGTATGGGGGCCAAAGGACATCTTTACCTTCGAGGTAGTCTAAAAATATCTGGCAAAAGGGATGGGTGTCGTTTGTGTGGTGAAGAAGGGGGAGACACACCTCAATATGCTGAAGGATGCCATCCTTTTCCTCGAAGAAGATAGTGAGAGAAGGGTGAGTGCACGACCATCTCATGTCAGTTGCTGTGAAGCATGGAACGAAGCGAGGCAAGAGCGATACAGAGAGAAACCACTTCCATAGCTTTTTCAATTTCGGCAAGAGACGGATAGGAAAAAGCGAGGCGAATAGAGGTATCCTTTGGGTCTTTTTTGTACGGAAAAGGTGAGCCTGCTGGGGTGAGTTTCACACCGGCGTCATGAGCCAGAGAAACAACCTTTTGCGCACAACCAGGGAGGGTGTCAATGCTGACAAAGTATCCTCCTTTGGGGTTTGTCCATCCTACAATACCGAGGTTTGCAAACTGCTCTGTAAGAATCCGGATAACAGCATCTTTTTTAGGTCGTAAAATGTCAGCATGTTTTTTCATATGGTTTTCAAGAGAGTGCCTCTCTCTGAAAAAGAGGGCATGACGCATTTGATTCAATTTGTCATAACCGATAGTTTGGATACCATAATGCTTTTTCAGGGCATCGAGGTTTTTTCTGCCGGTGGCAATACAGGCAATTCCTCCGCCAGCAAAGGTGATCTTTGACGTTGAGGAGAAGATATAGAATCTTTCCTCACAATGATGGCGGCTTGCTTCTTCAAAAACATTCAAGAGGCGATCTCCGGGAAAATCGATATCATGAATGGCATACGCATTGTCCCAGAATACTCGAAAATCAGAAGCGGCGGGTTTGAGTTTTGTGAATGCCTTGACGACTTCTTCACTATAGGTAATACCTGTGGGATTGGAATATTTAGGTACACAAAAAATCCCTTTGATGGAAGGATTGGATTCCACCAAAGAAGCCACCGTTTCCATGTCTGGTCCTTCTTCTCCTAAACGGATAGGAATCATCTCTATGCCAAGGTGCTCTAGTATGGCAAAGTGCCTATCATAGCCTGGGACAGGGCAGAGAAAAGAAATTTTTCCTTCATCTTTCCAGGGTTTATCCCCACCTGGTACTCCGTACAACATAGCCTGAACCAGAACATCATACATGAGATTAAGGCTTGAGTTTCCCCCTACAAAAATGTTTTCAGGGGGAATATCAAGTATCCAGGAAAAGAGGCGTTTGGCTTCTGGAATACCATCAAGAATCCCATAATTTCGGCAGTCGGTGTGGTTCTCACTTTTGTAATGTTTTTCGTTTACCAAAGAAAGCATGGGGAGGGAGAGATCAAGCTGTTCGGGACTTGGTTTCCCTCGTGTCATGTCAAGGTGAAGTTTTTCTTCTTGAAAGCTTTTGTAGGTGTGTTCTAGCTTGGTGAGAAGGGCGTGTTTCTCTTGGTGAGAAAGGTCATAAAGATGTGGTGGCAGAAATGCCATACTTTGCGCTCCGATTCTTCATTTTTTGCGTTTTTTATTGTAGGGAGAAGGGGATTTTTTTGCAAAAAAAGAGGGCTTGTGGTTTTTCGGAGTTAAAAAGGGGAAGAGGCAAAGAGTGCGAGATCCTCTTGTGGGAGAAAAACAAAAATTTTCTTTTTTTCTTTACTTTTTCCAGATTTGTCGTATAATATACGTGGGAGAAAAGGAAGAATACAAGGAGGGGTTTATGAGGATTGAGGATATTCTCCATAGTACCGTGGCTCTTGACAGGATTCAAAAGCAGAAACAAACAGAAGCCAAGGGGATGTCTCTTCGTCTTCTTAGAGAGTCCCAAGATGAGGTGGGACTCCTTCGCCAAACGGATGAGAAACTTCTTGCTCTTCGGGATAGAGAACAGACTTTTATGCGTCATGAAGTTATTGTCTATGGATTAGAGCTTCTCAGGAAACGGGTGGGTGAGTTTGCTCGTACTCCAGTGGAACAGCGAGATTATGAACTTTTCTCTCAAGAACTTCAGCAGATAGTGAATGGAACACGTTTTCAGGGAGAGACCCCGCTTGCTTCTATGAGTGTAAAGATAGCCGATGAAAAGTCTTTGTACACCCTTTCTCAGCAGATTGATCAGGAGATAGCTATTCATCAGAATAGGATGAGACAAGAAAGAAAGCAGATAGCGGCTTTTTTAGTAACAGAAGAAAACCAGGAGGCACTTGCCGGCAAGTCCTCTGAGACACTTCTTGCTGAGTTACGGGATGCCATGCAAAAAGAGACCGAGTATCCCTTGAAAAAATCGTATTCATTTGCTCAGATTGTCAAAATACTTTGAGAGCCATGAGAGGAATATGGAATGGTATCGTGCCTTTGATCCTAAGGATTCTCATGTTCTTGTAGTTGCAGAGATAGGTATCAATCATCTTGGAAAAGAAGACTATGCAGTGACATTGATTGATGAGGCAGTGAGGTGTGGAGCAGGGGCAGTAAAGTTTCAAATCTATAGGACAGAGGAGTTTTATCACCCTGATTCTCCTGTGAGGGAAATTTTTGCTCGGTATGAGTTGTCGTATGATGCCTTTCAGCGGCTCAAAAGATACTGTGAAACGAAGGGGATTCTTTTTTTTGCTACGCCGCTTGATTTTTCTTCTTTGTATTGGATGATGGACCAAAGTATTCCTCTTATCAAGGTTGCTAGTGCGGATATCACCTTCGAGCCATTTTTGCGGGAGATAGGGCAGTATGTACGAAGGGAAAGGGCATATGCAATTCTTTCGACGGGTTTTGTGGGTGAGAGAGAGATTCAAAAGGCTGTGAGGTTTTTCCCTCGGGAGAGAGTAGGGCTTTTGTACTGTGTATCGCGGTATCCTTCCCAGGCAGAAGATATGGATCTTTCTTTTATCCGTACCCTTTCGGCACGTTTTCGTACCACAGTGGGGTTTTCTGATCATTCTCTGGAGACAGTGTTTAGTGTGGCGGCGGTAGCCCTTGGAGCAAGGATTGTGGAGAGACATTTTACTGATAATCCCTCTCTTCAGGAGGCAGATCATCCTCTTTCACTTGATCCTGAGAGATTTGGGACCTTGGTGGAACAGATACGAAAACTTGAGGTGGCTTTGGGGTGTGGGAGAAAGAAAATTACCGAGTTTGAACACAAGATTCGACCTCTTTCGATGCGGGATCTCTATGTCAAAAGAGATATTGGACGAGGAGAGATGATTTCCTCGCAAGATGTGTTATGTGCAAGGCCGGGGGAAGGTATTTCTGTGGAGCGATATGATAAATACGTAGGAAAAAGGGCAAAAAAAGATTACAAGGCATATGAGAAACTATGAATCACAAAAGACGGTTTCCTCTTACCGTCAAGGATGAGCTTCTCGATTTTACCCTGACACGGAATGTGTGGTTTACCTTGAATAATGAAACTAAACCGTGGTATCGTTTTGCTCGAAGCTTTGATAAGTATTCTCTTCGTCTGGGGATAGATTTGTGGGAGAATCCCTTTTATGATTATGAAGGGGTACCAGAGCATTTGCCAGATCTTCTCACCTATCATGAGGGGATAGTCAAGATAGCGAGACAGCGTGATCTTGTGTACTATATTGGTGCGTGTGATGTGCCGTTTCGTTTAGTGGAGCAGGAGCATGCTCTTCGGGTGAATGAGGGGGAGATTCTTTTAGCACTCGATAGACCCCTTGAAGAACCCCTTCTCGTTTCTCGCCCAAGAAGGGAGTGTGATCTTGTTGCTGATGAGGCGCTTGGTTTTCTCAAGAGGTTTTTTCGTCGTTGTTTCCAAGGGGTTCATCTTCTCTATGTGTTACAGTTTTTGCCCGCAGAAAAATATACCTTTTTTATTCAATCCTCTCTTGGGGCTGTGGGACTTACTACAGATATGTTTAAGAATAAGCTTCTTCATTACCAATGTAAAGAACACTGGCATATTGAGACAGTGATTCATGAGGCGCTTGTGAATGCTATCACCTATGGGAGTCAGATGGATTACAGCAAGAAAATCTCTATAGCCTATGAAATTGGTCCCCAAGCACTTCGCGTCTTTATTCAGGATCCTGGAGAAGGGTTTGATGTCCGAAGGCACATGCCTCTTTCTCTTCTGGATAGGGAGACGATTACGGGGCGTGGGATACGTTTGATGAAGCATTTGACGTCGTCTTTGACGTACAATGCGAGTGGAAATGCTCTTTCGCTTTTATTTAATTTCAAGGAACCTTATGAGTGAAACAAAGGAGAGGGATATGTTACAACCTGTTCCTTTTTCTGAACTTTGTTGGAATGTGTTTGAATGGATAGGAGAGCGCTGGATGCTTGTCGTGGGTGGGACACGTGAATCGTACAATATGATGACAGCAAGTTGGGGGGGTGTTGGGGTGGTGTGGAATGAGCCTATGGTTTTTGTCTTTGTGAGACCAAGTCGCTATACCCATGAATTTTTGATGAAGTATCCTTCTTTTAGTCTTGTCTTTTTACCAGAAGCCTTTCGAGAGATACTTGAGGTATGTGGTTCTCGATCAGGCAGAGAAATAGAAAAGATGAAACTTGGTGGTATTACTCCTCTTTCTTTGGAGGGTGGTGCCGTAGGATTTGAAGAGGCCGAGCTTATCCTTACGTGTACCACAGTGTGTCGTCAGCCTATCGAGCCTTTGTCTCTTTTGCGAGAGGATATTCGTCGAGCTTTTTATGCGGGAGGGGATTATCATGATCTCTTTATTGCTCGGATTGAAGAGATATGGAGGCCTGCATGAAGCAGCACACCTATACCTTGATTGCTCTTGGGATTTTCTTCGGTCCTTTTTTGCTGTCTTTTCATCCGCTCGTATTTTTTATTCAGTACCTTCCTGCTGTTGTGATCAGTGTTCTGGTGGTGGGAGGATTGTATATTGTTTGGGATAGTTTGGCGGTACGGTGGGGACATTGGCGTTTTAATCCTACCTATGTGGGAGAGGTGAGATGGCTTGGTCTTCCGCCGGGAGAGTGGCTTTTTTTTCTGGTGGTTCCCTATGCCTGTTTGTTTGTGTATGAGGTGAGTAGGGTTCTCTTTGTGGTAACCTCTGTCCATCCTTCTTTTTGGTGGATTCAAGGTATTTTGGCCCTTGGCTTTGGTGTACTGGCATGGGTATGGCGGCGGCAAGGATATACCTCTCTTGCGCTGGGAAGTGTGGGGCTTTTTTGGTTTCTTTCAGTGTTTCTTGCGCCTGGTATTGTTTCTTCCTCAACATTCTGGTTTTTTATAGGGTTTTCTATGTTTGCCTTTGTGATTGTTGATGGGTTGTATGTGAATCTTCCTACTATTTTCTATAACGAAAAGGCCATCTGGGGAATCAAGATCTTTAATATTCCCTTGGAAGATTTTTTGTATAATTTTTCTCTCTTGGGATTGGTGTTGCTTGTTTATCTTCAGTTTCGATAAGAGGAGAGAGCGTGGTGGTGCTTGCAGGACTACTGGTTTTTGGGTTCGTGTTTGTGATGATCAATGAAACCCTCTGGTGGGTGCGCTGGTTGGCGCGAGGAAAGGGGAAAGTGTTTCTTTCGCCGCTGGAGTTTTTTCATCCCCATAGATCTCACAAGGCAGTGCTTCTTCTTCATGAGTTTTCTGGGCTGGTGTGTTCGCTTGAAGAGTTGGGGCGGAAATTATATGATGAGGGTTGGGACGTCTTCATTCCTGCTATGCCAGAAACGGTGGCAGAGAAGAGTGAATTGGAAAAAATTCAGGCAGGACCTCTCTATTTTCTCTGGTATGAAGAGGCAGAAAAGTATATACAGAAACTCTTGAAGGAATATGAGGAAGTGGTGGTTGGGGGAGCAAGCATTGGAGGAAGTCTTGCCCTTCACCTTGCTTCGCAGTATAAGGTAAAGGCAGTATTTGCTGTGGCAGCACCCTATGGACTCTTTGGATGGCATTATTCTCGACCTTTGTCGAGAAATCTTATGCTTCTTTTTTCTGGATGGGTAGGGCTTGTTTGTCCCTGGTGGGAGGAGAGAAGAAGATCCTTTCCTTCGCTTGAGAAAAGGTATGGTGTGGAAGGGGTTATTTGGGCTCGAGCAGTGCATTCTCACAAAATAGGGCTTCGGCAGATGAGAAGAAGACTACGTTTTGTTCATGCTCCTTGTCTTTTGATCCAGGCGAACAATGACCGTACCGTGAATCCTGGAAGTATTGTGCGTTTGATGAAAAATTTGAAAAATGCTTCTCGTGAGGCTGTGATCCTTGATATGTCATGGGATAGAGAAAGCCGAAGACATGTGTTACTCAATCATGAGAAAGTAAAAAATGAGGTAATGGAAAGAATAAAGGAGTTTCTACGGAGGGCAGGGAATGTTTGAGACAGCAAGTTTTTTTCTGGTGGCTTTTGTGCTTGTAGTATTGGCCCTGGATATGCTTGTGATGAATCTCAATCGTGTGACGTTGAGTGCTGCTTTATGGAGTGGGTTACTTGCTTTGTATGCCCTTCTTTGGGGACTCAAACTCTATGTGGCACAAACCAATAATATGGTACTCTTGGGGTGGATCCAGCGACTTCAGGATGTTCTTTGGGTTCATCAGGGATGGATCGTGTGGCTTTTTATTCTTTGGCTTACAAGAGAGGAAAAGCCTTTTCCTCGGCGGGTGATTGTGCTGTTTCTCCTCAGCATGGGGTTTTCGGTGTTGGGTTTTGTTGGATGGTTATATGATTCTCTCTATCTCTATTCTATCCCGGGAACCTCTCGGGATGTTGTGGGAATCATGGTGGTCCCTTCTACGGGAAGGATATTAGCTATTGTGTATACCGTAATTCTTTTGATTTTGGCAGCAGGAGAGGCCATCGCAAGGTATATGGTCGTATCCTATGCGTTTCAACAGCGGCGTATTCGCTATCTTTTGGCAGGGAGTGTGGTAGCCGGTATTTTGTTTCTGTTTGGAGAAGAGCGATTTGCTTTTTTGCCGGTAAAGGCTCTTGCCCTTTTGGTGATGGGGAGTGTTGTTTTCTACGTAGCAAACACCTTTCGGACATTGAAGATTCGAGAAAAGGTGATACGTTTTGTTTCTTTGGCCCTCTTTGGATTCTTTTTGATGGGTCTTCCTGCGATGCTGTTTTATATCTTTCGTCGTTGGTTTATGGGGCTCTCCGCTGAGGTTTTTTTGTTTGTGTTTTCTGGAAGTATGGCATTGTATTTTGTGTTTGCCGTGCTTCTTCTGACATTTCTGAGAAAGCTTTTTCATCATCAAACACTTGATGAGGAGAGGTTTCCTTTTTTGGTGAGACGACTAGGACAGAACAAGAGTCGAGATGAGTTTTATGAAGCGACAGCTCTTTTTCTCAAGGAAATGGTGGAAAGGGATGTTGACATTGTTGAAAGGCAAAGAGAAGATTTTTTTGTAGTCTTTTCCACCAGAGAGAAAAAGGGCAAGATTAGTATTCCTCCTTCTTTGAGGCGGCATTTTGAGAGTGGGGAGGGGTACTTTGACAGGGAGTTTGTTCTTCATCAGAGGCCTTTTCGAAAAGATGTTGAGGTCTTTTTTGGGTATTTTGATGCTACGGAGAGTGAAGCTGTTCTTGCGGTTCTTCGAGAAGAGAATCTTGAACTTTTGATTCAGTTTGCTTCTTTGCCGGATGAGGAGGGATTTTCGCTTCGGGAGATCAGAGAACTCAAAGCCATGCTTCGTTTGATTGAGGTTCTGTATCAAAATGTGATCTTTTTTGAAAAAGCAGAGGAAACAGAACAGACAGAGAGAGAATTGGCGCTGGCCTCAGAGATTCAGGAAAACCTTTTTCAGAGAGAGCTTCCCAAGGTGCGGGGATTGGATATAGCATTTTATCAAGAACCGGCAAAGTGGTTGAGTGGGGATTATCTTTGGCTTGATGCGGTTTCCTCTCATGAACTTGCTTTTGTGGTAGCGGATGTTTCTGGAAAGGGTATTTCAGCGGCCTTGATCACCATGATGATCCACAGTACCGTCCACGGATATCAATTTGGTTCTTCAACAGTGAATGCTCTTCTTCATCGGTTGAATGGAATGCTTTCTCGGAAAAAACCAGAAAGTGAGTGGAAAACATTGAGCTTTGCAACACTTTTTGCTGGATTTATTGATACTGATATCCAGACACTTTTTTTTAGTAATGCGGGACATTATCCTCTTCTTGTGTGGGATAGAGAAAAACGCGAGTTTTTCGAACTCTCTACGCCAGGAAAGCCAGTGGGATTATTTGCTGAGGCAACCTATGAAACAGATACCTATCGGTATGAGAGTGACCAGATCTTGGTGGTGTATTCTGACGGTATGACAGAATGTATCAATGCTGCCGAAGAAGAATTTGGTATTCAACGGTTAAAGGCACTCATCCAGAAATATGATTATCTGCCTGCCAAAGAAATACAAGACAAAATTCTTCAAGAGATTCGAGAGTTTACTGTTGGGACGGAGATTTATGATGATATGACACTTGTGGTGATAAAAACATGATTTCTTTGAGTGAAGGCAAGAAAAAGAGGAAAAGGTTATCTTTTTCTTGAAAAAGGAGAGGTGAGGGTCTTCCAGACACGATCAAGGTGTTCTGAGAGTCTATCGTAGGAGATGTTTTTCCACTCACAGATTTGGGAGGCTACAAGGGTGAGATGAGAGAGTCGAGAGAGTTGAGAAAGTCCTGTTTCTGGGGTATAGAGAGGGATATCCGGGGCATCGGTTTCAATGAGGATAGCTTCTAGGGGTATATCGGCAATCAGTTTGTGGTAACGGTTGGAGTTCCAGGGACGGAGGATGTGGCTAGCAAAAGACACAAATCCTCCCGAGGTATAGATTTGCTTGGCAATATCCTTGTTCTGAGAGTAAGCATGAATGATAAACCCCGGGATTTTATTTTGCGCTGGCTTGAGAAGAGGCCAGAGTCTGTGCCACGCCTTTCGGCAGTGGATATTCAGGGGAAGACCGAGTTCTTGAGCGATAGCGATCTGTTGGGAAAAAACGTTTTCTTGAAGTTCAGGAAAAGGTTTTTCAAAATCAAGACCACACTCTCCAACAAAACTTGGTGTGTTTTTCAGAATCTCAAAAAGTCGGGTATCCCAGTCTGGGGGAAGGTTATCGAGATACCAAGGATGGACACCAAAAGCAGGAAAAAAGCAAGGGGTGTGTTTGGTGAGAGAAAGAACCTCGTCCCAATTTTCTGGTCCAGTAGAGCACACAACCCATTTTTGGATATGGGCTTGCCTTGCTTCCTCGAGTTGTTGATAAAGATCGGTGATCCGTGTGTCATAAAGATGGCAATGAGCGTCCCAAAGCATAAAAAAAGTGTAAAGCCAGCAAAAGAGTTTTGCAAAAAATAGAGCCGTTTTTTCTCCTTTTGCTCTAAGAGGGAGGGAAAGAGAGATAGGTGGTGTGGAAATCTTCTATGGATTGTTGTTTTTTTTCTTTTTTGTCGTATAATAAAGTGTGAAAAATAGATAGATGGAGGGAGTATGATACCTACAAAGCGTTATGAAGCGGGGCAGTATATTATTCATGAGGACGATACTGACAAAACAATGTATATCATCATGGAAGGAAAAGTTCGTGTTGAAGCAAGGGATCCTACCACCGGCGAGATGGTGTCTCTGGCTGAGTTGGGGCCAAAAGATTTTTTTGGTGAGACAGCACTCCTTCTTGATCAACCAAGGAATGCCAGTGTCAAAGCCCTTACGTCGGTGGAGGTGTATCCTATTTCGAGTAAGGAAATGTTGGCTGATTATGTAGAGATTCATCCCCAATTTGCCCTTCGTATGATCATGATTATGGCGCGACGTGTTGACCAGATGAAGGAGGCTTACCTCAAGACCCATGGGTATCTTCAATATGCAAAGCAGATTCTTGCTTCTTTGTCTCAGAAAGGGGAGTGAAAAGATTGCAAGAAGTCCTAAAAGAGTGTATAATATTCTCATCGATAGAGAGAGGAGGAGTTCTATGAAGTATGAGCTTTCCGAATATCATGGCAAAACGCTCTTGAAGATCAAAGAAAATCTTGTGACAGATCCCGATGCACGGGAATTCAAAGAGGTTTTGACCAACCTGATCGATAGTGGCAAGAAGGAGATCATTATAGACTTTACAGACATGGTATTCATTGGGAGTAGTGGGATAGGGAAGCTTCTTCTTGCGTACAAGAGGCTGGATGATATGGGGGGAAAACTCTACGTAACTGGTCTCAACAAGGATATTAAGGATCTTTTTATCACCTTTCGTTTGAATGAGTTTTTTCAGATTGTTGATGATGTGAGTCAGATTAAGTAGATTCCATGCCACTTGTGTTGTGGATACTTCTTGGAGCTGGAGTAGGTAGTCTCGCGACGTTGGGAATTATACGGTTTTTTTTCTCTGGGGAGAAGGGGGATGATAGTTTTTGGTTAGCAAGAATACTGAATCTCTATAGGCGTGATGTCTCGGTGCCTCAGGGAAGTGAGAATCGAGAAGAGATTCTTCAGTTTTTTCAAAGGGTTGTAGGTTTTCATGCGTATGAATTGTTGCGGCTTTCTTCCGAGGAAGTATGTGATGTGAAGCGTTCTGTTGAGCTTTCTTTTTCTGGGATTGCTCCTTTTCTCTCAGAGATTTCTTCTTCAACTTACTACCAACCTGTTCCTTTGTATGATGTGGGACCACTTTCTTCTCTTTTTGCCCCTATCTATTCGTCTCGTGTGCATGTTGTGTGGGTATATGTGCTTCCTCTTTATCCCTTTGAGGTAAAGTATTTTCTCTTTCTTGTGATGCCAAAGCAAGCCTTGGGGAAAAAGCAGTCTTCAGTGGCTATGTTCTTGATGCGACAGTTTTTTCTCAATCTTTATCTTGAAGAGGAAACAAAACGTTATCGTGAAAGTCAGGAGTTTTTGTTTAGTGTGTTTAATAAGAATCCTGTGGGGTTGGGACTTACCAATAAAGATGGCGTACTTCGGAAGTACAATCGAGAATTTTTTGATATAGCAGGGGAAATCAAAAGGATTCAGTTTTTGATAGGGGAAGAACACTTTGAGTTTTTGAAAAAGAATCAGTATCTCGATATTCTGAAAATGTATAAGGATCTTTATCTTCATATTAAAGGTGGGGCCCTGTATGATGACATGGGAACCGTACGAGGATATATCTTTTCGGTCATCAATGAGACCAAAAGTTATCTCTTAACACAGAAGATTTCCCAGAGTGAGGAGCAATTTCGCCAACTTTTTCAACAGCTTCCTGTAGGACTTGTTATTTTTGAACCTACGGGACGTATCTATCTGGTGAATGAGGCTTTCCTGTTCTTGGTAGGAGTGTACAATGAAAATGAGGTGTATCAAAAAAATATTCGAGACATTTTGAATATCACGGAAATGGATTTTCGCAATATCTTGCAGCAGGTTCAACGGAATCCTTTTTTGTATTTTCGGTTGGGACTTCGCGAGCAGTATGGCAATAGGGTGTTTTCTGTTCATATTCGTCCCCTTGTTTTGGGGGAACGTGAGGTGTTGCAGGCAACTTTGGAGGACGTGAGTCTGGAGAATGAGCTTTATCGCCAGTTGGATGAAAAATCTCGTCGAGTAGAAGAAGAACTGATGACAGCCAAAAGGGTATGGGAGCATATTCTCACAATACCCACAATCTACAACTCCCGGATCCGTTTTGAGGTTTTCTCAAAGCCCTCTTCTCATTTGGGGGGGGATTTTTATGACCTTTTTGCGCTTGATGATACGCATATAGGAGTGGTGGTGGCGGATGTGTCTGGACATGGGGTTTCTGCTGCCTTGATCACTTCTATGCTCAAGATTTACTTTGAGTTTAATCCCAAAGATCCTCATAAGATATCGGATGTTCTTCGTTATTTGCATTATATCCTTTCGAAGGTTTTGCCACCGGATCAGTTTGTCACTCTTTTTTATGGGGTGATTGATACTCAGACCTATACTATTACCTATATTAATTGTGGGAATCCTAAACCTCTCTATGTTTCTTATCCAAGGAAACATGTGGGGGTGCTTGAGGGGATAGCCCCACCATTGGGGAGTTCCCATTCGGTGGTATTCTCAGACTATATCCGTACTGAGCGGTTGGGAGAGAATACGAGGCTTCTCTTTTATACGGATGGGTTGTTTGTTTTCAAGAATGAAGAGGGTTTTTTCAACCAGGAAGGGCTTCAGGTCTTGTTCTCTCGTTATGCGGAAAACCAGATTCGGCGTGTTTTGCCAGAGATATATGACACTCTTTTAAAGTCGTATGTTCCCCTTACGGAGGATGATGCTACCATGGTCATGATTGTTTTGGAGCCACCGCTTCGTACCAAACAGTATCTCTCTTTGCCGTCGAATGTTCTTGAAATAGATCATGCTATTGTGAAGATTCAGGCCAATATTCAAGCGGTCGTAGATCTTAATGATGATGAACGTTGGAGGTTGTATACTGCTTTGTATGAAGCGCTCATCAATGCAGTAGAGCATGGAAATCGATTTGATGTCCAGAAACGGGTACATGTGTTTTATCGTATTCTTTCACAGGCCATTGTGATCAAGGTGAGGGATGAGGGGAAAGGGTTTGTTCTAGAAGAGGTTCCCAATCCTTTGGATAGAGAAAATCTCTTAAAACCCTCTGGTCGTGGTATTTTTATGATACGTAAGTTGATGGACAGGGTCAAGTACAATCGTGTGGGAAATGAGGTGATCATGTTGATGCGTTTTGAAAAGCCGGTGTGTAGGGGGGAACGGTGATCTATCATACCCCTATTATGGTAGAGGAGGTAATTCATTTTTTTTCTTCGTGTGCAGGAGGCGTGTTTGTGGATGCTACGTGTGGGGAAGGGGGACATAGCGAGGCTATAGTCTCTCGTCTTGCCTATGAGAGGCTTCTCTGTATTGATAGAGACAAGGATATTTTGGAAGTAGCAAAGGAAAGGCTTTGTCATTTCCCTCGAGTGAGTTTTTATCATGCAACCTTTGATCAATTGCCAGAGGTTTTGAAAGATGCCGGGGTAGAAGGCTGTGATGCTATTCTTGCCGATTTAGGTGTTTCTATGTATCATTTTACCCTTCATGAAAAAACAAAAGGTCGTGGCCTTAGCTTGGCGGATGAAGATGGACTTGATATGCGGCTGGATACAAGGAGTGGGATGACAGCGGCTGAGCTTCTCAATACCTTTTCTCAAAAGGAAATTGCGGATATTCTCTACACCTACGGAGAGGAGTATGATGCTTACAAAATAGCGAGGGCTATTTGTCACAATAGACCTCTTCGAACAGCTGCGCAGCTAGCAAAGATTGTGCTTAGAGCCAAAAAAAGTCATGGTTACCACAAAATCCACCCAGCGACAAAAACGTTTCAAGCACTTCGAATTTTTTTGAATAAAGAATTAGAAATTCTCGAAAGTTTTTTGCCCTCTGCTGCCGATATTTTACATATCCATGGTCGTCTGGCAGTGATCAGTTTTCACTCGCTAGAGGATAGGGTAGTGAAACGGAGTTTCCAATCACTCGCCAAGGAGGGCAAAGTGGCGATTCTTACCCAAAAACCTGTGGTTCCGTCGACGGAGGAGATGAAGCGGAATCGGGCCTCTCGAAGTGCTAAGCTTCGAGTAGTGGAGAGATGTGTATGATACCCCGGGGTATAAAATCCTTGTTGGTTTTGTCAGCCTTGTTTTTTCTCTTTGTGATAGGATTTTTTTTAATTGAACAACGGCAGGCTGTTTTGATGACCAAACGGGAGATTCGTCGTTTTTCTCAGGTAGTGACCGTGACAGAGACTCGCCTTCAAGAAGTGATGATCACACGTTCCAAGATCTCGTTGCCTTCGTTTTCGTCAGGTATGAGGATTGTTCCCGTGGGGTATAGGGATGTGTATCGTGTGGAGATTCCTTCTTCCGAAACCCAAGAAGAGAGAGATCGTCGTTTTGTGGGATGGGTGCAGGTGTGTTTAGAGTGGATTGTAGAACGGTTTCCTTCGGCGAAAATGGAAATTTGACACAACAGGCTCGATGAGAGTATACTACAGACAAGGAGAGACAAAAGAGGATGGGAGTTGGTATTGCTTTGGTAGGGGTATGTTTTGTTGGATGTCTGTGGGTCGTGTATGCGTATAGAGAGGCGAAGCGGGTTCATATCGAACATCTTACCCTGTATACTGATGGAATACAGAGTCCACTGACTATTATGCATCTCTCTGATTTGCATCTTTTTGGAAACATGAGTCGTTCGCGTTTACATCGTATTCAAGAAATCATCAAAGAGCAGCTCTCACCAGATGTGGATTTTATTTTTTTGACGGGAGATCTGATTGATAAGAATTCAGGTATTGATGTGCTACGAGAGAATATTCTTCCTCTTTTGAAAGCCAAAGGAGGGGTATATGCTGTGTTAGGGAATCATGATTATTTTGAGTACAATGTTCTTCATGTTTTTTCTCCCCTTTTTTTCCTTCATGAAAAGAAAAATACCGACATAGAAAGGCTTTTGAATGTCCTTATCGAAGGAGGGGTGAGGGTTCTTCGAAATGAGATTCTCTCGTTGTCTTATAAAGGGAATGCTCTGACTCTGATTGGGGTGGATAATTTTCTTCAGGGGAGGTATAGTTGGCCGGATTTGGCTATTCCCGAAGATGAGAGTTACAAAATGGTATTGGCTCATTTTCCTGATGTGATTCACCATATCAAGGGACGGGTGGATGTGGTTTTTAGTGGGCATACGCATGGGGGACAGATTACGGTATGGGGATACCCTCTTACGGCCAAGGCCAGGATACGTCGGCGAGAGGCAAGGGGGGCCTCTATTCATGATAATACAGTGTTGTATGTTTCCAAAGGAGTAGGAGTGAGTCATTATTTGCCACTGCGTTTTTTTGCCCATCCTGATGTGACGATGGTAAGAATAGAGGTAACCGATGAAAAGAAATAGAATAACCGTGTTTTTGTTTTTTTTCTTTGTGTGGTTGATAGGAAGGGTGTATGCCCAATCCACGGAGCTTTCCCTTGCCTCACAGGCCATAGCGAGAGGGCGATGGGAAGGAAGTTTAACCTACCAGATGCGAGCACTTTCTCTCTCAGCTTCGAATTTTTTGTCTCGGGTGCAAACAGTACTTCCCCTTCCGTTGGGGATGGTGAGGCTTGGAATGACCAATAGTTATTATTTTACTTTTTCTCAGGATTTCGTGGATTATGAGTACCGGGTAGTAGCAGTGGTGAGCAATGAAAATTTTGTTTCCACTATTACGTGGTTGTATAGTGCCTCTCAGAATGAGCGCCTCTATAATCTGATGAAGAGTCTTCCTTATCTCACCCAGACTACTCTCTGGTGGCAAAGCAGGACAAATCAAGGCATGGTGTATACTCTCTGGAGAGAGAAGTCTACCTACACCACTTTGCGGGTTCTTCAGGAAAAAGACAATACTTTAGAAAAAGGTTTTTGTATCACGATTGAGGTCAATCCCATCAAAAAACTACCGACACAGGTGATTGAAGAATTTGTCTGGGAGTATGTCACAAAAAGTGACTGGAGAGATGTAGAGAGAATGCTTCGGTAGCGAAATGCGAGGTGGGAATATGGCAGAAAGGCCAGAACTCAGTCGTGAAGAGATTTTTGACCATATTGAAAGAGAACTTCTTGCCTCAAAGGGGGAGAGAAGGATTTTTCCTTTCAGAACAAAGAGTAATTATCTCATGGCATTTTTCATCAATGCCGTGTTGATCTTTTTGGTTCTTGTGGGTGGCCTTGTGGTGTATGTAAGGTTTCGAGCAACGGAGTATAGTCTCATTGGAAGACCAGAAAATATCCGAGGACTAGAAGAGGCGCTCTACCAGGAACTTCAAAAAAAGATAGGACAAGAACTTGCTCAGAAAGAGGCAGAACTTGCTTCGACAAAGGCTCGTCTGGAGGAACTTGAAAAACGTATGGGATCCTACCGAGAGGAGTTACAGAAAAGCCTTGCAGCGGATCTTGAAAAAAAGCAAAAGGAACTTGAACAGAGATTACGGCAGTCTCTTGCAGAAGCTTCTACCTCAGAGCGCAAACGGCTTCTTGCTCAGTATGAAGAAGAGAGAAAGAAACTCTCTGAAACTCTCCAACAAGAGTATGCAAAGAAAGAAAAGGAGTATCAAGAACAACTTCTCCGTGAGCAACACGAGCTTCTTGCTCGTTCTTCAAACCAACAGGCGGCTCTTGAGACAGTACGTAGAGAACTTTCTTCGGTACAAACGGAGTATGAGACCAAACTCCGGGCGTTACAACAAACCAATCAGCAAACAATCGGCCTTTTGAGAAGTCAGTTGGCGATTCGTGAAAGAGAAGAGGCTTTTCGGACCCAGGTAGACGCAGAGTTTTCTGCCGCTATGCGTCTCATTCGAGAGGGGAAGTATGAAGAAGCCCAGAAAAGGCTTACCAACATCGTGCAGTTCTACCTTCAGAAGCCCAAGGATATTGAGGTATCTCAAACGAAGTACACACTTGATACCCTTTTTGTCGAAGCTTTGCAAGAATATATCCGTTTGAAGCAGGGAGCAGTGGTTCAGGAGGTGTCTTCCGTTTCTCTTGCTCGTTTCAAAACCCTGTCGGAGGCTTTGCAAAGAGGAGTGTATGATAAAAACACCAATCAATTGATGACAGAACTGAAAACCCTTGCGAGAGAAGTGCCAGAGGTGTTTGCTTTTTATAGTCAGTATCAGGATTTTCTTGGGAGAGTACAGACAGAACAGGTACAACAAGAGCTTCGGCAGGCAGAGGGTCTCTATGCTTTGAAGGATTATAAAGCGGCGATGATGGCGTACATTGCTATAGCACGACGTTATCCTCTTAGTTCTCGTCAACAAGAGGTTTTTCAGAGAATTTCTGAGGCCATGAACCGGTGGCAACAAGAAATCCTCTCTCGTGAAAAGACCAACCAACTGATTCTTACAAATTATGTGTTTGTGACAAACCAGAGTGTTTTTGGGCAGGGAGAGGTGAAAATGATAACCAACCTTGTTACCAATGATGTCCGCATTGGAAAGAAAGGGGATGAAGGTGAGGCTTCGAAGCTTTTTACTAACGCTCTCGAGAAGTATAAGAAAAATCCTTCTGAGGCACTTCCTGATTTTGTGGCTGTTATTGAAAAGTACCCCCTCACATCCTATGTTCCTCTTGCCTTGCAGTATATCCAACATACGTATACCTCACAGTCCTCTGGAAAAAGCCTCGAAGAACTCACTCAAAAGCAGGAACAACAGGCAAAAACCCTTTATACGGAGGCCGAAGAGGCTCGTCAGAGAGGAGAAAACCAAAAGGCATTGCAACTTTATCAGCAGGTAATTCTTCGTTGTCCCCTGTCTTCTTATGTAGACAAGAGTTTAGAGCATCTTGATACCTTGTACTACCGGCTCTTTGCGGGAACCAAAAGAGTGACGGAGATAGAGCCATTGGTGAAGGCAAGGATTATGATGATAGAGGGAGATCTTCTGACACTTTCTTTGGTGAAAGGGGAGAGCCTTTCACTGGGGCAACAGGTCAAAATCTACCGTCGCAAGAACACTACCGAGGTCGAAGAAATGGGAACAGCTGAGATTATTCGAGCTAACCAGCTGGTGGTTCAGGCAAAGGTAAAGGGGGTATTAGATACTCTTCGGGTCGGTGACCTGGTTGTGGGAGAATAGCATGAAAAGGAAAGCTGTTTTTCGAGCCAAAATTGTAGCTGTGACACTCCCCCTTCTCATTCTCACGGTGGTTTTTGTTGGATTTACAGCGTATTATACCGCTCGTAATGGGATCACAGCGATAGCCAAAGAGTTTCTTGGTTACAAGGTGATGGATATTTACAAGTATACTTCTCGCCAAGTCACTCTTGCCAAAGAAATGGGATTTGAGGGAGAACAGAGAGATGCTGTCTATGAATCTCTCTTTTCCTATGGTCTGAGTACGCTCTCTGGAACAAAAGGGGGGTTTCTTCTCTTGGGTCGGGATGGGAAGCTCCTCCGAAGTAGTCTCGAAATGACAGAAGAAGAGAAGAAAACTCTTCATGCCAAGCTTCTTGAGAAAGAAGGGGGGTGGCTCGAGTTTTCTGTTCATGGTGTGCCTTATGTAGGGGTAGGTATGTATTATTCTGAGTGGGAGATCTTTCTTCTGTTGGCGAATGAGCGAGAGGAGTTTTATAAACCTGTGAATACCATCCTATGGTATGTGACAGTTATTTTGGGTATTGCAGTGGTCATCGCTGGTGGGGTCATGCTTTGGTATCTCAAGCATCTCATGAAACCGGTTGGGGATTTAGTGGAAACTATTGAGACAATTACTCAAACGAGGGATCTTTCCAAGCGAGTGAGAGTAGAGTATAATGATGAAATAGGGTATCTTGCTCATTCCTTCAATACGATGGTGAGAGAACTGGAATTGGCATATCATCAAATCAAAAACTATGCCTACCAAACGATACAAGCGAAAAACAAAGAGGAGAAAATCCGTTTTATTTTCCAAAAATATGTGCCTACAGAGGTTATTAACCGAATTTTGAATATCTCTTCCGATACGGTTTTGATTGGGAACAAACAAGTTGTGACCATTCTGTTTTCTGATATTCGGGATTTTACCCATATTTCTGAACAGTTTGCTCCTGATTTTCTGGTAACGGTACTCAACCAGTATTTTAGCATTATGGACGAGAGAATTCGTTCTCACAAAGGGATTATTGACAAGTATATTGGGGATGCTATCATGGCAATTTTTGGGGCACCGGTGCAGCATGGAAATGATCCTGATGAGGCTCTTGCAGCAGCTTTTGCGATGCGGGAGGGTGTGGAAGTGTTTAATGCGATGGCTGAGAAAAAGTACGGAGTGACTTTTCGTATTGGTATAGGGATCAATACGGGAGAGGCTATTGTAGGGAATATTGGGAGCGAAAACAAGGTGGATTATACCGTGATAGGAGATACGGTTAATCTTGCTTCTCGGTTAGAGAGCCTCACCAAAAAATACAAAGCTGGGGTGGTGGTGAGTGAGTTTACCCGTGAGGCTCTCCAGAATCCTGAGATCTATTATTTTCGTCTTTTGGATTTCGTGAGGGTGAAGGGAAAGGACAAACCTGTGAGGATTTATGAACCATTTCTAGTTGATGAGGTGACAGAAAAAAAAGCCTACTACCAACATTTTGAACATGGCTTAAAGCTCTACCAACATGGTGATTTTCCGAAAGCTCTTCAGGTATTTGAGGAGTGTCTGAAGCAAGATAGTCATGATTATTTGCCCTATATGTATCTTGAGCGTTGTCAATACTATATTGCGAATCCCCCTGTAGGCTGGGATGGAACAGAGACTCTTTTGGAGAAATAGGATGAAGAAGAAGTGGGAAACCTGGGATCGTCGACTGATTCAGACAGTGATCCGTTCTGCCACTAAACACTATCTTCGGGAGCGGCTTGGGAAAACCGAGGATGAGAATGTAGAGATTGGGATAGAGTATCCTATTCTCAAGAATCTCCTTGGTGTGCAGGTCGAAGAGGGGGTACTTCGGATTGTCCATGTTTCAGAGAGATTCTTTCAAGCATTTTTGCAAGATCTTGTAGGAGTACACAAGGTTTCAGGTCATTGGCAATGTGTAGGAACCAATGACGTTACTGTGGTACAACACTGGATAGAGAGATTGGGACTTGAACCCCTTGATACCGAGACCGTAGGGGGATATGTGTTGAATCATGAGCTTGTAGAGTGGATAGAAGAGCCGTTTTCTGGTATTCAGATGCGCTATCGTTCAGGAAAGACAAAGCTCCTTGTCTTGTACAAGATGTTTTTCTTGATTTCTGATTCGGGTATCTATATAATAATTGAAAAACTTTCCTAGGGGAAGACAATGGGAGCACTTCTTGAGAAGATAGAAGCCATGGAGAGTCAACTTCTTGATAATTGGAGGGTACTTTGACATCGATGGCAAACGAGAAGAGGAAAAGAAACTCCAGGCCAAACTCCAAGATGAAAATCTTTGGCAAGATCACAAGAAATACAGTGATCTTCAGAAAGCATTGAGCGATCTTCAAAAAGAAATTGCTGATTGGGTTACTTTTCGAGAGAGGCTTGAGGATCTGAAGGCAATGGTATCGCTTGCCGAAGAAGAAAACGATGATGCTCTTCTTGAAGAGCTTGGGAAGGAATATGAAACCCTGGGCAAAGAACTCAAACAACTCGAACTCTACATGCTCTTTTCTGAGGAAGTCGACAGGGGAAATGCATTTTTGAATATTCATCCTGGGGCAGGTGGTACAGAGTCGCAAGATTGGGGGGAAATGCTTCTTCGAATGTATCAGAGATGGGCGGAACGACACCGTTTCACAGTCGAGGTGGTAAACTATGATCCCGGTGAAGTAGCCGGTATCAAAGATGCCACCCTCTATATCAAAGGTCGGTATGCCTATGGGTATCTCAAGGCAGAGAGTGGTATTCATCGATTGGTGAGACTTTCTCCCTTCAATGCGAATAACAAGAGACAGACCTCTTTTTGTGCTGTAACGGTGACCCCTGAAGTTGATGATACGATTGAGGTGGAGATCAATCCTGATGATCTTCGGATTGACACGTATCGAGCTGGTGGCGCAGGTGGGCAATATGTAAACAAAACAGAATCTGCGGTTCGTATTACGCACCTTCCTACGGGTATTGTCGTGGCTTGTCAAGTAGAACGTTCTCAGCTTCAAAACCGAGAAATGGCCATGAGGATGCTTCGTTCCAAACTGTACGAATATGAACGCCAAAAACGAGAAGCAGAGCTTGCAAAACTTCAACCAGAAAAGAAAAATATCGAATGGGGAAATCAAATTCGGAGTTATGTATTTCAACCCTATACGATGGTTAAAGACCATAGAACAGATGTTGAGGTAGGGGATATCCAGTCTGTGATGGATGGAGAACTTGACGAATTTATTATGGCCTACTTGAAAAGTCGACTAACGCAGAGGGCTACAGTTTCTTCACAGGACAAACTTGAAAAAAATGTATGATTTCTTCATAATGATAGCAGAGAAGAGAAAGAGGAGTATATATGTTGACCTACCAGGAGATTATTTTTCGTTTGAAGAAATTCTGGGGAGATCAGGGTTGTCTTATTCGAGAGCCTTATGATCTTGAGAAGGGTGCCGGGACCTTTAATCCTGATACCTTTCTTCGTGCTATTGGGCCAGAACCATGGAATGTTGCGTATGTTGAGCCTTCACGTCGTCCTGCAGATGGTCGGTATGGTGAAAATCCCAATCGACTTGGGTATTATTTTCAGTTTCAAGTGATTATGAAGCCATCTCCTGATAATATTCAGGAGCTTTATCTTCAGAGTTTACAAGAGTTGGGGTTAGATCTGAGAGATCAGGATATTCGTTTTGTGCATGATGATTGGGAATCTCCTACTCTGGGAGCGTGGGGGTTAGGATGGGAGGTATGGCTGAATGGGATGGAGATTACACAGTTTACCTATTTTCAGCAGGTTGGGGGATTGGATCTCCCTTCTATTCCCGTAGAGATTACCTATGGGACAGAACGGATTGCGATGTATCTTCAGAACAAGAATAATGTCTTTGATATTCAGTGGAATGAGCAATTCACCTATGGGGATCTTCAAAAACAAGAAGAGGTGGAGTTTTCTCGGTATCATTTTGAGATTGCGGATATAGAACTTTATCGACGTTTGTTTGATGATTTTGAGAAGGAATGTGAGAAGGCTCTCGAGGCAGATGCCGTGCTACCTGCCTATGATTTGACGATGAAGTGTTCACATGTGTTTAATATTCTTGATGCTCGCAATGCTATTTCTGTAACCCAGCGGGAAGGGTATATTTTAAGGGTGCGAAGATTGGCCTCTCTCTGTGCTCAGGCGTATTACAAGAAAAGAGAAGCCTTGGGGTTTCCTCTTTTGAAAGATGCGAAGGGTGTTTCAGCTTGAACAGAGCCTACCTTCTGGAGATCATGTCTTAGGGAGATTGGGGTATAATCCTACAAAGGCAGAGATCTCGGATTGGCGCTCTCAGATTGAGCAGGCTATTGGAGAGTTTGCTCCCCTTCTGAGTGCCAAGGGGATCGTGAAAATAGTCAAAGTTGTTTCTCGGAGTGAAGAACACGTCGCTCTCGAGGGGGGGCTTGTCTTGGTTTCTCAAAAACTGGCCCGCATACTTTCATCAAGCGATGAGGTGTCAGTACTTGCTGCCACGTTGGGTGTGAAGGTAGTGGAAAAAATAGAAAACCTCTTAGAGGCAAAAGAGATCGCCAAAGCGGCTATTCTTGATGCCATAGCAAGTGAGTCTGTGGAACATTTTGTGGATTGGATGCAGGCGATTCTGGTTCGTGAGAGACTAAGATTGGGGTATGCCCCTACTATGCGGTTTAGTCCTGGCTATGGAGATTGGCGCCTGGATGTTCAACCACAGATTTTGACATTTTTGGGAGCGGAAGAAATTGGTCTCTCGTCACATCCGCAAACCTATGTGCTTCAGCCTGAGAAGAGTATTACAGCTGTTCTTGGTTGGGAAAAAAGATAAGTATTTGAGAGAAGAACCTCTTTTGCCGATATAAGCAGAGAGTAGGGGTATCATGCCGAGAAAGAATCCACTTCTTGACTTTGCTTTTCGTGAACTTCAGTTGAAAGATAAACTTCTTGAGGTTCTTATTCGTGTCCAGAGTTGTCATCCCGAGGAGAGCGAGGATATTCTTCTTCGGATTTTCCTTGAGGCTTTTCTTTCGCTTTTTGGTTTTGAGCGAGCTGTTTATTTTCGTTTCGAAAAGGGAAAGGGGTTGCAATGGGCTTTGTCTCTCAATATAGAGCCTGCCGAAAAGGAAAAACCCTATTTTTCTCATATGATGTCGGATATAGTAGAGGCATCCGTCTCCCTTCGCTGGATGCAACAACGAGTTCCTGTAATAAAAGATGAAAAAGAGGTTTTTCTCACATTTTTGGTACTCCCAGTCGCCAGAGAAAAAACTCTCTATGGGGTTTTTTATGTTGATATTGAAAATCACTCAGAAAGCCTGGATATTGACCTCATTCATATCCTTGTGGTTCAGGCAAGTTTGTCTTTGTATTATCGTCAAATGTATGAGGTAACACGCTCTCAACAGATAGAACTCTTGAAATTGGCCAATTTCAAGAATGAGATTGTACGTCAGATTACCGCGAATATAGAGGGACCTCTTGAAAAAACTCTTCATTTTATGGAAACGATAAAAATGGATGTCCCTGAGAGTTGTGCCTCTCATTTTGGTGAGATTCATAAAAGACTCTCTCAGATTTTTCTGACACTCGAGAAGACACTGAACCTTGGCAAGATTGGGGCAAATATTGAGGATATCTTTCAAAAAGATGTCGATATTCGCCTCATGATAGATCGTATTCTCAAAAACTATGAGAAAGAAATCAAGAAACGCCATCTTGAGGTTGAGGTTCGCATTCATGACCGTTTTCCCTTGCTCAAAGGAAATGAGGATATTTTCCGTACTATTTTTGATGAATTGATCAGTAATGCCATCTACTACAATCGGGAAAAGGGAAGAATCGTTCTTTATGCCTATCAAGATAGCCGTGGGTATGTTATTGAGATTCGAGATACAGGAAGAGGGATACCTCTTGAGTTTCAACCCTTGATTTTTGAACAATTTTATCGTCTTCCCGGTTCGGAGAAACTCAATGACAAGGGAGCGGGTCTTGGATTGTTTCTTGTCCGAAAGTTTCTCGCGTATTATGGAGCAACCGTGTCGGTAGAGAGTATTGAAGGGGAAGGCTCTGTGTTCACCGTTGTCTTTCCGTTATAATTTTTGCAAAAAAAAATCTCTTTCGCTACAATATACTCTCAAAATTTTTGAAGAGAAATGCGAGGGGAAGATATGAAGCGTTTTACCAAAATTGTGGCCACCATTGGGCCAGCGTCACGGAACTATCCGACAGTGTATAAGATTCTTGAGGCAGGGGCTAATGTGATCCGTCTCAATTTTTCCCATGGAAGTTTTGATGACCATCTTGAAAGTGTCACCTATGTTCGAAAAGCGGCCAAGGAACTTGACAAAGTCGTGGCTATTTTTCAGGATTTACAGGGGCCAAAAATCCGTGTGGGAAAACTGGATGCAGAATGGATGGAGCTTGTGGCTGGGGATACGTTAGTTATCACGACTGAGCAGATGGTTGGGGGGATTATCGATGGACAGAAGAAGGTTTCTATTGACTATCAGAACCTTCACAACGAAGCCAAAGTAGGGGGACGGATTCTTCTTGATGATGGGCTTATAGAACTCAGGATTCAGAAAATTGAAAATACCAATATCTATACCGAAGTGATCAATGGTGGAAAGCTCAAACCTCGTAAAGGGGTAAATCTTCCCCATATCAAACTCAATATTTCAGCTATTACGGAGAAGGATAGGCATGATCTCAAGTTTGCTTTTGAACATAATTTGGATTATGTAGCGCTTTCCTTTGTTCGGTGTGCGGATGATGTGAAAGAGCTTATCGATATCATGCTTCGTGAATATGGGAGAAGAATTCCCATTATTTCCAAGATTGAGAAGCCAGAGGCTGTCGAGGATATTGACAATATCATCGATGTGAGTGATGCTATCATGGTGGCTCGTGGGGATCTTGGAGTGGAGACGTCCCCTCAGGAGGTTCCCGTCATTCAGAAGATGATCATCCGGAAGTGTAATATTGCCGGAAAGCCAGTGATCACCGCTACCCAGATGCTTGAATCGATGGTGAACAATCCCCGTCCTACACGGGCTGAGGCAAACGATGTGGCCAATGCTATCTTTGATGGTACCGACGCCGTGATGCTTTCGGCTGAAAGTGCTGCGGGCCAGTATCCTGTTGAGGCTGTAAAGATGATGGCTCAGATTGCTGCTCAAGTAGAGAATAGTGATCTCTTTGAAAAAATGTTGTCAGGTCGGACGGTGACGCAGGCAGAGCTCATGAAACGTTCTCGCAAGAATGTGATGGAATCCATCAGTTTTGCTACCGTGGAGCTTGCCCACAAGATTGGGGCCAAATATATTGTTTCTTTTACCCATAGTGGGGGAACCGCCAAGAGTGTAGCCAAGTATCGTTTCCCTATCCCTATCATTGGTTTTAGTCCTTCGGAGGTGACAGCTCGTCGACTGGCACTTGTGTGGGGGGTGACTCCGTATGAACTGGGAGAGGTTTCGACGGTAAATGAACTTCTTGATGGGGCAGGAGAAGTCTTGCGGTTCAAACAGCTTGTTCATGAAGGGGATTTTGTGGTGATCACAGCAGGTGTCCCTGTTGGTATTCCCGGAAGTACCAATATGATCAAGGTATGGCAGGCATAAGTGAGAGAAAGGTATTGATTTTTTTGGATAGTTTCGCTATAATGGTGTGCCGAGTATAAAAATGGAGGAAAGATATGTGGAATTGGTTGTTGTTGCAAGCCCAAACTACAGAAGGGGGTGGTCTGTCCCTGTTTTTGATGCCCCTTCTTCTCATTGTTGGTATGTATGTTTTGATTTTTTTGCCAGAAAGGAAACGCCGAAAGGCTTTGGAAAAGCAACTAGCTGCATTACGCCAGGGTGATCGGGTGATTACGAATGGTGGTATTGTAGGCACAGTGGACTTTGTGGGTGAAAAAACAGTGTATATCAAAACAGCTGAGGCAAAGATTGAGGTGAGAAAAGATTTTATCGCGGCTGTGATTACGCCCGAGGCAGAGAAAAAATAGGGAGGAACTATGAGCAAGCTTTTTCGCTTTGTTCTTCTCCTGGTTTTGGTAGCACTAGGGTTTTGGGGAATGTGGCCCACAATATCATGGTATTTTCTTTTGCCTCAGGAAACAAAAGATCTTGTCAAGGTGTCTGAGGAGGAGATGGATAAGCTTTCCCCAGAATTGAGGAAACAGGTGATACAAACCAAGGCCTTGCGCAAGAGGGTAATGAATCTGGGACTGGATCTTCAGGGAGGAGCCAACTTGCTTCTTGAAGTGGATGCTGATGAGCTTCGGGCCATGCTTACTGAGAAGGGGACAGGGGAATTGTCTGAAACGGCTTTTCGTGAGGAGCTAGACAAAGCCAATGAACGTGCCGTCGAGATTCTTAAAAACCGTATGGATACGTTTGGGGTAAGTGAGGTGTCTATTGCAAAAACTTTTGATGGACGTATTAGTGTAGAGATGCCCGGTGTGAGTGAACCCCAAATTATTCGAGAGTCTCTCTCCAAAGTAGGACGTCTTGAGTTTAAACTGGTTGATGAAGAGGCCATGAAAAAATTGGCCGAGCTTGGAGTTCCCATGGCCAATGGAGTGGTGATCAGTCTTCAAAATGTTCCAACAAACTTTGTGATGCCAGCAGAGAGTGAGTGGTATCCTTTCTATGAGAATGATGAGTATGGGATTCCTCGTTTGCGTGGTTGGTATGTTCTCAAGAAGGAAACAGTATTGGATGGTACCTATATCGAGAGTGCTCGTTCGGATATGAATCCTACAACAGGACAACCAGTCGTTTCTTTTAGTCTCACCATCGAAGGGGCTGAGATTTTTGCTGATGTAACACGCCAGAATGTGGGACGACGGCTTGCGATTGTTTTGGATGGTCGTGTCAAGAGTGCACCTTTTATTAATTCTGAGATTCCTGGAGGAAAAGGAGAAATTTCTGGTCGTTTTACCTACCAGGAAACCGATTTTCTTGCCAATATTCTCAAGGCAGGAGCCCTTCCTGTGAAGTTGAATGTAGTTGAAGAACGGATTGTAGGACCTTCGCTTGGTGCCGATGCGATTGAGGGAGGGACGAATGCCCTTGTCGTGGCTATTGTGGTGGTGGCACTCTTTATGGTCGTGTGGTATAAAGGGAGTGGATTGATAGCCGTGATAGGTCTCGTGTTTAACATGTATTTCCTTTTGGCTATTCTCTCTGGTCTTCTCAAGGCTACGCTCACCCTTTCGGGTATTGCGGGGATGGCACTGACGGTGGGTATGGCGGTGGATGCCAATGTGATTATCTTTAGCCGGATCCGTGAGGAACTCAAGCGTCAATCGAAGTTTAGACATGCGATGGAGGAGGGGTACAAGCATGCCTCAACGACTATTTGGGATTCGAACTTGACGACATTTTTTGCAGCGGTAGCGCTCTCCCTTTTTGGAACGGGGAGCATCAAAGGGTTTGGAACGACGCTGGCAGCAGGTATTATTGCCAATATGTTTGCCATGTTGTTTGTGACACGACTTGTGTATGACTTTTTGCTTGATACCCTTAAACTGAAAAAGGTATCGATTTAGGCAGGCAAGGAGATAACCATGAAAGAGCATACTATAATCCCTTTTATGAAAATGGCTCCCTATGCTATTGGACTTTCTCTGGTAATTATTCTGCTGGGAGCAGTGATCTTTGTGGTGAGGGGAGGCTTTGAGGTTGGTATTGATTTCAAGGGTGGGAGTCGGGCTGAGGTAGTTTTTGGACAGAAGGTGTCTCTGGGAGAGCTTCGTTCTCTTTTCAAAAATCGAAGGATAGAGGCCAGTATCACTACAGTAGGGCTCGTGGAGGATAATCGTTTTGTGATTACTGTGCCCTTCGAACAAGGAAAGGATGGCATTGCTCTCATCAAAGAGATTCTCACAACCGCGTATGGAATGGATAAGGTGGAGTTTGTGGGCACCACGACTATCGAAGCCAAAGTAGGAAAATCCTTTGTCTATCGTGCTATTAACTTGATCTGGGTGGTCTCTCTCATTATCTTGGTCTATATTATTGTGAGGTTTGATTTGAGTTATGGGGTTGGGGCCATTGTTGCCCTTTTGCATGACCTGTTGATTATGTTGGCGTTTTCTCTCTTTTTCAGAATCCCAATAGATATTACTATTATTGCGGCTATTTTAATGATTTTGGGGTACTCGATTAACGATACCATTGTGGTGTTTGACCGTATTCGAGAGCGTAAGGCTTATCATAAGGAGGAAGATTTTGTTCTCGTTATTGATAGATCGGTAACTGAGGTTTTGGAGCGTTCAATTATCACCTCTTTGACAACACTTTTTGCAGCAGTAGCTCTTTATATCTGGGGGGGTGAGGTACTCCGAAATTTTAGTATGCTCTTGATTGTTGGTTTGGTGAGTGGGACGTATTCTTCAGTGATGATTGCAGCTCCAGTGACAGCAGGAATGCGCCTCTTGACAAATCGGTCAAAATAGTGTATAATATATCTCCTTTGTGGAAGTGATACCATAAAGAGGTTGGGCCGCTAGCTCAGTCGGTAGAGCATCACACTTTTAATGTGAGGGCCCTGGGTTCGACCCCCAGGCGGCTCAATGGGGCTTATCCCGTGTGGATAAGCCCTTTTTTTCAGGAGGGGAGTATGCATCCAGTTCTGATGGCGCTATTGGCCACCCTGTTCACTTGGGGGATGACGGCATTGGGGGCTGGTCTTGTGCTTCTCACTCCCAGGGTGAGTCAGAAATTTCTTGACATGATGTTGGGATTTGCGGCTGGGGTTATGATTGCAGCAAGCTTCTGGTCACTGCTTGTTCCTGCTCTTGAGATTGCTTCGGAGACCGGTCAGATTCCCTGGCTCGTAGCGGGTATAGGGTTTGTGCTTGGTGGGGCTTTTTTGCGTTTGGCTGATATGGTGATTCCCCACGTGCATATTGGACTTCCCATGAGTGAGAGTGAGGGTATCCATACCCATTGGAAGAAAACAACCTTGCTTGTGCTGGCTATTACCTTGCACAATATTCCTGAGGGACTAGCAGTAGGTGTGGCCCTTGGTTCGTTAGGAGAAACCTATACTCATGCCCAGCTTCTTTCGGCTCTTGCCGTAGCGATAGGGATTGGGATCCAAAATTTTCCTGAAGGGATGAGTGTGTCGTATCCTCTTCGTCGAGAGGGGGTAGGGGTATGGAAAAGTTTTTGGTATGGGCAACTTTCCGGTCTTGTAGAGCCTGTTGCCGGGGTTTTAGGTGCCCTTCTTGTCTTTTGGGCGAAACCTGTCTTGCCCTATGCTCTTGCCTTTGCTGCTGGGGCTATGATCTATGTAGTAGTTGAAGAAGTGATTCCGGAATCTCAACAAAAAGGCAACTCAGATATTGCTACTGTTGGGACTATGGCTGGGTTTGTCGTGATGATGGTTTTGGATGTGGCTTTGGGATAAAAGAAATAAAAATTGCAAAAAAATTCTTTTCTTTTTATAATACAGAGCGTATGTGCTGAAAAGAAGGAGAAAAATTATGAAAAAGATTTTTTTAGGTGTGTGGGTGATTATGATTATGGGAAATCTTTTTGCCGTTTCTCCAGAGGTGCAAAAGTATATGCAAGAGGGCCAGCGGTATGCCCAGAATCAACAATTTGACAACGCTATTGCTTCTTTCAAAAAGTGTATTGAACTGGACAAGAGCTTTGCTCCGCCTTATTTTAATATTGCGCTTCTTTCTACATGGTTGGGGAAGTATGAAGAGGCCTATACCTATCTCAAAGATTTTTTAAAACTGCGAGAGAATGAGCCTCAGGCCTATACGCTTCTCGCTCAGCTTTCCCTTCAACTCAATCGTCGTGAAGAAATAGAACCTGCCCTTCAAAAAGCTATACAACTTGCTCCTGAAAATCCTGCTATTCTCTATAATGCTGGAGACATATGGCTTTCTCTGAATCAAGCGGAAAAGGCCTATCCAGTGATTCAAAAGGGCATTTCGCTTTTGCCGCAACGGGAATACAATACAGAGCTTGGAAAAAGGCTTTGGATGGCTTTTTTCTTTGCTACGATGGATACGGATCGCTATGATGAAGCCATGAAGGCTTCTGAGACTCTTCTTTCTCTCTCTCTGGATCAAGACCAACGGGATATGGTGGTCATGTATCAAGAGGATATCCGCTTTTTCCAGAAGAATATTCAAAATTCTCTCTTCATCCGTGCGTACAAGGTGGCTGTGGGGATCTCCCGCGGGCACCTTGAGGTGTACCGAAATGAGATTGCTGAAAAGGTGTATTTTGCTTCTGATGAAAAGTCTGGTTCTGGGAAAGGTTCTCTTCTTTCGCCGGATTTTCTCTCTGTGGTGATGCAGGGGATAACGGTAACGAAGGTGGAAGAGACCTCAAAGAGTGCCTCTCGTTCCAAGCTCTCTTCGCTTTTTGGGACGATGGTGGGTTCAAAGACCATTGTGGTTGAAATCAAAACCAAGAAAGGGGAGACAGGGTATCTTCTTTTTGAACCGATTAACACCCGCGTACTTCTCAAAGCTGTTTATCTTCCTGGTGGAATGGTATTCATGATGTAGGAAGGAGAATATGGTTCTTTTGTTGGAAACGCACGAGTATACCTCTTTTTCTCCACTCACCTATACTCGGTTTCTCTGGGATATCACCCTTGGTGTGATGACTCCTCTGGAAAGGGCAAAGAGAGTGTTTGGTCAGGTGAGGTGTTTTTCTCCCCGCTTTCGAGAGAAAGTGTATGGGATGTGGGCCTCTGAAGAAGGGATGTGGAAAAACGAGAGGGTTGATCTTATTCTCAATCCTCAATTTCTTTTTCCTGTAGGTTTCCGTTTTGAGAAGGGGCTTGGGGTAACCCCTGAGGGAAAATGGGTGTACCTCTCTTGTGGGGAGGAGATCTCTGAGGAGATTCTTTTTGCTCTTGGAACGCAGGATGTCCAGTACCTCACAAGTAGGTTTTCTACCCATGAAGTTTCTGAGGGCATCTATTATCGAGATGTGGCTGATGTGGTGAACTCTCTTGGAGAGGCTATTTCGCTTTTTGAACCCTACTTTGTCAAGAGTGAAGAGTATGTCTCTTGTCAAGAGGGAGTCTATATCCACAAAGAGGCAACAGTGGATCCATATGTGGTCTGGCATCCTGAAAATGGGATGATTGTGGTGGAAAAAGGGGCAAAAATTCGGGCATTTTCTATTCTTGATGGACCGACGTATATTGGAGAGGGTTCTCTTATTGATAGTGGACGGATCCGTGAAGCTACGGTGATTCGAACAAACTGCAAAATAGGTGGAGAAGTGGAATGGAGTGTGGTAGAGTCCTATTCAAACAAACACCATGAGGGTTTTTTGGGGCATAGCTATGTGGGGAGCTGGGTGAATATTGGGGCGATGGCTACGACGAGTGATCTCAAGAATACCTATCGTCCGGTTACGATTGAGAGACGAGAAGGAAAGTTAGAGACCCGTACGTGCAAATTTGGTTCCCTTATTTCTGATTTTGTCAAGATTGGGATAGGGGTGATGCTTAATACAGGGACAGTGATTGAGCCCGGGGCAAATATTTTTGTTCACAAGGGAAATGTTCAGCCACCGAAATATGTAAAAGCATTTACGTGGGGTCAGGACAGTACCTATGTCTGGGAAAAGTTTTGGCGTGATCTTGGCACTATGATGCAGAGGAGGAAATTTTCTCCCTCTCCTACCTATGGGGCTTTTCTTCGGGCGTTGTATGATGAGTTAACACAATAACCCATGGAAAGGAGGTGGGTATGAGAAAAATCGTTTGGTTTGTGGTTGGTATTGTTTTGGGCTCACTAGCGTGGTCAAGTGAGAAAGGATATGAAGACGCCTTTGTGATGCCAGGTGTTCAATTCTCACTTCGTGCAGGGATGAATGTCCTTCCCTTTTTTCTGGCACGGGGAGAAGCAGGGGTGACATTGCCTGAGATAGTGAGGGTAGGGTATCTTTCTGGCTATGTTGGCTACGGTTACAGTGTCCTTCCTTTTTTCCCCTCTGGAAATGGGGTGTATGGTGGGGTGAGTGCTGGGTGGGTTATCTCCCATACCGCCAAGGAAACGATGGTGGCTGTTCCTCTCTCGACGGTTACAGTGGGAAACGTCCGCTATATGAATGTGGTTATTGTGCCTGGGTATGCCCATCAACGCCATATCCTTGCTGGGAGCTTTGAGATGGTTCCCCTGATGAGTTTTCGAGGGTTTCTCTCGACGAATGTTGGACTTGTGGGAGTTCGGTACAGGTGGGAGTATTTCTATGATTTCTATCAGTTCTATGAAGGGAAGAAAATCCGCCGTCGTTACAATTATGCTCTCTACCTTGGGCCTGTGGTGACACCGGATTTCAAAGGGATGGGTGTGCAACTCTTCATGGATATTGGTGGAGTCAATATGTCTGGCTTCGAATTCCGATGGGGAGGAACGGTGCTCTCTTCTGAGAATTCATGGCTCTATTCCTTTGGTCTTTTGCTTGGTTGGACTTTCTAGACAGGAGAAGAAGAAAGGACTCTCAGCGAAGAGAGTCCTTTCCTTTTCATTTGACGAAAATGTTTTTTTTCTCTATACTATGGGGTATGAAGAGAGGAATTGTCGTTTTTCTCTTTCCTGCTTTGATGTTTACTCAAACCAATGAAGCTGTAGAGGGAAAGATTCTCCCTCCTCTAGTGGTAGCGCCGGCGGCGGCTCTTCCCAATACTTACCTGGTGGATGGGACCAATACCTTGCCTTTTCAAGAAACCTCGTGGCGAAGGTATGATGTGGTATTTTTTGTGGCTGTACCTATATCTTTTTATTTTGTGATGAATATCCTGATGGTAAAGAATGCGTATTTTTATGGAAGCGAGGGGAGATATCTTTCCGATACGGATTGGAATTATCTCTATCTTATTACCTTCCTTGTACCTCTCTTTACAGCCTACCACGATCAGGTGTATGTGAGACAACTTTCGGAAAAGAATACCGAAATGAGGTGGTCTATGCCCCTCTATCAGAAAGAATTTTAGCCATGAAGGTTCTTGTTGTCAATTGGCGGGATATTTTCCACCCTGAGGCTGGTGGGGCTGAGGTTCATATACATGAGATCCTGAAACGGAAACCTTCGTCGTGGGAAGTGGATTTTGTGAGTGCCACCTTTCCTGGGTGCTCTCCTCGTGAGGAAACGCCATGGTACCGGATTCTTCGTTTGCCGAATAATTTTCTTTTTAATTTTTCTTTTTTTTTCTGGTGGCTTTGTGTGGGAAAGAAAAGAGGTTATGATCTTGTGATTGACGATATCTCCAAGATCCCTTTGGCTACTCCCCTTTATATTCGTCGTATCCCTTTAATAGCGATCATGCACCATATTCATGGCAAAAGTCTCTATACTCTTTTGCCATGGCCTCTTGCGACCTATGTCTATCTCATGGAAAGATGGCTTCTTGGTGTGTATACAACCACACCCCTTTTTGCAGTTTCTCCAAGTACGGCACAGGATTTGTTTTCTCTTTATAGGTATCAGAAACTCTCTGTGGTATACAATGGCATCGAGAGGGAACCCCTCTTTTTTGAGGAGAAGATGGAACGGAGAGATAACACCCCCTTAGTAGTGTATCTTGGTCGCCTTAAATCGTATAAGAGGGTAGACCATTTTTTGCGTATGGCTTCTCTGGTCTCTTTACGGTTTCCTGAGGCTCATTTTCTTGTAGTAGGACAGGGAGAGGAAAAAGAAAAACTCCAAAAGCTTGCCAGAGAACTCTCTCTTGAGGAAAAGGTAGGGTTTACGGGTTTTGTGGATGAAAAACTCAAGGAAGATATTCTTGTGAGAGCATGGCTTATGGTTCTTCCTTCGGAAAAAGAAGGGTGGGGTATTGTGGTCATTGAAGCGAATGCTTTAGGAACGCCTGTAGTGGCATATCGTATTCCTGGACTTCAGGATTCTATACAGCATGGTGTGACAGGAATCTTGGTGGATACCTTTTCTCCTGAGGCATTGGCGAGGGAGGTTTGTGCACTTTTAGAGGACACTCAACGGTGGAAAACTCTTTCACAACAAGCCCTTGCTTGGGCAAAGCGTTTTCATTGGGATGAAATGGCCAGGGATTTCTATGATCATTTGGAACACGTAGTGAAGGAGTGGCATGATGGACCAAGCCTATGAGAGTGTGGTTTTGGATTTTCCACGGCTTTTGGCGTGGTTAACTCAACGAGCAAAGATAGAAAATACCAAGCAATACATCGCGTCTCTTCAACCTTTTTCTCGTGTGGAGGATGTTACCTCTGATCTTTCGACCCTGGAGGAATATATTTCCCTTGCTCACAAAGGGATAACCTTTACGGCTGAGGAGCTTCCTGATATGACTCCTCTTTTCCAGGGATTACGAGTAGAGGGAACCATTCTTTCTCCTTCTGAAATCTCTGCGTTTCGTCGACTTCTCTCTATGTTGGAGGCGAATGCTTTTCTCTTTCGTGAAGTAAAGAGTCACCACGAAGCATACCCCCATCTGTATAGCTTATGTGCCGCACTTGAGGATTATCCCTCTCTGAGACAAACGATAGACACCATCCTCTCTCCAGAGGGAGAGATTTATGAAAATGCCAGCCCTCTTCTTGTGGAAATAAGACAAAAAAAACATACTCTCCGAAAAAATATTCAGCAACGTTTGGAGGAGTTTATTGCCCAAGGAGAAGTCGTAGAATTTCTTCAAGATCACTTCGTAACCGTGAAGGAGGGGAGATTTGTTCTTCCCATCAAGACCTCTCTGAAAAATGTTTTCCAGAAACAGTATCAGGCTATTCTCCATTCTTATTCCAAGAGTGGAGAAACGGTCTACATGGAACCGGCGTTTATTGTGGATGCCAATAACGAGGTCTTGGAAATTGATGAACGAGAACTTCAGGAAATGTGGCGTCTTTTGGGAGAGATAACAGAAGCCATTCGAAAGTATAGAGAAGAACTTCGTATTGCTTTTGAGGTTTTTCCTGTATGGGAGTGGTTGGATATTCGTTTTGTATTTTGGAAGGAAAACCATGGAGTAATTCCTCGCGTAAGTTCTCGTCCTATCATTCGTCTTGTGCAGGTGAGGCATCCCTTTCTTGGAGAGAAGGCCGTACCAATAGATATTTTTCTTGAGAAACATCAAGGGCTTATCATCAGTGGTCCCAATGCGGGAGGAAAAACGGTTTCTCTCAAAACCATAGGCTTGTGTACCCTCATGGGACTCTGTGGTATCCCTCTTCCTGCCGCTGAGGCTACCATAGGTATGTTTCATCAGGTATACGCCGAAATTGGAGACGAGCAAAACATGGATCGTGAACTCTCAAGCTTCACGGCCCAAGTAACCTCTCTCCAGCGTATATGGCAAAAGGCAGATAATATGACCCTTGTGCTGATTGATGAAATTGCGAGTAATACTGATCCTCGTGAAGGAGAAGCCCTTGCGAGGGCCTATATCTCTGCTCTTCTTGCCAAGGGGGCCGTAGTAGTAGTGACAACACATTATCATGGTTTGAAACAGATGGCGTATGAGGATGATCGTCTACAAAATGCCTCTGCCCTTTTTGATCGAGAAAACCTTCGACCACTCTATAAACTCCAATATGGGGAATTTTCCATGAGTTTTGCTCTGGAGATGGCCAAAAGATATGGGCTTGATTCTGCCATTGTGGAAAGGGCGTACCGCTACCTTGAAGAGACCCTCTCCCCTACAGAGAAACTTCTTCTCGAAATTGAAAAGCAAAAGCAACTTCTGGCAGTGAAGCAGCAGGAGCTTGAAGAGCGACTTCATGAGATCTCTCGTCAAGAACAGGCTTATCAACAAAGGCAAAAGGAAATAGAAGCCAGAGAAAAAGCCCTCAGAGAAAAGAACCTCGAAAAAATCAGTGAGGAACTGGCCTCTTTACGAGAACAGATAGCCGATCTCAAGGAAAAGATCAAAAACCAACATCTCTCCCCCAAGGAATTGGAGACCATAGCGGATACCCTGGAAAAACATATCAAAGAAGAGCAAAAGACCATGTATCGTCCAGTGGAGAATCCGACGGTGGGACAGACTGTTTTTGTTCCCTCTTTTCAGGCTACAGGGGTGATTGAGGCCATCCACAGAGAGAAAGCCAAGCTCCGTATAGGAGGGGTTTCTTTGGTTGTGGCTCTTGGAGAGCTCTGTGAAACGGCGGATAAGTCCTCTCGCCCTGTGGATAAAAGCATTCTTTCTTCTCCGATGGGTTTTCCAGGAGAAAAAAGCACTAACCTCACGATTGATGTGAGGGGAAAAACGGTTGATGAAGCCCTTCGCGAGGTAGAAAAGGTCCTTGACAAGGCTCTTCTCCAGGGAGTTTCCAGGGTATCTGTCATCCATGGGATGGGAGAGGGGATTTTGCAACGGGCGATTCATGATTTTCTTTCTGAACAAAAACATGTGGAAAAATATGAGTTTGCTCCTCCCAACGAAGGAGGAAGGGGAAAAACCCTTGTTACCTTGAAATAACATTTCTTTTGATGCACTTTTGACTTTAAGTCGGAAAAAATTTTTAAAAAAGAAAAAGGCCATCCTTGCGGATGGCCGTCGCATCACTTCTTTTGTTGTTGTTGTGGCTGAGGGGTGACAGAAGGCTGCTTTGCTACCATCGTACAGTTTCCATTGAACATACACCCTGTCTCAATGATAAGATCTGGGGTCTTGATGTCACCCGTGAGTTTGGCATTGTGGAGGAGTTCCACTCTCTCAAGACCTTCAACATTTCCATTGATCTGACCATAATTGGTCACGACACCAGCTTTGACATCGGCATTGATAACAGCCTTGGGACCGATGATAAGATGTCCTGTGGCTTCAATCTTTCCCTCAAAACGACCCTTGATCATGAGGGACTTATTGAAACGCATGGTTCCTTGAAAGTCAATATCATCGGCGAGTACCGTATCAATCATGCTTTCATCAATATTGGGTCCCATTTGCTCTTTTGCCATAGAGGCCTCCTTGCTGAATTTTCTTTATGAAGGTTTTTCAAGGTATCCTTGAAAATTTACTTCACTGAACTTTTGAGCTCTTTCCCTGGCTTGAAAAAGGGAGTCTTTCGAGAAGGTACCTGGACTTCTTCGCCCGTCTTTGGATTGCGAGCCACACGGGCCTTGCGTTTTTTGACCCCAAACGTACCAAAACCTCTGAGTTCAATTCTTCCATCCTCTCCCAGGCTCTCGATAGATTCTCGCAGTTTGTCTACAAAGACAGAGACTACGGTCATCACCTCTTTTCTTGTGAGTTTGAGTTCATCTACATTGGGATCCTGATATACCTTTTCCACAAGATCTGCCTTCGTCAGTTTCCCTCGAGCCATATTTATCCTCCTTATACATTCCTTGTTTCTTGGAAATGCCCCTTTTATTTTTGGCCAAATTTTTGATTGAAGAGTTGTTCCATTCGAGAAATGAGACGAGAGGATTTATTGCGTTTGTAGATCCCTTTTGCCCAGGCATTGTCGATCTTAGACTTGAACAAACTCAAAGCCTCTTTTGCCTGATCGACCGTGGTCTTTGGATCCTGAAGAAGAAGTAGAGTCTCCTTGCGAAGATTTTTGAGATAGGTTTTGAGAGCCCGGTTGCGTTCTCGGCGCTTCTCAGCCTTGCGCATTTGTTTTTTGGCGGACTTGATAATAGGCACAGAAACCTCCTTTGCCTTCAAAAAATTTAGTAATATATTTTACGATATTTCAGAAAATTAGTCAATAAAAAAAAGGGAAAAATATATTTTTTTTGCGATGGTCTTTGCGTGAGGATGAGGTGTCTTGGCCTCTTTTCTTGTGGAAAGAGAAAAGTTGCTTTATTCTTTGTTTTGTTGTATAATACCATACACTCTTTTGGGAGAAGGGATATGGATTTTAAGGCATACGTTCGCAATGTTCCTGATTTTCCTGTGCCTGGTATTCAGTTCAAAGACCTCACTACCCTCTGGAAGGATAAAGAGGCTTTCCAAAAGAGTATTGATGTTCTCGTAGATCATTACCGTGGGAAAAAGATAGACAAGATTGTGGCAGCAGAGGCTCGTGGGTTTATTCTTGGGGCTCCGTTAGCCTATGCGTTAGGCGCAGGGTTTGTACCGGTTCGCAAAGCGGGTAAATTGCCAGCAGACAAGATTAGCGAAAGTTATGCCCTTGAGTATGGGGTTTCTTCTCTTGAGGTACATAAAGATGCCGTGTATCCCGGGGAAAAGGTGGTGATTGTTGATGATGTGTTGGCGACAGGGGGTACCTGTCAGGCAATCATCCGGTTGGTGGAAACCTTGGGAGCCGAGGTAGTAGAATGTGCTTTTTTGGTGGTTTTAGATGCCCTAAAGGGAGAAGAAAAGCTTTCTGTTCCTGTATATACCTTAATGCGTTATTGAGAGACAAAGGAGGACATAGAAGTATGACGACATTCCTGAGTGGATTACTCTTTTTCATTTTTATCGTAGATGTGATTCTCATAATCCCCGTGGTCTTGATGCAATCTGGGAGTGGGGCTCAAGCGGGTCTTTTTGGAAGTGATTTTGCTTCGAGTGCCTTTGGTGCAAAAACAAGTGAGGTCTTAGTAAACTTCACGAAATGGTTGGTGGCGATTTTCTTTTTGGCAGCTCTTGGATTGGCGTATCTTCATCTTCCACGGACTACACGGGTTCAGCCAGAAGTGAAAACAAGTGAGACAACTCCCCAAGAAGGTGTGCCTGCTTCTCCTTCTCAGCCGGCAGAAACGCTGCCTGTTTCTCCTCAGAAATAGGGAACGGTGAGACGGGCTGGTATTCTTTTGGCGGGAGGGGTGGGATCCCGTTTTCAAGGGGAGAAACCGAAGCAGTTTCTTCCGTTGATGGGACGTCCTCTCCTTGATTATAGTCTTGAAAAACTTCTTTTGGAAACTGAGGTTCTTTGTGTGGTGTGTCATCCTCAGTGGAAGGAGGAATTGGCCTCTCTTCCCCATTGGCGAGAGGATATTCTTGTGACAGATGGGGGAAAAACCCGCCAGGAGTCTGTGTATCTGGGATTGTGTTGTTTGAAAGATTACCAGGTAGAGGGCGTGGCTATTCACGATGGGGCACGTCCTTTTGTGTCTCGAGATCTTCTTCAGAGAGGATGGGCAAGGCTTTTTCAAACTCATGCGGCCATTCCTGTCCTCCCTATTGCGCAAACTGTAGCATTGGTGAAGGACGGGGTGATTTCTCATTATCTTGATCGTTCTTCTCTTGTCACCATTCAAACCCCACAATTTTTTCGTTTTGAGGTTATCTGGCAGGCTCATACTCTCTTCCAAGAGAGAGATGCGACAGACGATAGCCAACTTCTTCAGAAACTTGGGCTTTCTGTCGATACTATACACGGTGATCCCTGGAATATCAAGATCACAACGCCTGAAGACATGATTCTTGCCGAGGCGTATGTGAAACAAGGAGTTGGTGTATGAAAAGAGGCTTGATGTGGGTACTCGTGGGTGTGGTGATAGGTGTGTGTGTCTTTTCGTGTCAAAAAAAGGTCAAAGCAGAAGAGATTGTTGCAAAAGAAGTAGCAGAACCTACTCCCGAGGAGGAAGCCAAAATCAAACTGGTGATCAATTTCGATGGGAAATGGCAAAGGGGTTCCAAGGCGATTATTGTGATTACAGGGAAAAAAGGGCGGATTATTGCCAGAAATGGGGCAGAAATCCCTATTGTCATCCGTTATCTCAACGAAAAAACAGTGAAGATTGTTGAAGAAGACTACAATGTGGAATACCTTGTCAACTGGCTTCCTAAAAAAATTGCTCAGCAACTTGTTCAGACAAAGGCACTTCGCGCCTATTCTATTCTTGAGATTATTGATGAGAATACCCTGAAAGGCACCGTCTATGGCTGGAATGTGATCCATAACAATGATGTGGTTCAAGATATTCAACCCTATGTGAGTGCCGAAGAATGGAAGCGAGTTCCCTAAGAGATCTCGTATAAGGGCATGCTATGAATGACAGAAAAAATCGGGTTGTCCAAGAATTTCTCACCCAAGTCAAGATTGACAGTCACTCTTTCAAAGAAAAAAAGATGTTTGACTATTTAGAGAAGAGACTTACAGATATAGGGCTTGAGGTAGAACGTCTTCCTTACACCACGGAGGAGGGAAATTCATCGGAAAATCTTATTGGGTATCTCAGGGCCAATACCTCCGGGAAGAAAACTCTCTTTTTTGATGCTCATGTCGATACAGTGGAACCAGGAGTAGGGATTCAACCTGTAATTGATGGGGATATCATCCGTTCTTCAGGACAGACGATATTGGGGGGGGATGACAAAGCAGCTTCAGCAGCTATGGTTGTTGCTGCTGAAGAACTCCAGTATAGAGAACATGGTGATGTGCTTTTTATTTTTACCTCGGCTGAGGAAGTGGGGCTTGTAGGGGTGAGGTATCTGGATTTTTCTCGTGTTCAGGCGGATTATGGTTTTGTCCTTGATTCTCATGGTCCTGTAGGGGGAATTATCGTGGCAGCTCCAACCCAGTACCAATATGAGATCTTTATCACAGGCAAGGCAAGTCATGCAGGTATTGCCCCTGAGGCAGGGAAGAATGCGATTGTTGCCGCGGGAGAGATTCTCAGCAAGCTTCCTCAAGGGCGTCTCTCTCGATACACGGTAGCCAATGTGGGGGTAATTGATGGGGGAAAAGCCACCAATATTGTGGCGGATATGTGCCATATTCAGGGAGAATTCCGTTCCCACCGTGAAAAAGACTGTCAAAAGCTCCAGAAACGGATAGAAAAACTCATCCACAAAAAATCTTTTGAAAAAAAGATTGAAGATGTGAACATTTGTTTCAAAAAGGTGTATAGTGGTTTTCGTTACGAGGAAACAAGCCCTGTTATCCAATTGGTCTCAAAGGCTATGCAGAAGATGGGCATACCTCCTCGTCTTGAATGGACAGGGGGAGGGAGCAATACCAATATCTACAATCAGAATGGTATTCCGGCAGTGAACCTGAGTGTAGGAATGGAAGGGGTCCATTCCCTTCAGGAATATATCCGTATAGAAGATCTTGAGAGACTGACAGGTTTGATCATTACCCTGAGTGAACTGTGTTGATATCAAAAGGCCAGGGCTACAAAGAGGAGAACTTCCATGAAGATGGTTCAGATTGCCGGGCAATACTATTCCTCTGAGGCGCGGGAACTTTTTCTCTCTCATATGGGACTCACCAAAATTGAAGATATGAGTGTTTTCTATCGTTTAGAGAGGCTCTGGCTCGACCATAACGATATTACTGAGATTACAGGACTTGAGAATCTTCCCAATCTTATTGGTCTCAAGCTTTCCTACAATCGAATAGATGAGATAAAAAATCTTCGGCTTCCCAAGCTCAAATGGCTTTATCTCGATCATAATCGTATTACCCGATTACAGGGATTGGAATTTTTGCCCTCTCTTGAACTACTCTACGTAGATGGTAATCCTATCAAAAGTATTGACAAAAATACCTACGATTTTCTCTATCAAAAACGTGTTATTTTTATGAATGACAGAGGAATGGAGATAGGGGACGTTGAGGTTTATGTCAAAAAATATAATATTCGCGTAGAAATGCCCAATTCCATCAAGATTGGATCGCGAGAGTATCCCATTGATGTGACAGAGATTAACCTGATGGATCCTTCCATTGAGAGTTTGAAGCCTGTTGAAAACCTTGTCAATCTTAAGATTCTCAGCCTCTCGAATACACAGATAGAGCGTCTTCAATACCTCGAGAATCTCGTTAACCTTCGGGTTCTCAATATTGCCAGTGCCAAGATTACCGAGATAGAAGGACTCGATACTCTTGTGAATCTTGAACGGCTCAGTCTTTCAGGGAATCATATTCGGGAGATAAAGGGGCTTGAAAATCTCACTGCTCTCAAAAAACTTGGGCTTCGTCGAAATGAGATTACGCAGATTGAAAACCTTGATAATCTTCTCAAGCTCCAGGCTCTCTGGCTTTCTGAAAATCGTATCAGTCGTATTGAAAATCTCTATAAACTCACCAATCTGAGAGAACTCTACCTGAGTTATAACCAGATCACTCGTATTGCGAATCTTGACAAACTCACTAACCTTCTCTCGCTTCACCTCGACCATAACCAGATTAGCAAAATAGAAAACCTTGACCGTCTCAAGGAACTTCAAGAGCTTAACCTTGCCTTCAACAATATTCTTCTCATTGAAGGGTTGGAGAAAAACACCCATCTCATATGGCTTTCCCTTGCTCATAACCAGATCAACGAGATAGAAGGGCTTCACAACCAGGTCAATCTTGAATGGCTTGCCTTAAATGATAATGCGATCAGCAAGATAGAGAATCTACAAAACCTCAAGAGGCTTCAGTGTCTCTATCTTCATGGTAACCATATCCAGAAAATAGAAAATCTTGATGGCCTCAGTCAACTTCGGATCCTTTCTCTTTACAATAACCGTATTGCCAAGATCGAAAATCTTCACCCCCTGAAAAATCTTGAAATCCTTTGGCTGAGTTATAACCAAATCACGCGCTTAGCTAATCTTGAGGTGCTTCCTAACCTCAAAAGAGTAGATGTGTACAATAATCCTATCCGAAGTATTGACAGAAAAACCTATACGCATCTCAAAACAAAAAATGTAAAAGTCAACGGTGTGCCTATTGATGATTATCTTCTTGAGAATCACATAAAAATCGACAGCAATTAATCTCATTTTGGACTATGGTTGCTTGAGATTTGGAATATGTGAACCAAGACAGGAAGTGTGATATTGTGGAGTGGAGGGACTTCCCTGGAAAACATTCAAGAAATACTTTTCCCTGTTCCGATAAAGCAAAAGGGGTTGTATGGCACGTCTCTATATTGTCGAAGATGAAGCAGTCCTTCGTTTGTATATTGAGTCTTTTCTCAAGAAATCTCATGAGGTGGTAGGGAGTTCTTCGAGTTTTGAGAAGGCTTATCAAGAGATTCTCGATACGAAACCGGATCTTGTGATTTCGGATATTATCCTTCTTGATAAAGACGGGGATGGGATAACACTTGCGAAGCATCTCAATGAAAAAATGTGGGTGCCTTTTGTTTTTCTGACAGCGATGCCTTTCTCCAGAAATGATCATCGTTTTGTTTCTCTTCCTGTCTATGGGTATGTCCCCAAGCCGATAGATGAGCAGCGTCTTGTGAGTGTTATTGAAGTGGCTCTTTGGCGTATCCATGCCGAAAAACAGCTTGAAGTGCTTACGTCTCGCTTAAAAGAGGAAATAGAAGAAAGAAAAGAGCTTGAAAAAGAACTGAGACTTACTCTTCATCAACACGAATGTTTCATTGACCAACTTTCTGATGTGGTTTTTGATATGGATGCGGAGGGAAGGATCAGTTTTGTAAACCGAGCAATAGAGGCATTTTTAGGGTATGCCCCAGAAGAGGTTGTTGGAAAATCTATCCTCGATTTCGTGAGTGAAGATTTTCTCTTTCTTTCCCGGGAGCTTCTCCATCTCTTTCGCGAGGATATTCTTCAACAAAAGATTTTTGAACAACGTGTGTATGAGATCTCTTTTCGGGAGAAAGAAGGCAGAATTCGATGGGGGAGGATAAGTCTTGTCCCCAAGGTAACGGCCTCTGGGATCCTGATTGGAGCGAGAGGCATTATTTATGACATTACAAGGGAGAGAAAACAACAAAACCGTTTGGAGGCTCACCTCAGACGGCTTCAGCAAGAAAGACATTTTCAGATTATAGTTCGATATGTTTTGGAACGTATCAATCAAGAGATGGATCCTTTTCCGCTTTTTCCGAGGCTTCTGGATTTTTTGCGTTCAAGCCTTGGTATTGATGGGGTATTGTTGTTTCGCACTCTCGAAGAGGGTGAAAAAAAATTTCTCCAAAGACTTTTTTGTGTTTGTTATGAGGTGAGACCCTGTCAGAGATTTGTAAAGGTAGCGTTAGGAGACAGAATAGGGATAGAAAAACTTGTCTATTGGTGGAAGAGGTCTCAGGTTCCCCAGCGTTTTCTTTCGTATTGGGATGAGGAAAAAATCCAAAGAATGATATTGTGTCCCCTCTCTGTACAAAATACGGTTGTTGGGGTTTTTGTCTTTTTTTGGCAAAGTCCTTTGAGGTTTGAGAGATCCTTTGTGTCAACACTTCAGATTCTCTCTCATATTTTTGCTCAGGCTATTCAGCGTCACGATGAGTGGGAAAAGTATGTTCAAACCCAAAAACAGATGATGGAGCAGAAACTTCTTCTCGAAAAGGCACAGGAAATGATGAATTTTGGCCAGATGATGAGTGCTATCTCACATGAAGTGCGACAGCCTCTGCAATCTATTCGTATTCTCAGTGAGAGTCCCCTTTACTGGTACCAACAGGGAAAAGCTATTCCCTATGAGAAACTTCTTCAGAATATGGAGAAGATCTCGCAACGTGTCCAAAGGATAGATAGTATCATCCAAGGTATGCGACAAGCCGCTTTGGCTGTTGCTACGGTCAAACCAGAGAAGACAAAACTCCACCTTGTGATTGATGAAGTACTTGACACCTTGCAGCACGATATTTCTGAGGCAAAGATAACCCTGACGAAGGTGTTAAGCCCCTTAGATCTTGTGGTGAGATTCCATACTACCCAACTTGTTCAAGTACTTTCAAATCTTCTTCTCAACGCTTTTCGTGTGCTTGAGCAATGTCCCTTTCCAAGACTCGTGCGGATTGAAACAGAGAGGATTAACGATAAGGTGTTTATGAGAGTGATTGACAATGGGCCGGGTATACCCGTAGAAAAAGAAAAGTATATTTTTGAGCCCTTTTTTACCACTCGACCAGGAAGAGGAATGGGTATAGGACTCTACGTGGTAAAGAGGCTTTTGTCTCTCTATGAAGCGACAATTACGTATCGACGGGAAAAGGGTGAGACGGTGTTTGAGGTTGTTTTTCCTTTTGAGGAAAGTGCCTAAAGAGTGTCTTGGAGCTTTTGGTAAAATATTTTTCAAAACAGTCTTGAGAGATGACGTCGTTTATCCTCGAGAAAAATTTTTCTAACCTCTTGCATAAAATAAAATTTTCCTTATGATATATACAGTATCAAATTTTTCTATGAATGGAGGCTCTATGCGGGGCACAATAGCTCAAGAGGCTTTGAATAAGCTTCTTCATTTTGATCATCACGATCCTTTTGAGGTGTTAGGGTTTCACAAAATCCATTGGGGGGACAAAGAGATTTCGGTTATTCGCGTGTTGAATCCTTCGGCAAAGTCTATTCAAATAGTCGATCTTTCCCACAAAGGCAAGAAAGAAGTGATTTACGATATGCATCCCGTGCACTATAATGGGATGTTTGAGTGTGTGTTTGAGGATGGGAGGGACTTTTTCCCCTATCTTTTGCGTATTGAATATCACCACGGGGTTATGCATGAAACAGAAGATCCCTACATTTTTCCGCCAGTGCTGACAGACTTTGATCTTCATCTTTTTAACGAAGGGAATCATCAACATATTTATGAAAAATTAGGTGCCCATATTATGGAGGTGAATGGGGTGAAAGGAGTTCTGTTTGCTGTATGGGCACCGAATGCTCGTGCTGTGGCTGTGGTTGGGGATTTCAATGCCTGGGATAACCGTAGGCATCAAATGCGGGTGAGGGGAAGTTCAGGAGTGTGGGAGATTTTTGTGCCGCGCCTTGGAGAGGGAGAAAACTACAAATTCCAGATTAAGACAAAACATCACCATATACTTGACAAGACGGATCCTTATGGGTTTTATGCTGAGGTGAGGCCAAAAACCGCTTCTCGCGTTTGGAATATCAATACCTATACGTGGCACGATGAAGAATGGCTCAACAAACGGGCTCAATCTCAGAATCTTCACAAGCCTATGAGTATCTATGAGGTACATCTTGGGTCGTGGATGAGGGTGCCAGAAACCAATGGTTTTCTTAGCTATCGGGATCTTGCAGTGAAACTTGCTGAATATGTGAAGGAGATGGGGTACACTCATGTGGAACTCTTGCCTGTAGCAGAACACCCTTTTGATGGTTCATGGGGATATCAAGTTACAGGGTATTATGCCCCAACAAGTCGTTTTGGGACTCCGGAAGATTTCATGTATTTTGTGGACTATATGCACCAGAACAATATTGGGGTGATCCTTGATTGGGTACCTGGACATTTTCCCAAGGATGCCCATGGGTTGGCAAGATTTGATGGTACAGCCCTGTATGAGCACGAGGATCCAAGAAAAGGTGAACATATGGATTGGGGAACGTATATTTTCAACTATGGTCGGAATGAGGTGAGAAATTTTTTGATTGCCAATGCGCTTTTTTGGCTTGAAAAATACCATATTGATGGTCTTCGTGTAGATGCCGTAGCCTCAATGTTATATCTGGATTACTCTCGCAAAGAAGGGGAATGGGTGCCAAATATTTACGGAGGAAGGGAAAACCTCGAAGCTATTGATTTTATGAAACGGATGAATGAGCTTGTTTTCAGTAAGTTTCCTGGTGCAACCACCATTGCTGAGGAATCTACGGCCTTTGGAGGGGTTTCTCGTCCTACCTATGTGGGGGGGCTTGGTTTTGAGTTCAAGTGGAACATGGGTTGGATGAATGACACGTTGGTGTATTTTTCCAAAGAACCGATTTATCGCAAGTATCATCAGGGAACACTGACGTTTTCTATGGTGTATGCGTATAGTGAGAACTTCATTCTTGTGCTTTCTCATGATGAAGTGGTTCATGGAAAACGCTCTATTCTCAATAAGATGCCAGGTGATGTTTGGCAAAAGTTTGCGAATGTAAGGTTGTTGTATACCTATATGTGGACGCATCCTGGGAAGAAGCTTCTCTTTATGGGACAAGATTTTGGTCAATGGGATGAATGGAATGAGGCCAAGAGTATTGACTGGCATCTCACACAATATGAGCCCCATGCGAAACTCCAGAGGCTTGTCAAGGATCTCAACCATCTGTATGTAAAAGAACCAGCCCTGTATGAGCTTGATACGGAACCTTATGGATTTGAGTGGATAGATTTCTACGATTCGGATAATTCTATCCTGAGCTATATACGTCGAGACAGAAAAGGGGATTTTGTGGTGGTGGTTCTGAATATGACACCTGTTCCTCGGTATCAGTATCGGATTGGGGCTATTGCACGTGGTTTCTACAAGGAAATCTTCAACTCAGATGCGGAAATCTATGGGGGAGCAAATATTGGGAACGCTGGTGGTGTGTGGTCTGATGATATTGCCTGGCAGGGAAAGCCGTACTCTCTTTCATTGACACTTCCTCCCCTGGGGGGATTGATTCTCAAACTGAGAAAGGAGGATGAATCCTCATGAAGATATTCAAGAAGGTCATAAAATACCTCGTTATCTTGGGATTTTCTGTTTGTGTGGCGTTATTTTCCGTGTGGTTGTATTATGGGGAAGGTGGTGGTGGGGTTTTTGGAGCATTTCTTCGGGGATTTGAGGATAGGACGCTGAATTGGCGATTTCGGTTCCGGTATAGTTTTGAGACCTTGTTCAACAAGAAACCGAAACCAAGTATTCTTGACCGTATTGTTATTGTGGCTATAGACGACAAGGCTATTGCAAAGTTTGGGGGGAGTTTTCCTTTTGACAGACAAGTATGGGCAAATTATCTCAATCATTTTGCTCGTCTGCCTGAAGAAAAACAACCACATCTTATTTTCTTCGATATTGTATTTTCTGATCCTTCTCGAAAACCTCAAAGCGATACCAATCTTTTTCAGGCCTTTCGAAACTATAGAAAGCCTTTAGCCATAGACTTTATCCTTGAACTCTCACAGGCAGCAGTGAACCTCAGGGCAACGGATCCCTATTTTCATAAGTTAGTCCAGAGGGATTCTCTGGAGTATACGTATTCGTCCGTCCAGAGTCTAAAACGTTTTGAGTATCCTGGAGAGATTCCCTATGAGGAGGTTTCTCATTACACGAAACAGGTCTTGGTTTTGTCGCCTCTTATGGATGAGGTTGAGGCTGCTGGTGCGGCAAATTTCTTTAGCGATGAAAGCGGGATATACCGGTATTTCCCCGGCTTGGTCTCAGTTTTTTATAACTACAAGGGACAGGATGGGGTGGATGATATCACCAATGTGTATTATCCTTCTATTCAAATAGGTATTCTTCTTGAGCTTTTGAATTCAGATCTCTCGCAGGTAGTATGGAAGCGCGAGGGGCTTCTTATTACGAATGCGGAGTACAAAGGCAAAAGAGAAGATTTTTTTGTGCCCCATGTTCCGAGGACTCGGGGATATGTAGGTATCAATTATCTTGCGCCGCCAGGATCCGGGCGTGTGAGGGTGGTGTCTCTTGCCGATATCACCAGAGTGGAATTGCCAGAAGGGGCCATTCTCCTTACAGGGATGTATTCTCGGAGTGGGACACATGATATTTGGCGTTCTCCTTTTGGGGAGATGTTTGGGATTGAGCATATTGCCTATTCTCTTTATACGTTGTATGAGAAGCGTTTCTTGAAGTTTCCCCTTCCTTGGGTAGAAATAGTGTACATTGTGTTTGTGGTTATGGCTGTAGCATTGTTGTCAGCCAGGGGGGGGATGGTGTGGTTTTCTCTGGGAGGTGTGGTTTCTTTTTTGCCTTTTGTGGTGGGAGCGGTAGGTTTTTTAAAGGATTGGCATATTGTTACTTTTGTTCCTTTTTTGGATGCGATACTTACCCTTGTTTTTGCCCAGGTGTATGTCTTGATTACCGAAAGTCGTGAGAAGGCGTTTATTCGACAAACGTTTTCAAGTTATCTCAATCCGAGATTGGTTGATCTTTTGATCGAGAATCCGGAGACTCTCCAATTAGGGGGAAGTGAAAGGGAGATTACTATCTTTTTTTCTTCTATAAAGAATTTCCATGAGGTGACAGAAGGTTTTACCGCTCGTGATATAGTCAATTTTCTCAATCGGTATTTTGGTTTCATGGGGGATATGATTATTGAGGCAAACGGTACACTTGATAAATATATGGGGGAGATGATTATGGCTTTTTGGGGAGCCCCTATTGAAGATCCCCAACATGCTTATCGTGCTTGCAAGACAGCTATAGACATGCTTCATCGGGTAGAACTCTTCAATGAAGAACAGAAAAGACTTGGTCTCAAACCAGTAGTAGTAAACATTGGTCTTAACACGGGAAGGGCTGTGGTAGGAAATGTGGGATCTGATAAGCAGAAAAACTATACAGCTATAGGGGACTCAGTGAATCTTGCTTCTCGTATTAAGGGACTTAACAAGTTTTATCATACTCAGATTGTTCTTTCGGAGTTTACCTATGCTCAGGTAAAGGAGAGGGTCGTTGTTCGAGAGCTCGATCTCACACGAGTGAAAGGGAAAAAAGAACCAGTTAGGGTGTATGAGTTGTGGGATATCAAGTAAAAGGGGTCTTCTATGAAGAAGTCTGGCTCAGGAAAAAAAATACTGGTTTTGACGGCGATCAATCTTTTGGTGATAGTGTTTTTTGTGGTGGGATATTATCTTCCTGAAGGGGTTTCTTTCTTTGGATGGAGGGATTTTCTTCGTCAAATAGAGAGGGTCTCTCTGAACCTTCGGTATGCTGTTTTTGCGGCTCGAGGGGGGACATTGACAGCTGAGGGTATGGCGCAGCGTCAATCACTTCAATCAGAATTTTACCGGTATATTTATCTTGTGTCGGTCGATGAAGAGTCTATCAAATATTACAATAGTTATCCTCTTCCGGCTTCAGTGTGGGCTTCGGTGTTGGAGTATTTTCTTTCTTTAGAAGAATCGAAGAGGCCTGCAACACTTTTTTTCAATATTCCCTTGTATGGGGAAGCGGAGGAGATTTTCCTTTCTCATCTCAAAGGCTATCCTCTTGCGATAGGAATGGATTTCCGTTTAGAAAAAAAGGGAGAACCTTTGGATTATGATTCAGAGGAAGCAAAAACGATGCGGATGTTTGAGGTGGCTTTCCCCTTTCCGTCTCTTTTGAGTAGCTATACTTCCTACACAGCTCCCCCCCCAGAGTATGTGAGAGAAGTAGGGTATATGGGTTACCTTAACCTGGAGGGTGAAGAAGAGATCATGTACAAAGTACCTCTCTTTGCCGTAGTGTCATACAAAAAAGAGGGGAAGCTTACCAATGTGGTATATCCCTCTGGTGTTCTCATGATGGCATTGGTATATACAGGGGTGAAACTTGAGGATGTGAAAATATTGCCTGGAAAGGTCATTCTCCCTCAGGCCAAGTTGAAAGACAAAAAGGTTGACATTGTGATTCCTGTGGATTCTTCTTATCGGATGCGAGTGCATTACAAGAGTCAGGGACAATACCAGTATCTGAGAACTGTTTCCCTTAAGGATATTTTTCGAGCAGGTCTTCCCAAACGGAGTATTCTCATTTTTGGCATTCGTTCGGAGGGAACGGCAGCGAATAAGTTCTCTTCTCCTTTGGGTTCGTTGTTTAGTGTAGATCATTTGGCCTATGGTTTAGGAACCATTCTTAATCAAGAGTTTCTTGTTGATGTTCCATGGTGGTTGGAATTTGCTTTTCTTGTGTTGTGGCTTGGAATACTTCAAGTACTTCTTTCTCGGGGACTGAAGACAACGATCGGGGCACTGTTGTTGGCTATTTTTATGCCCATTGCGGTAGGGTTGGTGTGTTTTGCAATGGGGTGGGTGGTAGTTACCTTTTTACCGCTGGTGGCTGGGGTGATGTATCTTGTCCTCGGAGAGGTGTATATTCTCCTTACAGAAGAGAGGGAAAAGCGTTTGATCAAATCTACCTTTTCTCGCTATGTGAGTCCTGATCTTGTGAATATTCTTGTAGAGGATCCTTCTCTTGTAGAGTTGGGGGGAGTGGAACGGGAAGTGACCATGCTTTTTTCGGATATTCGTGGTTTTACGACTCTTTCTGAAGGGATGAAACCTACTGAGCTTATTGAATTTCTCAATGTTTATCTCTCCCAAATGACGGACATTGTGTTGGAAACAAAAGGGTCTCTTGATAAATACATTGGAGATGCTATTGTGGCCTTTTGGGGAGCCCCGCTTCCCGTGGAAGATCATGCCCTGCAGGCCTGTGTGGCCGCCGTTCGTATGGTGGAAAAACTCAAAGAGTTTAATGCTCAACTGGTTCGAGAGGGCAGAGAGCCTATCAATATAGGAATTGGACTCAATACAGGAGTGATTACTATTGGGAATATCGGCTCTCAAAAGAAGAAAAATTACACTGGCATAGGGGAACCGATGATCCTTACTGAAGAACTCCAGGATGAGAATAAAACCTATAAAACTCACATTATCATCAGCGAATTTACCTACCACAAAGTGAAAGACAAGGTTATTGTACGTGAACTTGACGTATACCCCTATGGAGAAAGAAAGATAAAGATTTACGAACTGCTGGGAGTTTTGTGAGAACTCTCTATTGCCAGTATTTCTTTTCTCGCAAAATCAGGACAGCGTTAGAGATGTCCTTGAAGGCTCTTTTTTCTTCAAGTTCGAACTGTGGATTCCAGGGAATATTGGTGAAACGGGCGAGAAAATTGGTGGCTAGGGTGTAGTGTTTATTTCTTGTAAGTATATCAACATAAATACCTATGACGGTTCTTTCTGTTGGAGTACCTTGGCAGAGGAGAATGGCTTTTTCAATATTTGCGAAGGCTTTTTTCTTGTCGCCGAACCATGGCCATCCAGGAACAAGATCATAGACAAGGGCTCTCATGGCCCACGGGACCCCATCAAAATAACTGGGCTGAAGCTCAATGCATCGATTGAGAGCCTCAAGAACATCATCAGCATAAAAAAGGCTATCGAGGATGCCGTTTTCTTTGGACCAAAGGGCGTATCCCACAGCAAGCCAATAGTATCCTTCTGCTCCTTGAGGATTCACCTGGGTGGCAAGAAGGGCATAGTCCTTTGCTTTGAGGAAGGAGGCTTTGCGGCTTTCTGGCGTAGTTTTATAGAATTCTCCCTGATAATAGTAGCCAGCGGCTGTTATCCAGAGTCGTTGGTAGTTTGTTTTCCCAGAGGCTAAAAGTGCTTCTTGTTCATGAAGATAGCTGTTGATGGCGTTCAGACTGAGTCTTTTGGCAAAGACCTCGGAGGGAAATCCATAGATATCCCCCCACAGTTTGCTCAGGGAGACAAGAGAAGTAAGCATTATGAGGGAGAGTTTCATTGTTCTTCCTCCTGCTGGTCAGAGATTTCTTCGGAAAAAGTAAACTGAAAAATCTTACCATCAAGATACTCTCTTGCAAGTTCCAGAAGCTTTGTTTTTTGGTTGTACTGTGGATGCTCGAGGACAACTTCAAGGAGGTAGTTAAGGATTTTTCCAATGAGAGGAGAGGGTTTGAGATCAAAGGTGTGCATGAGATCGTAACCATTAATGTCAAGATCAGTTACCTTGAGCGCATTTTCCTGTTCGAGTACCCTCTGGATATGTTTCTTGAAGTCTTCTAAGATGTCTGCTGTTTTTTGTTTTGTCCCACTTGCCAACCTGTCAGCTTCTCGCAAGAGAAAAAGGTCCTCAAGAAATTCTGTATCCCCATCAAAACGGCGAAGAAAACGCCTCACGGCGCCATCCGTCCATTCATGTGTATAGTAAAACATGTGAAGTCTCACAAGTTTGCAAACCCACTCAATTTCTTGGTTGCTGGCTTTGAGACGTTTGAGAATTTTTCGTGCCAGTCTTTCTCCGAGAACTTCGTGATTGTAAAAAACGTTTCCATGTCCCCCTTCTTCAGCGAATTTTTTTGCCCGGGGTTTTGCTATATCGTGAAGAAGAGCGGCAAACCTCACGAGGGGTTTGTGGGGGGGGACAAAATCACATGCATAGAGGTTATGATAATAGACATCGTATCGGTGAAATTCGTTCTGGTCTACGCCTATGCCCTCAAGGAGTTCGGGCATGAGGTATTCGAGAAGGCCTGACTTTCTCATAGCTTCAATCCCAATTGAGGGCTTCTCTGTTTTCAGAAGCTTCATAAATTCATCATGAAAGCGTTCCATGGCTACTTTTTTGATGCTTTCCATGGAGTGAGGGATGGCCTCAAAGGTAGGTTTATCAATGGCAAACTGCAGTTTAGCACTGAGACGACAAGCCCTCATCGGACGAAGCCCATCCTCAAGAAACCTTACCAGGGGATCTCCCACACAACGGATGAGGCGTTTGTGGATATCGTCTTCTCCTCCAAAAGGGTCAATAAGTTCTCCCCGCAAAGGATGATAGGCCATGGCATTGATAGTGAAATCTCGTCGAGAAAGATCTTCCTCCAAAGAACGAACAAAAATAACACTCTCTGGTCTTCGACCATCTTTGTATTCTTCGTCGATACGATAAGTAGTAATCTCAAAGCTCTCTCCTGGATCACGAATGATGAGGGTAACGGTCCCATGTTTCATTCCGGTAGGGACAATGAAATGTTCTTTGTCTTCTGGATGTCTTGCGTGAGAAAAAATACGGATAATTTCTTGTGGGGTAGCACTTGTAGCAAAATCGAAATCAAAGTCTTTGCTGCTCTTTTCATACCCACCTGCAATGAGCATATCTCGTACGGCTCCACCGACCATACTGATCTCGTAACCAGCTGCTTCTACGGTTTCTACGATCCACCGGAGGGAAAGAGGAAGATGCTCAAAAAGCCAGAGGGTTTTTCTCATGTCCTCCTGGCTCCTAAAAGAAGTCTTTTTACCAAATTCTGAGTAAAATGGAAGAGATGGGCAAGATCTTTGTCTGAGAGTCCAGCTCCTTTGCCGACAGCCTGCCAGAGCTCAGGTGTCAAGAAATCCCCAATATCATGGGCATCAGAATTGATCACAAGAGGGGCAGTATGTTTCTGAGCAAGAGAGGCTACTCGTCCATTCCCAAGACAGTTTCCCTTTCGATAACTTATTTCTAAGGCGACCTGTTTTTGGGCGGCAAGTCTGACATCTTCCTCGTCTATAATTCCTGGGTGGGCAAGAATGTCTACCCCTGCAAGAATGGCTGCTCGATTTGTGCCAGGTCGTACCGGTTCGACAAGAGTTTCCCCATGAACGACAACAAGATGGATACCTTTTCCACGGGCGTAGTCAGTGAGGTCTTTGATGTCTTCTGGAAGGACATGAGTAAGTTCAACACCAGCAAGCACGGTAATCTCGTTTTGTTTTTCGTTCATACTTTTGGCAAAAGGGACCATCTCCTTACAGAGAATGTCAATATTTGTAGCGTCGGCATGGTCAGTGATGGCAATAACCTCATATCCCTTGACAATAGCACGGCGAATATGTTCGGATGGAATGAGAGTTCCATCGCTCCAGAGAGTATGGCTATGGAGATCAATGACTTTCATCCCATTCCTCCGCTATGTTCTTCAGAAAAACAAAGGCTTCTTGGAAAAGCTCTTCTGGGAGAGGATAACTGTACTGGCAAGAGGTGTGTTTCACCTGGCCGATTTTTTCAAGCAGTACTACGTGAATATGATTACGTATGTTTTTTTTGTCATGGAGGAGAGGATAGCGGACATCTTCCCAGGAAAGTTTAAGAATTGTTTGAGGAGAAAAGAGGAGTGAATTTTTCTTGAAATCTTGGATGAGGGTATGAAGAATATCCTGCCTCAGTATTCCTTGTTTCACAGACAGAAAAGCCTCTCCTATCATACCCCAAGCCACTGCAAAACCGTGGAGAATCTCGTACCCAGCAGCATGTTCAATGGCATGACCAAGAGTATGTCCAAAATTCAGGATTTGCCTGAGATGATGTTCTCGAGGATCTTTTTCGACGATTCTTGCTTTGATTTGGCAACTTTTCCACAGAAGAGAGGGCCATTCTTTTTCTGTGAAGGGAACCATTAACTGACGATAGTATCCTTCATCTGCAATCAGAGCATGTTTTACCATTTCTACATAGCCGTTTTTTTTCTGGGTTTCTGGAAGACTCTGGAGAAACATCACATCGGCAATAACAAGGGAAGGGAAATGAAAACTTCCTACAAGATTCTTTCCATAGGAGGTATCGACCCCCGTTTTCCCTCCAATAGAACTGTCCACAAGAGAAAGAACAGTAGTTGGTATCTGAACGAAAGCTATCCCACGCATATAGAGAGAAGCCACAAATCCCCCAAGATCTCCCACAACTCCTCCCCCGAGGGTAACCAGGAGGCTTTTTCTATCACATCCCTGGCGTGTGAGAAAACCGATGATCTCCATGGCCTTTTCAAGATTTTTTGAGGTTTCCCCAGAGGGAAGTATACAAATCTCAGGGTGTGGGAACTGCTCTATCTCTTCTTTCCAAAAAGAAAACACCTGCTCATCGACTAAGAAAATCACCTTTGAAAAGGTGTGGTTTTCCACGAAGGAAGCAAGTGTCTGTTTCCAGTGATTATTTCCAAAGACAATAGGATAATATGCATTACGAGAGGAGGGAACCTTAACCTTCAGGCTAATTTCTCTCATTGAGACTCTGCTCCGCCTTGATCCTTGTTATCACCTCTGAAGTAATATCTACACTTTTGTCATAAAAAAGAAGACCAGCAGTCTCTTTTGTAAGGATGAGGGTGTAACGCTTTTCGTTACCAATTTTTTGTATCACTACAAGGATCTTGTTATACACGCTACGGGTGAGATCATTTCTGAGAGCCTCGAGACTTTTATTTGCCTCAATGGTAAACTCAGCCAATTCTTGTTTTTTACTGTCAATTTCAATCTCGCGGCGGGTTCTTTCTTCGGCTGAGAGGCTGGTATAGAGCCGTTTGTACTCTTCTTCAAGGGTGGCAATGACTTTTTTTCTTTCCTGAATCTGGGCATCATACTCCTGACGTTTTTTGGTCATTTCTTGTTTGATGTCTTCATAACCAGGATACGACTGGAGGATGCGATCAAAATCGACAACAGCGACCTTAACAAGTTTGAGGGCAGCGGCACTTTGTCCCCAGAACATACCTACCGTCATCAGAAAAAGCAAACACGGGCCCAACCACTTTTTCATCATTTACCTCCTTAAAACATTCCTTGGATAGAAAGAACAAACTGCCAGTCACTAAAGAGGGCATCTGTTTTTTCAAGTCTGAAACGGTTTTCTATGTTGTCATAAAATCCCCGTCGGACGAGATAGAATCTGAGAGGGAAACCCGGGATATTGAAACGGATACCCGGTCCAAAGCTGAACATGGTTCCTTCTGGATTAAGGGGCGCTATCCCATGGTAGGTTGGCCAAAGGTTTCCTACGTCAACAATAAAGGCCCCCCAGATCCACAATTGGTAGATTTGATAACGAAGTTCAAAACTCTGGTAAAGTTTTGATTCTCCCCCTCGAACAAGCCCCATCCATCCTCGAAGTTCCCAAATGCCATCGTAACGAAGAATCTCCGAGGAAGAGTACTCCTTTTGTCCGTTCATTATTTGAGGGAGTAAGAATTCGGTAGAGAGGTTATAGGCGAGAACAATCTTCCAGATAGGGTTGAAGTAAGCACTGAAGAAGGTTTTTGTCTTGATGAAGTGGCTTTCTCCTCCGAGCCAGCCGCCGTAAGAGGTAAGACTTGTTTGAAAAATACTTCCTCGAGTTGGTTCAAAGGGGTTATCGGTAGAGTTTCTTGTCGCAGTGATACCGAAGAAGTTTTTGAAACGCCAACCTCTCTTAAGGTCATCGAGAAGTCCTGTATTATTGGTCCACACATCTGCATAAATGAGAGGATGGGAAAAGTTTGCCCCGGTATCTTGGTAGAAAGAACTTCCCAACGAGAGACTTCCGTTCCAGTAAATACCAAAGCGTCTTCCGACATTCACCGTTACATTGAAACTATCTCGATAGTAGTATTTATCATTGGTGAGGGTAGTAAAACTGTTGCTTGGGTTGTTTTGGTAGTTGAAATCCGAACCATCTAAAATACCGTCATGATTGTCATCTGTCGGGATATTTTTAAACCAGTTCCGGCTATAGCCTATATTAAAACCCGCAGAAATGGGTTGATCGAAAAGATAAGGTTCCTGAAAACCAAAGGTAAGAGATTGGCTATTCTGTGCCCATTCTCCTCGTGCTGTCACCGTACGGCCAGTTCCGAGAAAGTTCTTTTCTGAGACCTGAAGATAGGCAGAAAACCCGGATTCAAAACCATAGGTAACACCAATGGTAAACAGGCCTGTTCTTGTTTCCTCCACATCAACATTGAGATTGACAAGTCCCTCTGTGGAACCAGGGTAAGTGATAACCTGGACATCGGAGAAGTACTCAAGCTGCATCAGACGATTTTTGGTTTGTTCTACCTTGCGGTTGATATACATTTCCCCTTCCTGGAAGATAATCTCCCGTTGGATAACCTTTGTTTTTGTCCTGGTGTTCCCTGTAATGAGGATTTTTTCAATATGGGCCCGTTTTCCTTCATAAAGGACAAGTCGGCTATCAATAATATTGGTGTTGGATCGTTTTTCAGGGATGAGCACGACGTTGGCATACAGGTAGCCATTATCAGCATATTTTGAGTAGATGGCGTATCGTCCCATTTCCATTTGGATGTAATCATAGATAGCTCCCTCTTTGAGGGTAATTAGCGAACGAAGCTCTTCCGTAGGGTAGATGGTATTGTTTTCTATAGAAATGTTTCCTGTGTAGTATTTTTCCCCTTCTTTGATATTTATCTCTACGTAAATGGCTGGGTGGTTATCCTTCCCTACGTTGGTCACATACCAGGTATACTTTGTGATCTCAACATCAAAGTACCCTTTTTTCTTGTAAAGATACTGGATGAGTTGTTTATCCTGTTCAAACTCCTCTTCTTTCAAAACACCAGAGATGATAAACCAAAATTTTTCCTTGGTTTTCATGGTATTTTTGATTTCAGTTGCCTTGATAGCGGTATTTCCCGTAATGAGAATCTTTTCTACCACAATCTTTTTCTTGGTGTCAATGACAAAGGTGATATCATACGCATTGGTTTTTTTGCCTACGTCATAGGGTTCTTTTTTGACCTCTATGCTCACATCGCGAAAACCCTCTTCTTTGTATTTTTGTTTAAGGATACCTACCGATTCGGTGATCATGGATTCAGTAAAATATCCTTCTTCTTTGAGAGGAAGAGCATTCTTGAGGTCTTCTACGCTGAGGGTTCCTACATTTTTGAAACGTATCCATCGGAGATAAGGATTTTCAACCACCTTGAAAATAATTCGATACCCATTTGTGAGGTTTTCTCTCTCCACCTTAAGATCCTGGAGTTTGCCGGTTTGAAAAAGAATTTTGATGCTTTCGTTCACTTTTTCAGCTGAAAAAGGATCACCTTTTTTGAGGGGAATGAGGGACCGAAGCTCTCTTGCCTGGATATTTTGAAGTCCCTCAAACACAATATCCTGGACAATAAAGCCCTCTTGGGCGAAAGCGAAAGTAGCAAAAAAGAAACCCAACACAAACAAAACCTGGATGACTCGATTGTGGTGCATGGCCTACTCCTAAAATCGTCGTTTATAGTTAATCTCTATTTTTTGCTCGTAGTAAAACTCTTGGAGAAAAGATGGGTCACTCCATGGTTCATAGGACCACCCTAACTCAAAACCCTCAAAAGAGTAGCTTATTCCTACACTATACACAGGTCTGAGTCTGAGAGTATTACTCTGTTCTTGACCCTTCAGGGAAATATCTGCTTCTAAAAAGATATTTGGAAGGATATATCTTCCTATGGCAAGTGAGGAACCTTCTAAGAGGGTATTCCAGGACAGGTTAGAGATTCCTCCTGTGAGGTATCGTGTATAATTTTGGGCAAGAGTGCTTCGGATCACAAACATATCAAGCCCCAATTGTTGCCTGAGACGCGCAGAGAGGGGGGAAAGGACAAGAATATCCTCTGCCAGTCCAGCACCGGTTGAGAGAAGGGCTTGGGCTGTTTTGGGCATCACATTGGTATTGGTGGATACCCGGGGTAAACCAAGATATGCGATAATTTCCTCCTGTTTTCTTTCAGGGATAGAATAAAAATTTACCAGATTTATTGTAGGGAGTTTTCCTCGAAAGGTCAAATAAATATCAATATTTTCCTGAATGTCTCGATATTTGTATTTGGATTGAAGTTCTACGGTAGGAAAACTTTCATTCTCAAAAGTGACACTTCCTTCGAGAACCTGAAAGGTTTGGGTGAGATACCGAAGGCTTCCAGAAGCGACGAGAAGTTTGCCGGTAATGAGGGGTGAGGAGAGGGGGCCTTTTATTTTTAGGGTTCCACCGGGTTCAAAGACAAAATCAAAAAGTTCACTCTGGACATGGACTTTTTGATCCAGAAAAAGGACAAGAGAGAGCTGTATCGGGATAGGGAAAATATCTTTTTCTTTTTGCCAAATTTCCTGAAGGCTTACCCAGAGACGAGATTGGCGGAGACGCACATTCCCCTGCAGGGCTAGACTGTTGTAGTTTCCCGTAAGAGCAAGAATCTCTGGTTGAAGGCTTCCTGTAAAAAGAGCATGCTGAAAACGGATCACATCACTGGAACGTTGGCTGGCGAGCCGAAGCGAGAAAAGACCTTCTTGAAAGGGTTTTATACCCCCCTGGATCCAAAAGTTTCCTGTCGACGTCGTGATTTTTTGACGAGGGAGAATGATCTCTTCTCCAGAGAGGGAGAGGGTGAGGTATTGGTTGGTGATTCGTGTTATTATTCCTGGGAAGGAGAGGGAAAGGCCCTGAATCTGGATATTTCCCTCGAGAGAGGGATCAGACAATGTTCCAGAGAGTTGAATTCTCGCAAAGAGAGCTCCCGTTATCCGTAATTGTTGCCATTTATCAAGAAAAGAGAGCCCCAGCCGGTGTTCACTCTTGATATTAAGCACGTTCTCAGAGAGTTCTCCAACAAGGCTTCCACTCATAAAGGGAAAAAGATACTCTATCGAGAGATTCTTCGTAGACAAGTTGTAGCTTCCGTTGATACCATAGAGTTGTTTCTTTGTGAAGGTGAGGAAGTTTTTTTCTATGATAATCTCTCCTGTAAGAGGCGGTTGCTTTTTTTGAAAGAGGAGCCACTCAGGAATACGATAAGAGATGAGATAAGAATTTTCTTTTTTTTCTAATGAACCAAAAAGAGAGAGTTGACACAGGCGTTTGTCTTCTGATGTTAAGGAGGCATTCCATCCTGCATAGTGGGTTTCTAGATCTATAAACCCATCCCCTCTCATTTCCCATCCTTGCCAGGTAAATACCACCTCTTTAAGGTCGAGATGATTTTTTTCTTTCCGAAGGTTTCGAATCACGAGAGTATGGGTGGAATCGCTTATTTTTATTTGGCCTTCCCCATCAAAAGACATTCCTTCACCTGAAAGTTTTCCCACTCCCTCAAAAAAAACAAGGTGTTTCTCTGGAAGACGGATACCCACTTTCTTGAAATCAAGAATACTTTCCCATGCGTCTTTCTGCCAACGGAGGAGAATACCCCCTCCACGAATGAATCCTATGCGTAATTCACCCCCCTCTGGTTTTTGAGTAAACTCTCCTTGTCCTATAAGCGTATCCCCTTGAAGACCAAGCCAGAACGTACGTAACACAAGGTTGTTTTTGTCTTTTTCTCCTTCAAGGCGAAGTTCATAGGGGAGATTCTCCACGACAAGGGTAGTAGTTGTCTTGAGAAAAGAGAGAGTATGGTTTTTCCATCTTAGGGTACCTGAGCTTTTGACAGAGGAGGAGAGTTTCAGAGGAAGAGAGAGGGGAATTTCTGGGATATGCCAGGTTATTTCTCCTTCATCTAATCCATGACGGAAGGTGCAGTCAAGGTTTTTGTCAAGACTCAGGACACCATATCCCTTCTCTATGAGGGCATCCCAGGTGTACTGGAGATTGAGAGGGGATTGTCCGAGGAAGGGGAACCTTCCGTTCCCCTGAAGGGTAACATAGGTCCATCGCCGTTCAGGGTAAAGGACATCTATTGTGAGATGTCCACGAATATTTTCTCTTGAGAAAAAGAGATTGGAAAGTCTCACGTGGCTATTGGTGGGTGACAGGGTTTCGATGAGATACTCAGAAGATGCCCTCGAGACAAACCCCTTGTCAGAGAGATTTCCCTGGATACTGCCTTTGATGAGAATCTTTCCGCGAGAGTCCATGACAAATCTCCCTTTGGTAGCGAGAGACATCTTTGCAATATTGAGTCCGTCAAACCAGATGGTTGTTGTGAGGGCTTTTCCCTGGATGGCTGTGCCATCAAAATTCACAGTGATATTGTTTCCAAGAAAGCCGTCAAAACCGAGATTGCCACCAGCTTTTTGAAAAGAGATACCATTCGTTTGTATTTGGAAACGGATGAGAGCATTTCCTACCTTGCCTCGATTCACCCAGAGGTCTTGGATATTCAACATCCCCTGGTTTTGAGAGGCCTGCAAGGAAGCCTTTCCGGTGAGAAAGAGAAAATTTGGAATAACCATAAAAGAGTCCGCACTTCCCTGGAGAGAAAATTCTTGGGGAAGAAATTTCCATGAGAAAGAGAGCTTTCCTCCCTTCTTTCCATACATCTCCACTGAACCTCTGTCTGGTTGCCATGCCAGTGAGAGAAATTGTTTTTCAGGACCACGCAAAGAAAAATTCAAGGAAGAAAGAGGCTGTTTCCATGATGTTTCGAGAGTATATTTTCCCGGAGAAAAATAATACTCAAAAATACCTTTCTCTTGGAGTTTTCCATAGGTGAAAAAGAGGGTTTGAGAGTAGGAAAGGGTTTTTTCAGAGAAATCTATGCGAAGATTCTCTTGAGTATTGGTGCGTACCAAGTCCTCTTTTCGGTAAAGCGAAAGGTCTACTTGAAAGTTTGTAAAGAGAGAAAGAGGTATTCCCCCTACAGAGAGATGAAGTTGGCTTTGAATAATGGTTTCCCACCAGTGGGTCCCATACAGGTGAAGTTTGATGCTTCCCGTACTCTGAAAGTATTCCATATTGTAGATATCTTTTACGTGAACAGTTCCCTCGTATGCAGCTTTCCACCCAAGGGAATGGGGATGAAAGACGGCCTCAGAGAAGGAACAGGTGGCAAACAAGGTTTGCCAGAAGGAAAAAAGGACTTCTCCTTTTTTCATCACGATGCGGGGAAGAGGGTGACGATGAGTGGAAAAAAGGTGAGGAAGGGAATGTAGGTACGCAAGCAATTCGTTGGGAACAAGGACCCCTTTTGTTTCTTGAAAAGTGATCTGGTAGATAGCCTGTGTTCCTTCCCAGAGAAAAGAAGGGAGATAAAATATACGAACATTTTTGATGGTTATTTCATTTTGATTCCCGAAAGACAGAGTGACATCTTTTGCTCCTACAAAGACAAAAGGAAGATTATAAAGTCTTCCTAAAGAGAGTTTCACTCCCGGGAATTGTTTTTCAAACGTCGTCTCGAGAAAGGTTTTTTGTTGGGAGAGGAGCACATCTCCAAGGATCATGAAAAATACATAAAAGAGAAGCGCAACGAGACTGGCAATAAGGGATCGTTTGAGGGAAAACATACTGCTTCGTTATCACTTACAAAAAAAGCTATTTTTTTTGGGTGGCCTGATCATCCAAAAAAGAAACAAGAGCCCCAATAGCGTTTTTTATGCTATTTTGGAGGGCTTGTTCTTCATTGAGGCCAACACCCTTTCCCCGGAGAGGTTTTCCTTCTTCCACTTTATTGGCTACGACATCGATCCAGACATACGAGAGGTCAACCTCACTCACATACAACCCACTGAGAGCATCCATCTTGACAATATCTCCTGCATTACCGAGAACATTTCCACTCATCAAAACATATAAAAGACGACGAATGTGGGGATATTTGGAACGCAGATGAGCAAGAATGGTGTCTTTGATCTTCTTTTCATTGGAAGAATCAAGATTTGGGAGTTCTATCTCAACCACATTGAATCCTTTTGTGGCCAATTGGGAGGATAGGATCCCTTGCGTGGCTTCGTCAAGAGTGTAGGACTCAGACTTTGTGCCTTGTCTTGTGCCCCGTAAAAGAATAACAGCGGTAGCTTGAGCTTTTGTTCTGGGAGAAACCTTGAGAGAAATTTCGAGGTGATTCTTTGTTTTGATGTTCTGGATTTGGTTCTGGAGTTCTGTGTCTGAGGCGATAACGTTACTGTAGGCAGCAAAAGAAAAAGAGATGATCACAGGAAGGGTGGTTTTTGCGCTCACTTGAGATACTTCATACGTAAGAGTTCCCTGACTGTCTGTCGTTGTTCCTTTCTTGGCTATGAGGGTACCGCCTTCCGCTATGGCTTCAAGAGCAATACCACTGATGGGAGCATTTTTCTCGGTATCCTGTACCCTCGCTATAATAGGATCACTTCCCCCTTCGGTGTAGGCATATACGGGAGAAGAAATTAATTGAAGGGAGAGTCTTTGGTAAAGACTGATCAGTTGTGTGCGGATCTCTTCATAAATATCTTCATTTTCCGCTGCCTTTCCACTGATGAGAAGCCCTTGCCAGAGGGCTTCAATCGCGGGTTGATACAACCGTTGTTGGATGAGGGACTGCGCATCCGAAAGGTATTTTTTTGAGATCAGTCTTTGTTGTTCTATTAACTTACGTTGGCGTTCTCGTTCGGTTTCCACCCATTTTTTTGGGAGTTTGATGAGGGCATACATGGTGTAGGTACCATTGTCGTATTTTTCATAATAGATATCTGATATTTCAATACTTACCGTAGCGTTTCCTTTTCCCTCTATGCTTTCCTCAATCTGTTGTTGGAGGGAAGAAACATTATCCCCCTCTGTTCCTACCGCTTTGTAAGAAAGTTTTCGAGTGACACGAATCCCAATATAATCGACAAGCTGACGGGTAGCGTCAGAGACGGAGGCTTTTTTGGCTACCTGAAGGGAGGTTTGTTTCTCTGCACTCCCTACAAAATACACATAGGTCGTGTCCGGTTTTGGTGGAGTGAGGATCCAAGAAGGGGTTTGAGAATGCGATTTTTCAATAAGGCGGGGAGAAGCTGATGGTTTTGTTGATGAGCCACACCCTAAAATCAAAAAGATCCCCCCAGCAAAAAGAAAAAAAGATAGAAAACGTTTCATAGCCATCCTCCCAAAAATCTTCTCTCTATATTGTATACTCTTTTCTCCAAAATATCAACTCAGGGAAGAGTCCTCCCAAGGAAAATATTGACAGAAAAACAAAAACTATCTATAATTTACGAGAACTAAGAAGGAGAAGCCAATGAACTGGTATGTTTGGGTAATCTTAGGTGTCCTCTTGTTAATCCTTGAGATTTTTACGGCGGGTTTTTTTGTGGCTCTGATTGGAGTATCGGCACTGATCATGGCAGTGGTGTCAATTTTTCTTCCTGTTCTCTGGGCTCAGCTTTTGATATTTACTATCGTGTCAGTGGGAATTGTATGGCTCTTTTTGCCGGTTATTCGGCGATCATTAGAGCACAATGCTATTCCTACCAACCAAGAGGCTATGATTGGGAAAACGGTGATCGTTACGGAGGAGATCAATAATTCTCTGGGGAAGGGGTATGTGAAGTACTATGGAGATTTTTTCCCTGCGCGATCTCTCGATGGAAAAGTGATCCCAGTAGGGAGGGAAGTTGTGATTCGTCGCATTGAGGGAATTCGTGTATTTGTGGAGGAATCAGAATCCAGATGAATGATATAGGGGTGGTGAAAACACACTATCTCTCGCTTTCAGATATGAAAGTAGATGAGATTGTTTTGGAGAGTGGAGCACGATTGGGCCCTCTTGTAGTGGCCTATGAGACGTATGGAACTCTTCATGAAGAGGGCAACAATGCTATTCTTATCTGTCATGCCCTTTCTGGGGATGCCCATGCCGCAGGGTATCATGAGAGAATAGGTCACAAGGAAGGGTGGTGGCATAATGCTATTGGTCCTGGAAAGGCTTTTGATACTGACAAGTATTTTGTGGTGTGTTCGAATGTGTTAGGAGGATGTCAAGGAACGACAGGTCCATCCTCGGTAGATCCAAAAACTGGAAAACCTTATGGTATCCGTTTTCCCGTGATTACTATTGGAGATATGGTACACGTCCAATGGTACCTCATGAAATATCTAGGTATTTCTCGGTGGTTGGCTGTGGCGGGTGGCTCGATGGGGGGAATGCAAACCTTGGAATGGGTACTAAAATATCCCGAACATGTTCATTCAGCCTTGGTGATTGCTTCTACAGGACGGCTTTCACCCCAGAGTATTGCCTTCAATGCCGTGGGGAGGAATGCTATCATCTCTGATCCTCACTGGAACAATGGCGACTACTATGGAAAATCTCTCCCCGAAAAAGGGCTTGCTATCGCTCGGATGATAGGGCATATTACCTACCTCAGCGAAGATTCTATGGAAAAAAAGTTTGGTCGAAAACTTCAAAATAAAGAGGCCTTCAGTTTTGATTTCTCTACAGAGTTTGCCGTAGAGAGTTACCTACACTACCAAGGACAGAAATTTGTTGAGCGATTTGATGCGAATACCTATCTTTATGTCACCAAGGCGATGGATTATTTTGATATTGCGGCTAAATATGGAAAAGGAAGTCTCAAACAATCCCTCTCACATGTGAAAGCTCGCATGCTTTTGTTGTCCTTTTCCTCTGATTGGCTTTTTCCACCTTCGCAAACACAAGAATTGGTTGATGCCTTGGTAGCCAACCACAAGGATGTTACCTATTTCAATATTGAGTCTTCATATGGACATGACGCTTTTCTCCTTGAGGTGGAAAAGGAAACGGCTATCATCCAACGCTTTCTTGAGGCGAGTTATCGCCTTTGGAAGGAGGGGAGGTGATGAAACGTATCGAAGAACTCCTTGGCATGCGTGTTGATCTCGGGATTATTGCTCAATGGATAGAGCCCGAAAGTCGTGTTCTGGACCTTGGCTGTGGGAGAGGGGAGCTTCTTTCATACCTTATTCATCGAAAACAGGTGGTAGGTATGGGGGTTGATATTGATGAGGAAAGTCTTCTCTCCTGTGTGGAAAAGGGTATTCCGGTGATTCAGCGGGACATAAATCTTTCTCTTCAGGATGTGGAGGATCAATCTTTCGATTACGTGATTATCAGCCAAACGATTCAGCAATTACAGAGGCCGGATCAATTGATTCTTGAGGCCTTGCGTATAGGTCGCCATGTGATTCTAAGCTTTCCTAATTTTGGACATTATCGCATACGGTGGAGTTTGTTTCTTTCTGGACGTATGCCAAAATCCAAAACCCTTCCTTATGAGTGGTACAATACCCCCAATATTCATCTCATGACTCTACGCGATTTTCAGGATTTTTGCAAGAGGTATGGGATTTTCGTTCATCAATGGTACTATTTTTGGCAAAGAAGAGGTGGAAGATGGATGGTGTTGCCTAATTGGTTGGCAAGTGGATGTATTGCTATGATTAGTCGGAGGCCAGAATGAGGAAGAAACCTAACCTCAATTTTGACGAACTCAAAAATCCCATGTATACCTATCATTATTCGAGAGAGGAAAGGCTCCGGAGAAGACGATCTCATTCTGAAGAGACACCACAAAAATGGTATTATCGGTTAGTAGGAAATAACAAAACGACACTGCAACTTTTGGTGTTTTATATTTTGCTGGCGGTGGTTTTTTGGTTTTTTTGGTGGGGGGTACGGTCTCAGGCAGAAGACAAGCGGGTCTTCCGGGTAGGGGAGCAGAGATTTGTAGAGGTGAGGTGGATAGAGGGCAAGCAAAAAAAGGGTTGGAATGTTCTCTTGGATAATAAATCGTCAATACCGTGGCGTTTGGCTTTTGTTCAGGCTGAGATAGGAGACCGAGTGGTTTTTTCAACCAACGTCTCTCTGGAGATAGAACCAAACGACTACCTTGTTTGGTTTTTCCCATGGGAGGAGGAAAAACCAGCACTTACAAAAATGGTAGTGAACGTGAAGGAGTAAAAGATGTTTTATAGAATGGAGGCGATTGTTTCTGGAAGGGTGCAGGGCGTGGGGTTTCGTTTCTTTGCCCAGAGGATGGCCCTGATGCTTCAGGTGTCAGGGTGGGTATGTAATCTCCCTGATGGAAGGGTGAAAGTCGTGGCGGTGGGAACAAGGGAGCAGATGGCAGAATTTCTTATGGTTCTTTCACGTGGGCCATCGATGGCAGAGGTAGAGAGTGTGGATCATTCTCTTGAAGAGACAGAATGGAATCCTTATGAGAATTTTGAGATTCGCTATGGATGTGATGAGGAGGCATAACAGATGGAAAAAGCAGCCTATATGAAGACCTTTTTTGACTCGATGGTTCTTCCCTATCGATGTCAAGGGGAAATAAAGGTTGAGAAGGGAAAATGGTATGTAGTGAATACACGTTTTGGTGAAGATATAGCCTATAGTACGTCTGGGGTTATGGAAATCTCCCATGAGATTCTTCATCGCTATTTTCATAAGCATGAAAACCACCCCCAGTCGCCCCAACAGGTGGAGGGTATTGAACTTGATGACAAAAGTATCTTGGAGACAAAACAGGAGCATGCTCCCGTAGAGGTTGAGCATCTCTATGTGATACGTGAAGCCACACAAAATGAAGTCTCTGAATGGCAAAAATTGAGAGAAGAAGCTACTGAGGCATATGGATTGGCCTTAAAAGAGATCAAAGAACTTCAACTCGATATGAAACTGATCAATGTGCATTTTATGATGGGACGAAAGAAAGTGATTTTTAACTTCACGTCTGATAATCGGGTGGACTTTCGTCAACTGGTGAAACGTTTGGCTTCTATCTTTCGTACACGTATTGAAATGCGACAGATTGGCGTGCGAGACGCTGCCAAGATTGAAGGAGGGTGTGGTATCTGTGGGATTGAGCTCTGTTGTACACGTTCCAATTGTCATATGAGTTCTATCTACCTCAAAATGGCCAAGGATCAGGGCTTTTTGGTGAATTCCAGTAAACTTACGGGTGTTTGTGGCCGATTATTATGTTGTTTGGCGTATGAGGTGGATTTTTATCAGCAAGAGAAAGGGTTTTATCCTGATGTTGGTGCCAAGGTAAAAGTAGGTAACCTGATGTATAAGGTCTTGTCTGTGAATCTGTTACGGAGAGAGGTAGTTATTGTAGATGAGAATCACCATATGCGAAAAGTAGCTCCTCATGAATTAAAAAAAGTGACAGATAAGGAGGGGGTGTACTACCAACTTGCTGCTTTACCAGGGGAGGATATAAAGAGGTGATACGTACCATCCATGCCCTATGATAAGGAAGCCATCCAGCGAGCCAAGGAAAAGGGATTTCTCCAGAATGGGGTTTTTGATGCAAAAGCCTTAGAATTAGATGATCATGAGAAAGCTCGTCTTGCCAAAGAGCTTACCAAGGTATCATCACCGCGAGGTGTTTCCGAATCCTCAGAAGGAAGCTCAAAAGAAGCTAAGGTGGGTGACGGGGATGTGGGAGGAGAAAAACTTCTTCCTCTGCAATTGTCCTTCTGGGACAGGATTATCCTTTTCTTTTTAGCTCTTCTTGGGATTCAGATGCAAGAAAGTTATCTTCAGTACAAAGCCATGAAACAGGTATATAGAGATCTTTCTCTTATTCGACCTGGTATTTACAATCGAAAAAATAGGACAGTCACACGTTATTTTGCTTACCGACTTCATGATCTTCAGATGAAACTTTTGTTTTTTAAACCTCTTTTTGAGATTATGGAAAGTCCCCTTTGGGATAGTGGAGATCAGGGGAAAACGGGTATCGAACGACTCTATGAATACCTGATGGACATGGATAGGGAAAAGATCTTTGCTCTTTTTGGTTATGAAAGTATTGTTTCGCGGCTCAGGGGAAACCTTTCAGCACAGACGGTGGCTACTCTCAGACAAGAGGCAGAAGAGTATCTCAATTCCTTCCCAAGGGAAAAAAAGGAGACTGTAAATCAGGCCTATACGTTTCTCATGTATATGAAGAATCTTGTTTTTTATGAATTTGATTGGCTTCTGAAGCGTTTTGATCCTTCGTATGCCGTGGGGCAAGAGGCTCAGTTTGGTGATATTCCTGCTGAGGCTCTTCTTTCCTATTTTGTAACGCTAGAGGAGGCCTTGATGCAGATAGATCTTCAACAGGATTTTCATAAACCCTTGGCTGCCTTGTTTGCTATTTATCAGGAGATGGTTGGGGAAGATGAAAAAGATGAAGATACCATCACAAGGATGAAAACAACCTTCTCTGCCCAAGTAGATGCTTTGCGGGCTTCTCTTCAAGAATTTTTGTATCGGCAGTATCTCACTCTTCTCATTCGTGTGGTGAAAAAAAATCCCTCGTATGTGCCCTCTTTTGTTCATATTCGGTTTGATCTGGCACAGAAATACATGGAGGTGGTTGGAAAGAGATTGAAAACCACGATTGAGAGGGCAATGAAACAATTACGTTTTGAGATGGTGGAGAAGAATATCCGTGCGTATTTTCCTAATCTCACTCCTGTAGGGGTCTATAGTGTGGATAGAGCAAAAGAACTTGATCAGCTTGGACTTCCTTCCTTCTCTCATAGTTATGCCTTGGCTATCCTTGTGCATTTTTTCAAACATTATTATCAAGAATGGATGCAACCCGTGTTGAATACTGTGATGATGAACGGGGTCTTTGCAGATGAGTATTTTCGACGAAGTGTGTCTGATGCATTCTATGCTGTGGACAAGTATCAGACAAAACTTCAGGAGTTAGTAAATAGCTTTGAACCCACAGGTGACATGGGAAGTAAATTTTTCCTTCTTCTCAAAAAGCGTGAGGGAACAGAAAACCGAAGAGGATTAGAAAAGCATATTGTTTCGATGAATGGAATGGCGGGGGATCTCTTTCGAGAATTTTATACCCATTATGTTTCTCTCAAGGATATTGTGGGCAAATTATGGTCAGACACTACAGAACCACTTCCCAAATATGTGCGCAATGCCCATAGTGTGGGTGGGGCTAAGCATTCATTGTACAAAGACAATCTTAAAAAATCCTTTGAATTTCTCCAATCGTTTGAGTCTATTCTCCAGATGTTGAGGGAGATTCCATCTTGATGAAGGTACTTCTTCTCAGTATTGTCGAGGGAAAAGAAAATCCCCTTTTCCATCAGGTGGCCATGGAAGAGCTTGAGGATCTCACAAAAACAGCCGGCTATGATATTGTGGATAAGGTGATAATTCCCATACGGGCGATTGATCCCAAGACCTATCTTGGTCGCGGAAAAGTAGAGGAGCTTGTACATTTTTATGATACTTCTCATCTCGATGCTATCATCATTCAGCAAGAGATAAGCGCCTCACAGGTAAGGGCTATTGAGGAACAGACCCTTTGTGAGGTTATTACCAGAACAGAGTTAATTCTTCGTATTTTTGCTCTCCATGCCCAAACGAGAATTGCCAAAATGCAGGTGGAACTTGCTCAGCTCAACTATCTTCTTCCTCGGTTGGTAGGAAAAGGAAAAGAGATGTCTCGGATTCGTGGTGGTATTGGGATGCGAGGCCCGGGGGAACAGAAACTTGAGATGGAGAGGCGATTGGTGAGGCGAAGGATTTATCAAATCTCTCAACGCTTGGAAGCTCTTGAGAAAGGCATGAGGGAAAGAAGAAAAAGGCGAAGACGACTTCATCACAGTGTGGCTTTGGTGGGGTATACGAATGCTGGAAAATCTTCGCTTTTCAATGCACTGACCCATGCGCAGGTATGTGTTGAAGACAAGTTGTTCGCCACTCTGGATACTACGTCGCGCCGTCTGTGGCTTACCGGTGAACGAGGGGATATCCAGGTAATACTTACGGATACTGTGGGATTTATTCAAGATCTTCCCCATACCTTGGTTGAAAGTTTTCGATCCACTCTTTTAGAAACTATTGATACAGACCTCATCATTCACGTAGTCAATAGTGTTCATCCTGCCTATCTTCAACAAATAGAGACAGTTCGCCAAACATTGTCTGAGATTCAGGCGGACACCGTACCACACATCCTTTGTTTTAACAAAATAGATCTCCTTGAGACAGAGCAGTACCTTGACCTTCGAAGACGCTTTCCGTCAGCCTATTTTCTTTCAGCGAAGACAAAAGAAAACCTCTCGCTTTTACGAGAGGCTATATATCAGTTTTTTGTCCAGAAAGAGTCTTCTTAAGGGGATTTTCGCAAGGGCTTATAATCAGCGGTGAAAGGGATTTCAATTCTTGCCATGGTTTTCCCTTCGACTACTCCAATGCGGAAAAGTCTGGGATCAATACCAACCTCTCGCAGGAGATGAATGATAAGCATCAAACCCAAACCGGCTCCTTCGTGATTCTCGTTTTCCGTATAGTAGAGGGTGAGGTTGGGATTGTCTCGCGAAAGGGCCTCTTTGAGAGATTCTCGGATGATTTTTTCTTCTTCTTCCCACAAAGGGGTATTGTTATAGACCTTGAGTACAATCCCCCCTTCTTTTTCTTCAAATTCCACCTGGACGTAGGCGTTGTGTTTTTTGAGTTTTTCCCGAAGATAGGCGAAATATTTATCTGTTAAAATCTTTTTAAAGCTTTGTTTGGCCTTCTCATAGATCTCTTTGTCTTTCTCGTTTATCTGGGCTTCGATGAAGAAGGTTTTTTTAATATTGCTTTTGGAGGCATTGACCATGAGCTCTTTGAGACACGTGTAGATAACGTCAATATTTTCCTGGCGAGAGAGAGGATGCTCGTATTTCTGTACGATTTCTTTGAGCTTCTCTTGCACGGTCGTTTTGACACTCTCATCCAGCGTATAGAATGAGATTGTTGTTTTCTCTTGCGAGGAAGAAATGTGAGGCTTTTCCATTGGGATCCCCCTGTGTTCTTTGTTGATTTTAGTATCGGCTGTTTTTTGTTTTTCTCAAGTCCTTCAGAAAAAGTATACAACACCAAAACAAAAAAGTCAATAAAAGGAAGAGAAAAACTTTTTGTTTGCGTTTCTTCTTTTTTTGGGGTATAATAAGAGTGAGTAAAATTCTTACTACTATGAGCCGATATACACAGAGAAAAAAACACAGAGGATAGTATGCAACGATGGTGGCTATGGATAGGTATCTTCCTTTTGGTGTCATGTGGGTTAAAAGAAGATCAGCCAGAGAAATCTTTAGGGCTTCCAAGTTTTCTTTTGTCTGATTTTCAGTATGTTTCCGTTAGCACCACCGGGCAAAAGGAATGGGAGTTACGTGCTTCTGAAGCGGCTATGTATCACAATAGTGATGATGTTTTTATTTACAATTTTACGGTAGCTTTTTATAAGAACTCGAATGGCATGGACGTGTTAGAAAGCATCCTTTCTGCCAATAAGGGACAGATAAATAAAAAAACACTGCTTGTGATTGCTGAGGGTAGAGTAAAAATCCTTGCAAGTGAGACGAGTCTGGAAACAGAACGTATCCAATGGGACAATACGAGAAAAATTTTCTTCTCTGAACCAGGGGTTCCTGTGATGGTTCGGCGGCGTGGGGTAGATCTCAAGGGATATAATCTTGTGGCAGATGCCTCTCTGAAAGAGATACGTATGGAGAATATCGATGCAAAGATCCAGAGATAAATGGTGGATTGTCGTGTGCTTTGTTGCCCAGGGAGTATTGTTTGCCCAGGACATGCAACGTGAAGATCCTATTCAAATCACCGCTGAGAGGAGTGTCTTTCAATGGGAGATCCAACGGTTGCTTCTTGAAGGGAAAACACGTCAAATTCCTACTATTCAACAGGGGACATCAGTTCTCAAAGCAGATACTATTGTCTATGAGGATCAAAAGAAGATAGGGTATGCCTTTGGGAATGTTTCTTTTCAGGATCTCCAGAGAGGGGCTCTTCTTGTGGCTGGAGAGGGGACCTATGATACTATAAAAAAAGAGGTTACAGCGACAAAATCGCCTCGGCTTTCTCTCAAAAAGGACAATGTGGAGATTTTGGGAAACGTTATTCGTTTTTTTCCTGAGAAAAATACTATGTTTGTGTATAGGAATGTGAAGGTGAAGGGCAAGAATTATCTTTTGCAAGGAGATCAGGCACAACTCTATCAGTCCACTGGTCGCTTGTTTGTTCAAGGGAATGCCTCTCTTGAACAAGAGGATACCACGATCTTTTCTCGTACTATGCAGATTGTCTACGGAAGTGGAAAGCTTTCCAGTTATACTGCCTTGGATGATGTGGCAATCACAGAAAAAAAGAAGGGCTATGTGATCACCGGAGGAAGATTGGATTACTATGAGGAGCTTGCGTATACCCGTATTACCAAGGATCCTCAGATTCATTTTACGAATGAGAGCGGGGCAGCGAAGGTTACGTGTCTTGTGATTGATATGTACCAGAACGAGGATAGGGCAAATCTCTTGGGTAATGTTCAAATCACCAAAGGAAGCCAAAAGGTAACGTCTCGATGGGGGCAGTACTATATCAAGCAAAAAAAGATTGTCCTCACAGGAAGTCCAGTCCTTGAGGATGGGGCTAGTCGGTTTGAAGCGATGATGATGGTATTTGATGTGGAAAAACAAGAGTTGGTGTTAGAGGGTCGGGGAAGAGGGAAACTCTCCGGGCAATAAAAAGGAGGAGGATTTGGCCATAGAGCAGGAAGGGCTTTTGATTGAACATTTTGAGCGACTTGGGCTAAGTAGTAACGAGGCAAAGGTGTATCTTGCTTTGCTAGAGACCCACCCTATTACGGGTTATCAATTGAGTAAGAATAGTGGTATTCTTCGGCCCGTGGTGTATGAAATGCTCAACCGCCTGGTAGACAAGGGGGGGGCTCGTATTATCAAATCGAATCCTGATACTTATGTCCCTGTGGAGATAGATGAGTTTCTTCGAAATCTCGAGAGTGATTTCGTTGAGTCAAAAAAGCTTATACAAACACAACTTCGAGATTTCATGAGTGTCAATGAGACAGACTATTTTTGGAATATTCTCAGCCAGAAAAATATTGAAAACTCTATCCTCACTCTTTGTCAGAAAGCCAGAGAGGAGATACTCCTTTCTGTTCAAGAGAGACAATGGATCATGCCCTTCACTACTCTTCTTAATCAAAGGCTACGAGACGGGATACGGATAAGTATTTTTTCCTACTACGCTTTTGATGTGGAAGGGTTGCCCCTGTATACCCATCATCTTGAACCCACCTTTCTTACTCCTCTTATTGATAGACGGATGTTTCAAATAGCTATTGATCAGACTGATGCTTTAGTAGCTTTTTTCTCGGATGTGAAGACCGCCAAAGCTGCACAATCTCAAAATCCTGTTTTTGTTGCCACGGTTCGCCAAAAGATTCTCAGTGATATTTACCTTTTGCGTCTCAGGAATACCGTGGGTATCGAGCGGTTCAAATTAGTCCTCAACGACGAGGATAAACGCCTCTTTGAGGTTATTGATGGGGCTGTCCAGAGGTGAGGTGTGTACCTCAGGGGTATGAATCTTCTCTTTGAAAATTGGAAAAGTGGAAAAATTTTTCTCTTTGCTGTACACTATACTTCGGCGACTGGCGAAGATGGAATTGACCATCAGGAAGCCTTTCTACCCTGTCGTCCGCCTGGGCAGGGATACTTTTGAAGGAGGAGTGGAATGTCTCTAAAGATTATTCAAGAGTATCTATCCCATGTCAAGCATCCCTCACCAGGCATGGTGGCCTATCTCGCCAATCTTTCACAGGTGGCCATGGTCGCCCCTGAAGTGGCACAATCGATTGTTGCAGAATTAGAAGCCCAGCGCACCCATCTCAAACTGATTGCGAGTGAGAACTATTCATCTCTCTCCGTACAGCTTGCCATGGGCAATGTGTTTACGGATAAATACGCGGAGGGATTTCCGTATCATCGTTTTTATGCTGGATGTGAGAATGTGGATGCTGTAGAAGAAACAGCGGCTCAGTATGCATGCAAACTTTTTGGAGCAGAGTATGCCAATGTGCAACCCCATAGTGGGGCGGATGCCAATCTCATGGCTTTTTGGGCCATCTTGAATACAAGAATAGAAATGCCTTTCCTTTCTCGGCTGGGAGAAACCAATCTTTATAAATTAACCGAAGCCCAATGGAGAGAACTTCGCCAGCTCCTTGGTAATCAACGTCTTTTAGGACTGGATTACTATTCTGGAGGACATTTAACCCATGGTTACCGCTACAATGTGTCGGCTCGTATGTTTGAGGTGTATAGCTATTCTGTAGATCGGGGGACAGGACTTCTGGATTATGATGCCATTGAAAAGCAGGCAGAAGAGGTGAAACCACTGATTCTTCTTGCTGGGTATAGTGCCTATCCAAGAAAGATTAACTTTCAAAGAATGCGTCAGATTGCTGACAAGGTTGGGGCTGTGTTGATGGTGGATATTGCCCATTTTGCTGGTCTTGTAGCTGGTGGGGTTTTTGAGGGAGAATACAATCCAATCCCTTATGCCCATGTGGTTACCACGACAACACACAAAACACTTCGCGGTCCTCGCGGTGGAATGGTGATGGCAAAAAAAGAGTTTGCGGATGCCCTTGATAAGGGATGTCCTTTAGTCATGGGAGGGCCACTTCCCCATGTTATGGCTGCCAAGGCTGTGGCCTTGAAGGAAGCACTTTCTCCTTCGTTTAAAACCTATGCTACCCAAATTGTGAAGAATGCACAAGCTCTTGCAAAAGCCTGCGAAAAAAGAGGACTAGAGATTGTGACAGGAGGAACAGACAATCACCTCTTTCTTGTAAATGTTGCCAAGAAGGGGATTACGGGAAGACAGGCAGAGAGTGCATTACGAGAGTGTGGGGTTACCCTGAACAGAAATTCTTTGCCTTTTGATCCAAACGGTCCTTGGTACACAAGTGGTCTTCGTATTGGGACTCCAGCGGTGACTACCTTAGGTATGAAAGAAAATGACATGGAGGAGATTGCGGACGTGATTGTTGAGGTTATTACCCATGTCAATCCCCTCTTTTCGGAAAAAGAGAACACCATGAGCAAAGCAAAATACGAGATTTCCCAAGGTGTCAAAGAAAGCTCTCAAAAGAGAGTGAGAGAACTTCTTTCACGTTTTCCTCTTTATCCTGAGTTAGATCTTCAGTGGTTAAGAAAAGTGATAAGCTAAAGCGTCAAGCCCGTAGTTACCTACGGGCTTTTATATTGAGAAAAGTCCAGGTGACACAAAAAAACACAATAGAGAATCTCTTAAAAAGACTCAAGAAACGTAGCAACTCAAAAACAGGAGAAAGATATGAAGAAAGTGCTGTGGATTGTGGGATTTTTGTTTGGTTGGGTACTGGGTCTCAAGGGAGTGGAACCATTTCCCTCATATAGGGTCTATTACGTTTCTCCTTCAGGGAGAGACACGTATCCAGGAACTGCTGATAAGCCCTGGGCAACACCGGCTGTGGCTGTCACAAGACTGAGACCGGGAGATACTCTGGTAGTGAAAAAAGGAATTTACATCCTTTCTGACTATGAAAAAGATCGAATTGTTCCTCCTTCCGGAAGGCCTGGGGCATGGATTACACTTCGAGGAGAAAAGGGGGCTATCCTTGCCGGAAGAGAGAACCTTGCCATGCTTATTGACCTTTCAGGAAAGGAGTATATTTGTATTCAAAACCTAGAAATAACCTCTTTTTCCGGGCAACCTTGTCGAGATGGTATCGCTATTCTTGAAAAGCCGGCCCACCATATTGTACTTCAAGATCTTGTCATTCACCATCTTGATGAGTTTGGTGTGAATATTCAGGATGGAGATCATCTTCTGGTGAGTAATTGCCGTATCCACCATTGTGGTTTTGGAGCCATCGGTGGCCCACAAGGAAATCATGGAGGATGGAAGAACGTACGTATTCTTGCCTCAGAACTGAGTTATAGCGGACATTACTATCAGGGGACATCAGGTCCTGGGCCCTATGATCGACCAGATGGGTGCGGTATTGAGGCCTCAGAGGGTCCTGTTGAAATAGCCTTTACCACCGTAGCTCATAATCGAGGGGATGGGATAGACTCCAAGGCGTATGCTACCTATATTCACCATTGTACTGTCGCCAACAACAGGTGCGATGGCATAAAGCTTTGGGGAGACAAAAGTAAAGTAGAAAACTCCCTTGTGTATGGACGTGGAGATGGGAATAAAGAAGGGACTCCATGGGCGGCTCTTGTGATCCAATCTGAGCGGGAAGGAGCCTCTTTTTCTTTGACTCATCTTACCATAGATGACGAGATTGGGCAAAATTATATGATGTATGTGCAATATGATACCCCAAAAACGAGGGTAAACGTTACCATTCAGAATTGTATTTTCTCATCTCGCGGTGAACGTGCTCCGCTCTTTGTTGGGGAACGCTCAATGATTCTTTGGGAGAATAATCTTTTCTTCTTTCCACGGTGTGAAGAGATTGTGGTTCATGGGGACCAGATATATACAAAAAACGATATATCTCGTCTTGGTATCTCGAATCACTATGGGAACCCTTTCTTTGAGGATGCGAAAAACCAAAGGTATTTTTTACACTCTCAAAGTCCTGCTATTGATGCTGGTCGATTTCTTGGGTATATTACCAACGATAGAAATGGCATATCTCGCCCTCAGAGGAAAGCCCCTGATCTTGGAGCCTATGAGATGCCATAGGACTTGTGAAGGAGAAAGAAAGAGCCCGGCTTCTGCCGGGCTCTTTTGTGTTAGTACACAAAAAGCATTTCACGATACTTGGGAAGAGGCCAAAGATCATCCGCCGTTTTGTCCTCGAGGGTATCTACGATTTCTCGAAGGGCATTCATGGCAGGAAGAACCTCTTGACAGTAGAAGTCAGCCTTCTTGACCTCATCTTCAATGCCCTCAGCCTTGGCCACAGTTTCCTCCAGAGAGGTGATCTTTTTCTGGAGGTCTAGCACAAGGTTGGTGTATTCCTTGGCTGTTTCATACTGGAGTTTGTAGGCTTCAGGACTGATGTCTTTGACTGCAGTCACGGCATTTACAAGGATGGTTTGGTAGCGTAACGCAGTTGGCAATATTTGTGTTCTGGCCATAGCCAAGGCAGTTTCTGCCTCGATATTGAGTGTTTTGGCATAGTTCTCTACAAGGATATGGTAACGAGCGTGAATCTCCACATCAGTGAGGACACCCATTTCCTTGAGGACAGCAATGTTTTTGTCTGAAATAAAATCTCGCAACGATTCTGGAGTCGTTTTTCGGTTAGGAAGCCCACGTTTAGCAGCTTCTTTCTCCCATTCTGGAGCATAATTGTTTCCCTCGAAACGGACAGGTTTGCTCTCCTTAATCATAGGCAAAATGACTTCCATAACTGCCTGATTGAATTCCATACCTTTTTTGAGGTTGTCTTCAATCTTGTCGCAAACCTCTTTCAGCACCTTGGCTACAATAGTATTCAAGACAAAATTGGGGCCTGCAATAGATTGGGATGAACCGACAGCTCGAAATTCAAATTTGTTTCCGGTAAAGGCAAAAGGAGATGTTCGGTTTCTGTCAGTGTTATCCTTGCTAATCTTTGGCAAGGTACTGATACCAAGGTCAATAATCTGCTTGTCGGTGTAATTGGTTTTTTTGTTAGATTCAATGTCGTCAAGAATTTGAGAGAGTTGTTGTCCCAAGAACACGGAGATAATCGCAGGAGGAGCCTCGTTTGCCCCAAGACGATGATCGTTTCCTGGGGTAGCCACTGAAGTGCGGAGAAGATCCGCATAGCGGTAGACAGCAGTGATCACTGTCGTGAGAACAGTGAGGAACTGAAGGTTTTCATGAGGGGTATGCCCTGGGTCAAGAAGATTTTCCCCTGTATCAGTAGCCATCGACCAGTTATTATGCTTTCCTGAGCCATTGACTCCTTTGAAAGGTTTCTCATGCAACAGGAGAGCAAAATTATGGCGATTGGCGACCTTGCGCATGATTTCCATCAGAAGAAGGTTATGGTCCGTGGCAATGTTGGTAGTTTCAAAGATTGGGGCAATCTCAAATTGCGCAGGAGAAACCTCGTTATGACGGGTCTTGGCAGGAATACCTAACTTGAAGGCTTCAATTTCCACATCCTGCATGAAAGCCATGACCCTTTCTCGAATAGAAGCAAAGTAATGATCTTCCATTTGTTGGCCTCTTGGGGGCTTAGCACCAAAAAGAGTGCGCCCAGTAAGCACCAGATCTTGTCTTCTCAAAAAATAAGCTTTGTCAATCAGAAAATATTCTTGTTCTGGTCCCACAGTAGTTGTGACCCTTTTAACATTTTTCTTGCCAAAGATTCGAAGAAGTCTGGTGGCTTCCTTACTTAGGGCTTCCATCGAACGAAGAAGAGGGGCTTTTTTGTCAAGAACTTCTCCTGTATAGGAGAAAAATACAGTAGGAATACAAAGGGTGTTTCCATTTACCCCTTCCATGATAAAAATAGGTGAGGAAGGATCCCAGGCTGTATATCCACGAGCCTCAAACGTGGCACGAAGACCTCCGCTGGGGAAACTCGAGGCATCAGGTTCACCCTGTTTCAAGGCCTTGCCAGAGAAACGACTGATGGGCTTGCCATCTGCATCAAAGTCAAGGAAACTATCGTGCTTTTCTGCTGTGGTTCCTGTCATGGGCTGAAACCAATGGGTATAATGAGTAGCCCCTTTGCTTAATGCCCATTCTTTGACACCGTGAGCGACTTCTTCTGCGAGAGCATCGTCAATGGGATCCCCACTAGCAATAATAGCCTTGAGGCGAGAGTAGGTTTTGTAGGGAAGATAGGTTCTCATCGCCTCATCGTTAAACACATTACACCCAAAGTACTCAGGAATAGGCATTCCCTTGTACTCATCCTTAATGGTAGAGCGCACCTGCCGATTGCCAATAATATCGGTAAGCAGATGATCTCGAACAGAAAGAGACATGTGAATCCTCCTTTTCAGATTCAGGTTTTCTTACCAGATAAGTGCAAAAAACGTGCCAGATTAACATTTTTTTGAGAATATCTGTTTTATTTTTTAGAATGTTATTTGCTTTTCCTATCGAGAGATATTGTTGATAAAGAGAAAAGCTGGAATATCTCTTTCTTAAGTAGGAAAAAGGCCTTCCTGTGAAATTTCCAAAACTTGCCTATTTTTTAGTCACTCCTTACAATAATGGTGAAAAAATAGGCAGGAGAGGCTATGCAGGGTGAAGAACATCAGGTGAAAAGGCTTCGTCTCATTCAGCATCTGAGTATTGCTATGAACCAAACGCAAGATCCTGATGAACTTTTAGGACTTATGTTGGACAAGGCTATTGAATTGACCCACGCCACGACGGGTTCTATTATGCTCAAAGAGGAGGGATCAAAATACCTTAGATATGCCGCTTATCGAGGTTTTGATGAAAACAGGATACGGCGAGTACCTATTGCTGTAGGGGAGGGATTAACAGGGGCCGTCTTTCGTGATGGTATTCCGAGACTTGTGAATGATGTGCATCAAGATCCCCTCTATATTCCTTTACGAGAGGATATTCAATCTGAACTCATTGTCCCCTTGCAAGTAGAGGGACAGATTATCGGTGTGGTGAGTGTCGATAGTGTCCAAAAAAATGCCTTCACGGAAGAAGATCTTGAACTTCTCTATACTATCTCTAACCAAGCGGCACAAATCCTTTATCGTACCCGTTTGTATGAAGAACTAAAATACAAGATTCACTTGCAAGAGATTCTGATTGACATCTCTCAAGTAATAGAAAAAAAGATAGATCTTCAAGATATCTTTGAATCTGTGATGAGTATTCTTGCTCAGCGTATCCATATTGATAGGGGTATGCTTGTCCTTTTTGAGCCAGAACAGAGTGATCAACTCTCTATTTTTGCAGGGTACCGTCTCACCCAAGAGGAATGTGAGCGAGGGATTTATAGGGTAGGAGAAGGAATTATTGGTAGCGTCGTGGCTACGGGCCAACCCATTGCTATTCCTAATATTCATGAGGAGACAAGATTCTTAAATCGGTTAAAGATTAAACGAGACAAAGAAAAACCGATCTCTTTCATTGCCGTTCCCCTGAAGCTTGAGGGTATTACGCTTGGAGTGATGGCTATTGAAAAACAGTACGATAATAAAACCTACCTAAAGGATTTGGAAAATATGCTTTTTCTTGTGGGACAGATACTGTCAAACAAAGTGAGGCTTGCTAGAACCATCCAGCAAGAAAAAGCCTCTCTTCTCCAAGAGAACCTCACTCTCCGAAAAGAACTAGAAAAAAACTATGCCTTTCATCATATCATTGGAAAGAATCACCGTATGCAGGCTATTTTTGACCTCATCCATACTGTTGCTGATACCAATGCCTCTGTTCTTATCTTGGGAGAAAGTGGTACGGGAAAAGAATTGGTGGCTAAGGCCTTGCACTACAATAGTTCGAGAAAGGACAAACCATTTGTGAGTATCAATTGTGCCTCTATTCCAGAAAATCTGCTGGAGTCAGAGCTTTTTGGATACAAAAAAGGGGCTTTTACGGGGGCTAACAGTGACAAAAAAGGGCTTTTTCAAGTCGCTCATGGAGGGACTCTCTTTCTTGACGAGATAGGGGATATGCCATTTGCCTTGCAAGCCCATCTTCTTCGAGCTCTTCAGGAAAGAGAAATCACCCCCTTGGGGAGTGAGATCCGAATCCCTATCGATATCCGACTAATTGCGGCGACAAACAAGCCACTCAAAACCCTTGTAAGGGAAAAGCGCTTTCGAGAAGATCTCTACTACAGGCTCAATGTTATTGAGATCAACCTTCCCCCTTTGCGAGAACGGAAAGATGATATTCCTCTTCTTGTCCAGCACTTTATCCACAAGGTTTCTGAACGAGAAAACCGCCCCCCCATTGATATTACTGAAGAAGCCCTTCTTGCCCTTATGAACTACACCTGGCCAGGAAATGTCCGTGAACTCGAGAACTGTATTGAAAGAGCGGTGATTTTGGCAAGAGGCAACCGGATAGAACTTCATCATATTGTTCCTTTCCTGGCAATGGATGAAGAAAAAAGACTCTTTTCTCTCGCTGAATGGGTTCGTTCTTATCTCAATAATCCTGAATACGTAGGCAAGGTGTATGAAACTGTAGTAGGAGCCGTTGAAGAAGAGCTCATTCGACAGGCGCTTCTTGCCAATGAAAGGAATAAGCTCAAGACGGCAGAATTCTTAGGTATTAACCGCAATACGCTTCGGGCAAAAATGGAAGCATACAAAATTGATTAAATTCCGCTTCTTACGCCTCTGAAGTGAGAAGGATACGACGACTGTTTTCTTCTTCGGTGTAAAAGAGTTGAATCCTTGTATGAGGGAAACAAAGCGAATCTTCAATAACTTCTGGCCATTCTACAAAAACAAGGTTTTCTGGATGAAAAAGATCATACAACCCTATTGTATCGACTTCTTCTGGTGATCGAAGACGATAAAGATCGACATGGTAAATGTTTTTTTGAGGATGGGGGTAGTGATGAATGAGAGAAAATGTGGGGCTACTTACCCCTTCAGTTATTCCCCAAAAAGAAAGGAGAGCCCGAATGAAAGTAGTTTTTCCACTTCCAATATCCCCTTTCAGGAAAACCCAGGGAGAGATCTCCTTATTCTCAATCATGACTGCAACTTCCAAAGCGATGTTTGAGGTGTCCTCTGGTGAAGAAGAAAACCATTCTTTTTTCATACACAGTTACGAAACAAGGTCTATAAGAAGACCCTTGATTTGTTGGATGAGCTGAAAGTATGAGAGGCGATTCTTTTCGTTGGAGAGAATAAGGTGTGCCATTTGCTGAAGTTTTTCGTCAATAGACTGGACAAGAAGATAGGTATTGACTTTGGAAAATCCCACACGGCTAGTGATGGTCTTGACTTCCGTATTTTTGAGGGCGTAACGTAACAGGGCTTTCACACAACTTCGGTATTTGTTGAAGTGTTCTATATCAGGGTTGTGGGAGAGTTGCTCACCAAGAAGATCTATCATGTTTCCAAGTTCCCGAATATCCTCTTCGGAAAGATCGCTTTCAAGGGTGTAGAAAAAAGTCTCAAGGTCTGGATGTTCCAGGATCTCTTTGAAACTTAAGATACTTTTCTTTTCGTTTTTCTTGTGATTGGTTTTGCTTGCGTTGAAAAATGGAGAGAATTTTTCAATTTTCATACGACTTCTCCTTGGTAATTGAGGCATACGCATTGTGATTGTGGATGGATTCATGGTTTTCTACCTCTACCTGGTACCAAAGGATCCTTTCATCACGATTGAGTGCCAGGGCAATATCTCTGGCTGTATCCTCCACAAACTTGGCGTTCATATACGCCCTTTCTGTGATATATTTCTCATCACTTCGTTTGAGAATAGCAAAGAGGGGGGCAGAGGCATTTTTTTCGGCTATGGCAATAAGCTCCTCAAACCATACAAAAGAGGAGGTTTGAGCCTGGATACGGACTATACCCCGCTGATTATGGGCCCCATAGCTACTGATCTCTTTAGAACACGGACAGAGGCTATGGACAGGAACTTCTACTTCCATAAAAAGAGAAAGTTTGTCCCTCAGAGAGGCCTTGACAGAACATACATATTCCATATAACTTTTTACCCCAGAAACAGGAGCAGCCTTGTATACGAAATAGGGGAAACGTATTTCGAGGTGAGCCTCTTCGCATTCAAAGCGCTCTTTCATCTCCTCAAGAATAGAGGTAAGAGTTTCGAGAGAAAGATCGTGTGCGTAGCGATGAAGGATCTCCCCAAAACGGCTCATATGCGTTCCCCGATAATGGTGGGGAAGATTTACATACATATTGACTTCAGCAATTGTTGGTTGAGTTTTGTGTTGTTGATCTCGTACCACAATAGGTATACGAAGATTGCGTATACCCACCTTGTTAATGGGGATATTTCGATAATCTCTTTCACTCTGCACATCTTTCATGAGGTATAGTATACCAAAAAAACACAAAAAAGGCAATTTTTGTGTTTTTTGGGGTGAGGGCATTTTTTATCAGAGAGGAAGATACTTGGCAAAGAAAGGATCCCCCTCCACTCACAAGTGGAGGGGGGAATATATGGCTTATTCAGAGATCTGAAGTGTAGCTCGTGGGGTAATACCTTCTTTTCCTTTGATATTTCGAAAATAAAGGAAATAATCAATGGTATCTCCAATATTTGCCCTTCCTAGGAACACCCGTACGGTTCCATCAAAACCAAGTTTGGCTCGAATCCGTCGATAGTTTGGGGCGTTGTTGAGACGATATACAAAATAGATATTGTTGTAATCAATACCGTCCACTGGATCAAATACTTTGAAGGTGAGGTAAATACCAGATTCGGAGGTGGGTTGTTGGGGATAGATGGTGAGGTCGGTAAGTTTAAATGGGTTTCCAAGGATTTTGGTATCGTAGCGATCTTTGTCCTCTGCCGAAACCTCTTCCCCTTGACTGGAGAGGGTAGGAATATTGAGTTTTTTCTTCTTCAAAACACTCAAAAGAATATCATATACCTCCGCTGTCTGCTTCATAGCCAGTTCCATCTGATTGCTGGCATTCTTCATGTTGGCAATGTTTCCTGACCAGAGCCAGTCGGAGTGAGTGGCCATGACGAGATTTTCCCATGTTTCAAGATAGAGATAATCAGGATAACTCGTATCAAGTTTCAAATCTGAGACCATTTTTTTTGCTGAAACAATCTCAAGCACTTTCTTTCCGTTATTCCTGATACTCTCCCAAATAGCTTGTTTCATGGGATGGTCAAACCATATTTTGTAACTGACGGTCTGTGTTTCAATATCGTAATACCATCCTCCTGTGATCTTCTCACTCAAGAAGCTCTGTGTAGGTATGGTTTCTTTGAAAATATCCTCCCCGCTCTTGAAACGAATCCAAGGGATGGTTTTCAGTTTGGTGAAGAGTTTGTCCATAAATTCCCCATCACCGATGAACTCGCCATTGTTTGCTACTACCACAACTGAATTTCCGTCTTTGTTTTGTGCCGCAACTGAAATAAGATAGAGAATAAACTCATCAATCGCTTTGTCAGTTTTTTTAAGAAGAATGTTCACTGCCTTACCATCTCGAATAAGGATATTCATGGCATATCCCTTACTCATGACCCGAGAGGGCTTTCGATAATCAATATCGGGCATCCCTTTGTATCCCGTATCGACAGAAATATCTGCGAGATATCCCCAGGTGAGTTTTTGTTGTACAACGGGCTCGATGACGCCATCTGCAAAGGCCATTTCTGGGAAGAACATACCACTTGGTGTAACCCCAAAAGCCAATTGCTTGATAGCTATATCCATGCGTATCTGTTCTTTTATCTCTTCAGGAGAGATAAACGGAAAGAGAGGGTTTCCGTAGCCTGTAGCCATGAGATTGAATGTCCCTTTTTTGATGAGGTCTCCATAGAGGGCAATATACTGGGGATAAGCCAACATCCATTGGTATACCAGAGCCCCACTGAGAATGATATCACTTCGTACGTTAGGATGCTTTTGATAGAGTTTCACGATGTTAGAATAGACAGAAGAAAGAGGTTGAAGGTTGGCTTTGATTTTTCCGACGGAATTGTAAATAGGCTGATGAAGAAGCCACGCAAAGTTGACGGTGAGGGGTTTATTCATGGTTGGTATGGGGATTTCCCCCATTTTGACAGTACGTTCGGCTTTGTACACTTCCGCACCCGCAGAGTCCGTGAGTTTTACTACCACTTGATAGTATCCCCCCTTAATTTTGGGTGAGGCAGTGGCAGAGGCTGAGTAAGAAACAAAACGTTCAGGAACTACCTCTGTGACCGTCTCTTGTTTGATGGTATCAATGAGATTCTTGCCACTATCATAAATCTCAATAGAGAGTTGGCCTTTCTCAAAATTTCCAGGTGTAAATTTATAGATCTGACCACTTACGGTAATCTTTCCCGCTGCATAGGTGGCAATCATAGAACCCGTAAAACCTGTTTCACTGTTTCCAGCAGCAATATTTTGCATCGCAGGAAGAAGTACAATCCCCACGTCGTAGAAGGCACTTTCTTTGGGTTGGAGTACTTTTTTCTTGAAAACAAGATCATAGGTAGGAACTACAGGGTCGTGAAAAGTCCAATAGGCATCTATCAAGAGGGGAGAGAAGAGCCAGATGGCTGAGGACTTCCCATCTTTGACAGTGAGTCCTGCAAAACCTGCTGTAGGAAACATATCCAGTCCATGGCCAGCACTGCCTGGGTTGAACCCGATCTCCACTATATCATTTTCCAACGGAAGCCACGTACTTTTTGCATCTTTATTGGTAGGTCCTAGGATGGGGCGAGACTGATGCCAATAAGTCACTTCGAGAGGTTTTTTCTCGGTATTTTTGATCTCTATAACTGAGAAAACCCCAGGTATTTTTTCATCAACGGATATCCTTTTTGTAAGGACAAGTCCTCGTTTGGTAGGATTGGCTTTGCCTACATCCACAGTCATTTCAATGTAGGCTTTCGTTTCATCCTTTGTGAGACCAAACCCCTTCACTTCATATGGTGTTTTGGCGAGTCCCGGCCAGGAGAGATCTACAATGTCATAAAAAGCTCCCGCTGAATCAGGATTATTGGGATTTAACGTTTGAACCAATTCTTCTCCGGTTTCTTTATTGAGAATAGAGAGAGCACGCCCACCAAGTTTTGGTTCAATGGTGACTCTTATACGAGGATTTTCAAGGATGTAGAGGCCATCTTTGTGTCTATAGGCAAGGAGATTGCTGTTTTTTGAGACATAATTCTGTCCCCACACAAGTTGAAACGTGCACAACACACATAATAATTGCCATGGCTTCATTTTTTACCTCCTTTATTCTTCTGTAAACCAGAAGGTAATACCCGCACTTATTCCTTGTTTGCTTGTTTTAAAATATTCTTCCCATCCCAGAGAATAGGCGACCTTCAGTCCAAACCATCCAAACTTGAGATCCATGCCTATATCCGTGAAGTCGTACTTGGCAATATCAAAAACTATAAAATCTGACCAAAGGATGTGCGTATCAGCAAAAAGGCTCCATTGAGCAAGAAGGGGAAGACGGATACCACCACCAAACGCTATAGCATAGGGCACATAGCTATGAGGGGTGATATTGTACATTCCTCCCAGAGAGAGTTGGAGAAGGGGAAGAGGATGGATCCCTAACTGGGCACGTACCATATGATTCATGTCTTGAGAGAATTGAAAAGCTTGAGATTCTATGCCGGTATAGGATATTCCTACACTCATACCACTCCAATTACGTACCATCTTGGGCCACCAGACATCACTCTGCTGTTTTTGCTTCTTGACATTTTCTATCCTTTTTTCTACACGGCTTCTTTGATCTTTGATCACCTGGTAGTCTTTGAAAGGAGAGGCATTAATCTTGGCAAGGATGCCCTGGTAAATTTTGAGAGCTTCCGCATATTGTCCGTTTTCAGCTTTTCTGTCTGCTTCGTAGATGAGGGGAGTAATACTGTCCAAAAGTGCTTTTGCATCTCCAGCTAATTCTTTCTCTGATTTTTTGTTGACGGCGGTTTTGTGTTTCATCTCAATCTCAACGTAGGTATTGGAAAGAGTCTCATTCTCAAAGGCATCCAGATCTTTGATGAGAGTAAGAGCTTTGTTATAATATTTTATGGCATCGTCATAGTTTTCGTTTTGGCTCGCAGTATCACCAGAAGCAACGAGGCCTAGTATTTCTCCTTCTGTTTGTTTCCAGGCATAAAGGGCATAACTTTTTCGAATACGGGAACGAAGATCAGGAAGGGGGGCATTGGTCAAGCGGCTTGTATCAATCTTTGCAACAAGCTGTTTGAATTGAGCGACGGCATTGGTGATCTCTCCCCTCTCTGCCATCAGATTCCAGTATTCATAATTTGTAGAAACGTCAAGATAGAGATCAGCGACAGCAATACTGTCTCCAAGCTCTTTTTTCGCTAGCAGAATCTCATTTTCCAGGGCACGAAGGCGGGGAAAGGCACTATATTCAGAGTTTCGCAACGTAGAAAGGGCAAGGGCAAAATTCGAACTTGCGGAGAAAAAGTCATTGTGTCCCGCCGCATCCATAGCCTCTTGCAAGAAGAAAAGACTACTATCCAGCACATCATCTTCACCAATACCGGGGAGAGAAGGGAAGCTAAGAACGAGGGTTTGTTGTGAATTTACAACAAAGTTTGTCACAAGAGTTTTAAATCCACGTTTGTTGAGTTTCAGCTCCACATTCCCCATCTCGACAGAAAAAACATTGGAACTACTATACCCCACAAAATCCCCATTCACATAAGCCTCAAATCCTTTCTCTGGGACAGTGCCCACATAGATCTTGGCAGGAGCATCTTTGAGTTTGAGGGTAAGAGAGTTTCTCATGTTAGGTTGAACAAAAATATTTGTCGTTAACGTTTTGTACCCTTCTTTTTCGATTCTCACAACGGTGTTTCTTGCCGGAAGGAAGGTGACATCCAAACCCATTCCCCCTGTTTTCCCTCGAAGGATACCATTTACTGTGACGTAGGCATCCTCTGGTTGTGTGAAAATGGTAAGATCGCCAAAGATAGGAGTAAGTTGTGCCACTACCACGTTGAAACGAGAGGCAGACCATCCTACGTTGGTGGTGAGATTCATGTATCCCATATTTGTCCCTAAAAATTCTATGGTAACCCGAGGGCTTTCTGGAAGCCACACCGGGACGGGGGCTTTGACACGACGCTTGCCGTCTATCATCGCGAGAATGCCTTTTTCTGGAGAAGAGATCACCATCCCTACAACAGGACGGTTTTGGAGTTCTACATTGAGAACTTTCTGTTCCTCTTTAAAGGTGATGTTTGTTCTGAAGGGGAGATAGCCATCCTTCAGAATGGTAATCAGATTTAGTCCAGGAGTAATCTCGGTTTCAAAGGTACCATTTTGGATCATACCCACCTTTCGACGATTGATAATCACCAAGGCACCTTCTTGGGGACATTTCACCACAAAAGAGGTTCCCTTTCGAGTGAGAAAAACCGTTTGCATGTTCAAGACATTTGGTTCCAAGGTAAAGGTGTGTTGTTTCATCTTGTAGTTTGCTGTTTCTTCGAAAATAATTGTTTTTGGACCAGCTGGGATATTTGTGGCAAAGAAGGGAGTTCTCCCTTGAATGCCTTCTTCTAGAATAAGAAAAGAAGCCCCTGGATAATCAGCATTGAGAAAGAGATGTCCTCTGGGAAGTCCCTCGGCCATTCCCACAACTTTTTTGGTAGCAGATAACCGAAGGGTATAGGTGGAAGGGGTAAATCCCACAGCAATATTTGTAAAAAATGGATCATATCCGTCCGCTATGATGAGAAGAGGATAATTTCCAAGTGGGAGTTCATTTTGCCCTGGCTTGAATACCACAGAAGGCAAAGAAAGCAATTGCAGGTTTTTGAGGTTGGCAGGGAGAAGCGTAAGATTGACCTTCCCTTTTGTTTCTGGTTGGTAATAATACCTCTCCCACTGATTGAAAAGGCTGATGATGCCTTCTTTCAAGAGAGGAATGAGAAGAGCGGTATTTGTAACCAGAGAAGGGGAAAGATCTATGGTTTTGACTACAGGCTTGAGAGCAGCTAACGAGGGATACCAGTTGAACGTGACGGTGTAGGTAGTGGCCGTTGCAGAAAAACTAATATCCAGGGCTTGTTGAAAACGGATATAGTTAGAGAGAGACTTGAAGAAAGCCTGAGAAAAGGGGGCCTGTTTGAGGGGGGCTATCTTGGCTGGTGGAACGACCTTGCCTTTGACTACGACAAGATTGGTATTCGTACGGTTGATTTCGTTTATCAAAGCATTGGCCCATTCCAGCGCTGTATTTACAGGAAGATACGCGTTGTTGAGAATGTCATTAACATCATTCAGGCTAAAAATCAACTGATTGACTAATGTTTGATATGTGCCCTCATCCATCGTTTTTGGTTTTGCACCAAGAGAAACGAGCGTGAGAGTTTCCCCCCACAGAAGGAAAGGGAAAAGCGCCAGCACAACAACGTATTTTTTCATACACTCTTACTCCTTTTGCATAATTTTCTTTTCTCTCTATTATATCATAAGTTAGCGATTTGTCAATATCTTTGGTTATGTTCTCCTAGAAAATTTTTCTTTTCACATTGTATACCTTTTTTAAAAGAAAAAAAGGAAATATGTGAGGGTATTTTTTGCTGAACACGCTTTCTTGAAAAAATTAAAGAGAAAAGTTGACAATTTCTTTTTCTTGGTGTATAATAAAATATACTAAACGAGTAGGTTTTCTATGCAAAGAGTATATCTCGACAACAACGCTACAACAATTGTTGATCCACGAGTAAAAGAGGCGATGGATATTTATTTCTGTCAACAATATGGGAATCCCAATTCCTTGCATGAGTTTGGTACGGAGGTGCATCCTGCCATGAGGGTTGCTCTGGATAGGCTCTATGCAGGGATTGGGGCTTCTGATGAGGACGATGTGATCGTTACTTCATGTGCAACCGAGAGTAACAATACGGTTCTCAAAGCTATTTATTGGGAGGTGATAACCAAAACTCCTAAGAAACGTATTCTTACCACCCCGGTGGAACATCCATCGGTTTCTCATGTGTGTGAGTTTTTGCAGACCAAGGGAGCGGAGATTGTAGAGCTTCCCCTCAATACTGATGGGATAGTAGACACATCTACCTTAGAGGCTTATCTTGAGCCAGAGAAAACAGCCCTTGTTTCTATCATGTGGGCAAATAATGAAACAGGACTTATCTTTCCTATAAAGGAATTGGCAACCTATGCGCGTTCCCACGGGGTCCTTTTTCACACCGATGCTGTCCAAGCCATAGGCAAGGTTGCTGTGAATGTTCAAGAGGCTCCTGTCGACTATCTCTCCTTTTCAGCCCATAAGTTTCATGGTCCCAAAGGGGTGGGGGGACTCTATATACGAAAGGGCGCCCCTTTTGTCCCACTTCTGCATGGAGGGGAACATATGGGGGGAAAGCGGTCTGGTACCATCAATGTGGCAGGTATGGTAGGCATGGGATTGGCTATGGAGTTAGCCAATGAAGCTCTCTTTTACGAAGAAAAAGAGGTTCGACGTTTGAGAGATAAACTTGAGGATGCTCTCCTTGCTATCCCCGATACCATGGTCATTGGAAAAAGAGAACTTCGTGTGCCTAATACCATTCTTGCGAGTTTTCGGGGGATAGAAGGGGAAGCGCTTATCTGGGATCTCAATAGATATGGAATTGCCGCTTCTACAGGATCTGCTTGTGCTTCAGAGTCTTTGGAGCCTAATCCGGTGATGGTAGCCATTGGTCTGGATAGGGAACTAGCCCATACCGCTGTGAGATTGAGTCTTTCGAGATTTACTACCGAAGAAGAAATTGATTACACTATTGAAGTTCTTACGGCTTCAGTAAAACGGCTTCGAGAGATCTCTTCTACCTATGTCAAAAACAAGGAGTAACCATGGCAAAGAACCAGCTTATTGGTGGGGCATTGTGGGAGAACTACTCCCGCAAAGTTGCCCAGCGGATGAATCATCCCCGTTATCAGGGAGAACTCACGGAGGACGATGCTAAACGTTTGGGTGGCAGGCTTATTGTTGCTGATTGGGGAGCCGAGAGTTGTGGTGATGCGGTGAGACTGTATTGGATTGTTGATCCTGTGACCCATACTATCCTCGATGCAAGATTCAAAAGCTTTGGGTGTGGGACGGCTATTGCCTCGAGTGATATGATGGCAGAACTGTGTATTGGGAAAACTGTAGATGAAGCTGTTACCATCACCAATCTTGACGTAGAAAAAGCTCTCAGGGATGATCCTGATACCCCTGCGGTTCCCTCTCAAAAAATGCACTGTAGCGTGATGGCCTATGATGTGATTAAGCAGGCGGTAGCAATATACAAAGGGGTAGATCGGGATTCTCTTGAGAAAGAAGAGATAGTCTGTGAATGTGCCCGCGTTTCTTTGAGGACTCTTCAGGAGGTTATTCGTCTCAATAATCTCACTACCGTAGAGCAGATTACCCAGTATACAAAAGCGGGAGCATTCTGCAAGTCTTGTATTCAGCCAGGTGGACACGAAAAACGAAAGTATTATCTTGTCGATATATTACGGCAAGTAAGAGAAGACATGGCAAAGGAGAAACGTATGACTGAAGAGACAAGGTTTAGCGACATGACAATTGTTCAAAAGCACAAGATCCTTGAAAAAATCCTTGAAGACGAGATTCGTCCTATGCTCGCAGCGGACGGTGGAAACCTGGAGATTGTGGATATTCAGAATGGGGAGAACGGCAAAACCCTGGTATATATCCGTTATTTAGGGGCTTGTCATGGGTGTGCGAGTGCGATGACCGGAACTTTGTATGCCATCCAGGGATATCTCAACCGAAAAGTAGACGAGAATATTGTGGTATATCCTATTTAACGGTGTCTTGTCACCCCTTTTTTTGGACAGAGATGATGGATGGGGCATCGGCTTTCGCAAAGAGGTGAAAGAGGTCTGCATATTGTTTGGCCAAAAGCCACCAAGATATCATTGTAGGTGATCCATTCGGAAGGGGGGAGTTTCTCACGAAGAGCAAACTCCGTTTCTTCTGGTGTTCTGGTCTGAACATAACCCCAGCGATTAGAAATACGGTGCACATGGGTATCAACACAGATACCTGGTTTGTTATATCCAAGGGTCACGACTAGGTTAGCTGTTTTTCTTCCAACACCCGGAAGTTTTAAAAGTTCATCTATCGTATCGGGAACGTTCCCCTGGTATTTTTCCAGGAGGATGTGGCTTATGTCTCTGATACGTTTAGCTTTGGTTTTGTAGAAACCTACAGGGTAAATAAGAGTAATGATTTCTTTCTCTGAAAGCCTCAGCATCTCTTCTGGTGTTTTTGCTCTCCCAAAAAGTCTTTGGGCAGCTCCTTTGGTTACTTCGTCCTTGGTTCGTAAGGAGAGTAGCGTTGCGATAAGTACTTGGTAAGGTGTACCTTTTGATATCGCCACAAAGGTAACGACGGGGGCTTGCCAAGTAGGGTAGTGGGTTTTGAGAAGGGCCAAAGCTTCTAAAACCTCTTGTGTCGTCATCATACCTCCGGAGTATTATTGTCGACTCCCAAAAAGAGCCCGACCCAAGCGAATCATAGTACTTCCCTCCTCGATGGCAAGAAGGTAATCATCACTCATTCCCATAGAAAGCTCCAAAGGATAATCAAACCATCGTTGGGCCTCATCTCGAAGGTGCCGAAGTAAACTGAAAGCCTTTCGGATACGTTTTTCATCATCCGTCAAAGGACCAACCGTCATGAGACCACGAAGAGAGAGGTGGGGGAGTTCTTTGATACGAGCAATCAATTCCAACGCCATGTCAGGAGATATCCCATACTTCGATGGTTCTCCAGAGGTGTTTACCTCAATAAAAATAGGAAGTTCCTTCTCAAGTCTTTTTGAAATACCCTCTGCCAGGGCCAAACTCTCCACAGACTGGATCACATCAAAGCAGTGCAAGGCTTTATTTATCTTGTTAGACTGCAGATGTCCCACCAGATGCCGAGTAAAATGAAAGCCCTGGAGTTGTGAAAACTTTTCCTCTGCTTCTTGGACGCGATTTTCCCCAATATGAGAAATACCTACCTCAAGAGCTTCCCTCACTACCTCTGGTCCAAAGGTTTTGGTGACAGCAATAATGGTGACAGAAGAGTCAATATGTTTTGTGGCTTTGAGACGCTCGATATTTTCTTGAATACGCTGGTAATTGTCGTATAGAGACATGCTTTCCTCCACCTTATTACTGTAGGCAAAAAAAAAGATTTTTTCAAGTTTTCAAAACAAAAGGGTACCCGTATGGGTACCCTTTTGTCAGTTTTGTACTCGCTATCAAAATGTGTAACGTATACTAACGGTTGCCGAAAAGCTATCAAAGCTATTGTTGCCGCTTATAAAATAAGGAAGTCCTCCCTTGGCAATAACATTAAAAATGAAAGGCTCACTCAACATCCAGTCCAGAGAAAATCCTCCAAAGTGAAGACTAAAACCCATTTGTGAGAGAAACATAGTATTTATCACAAACTCTGTCACCCCATCTCTCATAGTTTCTGTCGTCCCGGCATAGGTATAGGAGGTCTTTGTGAGGCTTTCAATGTGATACATGTTGGCAATTCCCATACGAAGAGTAAGCCATTTTTTAAGATAAACTTCTGCTCCACCATTGAGTATCACATAGTTAAGGATCTGGCTCGCTGTTTCTTTATCCGTATAGACATCAGATCCTGTGCTTTGGTTTACCGTAAACCACTCCTGGCTAGAAAGTATTGTAAAATTATTCAAAGAGCCTAACACAAGAAAGTCTTTCGTTCCATAGGTGAAACCTGTTCCTACTCCAATGATTTGGAGTGAATAGGGATGAGTATTTTTACTTTTGAGTTCTCCCGCATCAACAAAATCACTATCCCCATTGAGATCTATAGTTACCGTGTGAATACTATTTAAATTTAGGTATCGGTAGGAAACCATATTTTTCCATTCGAGAGAGGGAGAAAGTTTCCACTTTGGATAGACCTTGAACTCGATACCAAAATTTCCCTCGCTTGTTTGTTTTTCTTCATTCTTATAATTTTGAATCTCTGTCATGGTAGTTTTCGTTTGAATAGTCACAGAGGGAACCCAAACCCCAACGGAGGCATCAACAATGAAGGGCTTAAGGATATCTATACTTGCCCCAGCTCGTATCTTCCAGAGAAAAGCCGCTTCTTGTCCATACATAATGGCTTTTGTGGGATTGACGGGGGTAGGGATGTGTTCATAGTTTGTAGAATAGGCTGCTGCACTTATAGAGAACCCAAGATAAGGAGAGAAAGGAATTTTTTGGCTTCCTATAGTTACATCAAACCATGGTTGTCTATCTTTTGCATCCAGGGTATCATATCCATTGGGGGTATTGCCACCAGGAAATGTCGGAGGATTACACAGACCATTCCCAGGATGAATATTGAGATAATCCTCTGGCTCAGGTTGATCATTGACAAAAAGTCCTATGGTAAACACGGCATGATTGATAATAGCATAACCACTTGCGTCTTTCCAGCTTCCTGAATAGGGAGCCCGAAGGGGTTCAAGGGCGATCTCGTTAGAAAGGCGGTAGATAAGGGCACCGTTTTCACCGATCATGATAGGATCATCCACAATCCAGCCGTAACTTCGAAAGTTCATGTCAGGATGATAAAGACCGAGCCCTCCTAGACGAAGAAGGGACCCATACAAACTACTCACAACACCACAACACATAAGAAAAATAAGATAATTTTTCTTCATATTTTCCTCCTTTTTTGTTTATGGCAACAATGTTTTTCTTGATTCTATCTTTTATACGTTTCTTTCTCTGAAAACTGAAATGGAGACTCTTACTTATTTGTATTTTTTTGCTGTTGGTTACGGTATTTCTACTTCCTGCAAGAGAGTATCAATGACGTGATCTGTAGTGATACCTTCGGCTTCAGCCTCAAAATTAAGAATCAGTCTATGACGAAGGATATCATGGGCGGTGTGTTTCACATCCTCTGGAATAACATAGCCACGCTCATCCATAAGGGCTTCTACTTTGGCTGCCTTGATCCATGCGATAGCCGCACGCGGGGAAGCTCCATAACGTATGTAGTCCTGATGGGTATGTCGCGTAGCCTGAACAAGATTCACCACATAATCATAGATCTTCTCGTCAACATAGATACGTGAGGTGAGTTTTTGAAGCTTTTGAATATCCGTTTTACTCGCCACTTTTTTCACAGAGGGTTCCACCACTCCTGTCATTCGGTGAAGAATACGTTTTTCCTCCTTGGCAGAAGGGTAGGAAACGACAATTTTCATATAAAAACGATCTATCTGAGCCTCTGGAAGAGGATAGGTACCTTCGTGTTCAATGGGATTTTGGGTCGCCATAACAAAAAATGGAGTAGGGAGATCATACGTTGTTTCTCCCAGGGTAACTGTTCTTTCCTGCATAGCCTCAAGAAGGGCAGATTGTACTTTTGCGGGGGCACGGTTGATCTCATCAGCCAAAACAAAATTGGTAAAAATAGGCCCTTTCTTGGCTTCGAATTGACCTGTCTGGATGTTGTAAATCATCGTACCCCGAATATCCGCAGGCAAGAGATCTGGGGTAAACTGAATACGCTTGAAATCCATATCAAAAAGTTTGGCAAGGGTACTAATAGAGAGGGTCTTGGCAAGACCAGGAGCTCCCTCGACCAGTAAATGTCCCCCTGTGAGAAGAGCGGAAATCATACGCTTCAAAAGGTGTTCTTGGCCTACAATAACCTTCTCAAACTCGGCGACTATTTTTTGGAGTGTAGGGGCATGATCAACAATCTCCTCTGTGAGAACCTTGATTTCTTCATCCATGGATGTTCTCCTTAACAGAATGGTGGGTTAGGCATTGGTTGCGGTGGTGTTATCAAGGATATCCCTGATTTTCTTTCCTATATCTGGTCCACCGGGAGTACATTTGGTCGGAGAAACCCCATCATTGACAACAGCCGTAGCATATTGGATACAGCCTGGATATCCACACGAACCACAATTATAAGCTGGAAGAATACTATTGATAGCCTCAATACGAGGATCCACCTTCACTTCAAAGACCTTTGAGAAGACGAGGATCAATACACCCAAAAGTGTACTTAATCCTCCCATAAAAAGGACAGAGCGAAGTACCAATTCTCCAACGCCCATGGAAACCTCCTCATCAGGATGGGTTATTGTAGCATAGATTGATTTTTTTTGCAAACGAGAGAAGAGAGTGCCTTTCTCTTTTTCTGTAACCATATCTTCGGTGAATACACAAACATCAAAAAAAGGAGTAGGGGAAAACTACTCCTTTTTTCGAGAGGCCGTTTCGTAGGGTTCAATATGGATAATCACATCCTGGATACTCGGGCCATGCTCAAGGAGTTTGTGTTTTACTTCACCTGCAATATCGTGGCCCTTGGTAACTGTCAGATTTCCATCTACTAACACATGGAGATCAACAAACATCGCATTTCCATGCTTGCGGGTACGGACAGCATGAACTTCACGAACCCCTTCAATGGATTCTGCCATTTTGACAATCATCATGACATCGGCATCACTTGCCCCTTTATCAGAAAGCTCTTGAAGTACAGGAAAAAGTAAGTCCCAACTCGTTTTGAGAATAAAAAGCGATACAACCACCGCTCCAATATGATCAAAGTAAGCAAGTCTCTTGTCAATAAGAGACAGTCCAATAGCTACAAAAGCAGGAAGAGAGCTCAAGGCATCAGACCGATGATGCCAGGCATTGGCGATAATGGCAGGAGAACCAAGGCTTTTCCCCTGAAAAACTGTCCAACGATACAAAACCTCCTTGGAAACAATGGAGACCAAAGCCATCACCAGGGCAATGATTCCCACTTGAGTTTCATCGGGGTCTCTGAGGCTTATCAAGCCCTCATATCCTATGCCAATACCGACCAAAGCGAGAAGAAGAGCAATGAGCCCTGTAATGAGGGTTTCAATCCTTTTATGCCCATAAGGATGTGTGGAGTCTGCCGGTCTTGACCAGTAATTGATTCCCAAAAGAACCGCCACATCTGTAATCAAGTCAGAAAGGCTATGCGTAGCATCAGCAATCATTGTTTGACTATGTCCTACAAAACCAGCAATGTATTTGAGTGCGGAGAGGAGAACATTCACCCAAAAACCAACCCATGTTACCATTTTAGATCGACGAAGAGAAGAAGTGGACATAGAAAAATTTCCTCCTTTTTTCTACCATTTTTCTACCATAGGTATTGTAAAGCGAAAGAAAAAAAATCTCTTTTTTGTCCGTTTCAGCGTGTATTTTTTATTTCCTATAATATATATTATGTTAAGTTAAAGATATTTAGCTCACCCATAACCCTTTTTTCCATACAATACCGTCTTCACGAAAAAAGGCGTTTTTCTATTTTTTTCCTTCTTCCATCAAACGGAGAATCTCTGCCTTCACCTCTTCTGATGGCTTTTCCAGAGCAAGAGCTATCTCACTGATAAGAATACTCAGAGCACTTTGATAAAGTTTCTTCTCGGTTGTGGAGAGTTCTTTGTGGCAATTTCTCGTGTAGAGTGTTTTGACCACCAACGCCACATCCTCTATACTTCCGGATTTCAGAAGATCTTGATTCTTCTTGTAACGAATCTTCCAATCATCATCCACGGCAATTTTGAGTGTTTTCAGCTTTTCAAGACAGTATTTAATTTCCAATGGGGTTGCTAAAGTTCGCAACCCTAACTGATCGCTATTTTCAGAGGGTAACATCACCGTAGTCTCTGTAAGAGGAAAACGAATAACATAATAGATCTTCTTTTCACCAAGGATCTCTTTTTCTTCTATGTTGGTAATCTCCCCTGCCCCATGATATGGATAAAAAACCCTATCACCAATGCGAAACATTCCTACCTCTTTTTTTAGTATAGAGCAAAAGCAGAAAAAAATCTACTTTTTCCATCCAAGAAAAAAATTTCCCAGAACAAAAGATATGGTTTTGGTTATTCTTCATTGATGAGGGCATACGTCCAGGTAGAAACATCCAGAAAAATGCCCTGAAACCGACCTTGAGAACATGTCCCACTGTTAAGATAATATTTTTTTCTCCCTCGTTGATAGAGAACTAAATCCTCTAGTTGATGGGTATGCCCCAGGATTACGGCATCATACTGTTTGTCAAGGAGTCGGAGAGCATACACGACGTATTTGAAATCGTTCTCCTTTCTTGCATCGAGGGGTTTGGTATCAAGATGACGATATACCCTCATGTAAAGATTTCTTACCCAGTTCCAATGAGAAAGAAGTCTGAGTCCCTTCATGCCCAGCCGTACAAAAAAGCGAATGACTCGATTACCATTGAAAAAATCTGCTTGATGACCATGTACAATGAGAATACGTCGACCTTCATAAGAAATTTCATAATAATCTAACCCAACATGGCTAATACTATCATGATTTCCACGCACATAGATCACAGAATATCGTTGTAAAAAACGTAGGAGCTCTGGATACCTACGCACAATTTCTACTTTTCGGTAACGATAGAGTTCAAAAATATCTCCGTTGAGAACAATCTTGTCTGGTTGATAATGGGTAATGATCTTTTGAAGTTTTTTGATAAACTTTTTTTCGTCCCATCCAAACCAACCAAGCGCGTCTTTTGCATCGAGATGCCAATCAGAAAAAACAAGAATCTTCATGAGCCTATACGGATGAGTTCATATGCTCGTGTTCCTAATCCAATAGCTTCAGCATAGGCCAACCCTTCTTGCCAGTTGGTATGAGGATGGATAAGATAAAAGCGGTCATGCGAAGGATCGTAGTGAGGATGGTTGTCTGTAATCTTACTCCCCATGAGAATAGGAGCTTGATTGACAAGATCAGCGCTTGCCTGATCCAAAGCCACAGGATCATAAGAGGCAAGAATACCAATATCAGGCACAATTGGGGCATCGTGACTACTCCAGCAATCACAATCGGGGGAAATATCCATGAGAAAATTGATATGAAAGTGGGACTTGTCTTTCAGGACAGCAAAGGTATATTCATCGATTTTTTCCCAAGCGCTGTTGCCTCCCTCATTCCACACCACTTGTGCGGCATCATAACGACATACCGCCACACACTGCCCACAACCGACGCACACATCATAGGTGATAGCTGCTTTTCGATTCTGTCCCACCTTGATAGCCCCATAGTTGCAGTTTATTTCACATGCCTTACATCCAATACACTTCTCCTCTTTGACTTTTGGTTTGGAGTTTGAGTGCATCTCTAGTTTTCCAGGAACAGCTCCACACCCCATACCAATGTTTTTGAGGGCTCCCCCAAATCCTGTCATTTCGTGGCCCTTGAAGTGGTTAAGAGATATGATCACATCTGCCTCTGCAATGGCCGTACCTATTTTGGCATTTTTGACATGCTTGAGGTGAATTCCTATTTCACGATAGTCCGTTCCTCGTAAGCCATCAGCAATGATAATATCACATCCAACTGTTTCCGGAGTAAAGCCGTTTTCATGGGCTGCTTGAAGGTGATCTATAGCATTTGATCGTCTTCCTTTGTAAAGAGTATTGCAGTCTGTTAAAAAAGGAAGTCCACCTAACCTTTTTACAATCTCTACAATACGACGAATATAATTTGGACGAATATACGCTACATTTCCTGGTTCACCAAAGTGTACCTTGATAGCTACAAATTTTTTTTCCATGGAAAGTTCCCCCATACCTGCCTTGAGAACCAACGTTTCTAGCTTCTCAAGGATACTCTTTCCACGGGAACGAAAATCTATCCAATATACAGGAGATCCCATACCACACCTCTTTTTCTTTGCTAGAGTAACATTATTATAGATTTTTTTCAAGAAAAAAGCAAAAATTTCTGAAAAAGAAAAATTCCTTCTCAAGGATGAAAATATTTTTAAGAAAAGTCTCTTTTTTTCCGAAAATAAGATGGAATACCAAGAGGAGCCTGATATGGCTTTAGAGAGAACATTTGCCATGATTAAACCAGATGCTTGTAAAGCAGGACACATCGGGCATATCATAAGCATGATTGAAAAAGAGGGGTTCACAATAATTCATCTCCAAATGCTTAAGCTCACAGAGAAGTCGGTACGGATGTTTTATATGGAGCATGTCGAGAAACCTTTTTTCCCTTCCTTGCTTGAGTTTACTCTCTCAGGAAAGGTGGTGGCTATGGTCTTGGAGAAAGAAAATGCCATCGAAGATTTTCGCAAACTGATGGGGGCAACTGACCCCAAGAAGGCCACAAAGGGCACCATTCGACACACCTATGGTACAGAGATGCCTGCCAATGCTATCCATGGTTCTGACTCTAGAGAGAGTGCCAAAAGAGAGATTACCCTCTTCTTTGGGGAGTTTGCCTCCATTCCCTCAACAGAAAAGCGGAATGCAAAAGAGTATTAACCTTTTGAGAAAACTACCCGTTGTGCCAATTGTCGTGACTCTTCTTCAGAAACCCAGAGTTCTACGAGTTTGAGAGAAGCAAGAAGAGATGTCCCAACTCCCTGAGAGGTGACGATTTTCCCATCCACTACAACAGGCTCATCTATGTAGTTTCCAGAGGTAATGGAGGCGACCGTTCCCGGATAACAGGTAAAGGTTTTCCCCTTGAGAATACCTGCCCTATCCAAAAGCAAGGGGGCAGCACATACGGCATATATCCATTTCCCTGCCTGGAAAAATCGACGAATAAGTTCAAGAAGAGCTTCGTTCTTGACAAGTTGTTGTACTCCTGGTCCGCCTGGGAGAAGAAGGGCATCATAATTGTCGGGATCAATATCTTCTTCTTTTTCAAAGAGCTGATCTGCATGGACAAGAATATGATGGCTCCCTATGACTTCCTTTGTACCCACCCCATAAGAAACCACCTCTATCTGGGCTCTTCGAAGTATATCAAGTGGAGTGACAGCCTCAATCTCTTCAAAGTTTTCTCCGAGGATAAGTGCTCCTTTCATATCCTCCTCCTTGATTACTTTATGCCTTTATTGGCAAAAAATGGCTTGTAGGCCATGTCTGTTTGGAGAATATGTTTATTGAGCCACTCCTTGAGAAAATTGAGGGTATCTACTGACAAGAAAAGATCCCCACCTTGGTACTTGCGATAGAGTTTGGTTACCTCTTCGACAAATTTTTGGTGTTCTGCCTGATGGCCACTATAGGCAGGATATCCAAGCTCTTTCATTTTGTTTTCCTCAGCATTAAAATGGTACTCTGTATATTTGATCAATTCCTGAAGGATATCCCCAATCACGGTCTTTCCCTTGCCCTCGCTCATAGCATCAAAAAGTGTGTTAATGAGTTCAATAAGTTTTTTATGGTGATTGTTAAATTCCTCTACACCAACACTCATATTTTCTGTCCAGACAAAAAAACTCATATCCTCCTCCTTTCAAGATTCTTTTCTGTTTATGCCAAATCCCTCAAGGTAAAATGCATACCAATCGTTGAGACCTCTGGTAGAGAGGGATTTTCCGGATTCCAAAGAAGCTTGATATTCTCTGTTTGGTACTCAGAAGCATCTCGTATCACAAAAATTACGGTAAAAGGATCTCTTTGTGTAATAAGAAGATAAGACTTCGGATATAGTCTGTGTATCTGCATCATAATAATCTGAAAGAATTTCTCGTTTACAAGGATAGCATAATCAGAATCCCTGTCAGTAAAAGGAAAGGGAAGATTATGGGTTTTGATGATATCGTCAATAAAGGTTCGTAACTCTACATATCCTACTCTCTCTTCACCCTCAGGATAGTAGAAACGGGTCCGAATACGTTTGTAGGTTTTATACTCGGATTTTACATAGCTCAGTGCTTCTTTCAAGAGGCGTTTTCCTATTGGTGAAAGGTGGAGATCCTCTAACGTCATACCCTCCCCCTTCGTTTTACTTCACCACAATGTTGACAAGTTTGTCTGCAACAACAATCACTTTTCCTATACTTTTTCCTTCGATCCAGGGTTTTATCTTTTCGCTCTCAAAGGCTTTTTTCTTGAGTTCTTCTTCAGAAAGTCCTCGAGGAGCCTGAATCGTATCGCGAACCTTGCCATTCACTTGAAGAACCACCGTCACCGTGTCTTCAACAAGCAACGCCGGATCATAAGTAGGCCATGGGGCAAACAAGATCGAAGGGGTATGGCCCAGTTTTTCCCAGAGTTCCTCTGTGATAAAGGGCGCAAAGGGGTGCAAGAGTTTGACAAAATCTTCAGCTACTTCTCGTGATATTTCTTCTTCTCGACTCAAAGCATTGACAAAAACCATAAGCTGGCTGATAGCCGTATTGAATTCAAGGTTTTCAATACGCTCAGAGATAAATTGAATACTTTTGTGTCTGAGACGATTGATCTCTTCTGAAGGTTTTTTGTCGACAATTGGCTTCTCATCAAACGTTTTCCATACTTTGTCGAGAAAACGTTTGATCCCCATGATCCCCTTTGTATTCCAGGGTTTATCCGCAGCAAGCGGACCCATAAACATTTCATAAAGTCGTAAAGTATCTGCTCCATATTCAGCAATCACATCATCGGGGTTGATAACATTTCCTCGTGATTTGGACATTTTTTCCCCGTTTTCTCCAAGGATCATTCCCTGGTTACGAAGTGCCATAAAAGGTTCTGGATAATCAACAACTCCAATGTCATACAAGAATTTGTGCCAGAAGCGGGCATACAAGAGATGAAGTACAGCGTGCTCTGCCCCACCTACATAGAGGTCTACCGGTCCCCAGTACTTGATTTTCTCAGGATCAGCAAGAACCTTGTCATTTTTTGGATCAAGGTAACGGAGATAGTACCAACAACTTCCCGCCCACTGGGGCATAGTGTTGGTTTCCCTTTTGGCTGGTCCCCCACATCGTGGACAGGTGGTATTGACCCATTCATGAATAGCCGCAAGAGGAGACTCCCCTGTACCCGTCGGTTTGTAGCTTTTCACATTCGGAAGGGTGAGAGGAAGATCTTTCTCGTCCAAGGGAACAATTCCGCATAACGCACAGTGAACAATGGGGATAGGTTCTCCCCAATAGCGCTGCCGAGAGAATATCCAATCCCGAAGTTTGTAGTTGACCATACGTCGCCCTATACCCTTCTCTTCGAGATAACGGATGATAGCTTCTTTCATTTCTTTGGTTTTCATGCCATTAAATGGTCCTGAATTGACAGCAATACCCTCCTCTTCTTCAGCCTGCGTGAGTTCATAGAGAGTCCCATCTTTGCTCACCACCTGGATGATAGGGAGGTTGAATTTTTTAGCAAACGCAAAATCTCGGCTATCGTGAGCAGGGACTGCCATGATAGCTCCCGTCCCATATCCCATCAGTACATAATCTGAGATCCAAATAGGTATTTTTTTGCCGTTCAAAGGATTGATGGCATAAGCCCCAATGAAGACACCCGTCTTTTCTTTGTTAAGATCCGTACGCTGGAGATCTGTTTTTCTGTTGGCTTCTGCCTGATAGGCTTTCACTGCCTCTTGGTATGGAGGGGGAGTGATAACATCAACAAGGGGATGTTCAGGGGCAAGAACCATATAGGTAGCTCCAAAGAGGGTGTCTGGTCTTGTTGTAAACACAGTGATCACCTCTGAACTTCCATCCACAGGAAATACTACTTCTGCCCCTTCTGATCGTCCTATCCAGTTTCTTTGCATGAGCTTGATAGATTCACTCCAGTCAAGGAGATCCAGGTCCTTCAAAAGTCTTTCTGCATACGCGGTAATTTTCAATACCCACTGGCGAATACGCTTCCGTTCAATGGGAGTTCCACAACGGTCACACTTTCCATCCTGAACCTCTTCATTGGCAAGACCCGTCCCACAGCTGGGACACCAGTTGATAGGCATCTCTGCTTCATAAGCCAGCCCTTTTTTAAACATCTGAAGGAAAATCCATTGTGTCCACTTGTAATAGGCGGGATCACAAGTGCTCACTTCTCGATCCCAGTCATAACAGAAACCAATGGATTTGATCTGTTCTCGAAAGCGATCAATATTTTTGTATGTGGTTTCCGCAGGATGGGTTCCTGTCTGAATGGCATAATTCTCTGCAGGAAGTCCAAAAGCATCAAACCCCATCGGGTGAAGTACATTGAAGCCATTCATACGCTTGTAACGGGTATAGATATCGGTGGCTGTATACCCCTCGGGATGACCTACATGGAGGCCTGATCCTGAGGGATAAGGAAACATATCCAAAACATACAATCGTTTTTCTTCAGGATACGAGGGGTCTTCCGTGACTTTGAAGGTCTTGTGCTTATCCCAGTATTCTTTCCATTTCTTCTCAATAGCAGTGAAATCGTATGCTGCCATACCTACTCCCCTTCTCTCTTATGCAATATCATCCACATTGGTAACAAAGCTCACATTTTTGAGAATGAATTCCTTGCGTTGACCAGATACATCCTCTCCCATCAGTACTTTGAGCATAGTATTTGCCTCTTCAAAATCCGTGATGCTCACTCGCAAAAGTTTTCGAGTCTCTGGATTCATGGTAGTTTCCCATAGTTGCTCCGGATTCATTTCCCCTAACCCTTTGTAACGCTGGATATCATATCGGGTATTTTTGAAAACCTTTTCAAGGAGTTCATCTTTTTCTTGATCCGTATATGCATATTCTATTTTCTTGCCAGAGGTGATCTTATAAAGTGGGGGTTGTGCAATATACACATGCCCCTCTTCGATAAGAGGCCGCATAAAACGATAGAAAAAAGTGAGAAGAAGGGTACGAATGTGGGACCCATCTACATCTGCATCGGTCATAATGATGATCTTGTTGTAATTGAGTTTTTCAATATCAAAGTAACTGTGATAACCTGTTCCAATCACGGCAATCATTGTCTTTATTTCTTCGTTTGCCAAAATCGTATTGAGGTTCTGCCGTTCGATCTTTTTCTCGACGTTGAGGATCTTTCCTCTCAGAGGAAGAATTGCTTGAAACTCACGATTTCTTCCCTGTTTTGCTGATCCGCCAGCCGAATCTCCCTCAACAATGAAAAGTTCTCGGAGTTCTTTCTTACGAGAGGTGCAGTCAGCAAGCTTTCCTGCCACAATGGTAGCTGTCTCTCGTTTGCTTCGCCCGACGTTGTTTCTTACCCCTTGACGGGCTTTTTCGGCTTCCTCAAGGGCACGCTGTTCAAGTAAACTCTTTTGTATGATCTTTTCGGCGAGATCAAGATTCTTCTCAAAGAAGACAAAAAGAGCTCCCTCAATAATATCTTTCATGACAGTTCTAGCACTGAGAGGCTCAGTGAGTTTGTCTTTGGTTTGACCCTTGAATTCGGCATTGGGGATAAGGGTATTGATGACACAGGTAAAGCCAAAAGAAAGTGTTTTTCTATCAATCTTTTCATCTTTTCGACCAAGATTCAATCGTTGGGCAAAATCTTGCATGATTTTCTCATAGGCCATCCAGAAGGCATCAACATGAATTCCATGTGATTTCGTATGGATGGAGTTGGTATAACTGTAGATCTCCGGATCATCACCTGTATTTCTGTATTGAAAAGCGATATGAAGTTTAAGAAGCCCCCCCTCAATGTCTTTTTCTCCGGAGAGGACAATGGGTTCTGGAAAAAGAAGTTCCTCGTCTTTGTTGAGCTCATGTTTAAGAAAGTCCACAATCCCCTGAGGAAAACAAAAAACTTCTTTGGTAGGTTCACCACTGACTGTATGATCCTCGAAAGTAACCTCAAGCCCGGGATTAAGAAAGGCTACCTCCCTCAATCGAGCCCGAAGGATGGCCTGGCTGAAATTATGCACCTGAAAAATACTATCATCTGGTTGAAATCTTACGGTTGTCCCGGTCGAAGATGCCTCCCCCTTCACCCTGAGAGGACTTTTTTTGATCCCTCTCTCATAGCGAATAGTATAGCTTTTTCCCCCACGAGAAACCTCAATCTCAAGAAACGAAGAAAGGGCATTCACAGCCGTAAGCCCTACCCCATGAAGTCCTCCGGAAACCCCGTAGGCCTGGCGATTGAATTTTCCTCCGGAATGAAGCTCTGTCAGAATCAATTCAATGGCTGGAACTTTTTTCTGGGGATGGGGGTCAACAGGAATACCTCGCCCATCATCAGTAATCTCAACAGTATTCTGAGTGAGAAGCCGCACCGTAATATGTTTGGCATACCCTGCCAAGTGTTCATCTACAGCGTTATCTATCACTTCAAAGGCAAGATGGTGATAGCCATCTATTTCCCTATCACCAATATACATATCAGGACGAGTACGGATATTTTCAGGAAACTGCAAAACACTGATCGAGGCAGAGGTATACTCTTTACTCATGTTTCCTCCCAGGGTAGAAACCAAAAACGGCTCTCATATTATACAACAAAAAGAAAAAAAATACAACCCTTCCACCAAAAATTCCCCGTTGCCTTTGGTTCAACCTTTTTTAAAAATTGCCGATACCCAAAACAAGAGCCAAAGGCGTATGAGAGGATGTATATGACAAGGATACTCATAGGAATGACATGTTTACTTCTAACGATGGGATGGGGACAACAATTTCCCAAATATCTCTATGGAGTTGCATCATGGTATGGAGAAGAGTTTGCCGGAAAAAAAACAGCAAATGGGGAAATATATGATCCGAATCTTTATACGGGAGCCCATCGTACGTTGCCTTTTGGAACCATTATTGAAGTAGAAAACCTTGAGAATGGGAAGAAGGTCCAACTGACTATCAACGACCGGGGACCATTTGTAGATAACCGTATTCTCGATGTTTCAAAAAAGGCAGCAGAAGATCTTGGGTTTGTGCAAAAAGGTACGGCCTATGTGAAGGTCACCGTGATTCGTCTTGGGAATGAGACGTTGGTAAATTCTCTTCCTCCTGTCTCCAATACCAATACCTCGTATCCCCAGGGAAATCAGCCGACTATCCTCACCAATTATATCACTAACCATGTGGTAGTGACCAATTATACTACCACTCCCGCTCCTCAGGCTCTTGTGGTACCCTATGAAGAGAAACCTGTTTCTCAACCGAAACCCAATCCTGCTTTCATTCTTGATGAACCTGAGGAAATCTTTGTACCAGCCCTTGGGCAAAAAACCAATGCTAACCAAAATACTCCACCTCAGAATAGCAGAATTTCCAATACTCTCTCGAATGAACCCCAGATTATCTTTAGTGATATTCTTCTGCCAGAGGAACGGGTAATCCCTTTAGAGACAAAACCCCTCACGAACCGCTCCTCTCTTTCTCCCCAGAAAGTACAGGTAAGAGAAGAGCTCCAAGTTTCCCCTTACGATAGCCTCCAACCAGGAGAAAAATATGTGATTCAAGTAGGATCTTTCACCCGACAGGAGAATGCTCTTCGTCTCTACCAGCAACTTCGGGCTCGTGGTCTTCCTGTTTTTACTTCGGAGACCATCATCAATCACACTCGCTATGTTAGGGTAAGGGTGGGATACTATGTCTCCAAAGAAGAAGCACAAAAGATCCTCAATACCCTCTATGCACTCAATCTTAATCCTGTCTTATTAAAAGTGAAACCTTGATTCCATGGAGAAGTGTATGCCTTTTTGGTCTGATCTTCTCGCTAACAAAACACTCATAGCAGCCCTGTGTGCCCAGTCATCCTCACAAGGGCTAAAGATTATTCGAACGTGGTATAAAGAGAAAAAAATACGCTTTGATCGTGTGGCTGTCTATGGGGATTTTCCCTCTGCCCATACAGCCTTTATCACCGCTGGCACACTCACCTCTGGGATGGCAGAAGGATGGTCCTCTCCGACCTTTGCCCTAGGAGTGATCTTCTCTGCTATTGTCATTTCCGATGCTCTTGTGCAAAGACGAGCCATAGAGCAAACACAAAAGGCCCTTGAGCTACTGGCCCAGAAACCCATCTTTGATTCTCCCTTTCGTGGTCACACTTGGCAAGAGATTCTCTCGGGAGGTATAGTCGGTCTCTTTTGGAGCCTTCTCATCACATTTCTTTGGCCCTTTTAAAGCCTCTCGGGGAAGACGAAATAGTATCCTTTGTGGGGTCTCTCAACAATCAAAAGTAAGACTCCCCCCTCATTCACCACTTCCAGAAGGGTTCCATTTCCATCCATGGCATGAATCTTGTCCACCGCCTTGTACCGATACACTTCATTCATATCCGAGGAAAACAAAAAGAGGGTGGGTATTTTGGCAAAACTCTGCTGGACAAGAAGACCATCCAATGTAAAGGCAATAAATTCCTTTTCAGGATTTTCCCCAGAAAACTCTCGAAAAAGCTTTTTGTTTTGTACATCGTAGAGATGCCCACCAGCGGCATCGACGTAGACATTGAGAGTTTTGTCAGCATTCCATTCAAGGCTTCGGAGGTCAGTAAGTTTCCAATTTGTTCCCGTTATATCTCCCTGATACACCTTTTTGTCACTCAGAAGATACAGGGTCGTATTCTCTACACGATACGAAGAAAATCGCTGGAGACCTTTAGGCAGAGAAATAGGGTTTTTCTCCACATTTCCTTTCGCGTTCAGCCACGAGGTAAGCTCAGAGACAAAAAGGGCATGGTTTTCTCGAAAAAGGATCTGGGTGTTTCCCACCCATCTCGTCTGGCTTATGTTCGTTACCCACCCCACCCATTGCAGGGTATTGAGATCCCAGAGATAGGTATAAGAATTTTTTTTGCTTCCTAAGCGTATCACAGCATATCGGCTATCAGAAGAAATAGAAATATCATCAAACCAGAGAGTCTGGTTGTCAAAAATCCCTATCTTGATTTTTTTTTTCGTTTGTATGTCATAAAGCCATACCTCTCTGAGAGAGAGAGGCTTTTCCTTTTGGCCATCGGTATAGATCTTGTCACCCACAAGCCACCTCTCTCGATAGAGGCCATACACCGAAGAAAGGGTATCAAAATTGTCTTTTTTAACGACTTTTCGGTTTTCCACATCATACCACCAGAGCTGATTGTTGTATATCCAGAGAGCCAAAGGAACATCCTCTAAAATAAGGCGAGGAGAAAGAAGAAGGGGTTGTTCTTGGGTGAGTTTCCACTCTCGAGGAAGAGTAATGAGAGGAGCTTTTGTCCAACCCTTGAAGCTATACCCCTCAATAAAAGACCACATGCCGTTGGTGGTTATGAGATTCACCCCTACTCCTGGTGGCAAAATAGCCAGGGGACGACTTTCTTCTTGTTTTTCAAAAACAAGAGCAAAATCAGCAAGTGTGGCGTTTTGAGACCAGAAAACAGTGATCATCCACACAAGGGAAAGACTACACAGAAACGTCTTCTTCATAGGAACATCCTTCTTTCAAACAGAGGAATGATGTCTTTTTCTTTTCCGTTTTGGTGAAAAGAAGAGAACCGCATTTTGGACACACCACCTGTTGGGTATCTCTTGTGGCAGGTTTCAGAAAAGTAGAGAAATCACAGTCAGGATACCGGTTACATGCATAAAAAACCCTTCTGCCTCGAGACTTTTTTTCTACCACCACTCCAGTGTCACATTTGGGACATTTTCCCAGTGGTAAGGGCTTGGCATTTCGGCATTCAGGCCAACCGGTACAGGCAAGGAAATATCCATATCGTCCGAGCTTTTTCACCATGGGTTTCCCACAAAGTTCACACGTATAGGGGGTTGGTTCATCCAATGTTCCCTTGATACTATGAATATTCTCATAGGCTGTTTGCAGAATTTGGGAAAAGGGCTGGTAAAAGTCCTTGACCACCTCTTTCCATGGTTTTTGGCCAATTTCAACCTCGTCAAGCTCTGACTCCATGGCGGCTGTAAAAGAGACATCCACCAATTGAGGAAAATGGTTACTCAAGAGTTCATTGACTTTTTCTCCCAAGAGAGTAGGAACAAGGCTTTTTCCCTCTTTCTTTATGTAGTGACGCTCAAAAAGGGTTCGGATGGTAGGGGCATATGTGGAAGGGCGTCCAATACCTTTCTCTTCCATTTCTTTGACAAGAGAAGCTTCTGTGTATCTGGGAGGAGGAGTAGTAAACTTTTGTTCTGGTTCGATGGAGACAAGATCTACTTTTTCCCCAATACTGAGTTCTGGAAGGGTGCGAGTCTTTTCTTCTTTCTCAGCTTTTCCCAGATCATAAACCCGTTGGTATCCATCAAAGATGTATTTTGAAGCACTTGCTTGAAGCGTAAGACCATCAGCCTCAATTTCCACCAGCACCTGTTCGTACTGACTAGCTACCATTTGAGAAGCTACAAAACGCTTCCAAATAAGGCTATAGATCTTGTACTGCTCTGGGGTAAGGTATTGAGCAATGCTCTCTGGAGTATATTCCACGTTGGTAGGACGAATCGCTTCATGGGCATCCTGAACACTCTGTTTGTTAGAAAACACTCTTGCTGTTTCGGGAAGATAGTCCTTGCCAAAGGTTTTTTCGATATAGGCTCTTGCCTGAGCTAAACCTACAGAAGAAATACGGGTAGAATCTGTTCGCATATATGTGATGAGACCTGTGCGTATACTCCCAATATCTACTCCCTCGTAGAGTTGCTGGGCTATTTGCATAGTTTTGGCTGTAGAGTATCCATAGACGGTATTGGCAACTTGCTGAAGGGTACTGGTAATGAAAGGGGGTTGAGATTGACGACTGCTAATACGCGTTTTCATATCTTTGACACTATAGGTGGCCTTCTCAAGCCTCTCTACAATCTTTTTTGCCTCTGCTTCACTGAGGATCTCGACCTTTTTGCCGTCAATGCGAGAAAGTAAGGCTTCGAATTTCTTTTTTTGCTTCTGAAGGTGGACAGTAATCTCCCAATACTCCTCGGGCACAAAACGACGAATCTCTGTTTCTCGTTCACAAATCATTCGAAGAGCGACTGACTGGACACGCCCTGCTGATAACCCAGACTTCACCTTTTTCCACAACAGGGGAGAAAGTTGGTACCCAAAGATACGATCAATGACCCGACGCCCTTGTTGGGCTTGGACAAGTTTTTCGTTGATTTCTTCTGGAGATTGGATTTTTTCTTCTATTTCATTTTTGGTGATTTCGTTAAACTTCACTCGCTGAATAGGCACAGAGAGATGATACTTTTGCAAGACATGTTTCATGAGATCATTTTTGATATGCCAGGCAATAGCTTCTCCCTCTCGATCAGGATCAGAAGCCAAATATATAGCCTCAGCATTTTTTGCAGCCTGACGAAGTTCTTTGATGACTTTGGACTTGTCTCTCATCACAATATATTCGGGTTCAAAGGTTTCGAGATCAACACCCATGCGTGACTTCGGAAGATCAATCACATGCCCTACAGAAGAGAGAACTTCATAATCTTTCCCGAGGTATTTCTTGATAGTTGTTGCTTTGGAGGGAGACTCTACCACAACCAATTTCTTTCGACGAAAAGAGGAAACCCTGGGGGATTTTTTTTTGTTTTGTGTCGCCATAGGGAAGCTCCTTCTCAATTTCGAGCACCACACATCAAAAAATAGTATACCATAAAAAAAATAAAAAGTCAAAGAGAAAGACTTTTTTCAGTTTATTGTTTATTTTGTCGATACATATAATAACTTTTTGTACAAAAGGTGGTTTTTATGTTTCTCCTTTTTCTTGTGGTGGGGGTAGGTCTTACCATAGGGGGGTGGGCACAAACCCTTGTGTGGCAGACAAATCTCGGAAGTCTCGTTGTCTCAACTCCCACTGCCTACCAGGGAAATATTTATATTGGCACGTATAGAAAAGAAGTCCTGGGTTTCTCCTTAGAGGGCAATCTCCTCTTCCGCGTGGGAGGAAATGCGCCGTTTACTTCTTCTCCTCTTGCCCTCTCTAACTACCTGTACATAACCAGTCTCGATGGGATTCTTTATGCTCTCGATGCTGAAAATGGCACAATTCTCTGGAAGGTAAGTTTTCCCGACAGTTTTTCAAGTCCTATGGCGAGTGCAGACAATCTCCTCTATACCGGAAGTATCAGCAACACCCTTTATGCCTTTAGTGCCAACAATGGAATCTTGCAGTGGTATGCCTTTGTGAAGGGAAGTATCTATGCACGTCCCCTTGTTGATGAGGAAAGTGTCTATGTAGGGGATTTTGGGGGATATGTCAGCCGTTTCGACAAGAAAGGAAAACTTGTGTGGCAAACAAACCTCGGAGGGAAATTTTTTGCTTCTCCTGTGAAATGGAACAATCTGATCATCATTGGATCCTCTACAGGCAATCTTTATGCCCTTACAACAACGGGCAATGTTCTCTGGAGAATAAGCAATACCAAACCTATTTCCTCAAGCCCTCTCGTGTATCAAGAAAGTGTGATTGTAGGAGGTTATGATGGATACCTTTCTCGGATCCATATTTCCAATGGAAGTCTTCTCTGGCAGACAAAACTCTCCAATATTATTGAGGCATCCCCTGTTCTTGGGGATAATAAGGTATATGTGGCTGACTACTCGGGAAACCTCTTTTGTGTAAATGCTGACACAGGTGATATCCTCTGGAACTATTCACTCGGAGGAAGTGTGCGCTCAAGCCCTATTCTCGTTAATGGAAAAATCGTGATTTCAACTATCAATGGTATCCTTTCTGTTATTCAAGTAGCACAGGAAACCCTCACAGCTGGTCCGACTCTTAATCCTTGGTTGACTGGAAGAGAAGTTGTATCACAAGAACCCCCTCCTCAAGAAGAAACCAATCTCACTTCCTCTGAGGAACTTGTCACGGAGATTCCAGAACAAACAGAGGTGGTTTCCCTTCCTGAGATCGTTACCAATACCGTGATCCTTACCAACATAGAAACTATCCCCGTGTATGTGACGAATTTTGTCACTCTCACTAACCGTATTACCCTCACATATGGGAGAGAAAAAAGGGACTTTGTGTCGGGAGGGGATTATCTTGTGCAAGTAGGAGCTTTCCGATCTCGAGCCAACAGTCAGGCTCTTATGAAACGCCTTACACAAGAGGGATGGAATGCTTTTGAACAAAAAGTAACCATCAAGAGAAAAACGTACTACCGCGTGCGAGTGGGATATTTCGCCACCGTTGAAGAAGCCTATCAAGCAAGCAAAAAACTGAGGGAAAAAGGACTTCCGACAATGATTATTCGAAAAGAATAGGATACAAACGTATACGAAAGCCCTTGGCATAAGAATGCCAAGGGCTTTTCTTCAAGGATAGACAATAGTACCGAGGGGGATGTTTTCTTTAGTAATCAAGGAGTTTTTTCACGTTTTTAGGGTTCCGTAATTTGCGTATAGCCTTGGATTCAATCTGGCGTACCCGTTCACGGGTAACCCCCAAGGTATACCCTACTTCCTCGAGTGTATGGGGACATCCATCTTCAAGCCCAAATCGAAGAATAAGCACCCGTTGTTCCCTGTAGGGAAGTTGGTTGATAATCTCAAAAAGTTGTTCCCTGAGGATGTTTGACATGGTAGAATTGAGGGGGCTAGTTGCCCGGTTGTCCTCAATGAAATCCCCAAGAGAGGAATCTTCATCACGTCCAACTGGGGTCTCCAAAGAAACGGGATCACTGGCCACAGCCTTGATTTTGCGTACCTTGTCAGGGGAACACCCCATCCTCTGAGCAATATCCTCAATAGAGGGAAAATACCCAAGCTCTTGGGTCAGATCCATCTCGATTTTTTTGATTTTGTTGATCTGTTCAATCATATGGATAGGAATACGTATGGTCCGTGACTGCTCTGAGATTGACCGTGTGATAGCCTGTCTAATCCACCACGTAGCATAGGTAGAGAACTTGTATCCCTTGTTGTGGTCAAACTTTTCTACCGCCCGAAGCAATCCCATATTGCCTTCTTGAATCAGATCAAAAAGATGGACTCCCCGATTGATATACCGTTTCGCAATGGAAACCACCAATCGAAGGTTAGCATTGACCAATTCTTGCTTGTGCTGATCAACAATCTGCTGCCCGCTTGTCACCTCTTTTCCCCAGTGAATGAGATCATCAAGGGTGGCAGTATACATTCGTTCATAGTTTGCAAACTTTTGATGGATACGTTCAATGTTGGCGATCACGGCTTGAAGACTTTGATTGTCAGGATAGATTTCTTTAAGGGCCAGGATATCGGCAATTTTCATATTATTGTTTTCTTCAATCGTACGCAAAATCTCTTGCGCTTCCTGAATCTCTCGATAAAGCATCTGAAGCTTTGCTGCGGCGTTCTCTGTGAGTTTTGGGTTGAGGTCCATATGCTGGACAAAAGCAAGAAAGGCATTGTTAAACTCGTTGATTTGTTTTTTGATGGCTTTTCTTTCTTCTGGTGACGCCGTAATCCATTTCTCCTTTAAGGGATCCACATGACGATGGTAATCTACCAAAAACTCCCCTACTTTCTCCACCATCTTCATGCGTTCTTGTTTTTCCTTTCTATTCATGTTATAAATCTTAGGAAGATTGAAAAAATCATAGAGACGTCCTGTATGTTTGCCCTCGCTTTTTGGATCAAGAAGTCGAGAAGAAATTTCCTCAACCTCGGGAATAAACATTCCAGAATCATGGACGGCAGTACGAATCTTGAGTTGTCCTTCTTCAATCTTGCGGGCAATCTCAATCTCTTGCTCAGAACTCAGAAGAGGCACACGTCCAATTTTTTTCAAGTACACGCGAAGAGGATTGTCTGTCTGATCTTCCTCAGACTCGATAATAAAACTTTCAAGATCCTCATCATCAAAGAAATCCTCAAACTCATCAAACATGTTCTCGGTGAGGGTAATATCATTCTCCTCGAGAATACGAACCACATACTCCACCTTCTCCTGGGAAGAAGCAATATCATCGGGTAATCTCTGGAGAAGTTCGTCGTAGGTAAGCACGCCTTTTTCTTTCCCGTACTTGATCAAAGGCATCAGGGTTTCCATGTCGATACCTTCGAAATCCATCTATCTTTCCTCCTTGTATTCGCTTTCACACAATGCTTTCGTATGCAATTCTTCTAAACAAAACCGAGTAGTATCAATTTTTTTTTGCCATTCACTTTTTTCATATTGGAGATTCTTGAGTGTTTCAAAACCTTCCCCTTTCCGTTCAGCTTCCTCGATTTTCACCGTACATTCATGATGTTTTTTCTGAAAGTAGTGAAGAAGAAAGGTATACACTTGTTCCATAATTCCTTCTTCATTGATGTGGGAATGAAGGGCAAAAAGCTTTTCATATAGAGCGTTGTCTTCTTTGACAAGATCGTACATCACATGAGCAGAAGGTTTTTCTGTGAGGAGATACCGATACCATTCCCGATACTTTTCACAGGTAAACATGTCTTCATCAATATACTTTTCTACCGCCTCTAACACGGTTACATCGTCTAACACAATCAACGTGGCCAACATCATCCTCTCGTGTTCCTCGGTTTGCAATTGAGAGGCAAGCACCGAAAGGGATACAGTCTCTGACGGTGTTTGTGATGTGTTCTTTGCTCGAAACATCCATTGCCTGAAATCCTTATACACAATATCTGCCCCAACCTGGAGAAATGCCGCAAGTTTCTGCAATGCCTTTACCTGTTCACTTTGAAGAGAGATTTTTTGAATAAAACGAAACATCTCTTCGACCTGTTTTTTCCTGGGTTGATCCTTCATCTGGTGAGTATGGAGATATTTCCATTTAAAGTCTAGGGGATCCATGGCATTTTTCTGAAGAAAAGAAACAAAATTCTCTTTTCCTTCCTTGAGGACCATCTCATCGGGATCTACCCCGTCAGGTAATATCACTACCCTACTCTCCATATTGGTTTCGACAATAAGATCAAGGGAACGAGATGCCGCCTGTAAACCTGCTGCATCTCCATCAAACAAAAGCACTAATGTATCGACATAACGTCCTAACAACTGTAGTTGTGAAGAAGTCAAAGCTGTTCCCAACGGAGCGACGGCAGAGGTTATTCCTGCCTGATGAAGACCTATCACATCCATATATCCTTCGACAATAAGGGCTTGCTTTTCCTTCATGAGGGTACCTTTTGCCTGGAAAAACCCATAGAGCACATCACTTTTTTTAAAATAAGGGGTATCCGGGCTGTTGATGTACTTCGGACCATCTTCTTTTGCAAAGAGACGGGCACCAAAAGCAATAGGAGAACCTTCTCTGTCGTAGATAGGATAGAGGATGCGTCCAGCAAACCTATCCCTATGCTCATAAGTGGAAAGAAGTCCCCACCGAACCATGTGAGCATATTCGAAACCCTGTGAACGCAAGAAATCGGCTAATCCCCGGGGATCATGGCTATAGCCAATACGAAAGGCTTTGAGAGTCTCTGGTTGTAACCCTCGAGACATCAAGTAGGATCGGACATCCTCTCCCTCTTGAGACCAGAGAACACGCTGGTAGAATTCAACAGCCTTCTGATACAAAGAAATATAGTCCTGTTTTTTCCCCTCGGAGGTTTTGTCAGACACAAGATAGGGTTTTATATCCTCATGGGCGAGAGAGGCAAGATATTCCATCGCTTCGAGATAAGAGAAGCCTTTATACTCCCGCAAAAAGGTGATAGCATTGCCTTTTGCATGGCATCCAAAGCAATAATATACTCCCTCCTCATTATTCACGGAGAAAGAAGGTGTTTTTTCCTTGTGAAAAGGGCAGAGTGCAGTATATTGTCGCCCACGTTTGATAACCTTGATCCCCTCTTTCTCTATGATATCGACAAGGGAAACCTTGGAAAGGATTCTGTCTCGAATATGCTCTGGAATCATACCCTGCTATTGCCACCTTGTTTCACGAAAGCTTGTGTAGTGTATAAAGAATATACGCATTTTTCTGTCAAAAATCCTAATTTTTTTTCTTTTTTTTCTTGCCTATGAAGTGAAGATGACGACATTTTCTTTCTCCACGGCGATAGGAGTACCATAGCATACTCTCTCCACAATACGTACATACTGGAATACTCTCTATCATTTTCACTCCATCCTCTCTCAAATCTTTCTGTACCCTTGCCTCAAGGTCAAGGTACCAACGATGGTTTCTCTTGAGGGCATATGATGTGAAGGCTTCAGTGAGAACATCTTCTCCAACCTCATAACAACAGGCTCGTATGTGTGGTCCAATGAGAACGTGGATTTCTGAAGAAGGGTATCCTGCCATTACAAGGTTTGACAACATGACTCTATGAATTTCCTGGGAGATACCTTTTCTTCCAGCATGGACAATCCCAATGGCATCTCTCACCCAGTAGAAGATTGGCAAACAATCTGCCGTGAAAACCCCAAGAAGAAGATCCTCAAGGGTTGTCCAAAGGCCATCCCCCTCTCTCAAAGGATTTTCAAGGAAAAGAGCCATATTCTCTGGTGTAATCCTATGAATGATAGGAGAATGGGTTTGATGAAGGGTAACAAGCTGAGAAAAACCCAACTGTCTTGTGAGCTGGTTTCGTGAATGATCCACAACCGAGACGTCTTCTGGCCTTTCCAAGGTATGGTAGGCATACTCATGGCTCCCTTTGAGGGTACTTCCCATGAGAGGAGAGTGATGATAGAGCACGAGGGGATGGCGAGTCATAGCTTACGCCAACTTGAAGGCAAGCACCGTGATATCATCCCATGGAGAAACCCCTTCACTCCATTCTTCGACCTCACGGAAGAGTGCCTGAACAAAGGCAGAAGCGCTCATATTTCCATAGGTTTCAACAACCCGTTTGAGATTTGCAAAGCCAAATTCTATGCCATTTTGGTTATTCGCTTCGAGTACCCCATCAGTCACCAAAAATACAAGGTCATAAGGAGTGAGAACCATCGATTGGGCTTCAAACTCCGTGTCTGGTTGGATCCCAAGGGGAATACCCCTTCCAGAGAGAAGATGAATCTGGTTTGTTTGTCCTCGATACACATATTGCATGTTATGGCCTGCATTGGCATATCGGAACTCACAGGTTTCTAAATCCAAGACCCCATAAAATACGGTGACAAACATCCCTACCCGAGAATCATCATAAAGGATATGATTGGCCATAGCCAAAACTTCTGAAGGCTCTTGAAGTTGATAGGCATAGGCCTTGAGAACACTTCGAGACACTGCCATAAAAAGAGAGGCAGGAAGTCCTTTCCCCGAGACATCCCCTATCACAAAACCAATGTGGGTAGGGTCAATCTCAAAAACATCATAGAAATCTCCCCCCACTACCTCAGCTGGCATCATCTTAGCAGAGAGAGAAAGTTTGGAAAAGCGATTGAAATCTTTGAGAAGAAGTGCATTTTGAAGCATACGCAGGATATCAATCTCTCGACGAAGCTTCTCATGTTCAATCCGTTCCTGGTATATCTTGAGAGTATCATGGGTATATCCTACCTGTGAGGCAATCGTTTGGAGAAGCTTTACCTTCTCTATGGAGTAGGTAACATTTTCTTTTGGTTCACTGACACTCAAGACCCCCACGGGGATATTCTTGCTTCGAATTGGAACGGCCATAAAAGCACCCTTCTGGTATCGCAAACGCTTGTTTTTGAGACCCTCTTGTTCTAAGTTATTGGTAAAAAAAGCCCTATTTTTTTTCATCACCATGGCTGAGATGCGATCAGATTCAAGGGGTATCTGAACTTTCTCAGCGAGGGTATCATCAATCCCTGTACCGGCGACAAGTACAAGACTATTTTTCTTCTCGTCAAGAAACATGATAGAGACCCGTTCTGACTCAAAAACATCTCGAATCAAGAGAGCAATGTGGGAAAAAACATCCTTTGGATTGAACGAAGATGTGGTAAGGTTACTGATGCGATAGAGATACTCCATTTCTTTCGCTCTGTCTTTGATCTCCTGATAAAGAAAGGCATTCCATATAGCAATAGCGGCTTGGTTAGCAAAACTCTGAAGAAGAAGGACATCTTCCTCATCAAATCCCCCCTCTTTTGCATTCACAACCTCAAGCACACCAATCGCTATATCGTTTCTGATAAGGGGAACAGCGATGAGGTTTCGTGTTTGCATCTGTGTCATTCTGTCTACACCACTATAGAAATCCTTTTCTTGACTCGTATCATTCACAATTCGATATCTTTTGGTTTGAGCTACCTGTCCGGCAATACCTTTTCCTCTGGGTACCACAAGAGAGAGAAGTTTGTCAGAACTGATGCCAAAGGCCACCTCAAACCGAAGGTTTCCTGTTTCCTGATCAACAAGAAGAATAGAGGCTCCCTCAGCATTGAGTAGCCTCGCAGCATAAAGCGCAATATCCTGGAGAATATCTTTTGGTCTCGCCAAGGAGTTTATCTTTTGGCTAATATCTAAAAGAGCCTGAAGATCCTGAAGACCGAGAGCCATACTCTTCTCCTTAATACGCCGCTGAATAGATCTCTACCAATTCATTTTTGCTGGCTGGACGAGGAATATACGTGAGAAACTCATACTGTCCAGCCACTCGTGCTGCTGCCTCAAGTCTGTCCTGTTCCACACCGTACTCTGATAAACGCTGAGGAATATGAAGATCGAGCATGATACGACGCATTGCCTCCACAGCCATAATAGCGGCTTCAATCACAGAGATATCGGTTACTTTTTCTCCAAGCGCTGCAGCAATTTGAATGAACTTGTTGGCCGCAGCGGTGAGATTAAACTCCATCACATGAGGGAGAATAACGGCTGCCCCAATAGACTGGGAGATACCCGTTTGGGATTCAAGCCCCATGGAAGTGGCAGCACATGTTCCCAAAGCCGAACCATAAATAGCAAGGGACGCGAGCAAACTCCCCATGCTCAGGTTACCTTTGATCTTGGTGTTGGCTGTTTCCACAGCAAGACGTTTGAGGTTCACACTGAGGTACTCAATAGCACGAAGACTAAAAGCATCGGAAATAGGATTGGCCTTTTTGCAGATATAGGCATCAAAGGAATACGCAATAGCCTCAAGACTTGAGTAGATGATATCATTGAGAGGAACTTCTTCACTCAAAGAAGGATCAATAATGACACTATGGGCTACCGAGTCCTTGTCAATATAGGGTTTTTTGATCTTGTCTGTATCGTCTGTGATATAGGTTTGTGGTAAAAGCCCCCAACAGATAGTCTGGAGTGTAGGAATTTCTATGTAGCGTATTTTCTTCATCAAAAGCTTTCGATGACTCTTCACCTCTTCCTGTTGAAACTCGTGGGTACTGAACTGAGCAATTACCTTGGCAATAGAAAGAACAGTAGCATCCCCTATCCCGATAACTACATCGGCACGGGCATGTTTGGTGATATTGACTCCCTCAAAGAGATCCTGGGTATTGTAACGTTTCATTTCATACATGATAACCCCATAGGCATACCCTTCAATCATCCGTTTCACCTTTTGAGCCACTGCAGAATTGTGCGGCTTTTTGTCTGTGACAATCACTACCTTTTCAGAATTTGGGGTTGCCAATTCAGGGAGACGGATAAGCGAATCCATTCCATACACAATAAGTGTAGGAACCTGAAATTCAAGAAAAGCCATGGCTCTCTCCTTTTTTTCTCCTTTTTTTATTGTCGGCTTTTTTGGGCAAAAACTATGCTTTTTTGATCTTCTCTCATAAAAATCCTCCCTGAAGAAGACCTATCCAAAAGGTGAGCGTCACGGTACTTGCCAGGATCGAAAGAAAAACCACCTCACTGGCCATAGCTGAACGTCCCCCATAATGAGTGGTGAGAATAGCCGTATACACTGCTGAAGGCATAGCAACCTGAAGAAGGCCTGCTTTGGCATACATTCCATCAATTCTCAGAAGCCAAAAAAGTGGAATAGCAAGCAAAGGTACCAATACCAGTTTGGCAAGACTTATTCCAAAAGCCATGAAACTTTGCTTTCCAAATTTGACTGAAGCCAGTTGAAGCCCTACCTGGATAAGATTCAAAGGAATCGCACTGAGTCCTATCATTTGAATAGGCTTGAAAATAGGATCAGGCAACGTTATCTTCAAGAGAACCAGACCGAGTGCCAAAAGAATAGCATAAAATACAGGCACTTGTGCCATAGTTTTCAGGGCATCTCGCCAATGGAATTTTTCCCTCGCTGCTACAAATACCCCAAAGGTATGGGTAAAGAGAGAATAAATCACCAAAAGCAGGGAAGCGACTGCCAACCCCTCTCCCCCAAAAGCAGCTTCAGTAATCGGAAGACCAAAATTGCCAGTATTAGCCAACGTCGTCGTCAGGATAACTACTCTTGTGATACCCTCTTCCCAGTGAAAAATCTTGGCAAGCATCCATATGACCACAAAGGAAATACCAACAAGTAAAGCAACCACAACAAAAAGCTTTACAAAATAGAGGTTTATAACCTCAGGATGCGTATAAATAGCTTGAAAGATGAGAGCAGGCGTTAAAAGATACAGGGAAAGAGTAGAGAGCGTCTGGTGATGCCAATGAAATATCCTTCCCAAGAGATAACCAACACCAAAGATCAAAAGGACAGGAAAAACAATCGTGAAGAAAATCCCCAACCACCCCATACTATCTCCTGGAATACAGCAAGGGGTTAGGTTGCATACTCACTTCAGAACCAATTCGGATACCAGAAGCAAAAAGATTGCTTTCCCTGGCTTTCAAGAGACGCTCTATCATAATCTCTGTGAGTTGCTCAGGAGAGATGGGGTTGATATAGATTTTGGTGTTGCCCTCAAAACCAGCGGGAACATTAAACCGAAGTTTTATTAATACCCTCCAGGGAAGGATATAAAGAGAATCAAAGGGGGTATAGTACCATTCCTCATTACAGGTAATCTCAGAGGTAAGGGCCACGTGCACAGCATGGACAAGGTCACTCATTCCTCGGATCTCCTGAGGGGTTTGCTGAAGAGGGGTCCCCTCCCGACTCTTTGAATAGACGGCAATGGTAGGATACCTGTGCCCTATTTCGACATACCCTATAGCAAACTCATTCTCAAGAAGCAAAAATGAATTATAAATAGCAAAATTGACCCCGAATTCATTGTATATATTTGGATTTTTCATCACTTCTCGGATCTCTCGCTCCAGTTGAACCCCCCACTCATCCAGTCCAACCAACTGCTTATGAAGATGATCAAAAGATGCCCCCGCGGGTTTTAGCCAGTTTTGGAAAATAGAAATATACCGAAGAAAGGGATTTTGATCCTTGAGAGAGCGCATAGTATCAATCGTAAACATCATGTATTGGAAATGTTCTTCTGGTGTGAAATCCCCAGCCGAGAAAAGGTCCGTGGTATACTGAGCATGAGGCTTGTAATGACGAAGCCCAAGGATAAGCTCATGACAGCCCCCAAAAAAGGCATCAATCCGATCCAGTTTCTCTTCAAAACTCCATTCGTCCATATGTATACCAAGTTTCTCATATTTGAGGGCAAGAACGTTCATCACATGTCGCATGCCTTCAGCGTCACTGAGATAGGCATCCCTCCATTTGCGGATATGGTCCTTCATTTGATATTGGTAGTTCTTTCTCCAATAGTTATACCCAACTATCTCAAAAAGATTACCTACCCGACGAAAATGCACCCCTCTTTTTTCTTTTACTTGGTGGGGTAAAAGACAATATTCTGTTTTCCATTCCTTTCCATCGAAGAAATGACGGGCTTTTTGGGGAGTCACATACTCCCAATTCTTTTCACAAAAGTGGCAATAATCCTCTGGTTCTCTTAAAGGCTCTCTCAAAGGTTCTTTGTCCTGTCCATTGGGGAAAAAAGCCTTGTAGCCCCTTTCCGACACAGACCATACCTCTGTCTGATTGAAAGGGTTGATCTGCTTCACTGTGCCATCGGGCATCCGATGGTAGTAACGATCATAGGAGCCCATATAATCTCCTTAGAGATAGATACTATTATTATATCCCTTCTTTTAAAAAAAAGCAAAAGAATCCAGAGAAAAAGAAATCTTTCACTTCTCTTTGAGGAGAGTAGAAAGAAAGTACACACTACGAAAAATTTTAAAAATTCTGAAAAAATCTTTACACAAGAAAAAATGAAATTTCTCTTTGGTTTTGTTTCTTCTTTTCCGATAATTTTTTATATAAAAAAGGAGAGAAAAATGAAACGATGTACTTTGTTTTCTCTCTGCCTTCTTCTTGTATTTTTTTCTGCCTGTGACATGAAAAAACAAACACGGACCACTCCGCCAGAGAAGCCAAAAACTGTCAAGGCTCACGAGACAGTTGGTGCTTCTTCTGAAGAGAGTCCCCCAAAACAAAAAGTGTCACACGGCGCTTCTTCCTGGTGGGAGAAAATCTGGTCTTCTTCCCCAAAAAAGAACATCTCCACATCCCCGAAGTCCTCATGGTACGTGCCTTTTCAAAGCTTTTCCAGAAAACTCAACCCGGCGAGCATAGTTTTTACCCTCACGGGGGGAGCCCTCGTGATCCATTTTCTTCTCAAGGCATGGAAAAAATAATCTCTTGCCTCAAAAACTATTCGTCAAGATGCGTCTGAAAATCTTCATGGACTTTTTGCCATGTTCCCCGAACTTCTTCTTCTGTGTGGGTACTAAGATTGAGAAGAATACCCATAGCACAAGAAAACATCACCAGAGATGAGCCTCCGTAACTCAGGAAAGGCAAACTCACCCCTGTTGGTGGAAGGACACCAGTAGTGACACCGATATTGAGCATGACATGGAGCCCCAAAAGAGAGGCTATTCCATAGCCAAGAAGCTGACCAAAAGGATCTTTCACATGCCTGGCAATCAAAAATGCCCGAAGAAAAATGAAGATATATACCCCAAGAAGCCCAAGGGCGAGCAACAGCCCCATCTCTTCTGTGATCACCGCATAGATAAAATCAGTATGAGGGGTAGGAAGAGGACCTAACTTTTGAAGAGAGTTTCCTAGTCCCTTTCCCCACCACCCAGCATTGGCAAAAGCACGATACGACTGGATCAGGTGATATCCTCGTCCGTAAGGATCATCCCACGGATTGAGAAAAGAGAGAATGCGAGCCTTACGGTAGGTTACCTGGATGACAAAGGTGACTAACACGGGAAGGCTCAAAAGTCCAACACTCAGTAAATGTTTGATAGATGCCCCACCCACGAAAAACATAATAAGTCCCACAGCAAGAAGCAAAGTTGCAATAGAAAAACCCGATTGCATCAAGATGATAAAAAACATTGCCGTGACAATCAAAAGAGGCGGCAAAAACCCAAAGGTGAAATTCTTGAGTTTGTGTTGTTTTTTGGTGAGGATATGCGCCAGATAGATAACCACTACCAATTTGGCAAACTCAGCTGGATTTACGTCAAAAAAACCCAAACTAATCCATCGTCTTGCACCACCGCGAATACTTCCCAACCCTGGGACAAAGACAAGAAGCAACAGAACAAAGGTAAGAAAAACCAGAGGCTTAATCCAGTTACGAAGCCTTGAATATGAGTAACGAGCCATGAATACCATAATGACGATCCCAACACATACAAAAAGAAGTTGTTTCATCGCATAGGTATAGATGCTTCCCGTATACCGAAGGGAAAAAGAAGAACTCGCACTAAAAACAAAAAGCACCCCACTCACCATCAGAAAAAGAACCGCATACAGAAGAGGCCTATCCACTTTTGAAAACAAGGTATACTCCTTAGAAGCGATAGGCATAACTGAGAGCCAAGCGGTAAGGCTTTATCTCTGTTTTTTCATACTTCCAGGTAGTGAAATGTCCTTCCTTCACGGAGAATTGCCTCTCAGTATACCATTGGAGAAGAAGAGTAAAGGTATGATGCTTTCCCTCAAAATAGGCCAAAGGGCCAAAGACCCATTCCGTATAATCTGAACCCCACCCATGAGAAGCCAAAGGGGAATCTTCTCGGTGAGAGATTCGTGTAGTCGTAGACACAAGCACTCCGACATTCTTGAGCACAAGGGGCATCTGGTAGGCAAGCACAGAAGTGGTAAGGTAACGCCATCCATTGTAGTTTTGCCCATTGTCTGCCTCATACAGCCAGGGAGTATCCTTATCCGCAGAGGTCAACATCCGATAATTGAGGGAATGCTCTGTATATAAAAGAACATGAGACCACTCCCCAGGGATGACCGCGCCTGTATCAAACTGAAAAGCCCCCTTGCCCCACATCTCTACAACACTCCCACCAAAGGGAGTGGGGGTTTGGGTAGGCTGAGTGTTTGTTAAGGGATTCAACGCAAGTCCCGTGAAAGAGAGAAAATTCCAACCTGTGCCAACTTTTCCTCCTATCCCAAAAACAAAAATAGCCAACGGTGAAAAAGCCATCTCTCCCCCGGTATTCAGAGATACCGGTGAAATCTCCCCAAAAACACGCCAACTCAGAAAATTCTCTCTCGTGAGAATATTCTCTCCCTGCAAAAAAGGAAATTTTCTCTCGTGGGAGAGGACTACCTTGGTCTCCACTCCCCCACTCCAATACAAGGCATTGAGCCACTGAATCTGATTCTTTGTTGTCACAGCAAAAAGCATAAGGGGAAAACTCATTATAACAAAAAAAACTCTCATCATTTTTTTCTCCTTCAGATTTTGTTGTCGTTGTGTGTCGAAATATAGTATACACGACAAAGACTCAGAAGTCAAGGGTGGGGGGTCTTCTCCACCAAAAATTTTGCTGGGGAAATATTGACTTTCTTCTATTTTGCCTTATGATGATAGCATACAAAATCCTGAAGGAGCCTCTATGAAACAAGGATACTGGATGTTAGTTCTCCATGCACATCTGCCTTTTGTGCGTCACCCAGAGTATAACGATGTGATTGAAGAACGTTGGCTGTATGAGGCTATTACAGAGACATATATTCCTCTCTTATGGGTATTTGAACGGCTTGCAGAAGAGAATATCCCTTTTCGGTTAACCATGTCTTTCACTCCGCCCCTGGCAAACATGCTCACTGACCCTCTCTTGCAAGAACGGTATGTTCAGCATATTGAAAAGCTTATTCAACTGGCAGAACAAGAGGTAGTTCGAAACCGCTTTGTCCCTGAATATCTCACTCTTGCTCAGTTTTATCTTGAGCGTTTTAAGAGGGTACGAAAAAGCTTTGTAGAAACCTACAAAAAGGATCTGGTAAAAGCTTTTCGTCGTTTCCAAGACCTCGGATTTGTAGAAATCCTGACAAGTGGGGCTACCCATGGTTTTTTCCCCTTGCTGAGTGTTCATCCAGAGGCTGTGAGAGCACAAATCCAGGTAGCTGTTCGGGATTACGCTCGGCATTTTGGGCGATCCCCTCGGGGTATATGGAACCCAGAGTGTGGTTACTATCCTGGTCTTGAGAATCTTCTGAAGGAAGCTGGTATTCGTTTCTTTTATACGGATACCCATGGCATACTTCATGCCTCTGAGAAACCCAAGTATGGGGTATTCGCCCCTATGCAAACACCCAATGGAGTAGCGTATTTTGCCCGTGATGTGGATACTTCCCATACGGTATGGTCTTCCACAGAGGGGTATCCTGGGGATGGGGTATATAGAGAATTTTATCGTGATATTGGCTTTGATCTGGAGCACCATTACATCAAACCCTATATTCATGAAAGTGGTCTCAGGGTGGCTACGGGTATCAAGTACCATAGAATCACCAGTAAAGAGACCCCCATGGATCACAAACTTCCCTATGATATTGAACTTGCCCAACAGAAACTTCACGAGCATGCCCAACACTTTGTGTATGGGCGCGAGCAGCAGATAGAGTATGTGGCTTCGCTCATGGATCGTCCCCCTGTGGTGGTTTCCATGTACGATGCGGAACTCTTTGGTCACTGGTGGTTTGAGGGACCAGATTTTTTGTACCATGTGATCAAAAAAATAGCCACCCATCCCAAGATGGGAATGATCACAGCCCCTGAGTACCTTGATATGTTTCCGAACAATCAGGTGGCCACCCCCCCACTCTGTAGTTGGGGATACAAGGGATATTGTGAATTCTGGCTCAATGGAACAAACGATTGGATTTATCCCCATCTTCACAAAATGGCAGAAAGGATGCGAGAACTGGCCAACACCTATCGTGGTAACCAAAATCCGCTTGTAATCCGAGCCCTGAACCAGGCAGCACGGGAACTGTTACTTGCCCAATCCTCTGACTGGGCCTTTATCATGCGCACAGGGACAATGGTGGATTATGCCGTCAAACGGACAAAACTTCACATCTCCCGTTTCAACAGGTTGTATGAGATGATCCATATCCAGGTATCTATCGATGAAGCGTGGCTCTCAGAGGTTGAAAAACGGGACAATATCTTTCCAGAGATCGATTTCAGGGTTTACGCCTCTTAATCGCCAGGTTTTTTATTCGTGGGGTGGGACTTTCTGGATCTCACGAATTCTGTCCACACGAAAGGTTTTTTCCTTTTATGGCTCTGAACATCATCCCCGAACCCCTTCAAGGGTTTTGCCATAGTATTGTATCTCTCCAACAAAAAGGGACTGGATTATTCGCCAACTTTCAGTATCATGGCACTTGAGGTATAGAATCCTGAGGGAAAGTTTCTTCTCAATAGCCCCTTGGATGAGGTGTTTTTTATTATCAAGGGGATGAGGGTTGGGGTGTCTGATTGGACCCTTGTGACGTCATAAATGAGACAATTTGTTGGTCAACAAAGACATAATTCTTTTTAAAAGGAGCCTTGAGTACCAAACCATCCAGACTTGTCACACGGCTCAAAGCCACATAGGTTTGTCCACTGGCAAATGCCCCACGTGTCATATCCAGGATAACATGGCTAAAGGTTTTCCCCTGGGACTTGTGCACAGTAATTCCCCAGGCTAAGCGAAGAGGAAGCTGGGTAAAACTCCCAGCAGGTGTTCTTTTCACGTCCCCAGTTTCGGTTATCTCGTACCGATAGGATGTCCAGGTCCAGGGGGAAACCTCTACCTGTTCTCCATTTTCCAGTTCTACCTCGACACTTTCTTGTCCACAGGAGAGAACCTTTCCAAGGGTACCGTTTACCCAGACTCCCGATGGTTCATTGGTGAGAAACATCACCTGGGCACCCACTTTGAGAGTGAGATTTTCCTCTGTGGGCATATCTTTTTGAGGAAAGTCGTCCTGAATTTTCCCTTGGTAGCTTTTGGCTTTTGATGAAAGTTTCTCAAGCTCTTGAGAGTTGATTTTGTCCACAATCGCATTGTGGGTCGTCAGATAGATGTAGGGCGTATCCGCTGGTGGCTCAAAGTCGGGAACACAGCGCTCATTCAAAAGAGCGATATCCTCATTAGTAACCTGACCATGTCGTATGTGGTTTAAGATATGGACAAACCTCTCATCATTTTGACGGTAAACTCTTTCAAGTTCATAGAGTCTCATCTGCAACGAGGGATAACACTTCGCAGAGAAAAAATAGGGAGACTCATACTTCAAGAGAAAGAGTTCTTTCTCTTCCGTTTTCAAAACAGGGGGAAGCTGGTAGAGATCACCGATAAAGAGAAGTTGTATCCCCCCAAAGGGGAGAGAGGCACGCTCTTTGTCCTTTTTCCTTTTGCTTTTGGAAAAAACATCCCGTGTTATTTTCTCTATCATATCGAGGAGGTCAGCCCTCACCATCGAAATCTCGTCCACCACAAGGATATCGGTACGTGAGAGAACCTCATACAATGCGTCTCCTCGTCTCTCAAGAATTTGGGGGATATTGTTTTCTGTATCGGCAGGAAAAATACCATAAAAAGAGTGAATAGTTTGTCCCTCAACATTCAGGGCAGACACCCCTGTAGGGGCAAGAACAACCGCCCTTTTCCCCCCTTGCTGAAGAAAATAACGAAGAAAGGTAGATTTTCCAGTGCCGGCCTTTCCTGTGAGAAAGATATTTTCTCCCTTTTCAAGGGCCTCAAGCGCTGTGCGAAAATCTTCATGAATCTCGATTTGCATATTTTCTGGACTCTTCACACAGAAAATCTTACAATCATTACATCTCCATCCTGCATCACATAGTCTTTGCCCTCAAGGCGTATGAGACCCTTGTCTCGGAGGGCTGCCCAGCTCCCATGCTTTACAAAATCCTCATACGACACCACCTCAGCCCGAATAAAACCCTTTTCCATATCTGAGTGAATAACCCCTGCCGCCTGGGGGGCTTTTGTCCCCTGGGGAATCGTCCAAGCACGGGTTTCTTTTTCTCCAGCAGTAAAGAAGGTGATAAGCCCAAGGAGTTTGTATCCCTCAATGATCAGACGTTCCAAGCCACTTTTCTCAAGTCCAATACCCGTGAGGTATTCTTTTGCCTCGAGGGGATCAAGCTCAGAGAGTTCTTGTTCAATTTTGGCAGAGAGAGCAAGAATATCGGCTTTCAAAGACTGGGCTTTGGTCTTCAGTTTGGTGTAGAGAGGATTATTTTCATAGGTGAGAATCTCTTTTTCACTCACGTTGGCCACAATGAGAAGGGGTTTCGCTGTGAGAAATTGATACGCATCAAGGGTTTTCTTTTCCTCTGGAGTGAGAGGGATATTTTTGATGAGTTCCCCCTTCTCTATCTCGGATTTGACCCTTTCCAGAAGCTCTACTTCGTTTTGAGCCTCTTTGTTCCCAGCCTTGGCCATTTTGCTACGCTTGGCCAGAATGTTTTCTATAGTCTCAAGATCTTTGAAGATCAACTCCATGTTAATGATCTCTACGTCCCGAAGAGGATCTACCTCTCCAATATGGATCACATCCTTATCTTCAAAGAGGCGTACTACCTGCACAATGGCATCAACTTCACGAATGTGGGAAAGAAATTGATTTCCAAGGCCTTCTCCCTGACTTGCTCCTTTGACAAGCCCAGCTATATCCACAAAGTGTACCGTCGTAGGAGTGACCTTTTTGGCCTCGACTAGTTTTGCCAAGGTATCAAGTCTCTCATCAGGCACAGCCACAATACCCACGTTGGGATCAATAGTACAGAAGGGATAGTTTGAACTTGCTACCCCAGCTCTCGTCAAAGCATTAAAAAGAGTTGATTTTCCTACATTGGGGAGTCCCACAATGCCACAACTAAAGCCCATCGCTTTTCTCCTTATGTGTGTGCGCGTTTATTTTCCTAGCTTTCGTCTTGCATAATCCCGGTAATATTGAAGTTGTTTATCATTAGGATAAGAAAGGAGTCCCTCCTCAGCGTACTGCAGCACAGACCTCCAGTCCTCTTTGTTGACGTATTCCTCGATGAGATTGCGATAGGTAACAAGAATAGCCCTCTCTATCTCCCAGTTCTCCTTGTCATATTCAAGGGCTTGTTTGTACCATGTGATTTTTTCTTTTTGAGATGGGGCATCATTCCCTCGCATAACATACAAGACAGCAAGATTTTTTCTCAACACTGTGGCAGTGGGGAGAAAAGAAATCCCTCGCTGAAGAACCTCAACAGCCTTCTGCCAGAGCCCCGCATCCTTGTAGGATAAAGCAATACGGTTATAGTAATCTGCCAAATACATATCCCTCTCAATACCAGTGAGGTCCTGGTACCACTGAAGAAGAAGATCCTCATCCTTTGGATACATCTTCCACTCGGAGATCAATTTCTTGACAAGAGAGTCCATTCCGTAGAGAGACACCTTGGTGTACCAGTTTCGGTTCCCAAAATCTTTTTTGATATTCTGAAGATTACTCCACGCTTGCTTATAAGCATTGGTTTGAATAAGTCGGTAAAGAAGCTCTTGGTAGATAGCCCCTATGATGTCCTCTCTTTCCAAAAGGAGGGGTTGGTACGTGTTTACCATCGTCGTGGCATCCATGAAGCGACCAGCCTTGAGAAGATCCATAACCATCTGGTACACAAAAACCTGCATGTTATTACTCAAAACCCCGCTTTCAGGAAATAGCCGTATCCCCTCTTCTAGCACAGATATGGCTTCATTTGTGAAACCGCGCAACCTTAAAAAAGAAGAATACTCCTGGTAAGCAGCAATTCCATTGGTACGAACAAAAGGAAGAGTGCTTTCTAACTCTATAGCCCTCACGGCAAGTTGAAAAGCATTCGATATCTCCCGTCTTCGCACCTGCATATATACCTCATTTGCATACCAAACTGCATACCATTGGAGAAGGTTGGTAGCCACAGATCGGGGAGTACGCTCATCAGCAAACGATGTTAACCGAATAAAATCCTGCTGGGCCTGTGCCTTTTGTCGAAAATTGTAGCCTACGGGGATGGTTGCCTCTACTTCTACCCACTGGCCTCCTACAAAAATCTCAGGTCTGGCATGGGTTGTATAGATATTCAATCGTACAGGGAATCCCAATGCCCGCGCTGAAAGGGCATAGAGAAGAGATGAAGATACGCAGTTAAACTCTCCTGTTTGGAACACACCAGAAACGGTATTGGCTGTTTCTCGATAGCGTTTCAAAAAACGCTCATGAAGTACGAGAAGAATTCGTTCTGCCCGTTCAGTATCATTGGTAAAACGTTGACGTTGGATTTCGGCGATCACTCCCTTCCATTGAGAGGCATACCATGCCACACTCTCTCTATTGGTGAGCCATGCTACTGTCAAAAATCCCTCAATAGGATCAAGTTCTCCCCGTTTCTCCCAGAAGGTTGCTTCCAAGGGATGAAAAGCCTCATTCCAGAAAGCACTCTTTCCCCAAAAAAGAAAAGGGAAAAGCAAGAGAACAAGGACTTTTTTCATACACCCTCCCTATTTTTCCTTGCCATCCAGGATACGGATCATCACCACCCTATCCCTCACAAAAGAGAGACGGGAAATCTCATCAAGGGCAAGGCGCATTTTTTTCTCGGATGCTTGGTGTGTAGTCATAATAAGGGGAACATACTCATTTTCACTCTGTTCTGGCTGAAGCACTGACGCAATACTGATACCATACTCTCCAAAAATACTCGCAATCTTGGCCAAAACCCCCATTTGATCAAGCACATGAAAACGAAGATAATATCGACAGGACACCTCATCTATAGGTTTTACTTCAAGTTTCTGATAGGCACGAAAAAGCTCAAAAGAGCCACATTCAAGCTGTTCTGCAATAGCCATCACATCAGCAACCACAGCCGTAGCCGTAGGGTGAGATCCCGCCCCCCTTCCGTAGTACATGGAGGTACCAAGATACCTTCCTTCTACCATAATAGCGTTGTATTCATGATGCACAAAAGCCAATTGATTATCGTGGGGAACAAGGGTAGGATGAACACGAAGTTCAAGGCGATTCCCATCATCTCTTTTGGCAATAGCTAACAGTTTGACAACGTACCCCATTTTCTCCGCATGGAGAATATCTTCAAGGGCAATATGTTCTATCCCCTCGAAATACACCTGGGAAAACTCCACCTCTGTATGAAAGGCAAGTGAGGCAAGAATGGCGAGTTTATGGGCTGCATCATCCCCATTCAAGTCAAGGGTAGGATCCGCCTCCGCAAACCCTTTTTTTTGTGCCTCTTTAAGAGCCTCTTCAAGAGAACGATGAAACAGAGACATCTGGGTGAGAATATAATTCGTTGTTCCATTGACAATAGCATAAATACCCTCAATCACATCACCCACAAGGGAATGAGTGATGGTCCGTAGGATAGGGATTCCCCCTCCCACACTTGCTTCAAAAGCGAGACTTTTTTTTACTTGTTTCGCAAGGGCAAAGAGCTCTCTTCCCCTCTCAGCAAGAAGGGCTTTATTGGCTGTAACTACGTGTTTCCCTTCTTTGAGCGCTTCCTCTACCAAGGTATAAGCAAAGGTTTTGCCCCCTACCAGTTCTATAACAATGTCTACCTGGGGATCAGCCAAAGCCTTTTTATAATCAGAGGTCAGGGTTGCTTTTTCAATCCTTACGGGACGGGGAGTGGTTATATCTTTATCTACTACCCAGCGAAGCTCAGGACGAATCCCCACCCTTCGTTCTATGGTTTTGTCAAGCCTCTGAAGAATATCAACCACCCCAGACCCAATAGTTCCAAATCCCACCAGGGCAATACCTACTGTTTTCACCGCTGTCCTCCCTTGTTTGAGAGTATATTATACCTTGAGAAGTGATTTTTTGCAAAAAATCACTTGTTAGAAGAAGTTTTCAGGGATATTTTCCCAAAAAGAAAACAGGAGGGCTACAATACCTGCAAACGAGCCTTGATATTTCCATTCTTGTGAAGAAGTTGGAGAATCTTGACAATATCCTGAGCTGACATTCCCAACTGGTTCAAACCAGTCACCAAATCCTGTACTGTAGTAGACGAAGGAAGAAGTTTGGCCACTTCCTTCGGAGAAGAAGAAGGCCATCCCCACGAAGCAGAGGATCCCCCGATGGCAATCTGGGATCCCTGATATACAATCGCTGCCTCAGTTACCACAATATTTCCTCCAGCCACAACCATTCCCGTTTTGCTGTCAATCGTAATACTGGGAACCTGAGGCACATCAATACGAGTCGAAAGAAGTTTGCCTAACCATTTGGCTGGTTGTTCGTTGTCTGGAATTTTCAAGCGTATAGTATAATTTTCTATGGTATACTCCACATCTGCAAAAGTCGTCTGCAACGTACGTTCAATGGCAAGAAAAGCATCAAAAGAATAGTTAGGATCCAGATGAAGCACCACCGTATTGTTCTCCTGAAGCCAGGTTTGGGGTATAGATTTTTGAAGAATGGCCCCCTGGGGGATAATCCCAGCCACACTTTTGGAGGATATGTCCACAGAGAGTTTCCCACTGGCAACAGCATACATCTCATTATCTCCTCCTAGTAGAGGGGTAACTACCAATTCCCCCCCCTCAAGAGACTTGGCATCAAATACTGAAGCCACACGAACATCAAGACGATTGCCAGCTTGAGCAAAAGGAGGAATATCAGCGACTACCATAACCACTGCGGCATTCTTTGGCTTGAATTTTTCCATATTCGCTTGAATCCCAAAATGGTTAGCAATACGAGCCAGAAATTCCTTTGTCTGAGACCCCCCTTCACTATCCCCTGTACCTTTTAACCCCACAACAATACCATATCCTATCAAGGGATTAAAAGAAAGACCTTCTACACTGACGACGTACTTCATTTCTATAGGTTCTGCCCATACTCTACTTATCAACAAAAGAAAAAAGATACCCTTCTTCATAGACCCTCTATCTCTTGCCTCTTGAGTCGCAAGATGCGGTGATTTATTTTATTTTCGACTAAAATAATTTCTGATTGAGGAGAAGATACCAATTTCACAGGAATACGTATCCTCACTCCTTTCCCTCGATAGGTGAGAAACCCTTCCCTTTCACCTGTCCATTCAAAACCATAAGGAGAAACATTTTCTTTCCTCTCTGCTGATACGCGAAAAGGAATAGAAAATTGAGTGATTATCCATGATGTGGGTTGGTAAACCCTACACGTCAAAACGACACCATCTTGTCTTCTTTCCTCAGAAACTACCTCAAATCTCTCAGGAAGAGCCACACTCTCCAACATCATGGGAGGGAAAGTTTCCTGTATTTGTTTATACCATTCTTCTGGAGTCAAGAGTCGTACCCTACGAAAAATAACAACCTCTTTGCCGATAACCCCCACATCCCTCAAGCCAAACCTTTGGAGCAATTTTCCCACCTCAAGAGCGGTGTACCTTGTTTTTTTCTCCTCAAGAATAAAGTTTGTCTCTAGTTTCTCTTCTATCATATCCTGAAGAGAAAGAACATCACCCGAAAGAATCACATACGGCTTTAGAGTAATCGTTATGGTTCCACCCTGGCTGATCCACCCCAGAAGAAACATGAGTTGTATCATGTATTTTTTCACAAAGGAGTACCACCCTTTTTGAGAGTTTTTGCGACATTTCCTCGTTTATACATATCGGTATATTCGAAAAAGACTGAAGAAAACCTATAGTTTGAGGTATTTTTCTTGACGCTTTTCCTTTTCATGAATATATTATAATAAAATAATATAATAAGGAGTTTACTATGGAACCCAAAATTGTGATTTTTACTACTCCCACGTGTGTCTTTTGTCGCAAGGCAAAGGAGTATTTTCAGAGCAAGCGTCTCAGGTTCAAGGAAGTAGACGTCTCTCGTGATCCAGCAGCCGCTCAGGATATGGTGCGTCGCTCTGGTCAGATGGGTGTTCCCGTTATTCTCATCAACAATCACGTGGTCGTAGGATTCGACGTGGCAAAAATCGAGAGACTCCTTGCTCTCCACTAGTTTTTCCCGTTCTCTAACTCAAGCCCCTTTCTCTTTTTTCCGACAATAAAATAAGAAAGGAAAGAGAAGAAAGGGGTCCTTCATGAAACGAGTGGTGGTATATATTTTCATCAATGGTGTCGCTTTCGCCATAATTATGAACTTCTTCTTTGGGAGTGGTGGCGTCAAAGATCTTGTCTATGAAAAGCAGCGGCTTGTTCGTCTCCAGATCGAGGCAAAAGAAAAAGAACTCTCTCTTCTCTCCCAAGAATCTGATCTTCTCTCAGACCGCTTCTCACGAAATATAGATGAATATCTCGTCAAACACGGTTACAAACCGGAAAATACTGTCATTTTTCGTTTTGTTTCCCCTCCACCTTCTCCTTCTTCACCCTCTTCTTCTTATGTGATCAGTCGCCTTTACCTTGTATGTGGAATACTTGTGCTGTCTCTCATTATCGGAGAGACGTGTCTTTATTTTTTGAGTAAAGGAGCCTTTCGATGACAAAGATTGTCCTTGTAGGATATCGTGGTAGTGGGAAAACAACACTGGGAAAACATCTTGCTTCTCATCTCAATATCCCTTTTGTAGATACAGATCATCTGATAGAGAGTAAAGCAGGTATGAGTATACCTGAGATTTTCCAAAAAGAGGGGGAAGAGGGTTTTCGCTTACGGGAAACCATGGCTCTCAAGGAGGCCCTGCTTCTGAACAGCGCGGTAATCGCCACGGGGGGTGGAATTGTCCTTCGGCCAGAAAACCGTATCTTGATGCGGAAATCTGACCTTATTGTGTACCTTGTGGCTCCTCTCTCTGTCCTCGTGGAACGTATCCGAGGAGATGATCATCGACCTCCTTTGACCTCTCTTCCACTTGAAGAAGAGGTCATGACTACATTGAAACAACGCATTCCTCTGTACGAAGAGGTAGCGGATATAATTCTTGATACTTCTCGTTATTCTGTTGAAGAAGCTACAAGAGAAATACTCAAAAAAGTAAAGAAGGAAGAGGCATGCAGCGAACCTTTGTGTTCCTAACAAAAATTCTTCTGCTTTTTGTCTTGATATGGGGTGTCTTCTTCGGCGTAGTAGTGATTACTACCGAACTTCACATTGAAAGTGGTATCTCAGAATATACTCTTTTTCTCTGGCATAAAAACTTTTACGAAAGAATTCGGGGTTTTATCCTTAATGACACAGAGAACAAAAACACCCAGCAAAAGATTCTTGCTTCCTTCGCTTCTCTTGATCAAGAAAAAGAGAGATTTTTCTCTCATATCGAGGGTTTCAAACAAGACAAAAACCTTTACGATGCTATTTTTTTCTATGTGGTTTCTGGTAACCTACCCTCTCTCCGACCTATCGTAGATACCTATTGGCAGGATGATCCCTCTTTGGTAGAGTTTTATGTCTTGGGAGATAATGAAAGCCTTTTGTATAAATATGGGGCATATACCCTCAATCCTCAAAAAGCGCCATCCGATGTTGCTTACACTTTTCGGCGTTATGACCAGCTGATTGACTGTATTTTGAACTGGAGGGACGAAACCTTTGAGAAGGAACTTCAGTTTCATTTCCTCTTTCGGGAGGACAAGTTTCTTTCCTGGATACAGAAGAGCCACTTTCCTTTGGTTCTTCGACTTGGAGAAACCTTCTTGAAAACCTCCAAAGTCCCACCCATCGAGTCTTTTGATCTTCTCCTTACAAAGGATCATTATAGGGCTTTTGCCCTTTATCGTGTGCCCCTCATGTGGAAAAATACTCAGATTGGGGAGGCATGGTATTTCGTCAAGCGGTATGGTATTGGTTGGTTTTTGGGGGTGGTGATTCGGTTTGTGATAGTAAGTGCTCTCTTTGGTGTGGTGATTGGTTTTTTCTTTTGGCTTGATCATAGGGTAAATCGCCTTTTCTCCCATCAAAAAAAAAGAGAGCACCAAACAAACGAACTGGAAGAACAAAATATTCAGTGGATCGAAGAATTTATTGCCCAGCAAAGAGAGGACAAAAAATGAAGTGGTTATGGCTTTGTCTTTTTCCCTTGTTTGGTTATGCCCAGTGGAGTGTCAATGATGTGTTCAAAATCTCGGTGAAATACACCAATACCTTTTCTTTGGTTAATGATTGGGAAAATATCTCATTCTCCCCACTTGCTATAACCCCAACACAGGAGCCGTCGTGGTTATGTTTGTTGGATGTTTCTTGTGGAGAGGGTTATCTTTTTTCTCACGTTTTTGTAGATTTCGAAGGAAACAGTGAGGTAACTCTCGAGGTACATAATAGCCAGGATAATGCCCTTCTCACAAGAACAAACCTCACCGAAAGCGGCTCTCTTTCTCTTGATCATATATACCAAAGACATATTGATGTATGGGTTTATCTCTCACCTCAGACAAAACTCTACAGTCTCGGCATAGTACGAAAAAAAGAAATACCCCTCTCTTCCTCCCATGTCCTCATCAACCCACGAATTCTTTACTATCCAGAAGGAATTCTTGCTATTGATCTCAGCCTCCAGAGCCCTGCTTATCTTGAGATAGAACTCTACAACAAACGTGGGGATAGGCTTGCCTCCCTCATCCCCATGTCCTATTACACAGCGGGGCCTCTTTCCCTTCGGTGGACCCCACTTTCTCTTGCCAAAACCTACCTCATGTCCGGTTCTGCCTATGTTTATATTCGCTATCGCATCCCAAGTGGCTCTCAGGAATGGGCTCATCGGTTTGAGATTGTGTATCTCTAGGCTTTTGAATTGATCTTTCTTTTTCTGAAATTTGATATTTTCTTTGATTGTGGGTATGATATATTCAAAGAAATACAAGGAGAACATATGCCTCTCATAGAAGTGAAGAACGCCAAAAAAGACTATCCACTAGGGAAAACGCTTGTCCATGCCCTTCGTGGGGTGAGTCTCACCGTCGAACAAGGGGATTTTTTCTCCATTGTTGGTCCCTCCGGAAGTGGAAAAACCACCCTTCTCAATCTGATTGGATGTATCGATCACCCAACAGAGGGAGAGGTTATCATTGACGGCAAAAACATCTCCCATCTCAGTGACAAAGAACTCACCAATATTCGTCTTTATAAAGTAGGGTTTATCTTCCAAACCTTTAATCTCATCCCTGTACTCAATGTGCGCGAGAATGTAGAATTCCCACTTCTTTTGATGAAGGACAAAGCAGGTCTCACCAAAAAAGAGATAAATGAGAGGGTCGAAAAACTCATTGAAGAGGTAGGGCTCAAGGATTTCATCACACACAAGCCTGCGGAATTGTCGGGAGGTCAACGCCAACGTGTGGCTATTGCCAGAGCCCTCGTCACAAAACCCGCCATAGTGTTGGCTGATGAACCTACCGCCAACCTTGACTCTGAAACAGGAGAGAATATCCTTGCCATTATGCGACGACTTAACGAGATAGAGAATACGACATTTATTTTCTCCACTCATAACCCTGATGTCCTCAAGTATGCCAAACGGATTATCCGTCTCAGAGATGGCCTCATTATGAGTGAGGAGTAGGCTATGCAACAACTTTTCTATAGCATTGCCTTTCGCAATCTATTTCGTCATAAAGGAAAAAGCCTTATTGTAGGAGGACTTCTTTTTCTCGTAGCCTTCATCCTCACCCTTGGAAATGCCACTATCAAAGGAATGAACAAGGCCATGGAGAAAAATATCATTCACGGTTTCACGGGAAATATGGCCATCATCTCCACCAATCAGCGGGACAAGGAGGTGTTTGGTTCCTTCACAGGACGTCCTATGGCCCTCATTGAAAACTATACCCAAATGAGCAACATCCTTGCCTCTCTCGATGTGGTAGAAGACTTCATGCCAATAGGAAGGAATGTGGCCATGCTCTTCAACACAGGGGGAACCCCGCTTTTCTACATGATCTACGCTGTTGACCTTGACAAATACCAAGCATTTTTTCAAAATAAAATTCTCTTTCTTGAAGGGAAGGGTCTCGAAAAAGGGGAAAAAGGCATGATCATGGGTTCCCTCATCAGGAACCAAACTGCCGAAACAGTCAACCTTTGGCTCTATCCAGAGAAAAGTGAAATTATTTTCTCTAACATGCCCCCGAAAGTCTATAGCAATAGAGAAACCCTCACCTATGCACAAGACGCTGTTCTTGTAGGTTTGAGCGATGATGTCGGAAGTGATGTCCGACTCCCTGTGAAGGGTGTGTTTCGTTTTGAAAGTCTCAATGCCCTTTTTGGGGGATATATTGTCTTCGTAGATCCTGTTTCGTACGTCGAAATGTTCAATTATGTCGTTACCCCCATAACCATGGCCCCCACAAAAAGAGATTCGCTACTTCTTCACACAGAAAATTTTGATACTCTCCTAGAAGAAAACCTCTTTTCCTCAGAACCCGTAATTTCAGGGACCCCCTACTCAGAAAAAACTCTTCGAGAAGCTATAAAACGACAAGAGACCTATACCTACACCACTGAGGCTTATAATGCTGTGATTGTCAAAACAAAGAAAGGGGTTTCTGACACCGTGGCTTTAAAAAAAGTTAACGCCGCTTTGAAAGAAGCAAGGGCGGATGGTATAGCTGTTTCGTGGAAAGAAGCCACTCCCCAACTCTCTCAATACATCGGTATTGTTCAGGGGCTTTTTGGGGTGATCATGTTTATGCTTTTTCTTGTCTCTCTTATCATTGTTATGAATACCATTGCCATGTCTGTTGTAGAAAGAACCTCAGAGATGGGCATGATGCGAGCTATCGGGGCACAGAAATCCTTTCTTGGGTCCATGATTCTCATGGAAACCTTAACGCTGGGGTGTGTGTTTGGGGGGAGTGGCATCTTGGCAGGATCGTTGGTCAGTTGGTTTTTGGCTAGTCTGAAGCTCAAGGCATCTGATGAGATGGTCCAGCTTCTCTTTGGGGGAGAGTACTTTATGCCCGTGGTAGGAATAGAAGATATGGTAGCTAATCTTCTTATTCTTCTTGGTGTGCTCTGGCTTGCCTCTCTTTATCCGATTCGTTTGGCCAAAAAAGTTACTGCCCTTGAAGCCATATCCCGGGAATAACAAGGAGAAAAAATTATGAGAATATTAACCCTTCTCTCTCTTGCTTTTCGGAATCTTACCCGCCAAAAAAGACGAAACTTTTTTTTAGGAACAGGTATTGCTTTGGGAATGGCTATGCTTGTCTTGGCTGGAGCCTTTTCTCTCGGCTTGAAGGATCTCCTTATTGACCGTTGGATTACCTACATGAGTGGTCATATTCAGATCACTGTCTTGGGAAGTGTTAACGATTTCTATGGAAGGGGCAAGGGTTTTTTCAAAGACAAAGCCGTCGTAGAACATGTGCTTGATTCTTACACCAATGAGATTGATTTTTATTATACAGATGCCTCAGCCTTTGTCAGACTCATTGGAAATAAACGAGCTGACCTCATCCAACTGATTGGAATGGATGTGGGTGAAGGATTTATCGATTTCCTCAATGTAGTCGAAGGCAATCCCTGGGATCTCACCAACACCAACACGTATGAAAATCCGATTGTCCTCACAACAGACAAAGCAGAATACCTTCGAGTGAAATTGCATGATTCATTGCGGGCATCATTCCCCACTATCCATGGTCAAATGCAGACAGCCCGTTTCACTGTGGTTGGCCTCTACAAAGCTGATGTGTCTTACATGGGCTGGGTAGGATACGTACCAAAATCTGCCATGAGAAGACTCCTTGACTACAAGGATCACGAATGGGGAAGTATTGTCGTTATCCTCAAGGATAAGAACAAAGCTCTCCCTCTCGCCACAGAAATCCACCAAAAGCTCACCCCCCCTCATCTTGTTTTTAGAGCCAAAATGCAAAACACCGATGTGACAGTGGCTGGTTTCTGGCGAGAAGAAAAACGGTTTCACTCTCTTACTCAGCACATCACCCTGATAGAGACTGAGAAAGATCTCAATATGCGAAAACAGGGAATTTTCGTTCCTGTTTCCCTCGCAAAAAAAGCCAACCTCTCCCTTGGAAAACCCTTCACCCTCACCTACAAGACACGGTTTGAAGGCATAAAGACGCTCTCCCTCACAGTATCAGGTTTGTATACAAGTGAGACTCTTCCGTCTGATCTCCTTCTTATCAACGAGAAGGATTTTTATGCCCTCTTTCAATCCCTTCCTGCCAAGGAAACTCTTTTGTCTCTCTCTAACGCGGAAGCTTTTTGTACAGAATGGTATCTGTTTCCCCGTCCGAAAAGTGCTCAAGATATTAACGCACTCTATGATTCCCTTAAACAGAACCCTATCTATGCGGATAAAATCCTGGTTTCCACTCTCTATGAATCAGCATCTACTTTTCTTCAATTTCTCTCTGCAATTAATATAGTGAGTCTGGTGTTTGCTTCCTTTCTCTTCTTGATTGTTATGGTTGGACTCACCAATTCTCTCCGTATGGTCATTCGCGAAAGAAGTAGAGAGATAGGCACCCTTCGCGCGATTGGTATGCAACAACGGGATGTACGCTGGCTTTTTCTCCTTGAAGTGGGACTTCTCATGCTTTTTTCAGGTCTTGCGGGTATGATCCTTGGAAGTATAGCAGTGTTTGTTATCTCTTCTCTTCCTATGAACGAACAAGGGTTTATTGGTATGTTCTTGATCAATAAACGTCTCCATCTTGTTATTGACTGGGGATGGAATCTGTTCTGTCTTGCTTTTGTTCTCGTTTTGGGACTTCTCACTGCCAGCCGCCCTTCAAAACGAGCATCGCGAATGTCACCAGCAGAAGCCTTAGTCCATTACGAATAAGGGGAGTATGAATATGAGAAAAATTGCTGTGTTTTTGATTTTCTCTTCCACATTGTGGGGCATAACGGGAAGTGAGATCCTCTCCCGTATTGACAGGCTTTATGAGATTCGTACCGATATTACCGCCAAAATCAAACTCACTCAACAGAAGGGTGAGAGTGTCAAGATCATGGAAGCCATTTACTACCGACGGGATGCGGACGACTCTTTCTTGATTATCATGACAGCCCCCGACATCGAAAAAGGAAATGGGTATCTCAAGGTTGGAGAGAATTTCTGGATGTACAAAAGAAACACTCGTACCTTTCAGCACATCAACCGAGATGAATCTCTCTCAGGAAGTGATGCAAGAAGTGGCGACCTTGAAAAACGCAAGATGAGTGAACTCTATACCGTCGCGCAAGACGAACAGAAACAAGAAAAGATATCCGAGGAGAAATTAGGCAATATCCCTGTCTACAGGATAGAAATCACTGCCAAGGTAAGTGATGTCACCTATCCAAAGCAGATTCTCTGGGTTCACAAAGACAACTTTCTTATTCTCAAGACGCAGGCCTTTTCTCTTTCTGGAACACTGATGCAAACCATCTATTATCTGAAATATACCCAGATAAGTGGACGGTACATTCCCCTTCAACAGATTTTTGTCGATGAGTTTGAGAAAGGAAACAAAACCATCTTGGAACTGTCTGGTATATCTTTTGATCCTATCCCAGCACACATTTTTACCAAGGCTTATCTTGAAAACTTAAGCAAATAGGGAAAAAGCATGAAATACTTGATATTTCTTGGATTCATGATAGGAACTCCTCTCTTTGGGCAAATGATCGACGAGAATGCTCTTTTTCAGCAAGAAACCCTCATTACAGAGGCTCCACCACTGACAAATACACCTTCCAAAGGAGTTTTTCTCACAGGGAAGATCCAAAGTCAGTTTTCGTATGCCCTCCAAAAGGATAAGCTCACACATAAGGAGAGTCAAGCTACCAACCGTTTTTCCCATGGGATAGAAGGAGATATCTTTATTGACATGCGCCAGGAGGAAGGATACAAAGCCTTTGTGGACGTGGGGTTTCTCATCACGGCTGGGGGGATTCCTCTCCTTCATACCTTTATCGATCCTCTTACCATGACCTCCTTCTCGGTTATAGAAACCAATACCATCATTCTTCAGGCAAAAGAGGCTTTTGTGGATTTCCCCCTTTTTCATCTTTTTTACCTTCGACTGGGAAAACAATACCTTGCCTGGGGCACAACCTACTTCTGGAACCCTACGGATCTTCTCAATCGGGAAAGAAAAACCCTCACCAAACTCACAAGCACCCGTGAAGGGATTTGGGGGATCAAACTCCACATCCCGTACAAAACTCTCCTAAACTGGTATACCTTTTTTGATATGACAGACACGCAAACGCTTGAAAACATTGCCCTTGCTTCACGCATAGAAGCTGTTCTTGGGAACACCGAAATAGGTCTGTGTGGATGGTGGAGAAAGGACTGGATTTCCGTGTATGGAGCTGACCTCTCCTCTCGTTTCTTGGACTGGGATATCAAAGCAGAGGGAAGTGTCTCTTATGGAGACAATCGGCCTGTTTTACAAGAAGATATTCTCTCATATGGGCCGGTGACAGTCACCAACTATACCCTAGAGAAAATCACCAATGCGTGGGTATATCGCATAGCGTTGAATTTTTCCCGATCTTGGGAACTATGGGATGTGAAAGAGAGGCTTTCCACGATGGTTGAAGTGTTTTACAATAGTCAGGGGAAAAATGACCATCTTTTCGAGAATCCCACAAAAACCCAAGTGGCTTTACTTTCTGGCGCCTACGTCCCCCATGAATACGGGAAATGGTACGGGCTGGTTTCCCTTGGTTTTCGAAAACTTTTTCTCACTGAGCTCTCTTCACAGACGTATATACTCTGCAATATTGAGGACAAATCAGCTACTCTCAGCCAAACCCTCACGTACGCTCCCCTTGACGAGGTTCAAGCGTCCTGTGGGGTAGTATGGTATACAGGAGAGGAAAAACGGGAATATACTACCACAGAGACTCCTCTTGTTTTCACGGTGCAGTGTGTGGTGAGGTTCTGAGCCACTCCTCAAAAAAACGTTTCTTCAGAATGATCACTCTTCGTTGTTGGATGAGATATTTCTTGTCTTCAAGTCTTCGAAACACCCGACAAAGCACTTGCCTAGCCACACAAAGATAGTGAGCTAATTGCTCAATGGTCATAGGAAGAAGAATCGTCTCTTCTCCTTTGTAAACACTCGTTAAAAAAGAAAGAACTCGTTTTTCAACAGGTAATTGCAAAAGTACCATCCGACGAGTGAGAATCACAAGTTTGTCTGCCACTTCCCTCAAGAAATTTTTTCTCAAGGTATCACATTTTCCCAAACATTTCTCCCATTCCCTTTTTTCTATCAAAAGAGCACTCCCATCTTTTATTGCTTCCACATTTACAGGAAGAAAAGGCTCGTGTGCAAACAAAACAGCCGAAGCAATAACCACGGGAGCGTGTAATATCTCTGCCACTACTGGTTCTCCTTCTCCAGAAGGAAAAATTGCCCTACATTCGCCTCTCGTAAGAATCCATAATGTCGTATATTCTACCCCCGCTTGTAAAATAATGTCTCCCTTGCTAAAAAATTTTTCCCGCCACGGTAGAGTAAAGAGAAATTGTTTCTCTTCTTCCGATATGCCTTCAAACAAGGAAAGATGCCACGGAATAAACACAAAAGGCCTCCTTTTTGTCACCAAAGTGACAGAAAAAATCCTACAAAAGTAGTATACTCTAAACAAAGAAAAAAAGCAAGGAGAAAAACGATGAAACGGAAAATGATTGTTATTAACCACGATCTTTGTGATGGATGCGGACTCTGCATTCCTCAATGTCCAGAAGGAGCACTTCAAATCATCGACGGCAAAGCAAGACTCGTGTCTGAGTTTTATTGTGATGGACTTGGTGCCTGTGTTGGGAGGTGTCCAAAAAACGCTTTGCGTATTGAAGAACGAGAAGCCCAACCCTATGATGAGGAAAAAACAATAGAAAATATCCTTTCACAAGGAAGAAATGTCATTGACGCTCATCTTAACCACCTTGTTTCTCACAATCAATGGAAAGACTATGAAATTGCTACTCACATTCTCTCAGAGAAAAAAATTCCATTTACTCCCATTGAACCTTCACCAAAAAAGTTTCCATCAATATCTGGAGAAAATGAGGCCTTCACCCTCACCAATTGGCCTATTCAGCTTCATTTAGTCAATACTGATAATGAAATATGGTACCAATCTCATATTCTTTTTGCTGCTGATTGTACAGCCGTGAGTCTTCCTACATTTCACACCTACGCCAGAGAGAAGAAACTCCTTATTGCCTGTCCCAAACTCGATATTCACCAAGAGGTCTATAGAGAAAAACTCATTACCCTCTTCAAAAAAGGTGCGCCTGTCTCTTTTACTCTTATGATTATGGAAGTTCCATGTTGTCGAGGCCTTGCCATTCTTGCTCAAAAAGCTCGAGACATCAGCGGGAATAATATTCCTATTCGTGTCATCACCGTAGGTATTGAAGGTTCAATTGTAAAAGAAGAAGAAATCTAATGCAAAAAAGAAACAAAGGAGGAAAATCATGGAGAAGTCTATGTTTTGTTTCCAATGTCAAGAGACTGCTGGTGGAGTTGGTTGTACACTCAAGGGAGTATGTGGAAAAGACGGGAAAACTGCTCGCCTCCAGGATGCTCTTGTGTATGCCTTGCGAAAACTTGCCGCTACTCATCAGGCTCTCCGCCACCAGGGGAAAAAGGATCCTCATGTGCCACATATTGTCTATGAAGGATTGTTTACTACGATTACCAATGCCAATTTTCATCCTGAAGATCTCGTCTCTCGGATTATGCACATAGTTACGTATACACAAAAATTGCAGAAAGACTATTGTCTTTCGGTACCTTCTTTTGCGAAAGTATCTTCTTTTTCAGAGAATGATATTGCTTCCCTCGAAGAATATGGTTCACTCCTTCAAGAAAAAGATGAAAATATCCGGTCTCTTCGAGAACTTATCACGTATGGTCTAAAAGGTATAGCTGCTTATGCTTATCATGCCCACCATCTGGGCTTTGAAGATGATGGTCTTGCAGAGTTTGTCGAAAAAGCTCTTGTAACCTCAAGAGAAGAAACAGAGGTTTCCAAACTCCTCTCCCTTGTCATGGAAACCGGTCAACATGGGGTAAAAGTGATGGAACTCCTGGATAGAGCCAATACCACCACTTTTGGTCACCCAGAACCCACCCATGTCTCCCTTGTTCCTCGTTCCAAACCAGGAATTCTTGTCAGCGGTCATGACCTCAAAGATCTACTTGAACTGTTAGAACAAACACAGGGATGCGGGATTGATGTATATACCCACAGTGAGATGCTTCCGGCACACTATTATCCCATATTTAAAAAGTACCCCCATTTCGTTGGGCATTATGGAAATGCGTGGTGGAAACAAACAGAGGAGTTTGAGGCCTTTCATGGACCTATTCTTTTTACCACAAACTGTCTTGTTCCTCCAAAAGAAAGTTACAAAGATCGTATCTATACCACAGGACCAGTAAGCTTTCCTGGTACAAAACATATTCCTCAAAATGTTGAGGGAAAAAAAGATTTTTCCCCTCTCATTGAACACGCTAAAATGTGTCCCCCACCTTCTCCTCTTGAAAAAGGTGAAATTATCGGAGGTTTTGCTCATAATACTCTTCAATCTCTCGCAGATACTCTCATAAAGGCTATCCAGCAAGGTTATGTGAAAAAATTTGTTGTTATGGCAGGATGTGATGGACGAATGTCATCTCGGGAATACTATAGTGATTTTGCACGAAAGCTTCCATCTGATACTCTGATTCTCACCGCAGGTTGCGCAAAATACCGCTACAACAAACTTTTCCTCGGCGATATCCATGGTATACCAAGGGTACTTGATGCAGGGCAGTGCAATGATTCCTATTCTCTTGTTAAAACGGCACTTTACCTCAAGAATATTCTCAACAAGGAAAGTATAAATGACCTCCCTATTCTCTATAATATTGCGTGGTACGAACAAAAGGCTGTAATTGTTTTGCTTTCTCTCCTTTCCTTGGGAGTGAAGAATATTCACTTAGGGCCTACTTTGCCAGCTTTCCTTTCACCCATGGTAAGAGATATACTTATGAAAGAATTTGGCCTCACCGAGGCTACCACAGTGAATGAAGATCTCATTTCTTGGGAACTCCTTTAACAAATCTCTACGCTTAATGATAAACACCTTCCTTTATCAAGACCCAAAAAGCCCCTCTGTTTTTCAAGCAGAGGGGCTTTCTCTTCGTAGTAAAGAGGAACCAGAGGCTAGAAGGTCACAGCAACAGAGACATTGTCAACATATGAATACTCTGAACTATCACTCATTTTGGTACGAAACCGAAGTTTAAAGTTTGCATTTCTGTATTGGGTCACATCATAAGAAACATTTGCCAAAGAAAGTGTGCCCGTAAAGGAAGCCACTTGAACCCATGCAGAACCATTGTAGACATCTATCGCAAGATATTCTCCACTATCAAGTCCCGTTACCTGACGCTTAAAGGCAAGAGTAACCGTTTTGGCATTGGTCACCTTAGAGAGTGACCATTTGAGAGTAAGAATTGATTCCGTAGTACATCCATACGCTCGTGCCATATAATTATAGTTATGCCATTTCCCTGTTCCTGTGTACCCACTAACCACCCAATTCTGGGTAATGACATCCATTGTATCATAGAAATTTCCATTGAACGTAGGTGTAATACTCATCGTTTGTCCACCTGTTCCGACATAATTCGCTCCATCTGACCAGGTTGTATCATTGATGAGAACTTTATATTCAAAAGTAGTCCCGGTAGGAATTTGGGTAGTACTCCATGTCCATACATTCCCCGTTGTCCACGTCATGGCTATCCCTTTATCCCATGAGAGAGGGGCTATATTTCCTCGGATATACATCGTATTGCCATACCCTACATCATAGGTAGCTTTTACGATAGTTGTAGCTGTCGTGTTGGTGGTAGTATTGGTATTGGTTGTCGTTCCAGAACTCCCATTGGTAGAGATACTATACACAGCATACCCCCTCGGAGGGGCAGAGACAGTCACTACCCCTGCACTGCTACACGTCACATTCGCTGGTTGGTAGTTTTGGCCACTTACCGTTGAGGACCACGCATAGGCCACAAGTGTCTGACCATAAAGATATGTATTGGCTGTGGTTACTTGAGCACTTTTCCACGATGTGGAGTCATTGATGGCCACAATATAGCCCGGCGTTGAAGAAGAGGTTCCTTTACTTCCATAAATAATGAGATCTCCATCGTTACTCTTTAGGATCTCAATAGTGGGCGAACCTCCACCTAGCTTCTCTCTCACCCACACCAGCTTTTTAATACCGTTTCCCGTACTTGTTCCCGCTCCACCACCAGTAGCCAATCCATAGTTATAATAGTCTTTCCACCAAATACACGGATACCCTTGATAAGTCAAGATAAAAGCATATGCCATCATCTTATCACTTACAATTTCATCTGTATCGTGGTTTCCTACAAAGGTAACCGCTCTGAGAGGGTTTCTTGCAGCATAACTCATACTTGTATTGAACACATTAGGAAGATATCCCCCACCCGAGGTATTGTTACAAATGTCCCTCAAGGTATAATACAGAGCAAAATCAAAAACTGAGGTCCCCGACGCACTCACCCAACTATCAAGCACACTTACGCTTCCATCCCAACACTCCCCAACACTAAATGTAGGACTCGTCGCAGAATTCAGCTGCTGGACCACCCATCCCCCATACCCTTTTACATAATCATATCTCCAACTATCAAATCCCGCATTCGCACTATCTTTGAGCCAGTTCATCCAACTCTTGAGATCATCCATCACAAAGGTTTGGTTATGACAGACATCAGGAAAACCAGCAAATGTACCTTCATCACCCGAATGAAGATTATTGGGATGAAAGGCACTGTATTGCCACGCAGCCTTGCCACTCGCCACATTTCGAAAATCTGTCCACGTGTTTCCCCCCGTATAAGGATTATACTCACTGGCTCCACCAGAACGGTGGTTAGGTACAATATCTGCCATACAAGAAATACCATAGCCTTTAAAGGTAGCAATGGCTGCCTTGAGTTCTGCCTGAGAACCAAACCGAGTTTCTGTTGTCCCATCTTGATAATATTGGCCTAAATCATAATAATCATGTGGATCATATCCCATAGAAGTAGCCCCTGTCTGTCCTTTCGATGCTGGCGGAAACCATATACGATTTATTCCATACCCCCCCTCCATATAACGGAGTTCATAAGCCTTACTCTTCATGGTATCCCACCATGTTCCTCCCGCTGGTACATCCCAATAAAATCCTTGCATCATCACACCACCAAAAAAAGAACTCCCTAAAAGTATCCATCCTAACACAATGAACCACTTTTTCATACATTACCTCCTTTTGCAATGTTATGAATAAAGATGGCAAATTCTATGCCAAATTAAAGAAGAAAGATATTTCCTTATTTAGAAAGGAAATAAAAAATGAGCACAAAATCCATGAGAAATAAAACGCACAATAAAAAAGCATTTTGCCTATGCAAAAAGCATGAAAATGAAATATGTTTTCTTTTTGTTTCAGGTGTTTCTCACGGTGTCTTCTCCCTCATCTCTTCGAATACATTCTTCAAATAAAAAAGGCTGTCTTCGAGAGACAGCCTTGTGATTGTACAAGATTTTCTACTTCACTTTCGTTTTAATCTTATTGACTGTTTCTTCTGTCTCATCTTCGCCGTTAGAAGTGTTCTCCTCATCATACTGCCTGAGTTCATCGAGGACACGTTCCGCATTCTTGATGGCCATAATACGAGACAACGTTTCTCGTTGAGATTGGGAAAGGGCTTCTTTGAGGGCTGCGAGGTTGTTCTTGCTTCGTTGTATCATCTCTTCTAATGCTTTATTCTCAGCCATGGTCATGGTGAGTTCTTGGTTCGCTTTCACCTGTACTGTGAGCAGATTTTTTACCTCAGGATCATTTTCCACCTGGGGAGGTAATTTTACCTGGCGAGTTAATGTGACCGTCCCTTCAACGACCGTACATTTGGAAGCCTTTCCCTCCTCATAGTCAATCACAAACCGTGTCCCTCGGACAGCCGCAACGGCAACATCATTCTCCACCTGAACTACTTCACCCTGCTTGAGCTTTGTAAAAACATTGAGATAAACTTTCCCTTTTTTCACGGCCACAGTTTCTTTTGTACCCAAACTCTTGAGTTGGATAAGGGTATTTTGCAAAATCTGGAGACTTCGTTTATTTTGATACATTATCATCACTGAAGACTCTTGTCCTGTTCGAATCCAGGCATTTTGTGAGAGTTTCATTCCTACCTCAATAGGTTTCCATATCTTCCCATCGGAAGAATATTCTACTTTTCCTACATAGGTATCCACCTCATACACTGGCTTAGAAGCCTGCGAGGAAATAAGAACTACTGCTATACTTACCATCACATAAAGCCACCCTCGTTTCATGGTTTCCTCCTTTGTTTTGTCTTTCCTGTATACTATACCCCCAAAAAGAAAAAAATTCAAGAAAAACGTTTTTGATGCAACTTTTTTTTCCCTTTTCTCCTTATTTTACTAAAGACTTTTAAGGAGCTGCTATGAAAAGATTTTTTTGGTTCGGGTTTGTTTTTTCCTATGCTTTTTCAGCCACATCTCTTCAGGATCTTCTCACTCTTCTTTCCACAAACAATTCATCCCTTAGGGAACTCAGAAGTGAACAAAGGATGGCCTATTTTCAGTATGAGGCTTCTCTGGCGTCATTATGGCAACCCTCTGTTCGTCTTGCAAGCGAGCTGAGCGTGAGTGAGGGGTCTGAGCCTTCTCCTCATGCCTCACTCACCCTTTCGAAATCCTTTAACCTCGGAGGAAAAGAATGGTTCACACTCAAGCAAATAATCCTCCAAAAAGATCTCCTCAAGAAAAAAGAAACCTCCTTGATATGCTCCCTGAAAAAAGATCTTATCTCTGCCTACTTTACCTCCCTGTGTCTGGAATCTGAAGTCGAAGCCTCTCAAAAAAACTATGAACTTGCTTTAAAGAAAGCGGAATACGCTAACCTCCAGTATAGTTTAGGGAAAATTTCTCTCAGCTCCTTTCAAGAACAACAAAACAAAGTTCAAGAGGCCTATTTGGCTTGGCAGCAAAAAAAGCAATCCCTTCAAGAAAACCTTTCCACCATCTCTTCTCTTGTTGCACAGGATATATCCTTGCTCTCCCCTTCGGAAGAGGAACTTTCCAACTTTATCAAGGCTCTTCGCTTTTCGACTAACACTCCACTCTTTGAAAGAGACACCTCTTATCTTTCTCTTCTCTATACTCTCTCAAATGCTTCTCTTACCACTCTTGTAGAAAATGCCACCTCTTCTCCAGATATTAGCCTTGGTGCTGGCTACCAAGTAGGCATGGGGAAAGAAGGTCTTCAAGGAAGATGGACAGCAACTCTTTCTCTTTCCCTTGACCCCTTCTCGTGGCTTCCTGGGAGTGCATCTTTCTTTACTCGCCAAAAAAACAAAGAAAATATCTCCAACATTTTCCTTCAGATAGAAGAACAACGTTATTCTCTCCAACGTAATCTTCGCCTTCTTCACCTGAAGGAGGCTACTGCCCTTGACAATCTCAGTGTTGCTCAACTCTCACTTGAGAGTGCTTCCCGTCAACTTCTCAAAGCCCAAGAGGAATATAATCTTGGTCAGATATCAGCTCTCGACCTTCTTGCCACAGAGGCTTCTTATCTCTCAGCCAAGGCCTCTACCCTCTCTGCCCTTGTTACCCTTCTCACCATTCGGTGTGAACTTGCTTTCTGGTATGATACCAATTGGCAAAATCTTCAATAAGGAGAATATATGAAACGATGGCTTTTTCTCGTACTCTCTCTTCTCTTCCTCGGAGGAGGAATGGTATGGTGGTTTGGGAAAAAAACCTCCTCTCCCTTGTATGGTATCTCTACCATTGAAAGAGGAACCATCTCCCAAAGCATAAGTGCTACAGGAAACCTGGAATATTCCCTGAAACACTATGTGTATGCCAAGGTCACAGGTATAGTCAATAGAGTGTACGTCTCTTCAGGAGAAAAGGTAAAAACTGGTGCACTGCTTGCCACCATTGATGACTCGGATCTTCGCCTTACCTATGAAAAGAAGAAACAAAACCTTGTTCAGGTCTCAAATACCTTGATAAGCGCCAAACAGACCTATGACTATACTAGAAACCTGTACGAAAAACAGTTCGCCGCTTCTTCTGAATTGGAAAACGCCCGACTCAATTACGAGAATGCTCTTGCCACGTATCACATCTCCCTTCTTGAGGTAAAGGAAGCCCAACAACAACTTGCCTATTGTAAGCTAACAAGTCCTGTTGATGGTATTATTGCCATCAATAACCTCAAAACAGGCACGAACCTCACGATGGCTCCTTTTTTGGCTTTTGTCATTGCAAGTCGTCCTACGGTCATGCAGATCCAAGCACTTGTAAGTGAAGGAGATATTTCCCTTGTCAAAAAAGGACAAAGCGTTCGTTTCACTGTTTCTGCCTTTCAGGATACCTTTCAAGGATGGGTAGAAGACATTTGGTATCAACCCCAAACCTCCCAGGATGTGGTGTATTATCCTGTTTTGATTCGTGTGGATAATTCTTCTCAAAAACTTCTCCCAGGAATGTCCGCTTCTCTCGAGATTGTTGTTGCAGAAAAAAAGAATGTCCTCCGTGTTCCCTCTCGGGCTCTCCGCCTCCAACCAAATTCTCAGATGCTTGCTACTCTCACCAACCAGAAAAAAGAGGGAGATTTCACTTTTTCTCCCACAAATAGGCAAAGAAAAAGAGAGCCTCTCACCTCCCCCCAGAGACAAGAAAATACAAGCCTCCTTTGGCTCATCAATACAAATACAGGAGAAATCTTGCCAGTGCGGGTAAAAACAGGACTCTCCGACGGACAATACACGGAGATTCTCCCTCTTCAAGAAAAAGACAATCTTGAAGGGAAAACCATCATTGTCTCTCTTTCTCCGACCAAAAAAACCTCTTCCTCGCAGATCTCCTCCCCTTCTTCCCAAAAGATCACCACCCCACAAACTGGAACTGTTCCTCGTGGGGGTGAAATACCGGGTGGTATGCCTGGTGGCGGAAATACTCCTCCCCCTATGTTTTAACAAGGAGTATCGTATGACAGAATTTTTCCCTTTGATTGAACTTTATCGAGTTTCTCGTACCTATGAACTTGATCACTCTTCGGAAGCAGCCATCCCTGCTCTGAAGGATGTTTCTCTCACTATTTATGAGGGAGAGTTTATTGCCCTTACAGGACCCTCTGGTTCAGGAAAAAGTACCCTCATGAATATTCTTGGTCTTCTGGATACCCCAGATAAGGGACAATACTCCTTTAGGGGCAAACCTATTCATCATATGTCATCAGACGAACTTGCTGATCTCCGTAACAAAACCATGGGCTTTGTATTTCAAAACTTCCAACTTATTCCTCGAACAACTGCTTTAGAAAATGTAGAGGTTCCCCTCTTCTACCGCCATCCCCCTCTCCCACCTCGAGAAATACGAAACAAAGCCAAAACAATGTTGGAAATGGTAGGTTTGAAGCATCGTCTCCACCATTATCCCAACCAGATGTCTGGAGGACAACAGCAAAGAGTAGCCATAGCCAGGGCTTTAGTAGGAAACCCTTCCCTCCTTTTGGCTGATGAACCTACCGGAAATCTCGATAGCCATACAAGCAAAGAAATTATGGAACTTCTCACAGAACTGAATACACAGGGAATTACTATTGTGATGGTTACCCACGAAGAAGATATTGCCGCCTATGCCAAACGGGTTATACGGATGCGAGATGGTGAGATTATTGATGACGGTGAGAGGAGGAATTCATTATGATATATCACATGCTTCTTCTTGCTTTCCGTTCTTTTTCAAGAAACAAGGTAAGAACCATCCTTACGATGCTTGGTATTGTGATAGGTATTGCATCTGTTTCTGTTATGGTATCTTATGGTCAAGGTATGCAATACCAAATAGAAAAAAGAATCACCAGTATGGGTGTGAATCTTCTTACGATATTTCCTACTCGATACCGAAGTGGAGGAAATTCTTTGACTGGAGCCAACCGTCTCACCTACAGGGATTATGAAACATTGAAAAAAGAACTCGCCACCATCAATGGAATAACACCTCTCGCCAGAAGTTCCGTGAACGTAACCACAAGAGAAGAAAGTTATTCTACTACTCTCTATGGAGTTTCTGCTGAATTCCCTCTTATTCGAAACTGGCAAATCAAATGGGGAGAATTTTTCTCAGAAGAAGAGGTCAAAAGCGCTCAGTTTGTCTGTGTGCTTGGGACTACGACAAGCCAAGAACTTTTTGGTGAAGAAATAGATCCAACTGGCCAATACCTCAAAATCCAGAATACTCTTTTTCGAGTGATTGGTGTTCTTGCCAAAAAAGGATCAACCGGTCCACAGGACGAGGATGATGTTGTTCTTGTTCCTTATACCACTTACAAAATGCGCATCAATCCTTCCCCTTATATCCCCCAAATCCTAGTCAGTTCCCTTTCTCAGGAAGCATTAGAATCCACCATAGAAGACATCACAACGATTCTCAGACGAACCCATAGGCTCAAGGAAAATGCCTCCAATGATTTTCGGATACTCAACCAGAGTGAGATGTTAGAAACAGCGCAAAGTGTCAGTACTTCTCTCACACTTTTTCTGGTGAGCATAGCAGCTATATCTCTACTGGTGGGAGGAATAGGGATTATGAATATCATGCTGGTTTCTGTCGTTGAAAGAACACGAGAAATCGGTATTCGAATGGCTGTTGGGGCAAGACGACAGGATATTTTGTGGCAGTTTCTGACTGAATCTCTCGTCCTTTGTTTTCTTGGTGGCATCATAGGTTTGGGTATCGGTATCGTGACAAGTATTCTCTTAGAAAAGGTCGTGGGATGGGCTATTGCTTTTTCATGGCCTGTTTTTGTATTATCTTTTGGGGTAACGCTCGTTATAGGCATTGTTTTTGGATATTATCCTGCTAAAAAAGCTGCCCAACTTCACCCTATTGAGGCCCTAAGATATGAATAAAGCCTTCCCCCTCTTTCTCGTGTGCCCCTGGGGTACCCATCCTTCCCCAGGGGCTTTGAAAAAAAATTGACAAAATCTCCCTTTTGGCTTATAATAAAGTCACACAGAGACGTAAGGAGAGACACAGATGAAGACAGGAATCCATCCTCAGCTCTATGATACACTGGTGAAGTGTACGTGTGGGAATGAATTTACCATCCGTGCTGCTGTCCCAGAGATCAATGTCGAAGTATGTTCAAACTGCCATCCCTTCTATACAGGTCAGAAGAAACTGGTAGAACGTGGTGGTATGGTAGAACGCTTCAAGAAACGCTACAATATCAAATAATGCCCCAGGAATCGAGTTTTCCCGACAGTTATTTTTCAGTCTCAGAGATCGGGGAACGTGCAGAAGAGGCCCTCTTACGCACGTTCCCTGATCCTTTTTGGGTCAAGGGAGAAATTACCAATCTCAGCAATCAGAAAACCCTCTCTCTTTCCAAAAACTATATTTTTTGTTCCCTTAAAGATGAGCAAGCTCAAATCACTCTCTACATTCCTGCCAGTTCTTCTGCTTTTCAAATCATTCCTACCCTTAAAGACGGTACCGAGGTATATGTCTACGGAAAAATAAACTACTACGCTAAGCAAAACTCCATCAGTATCCGAGTATTCTCCCTCCTAGTAAGCGGAGAGGGTGAACTTCGACGACAGTTCGAACTGATGAAAAAACGCCTTCAAGAGGAAGGGCTTTTCGACCAGAAACACAAGAAGCCTATTCCTTTATTTCCGAAAACAATAGGAGTAGTCACGTCTCCTACGGGTGCAGCCATCCAGGACATCCTTAGCCGGACGAAACAACCCTACGGAGCACTTGATGTCATTCTTTTTCCCGTAAGTGTCCAGGGCAAAAACGCTGCTTCAGAGATAGCACTCGCCATTCAAGTAGCCAATACCTATTTTAAAGAGACTATTGATGTTCTTATTGTCGGGAGGGGGGGAGGATCTGTTGAAGACCTCTGGGCTTTTAATGAGGAAATAGTAGCACGGGCTATTTTTGCCTCTGAAATCCCCATTATCTCAGCTGTAGGTCATGAGGTAGATTGGACGATTGCTGATTATGTGGCGGATTTTCGTGCCCCTACACCTACGGCGGCTGCCGAATACCTTATGAAAGAGATTATTGCCACACATCGATCATTACGATACTCTACCACCTCTCTCTGGAATATTCTCATCCACCGGTTCCAGATCGTGAAACGTGCTCTCGAAGAAGCCAATCCAGAAAATCTTTTGGCAATACTTGAGCACCGATTTGACTCCATCCGCCAGAACCTTTCTCATCTTGGAAGTCGGCTTGTGTCCTCTCTCGAACATATTGGAGAAAACACCTCTCTCCATCTAGACAAACTCTCAGAGCGACTCTTCAATATCTACCATCATCGAATCCTCAAAACAAAACACGCTCTCTCTCTTTTAAAAGAAAAGATGACCATGTTAGATCCTTCGCGGGTTCTTGATCGCGGTTACTCCCTCACCTATCTCCTCACCCCACAAGGAAAACACCTCCTTCGTTCCGCTGCGGAGGTATCCGAAGGAGACGTCCTCTTCACACGTTTAGGAAAAGGGGAGATACAATCCTCAGTTCAAACTACCAAGCCTCCGAAAAAGGAAAACTCCCATCCGAACGAAATTGTTTGATATCGAAAGAGAGAAGCCAGGGCATCTCCCCCTCTTTCTCAAGATAAATAGCCCCAAACACCAGAAGCCGAGCCTTGTAGGTTTTCCCCTTCCATTGAAACACAACATTGTAGTAAGAGTTGGAAACAATCTGGATGTTTTTTCTTTCCTCTACTGGTACGCGAAGATGCTGATACAAGATGCCCATATAAGGAAAACCCGAAGGAAGGATAACCTCAACCCCAAAAAGAGGAACAGAAAGGCATAATCCAATAACTCCCGTCACGAACCATCGTTTCATACAAACCTCCTTGTCCTGGTCTATCTTAGCGTAAAGTGGTATTTTTGTCAAGCAAAAATCTGAGAAGTTCCTCATAATACAAGGCCCGAGACTCGTCTCCCTTGAGACGATATATCTCCATCAGTTGAGCCATATCTTTCTGGATACCATCAAGGTTTTCTGCTTTGCGATCATAGAGAAGAGCCTTCTGAAAAGCCTCCAGAGCCTTTTCATAGCGTTTCTCTCCTTTTTCCACGAGACCACGATAATAATGATATAATCCAAGGATTTCATAATCAGAGAAAAACCAAAGCGAAAACCCTACTCCATCAAGAAGATGACGAGCCTCTTGCCAATTCTCCTGACTCAGGTAAAAATCCGCATAATGAATCCTTCCCAATATTTTTTCCCCTTGGGTTCGTGCATAAGAAAGCATGAGTTCATAAGAGGCTTTGGCACCTTCTCTCTCCCCACATTTCTGAAGATAACGTGCCCAAACCAAGAGAAGATCAAAAGAACGTACTTTTTCTTGGGAAGCAATTCTTTTCCCTGTTTCAAGGTAGTTACTCACCGCATCCAACCGATGTAAACGCAAAGAAACCTCTGCCAGATTAGCATACTGTTTTACCATCTCCTCTGGTATATAGAGTTGATAGGCTTGTTTCAAAGCCTCCTCAAAAAAGGCTTTGGCTGATTCATATTCTGCTCGTCGAAAAGCCGTAACCCCTGCCAAAGATTGTCTCTCAAGGCTTTTTCGTACCTCACTCCTGAGAGTGGGATTACGACTACATCCCATCACTATCAGCAACAAAAGAAAAACTCTCTTGTGTCTCATTTCCTTTCCCCCTGTTTCAAAGATGGTGAGGAGGAACTACTTCCCAAAAGATTTCTCAAACTCTGGAGAACAGAACGCAGTTCAATCAGGTTATCCTTGAGAAGTGAAGTAAGCTGTTTTACATCATCAGGTGTCCCTTCTAACTTGCCGCTAACAACAGAGAGACTCTGGAGGCTCTTGTCTACTGAAGCCAAAATACTCTCAAGCCTGGTATAGAGTTGTTTCTTGTCCTGAAGAAGGGCTCCCACAGTGTTATTTTCAGAACGAAGTAGCGTAGTAATCTCTTTAAGATTTTTGGTGATAGTTTCCAGGTTTGCTAAAGAAGCAAGAACACGATCTGAGGTGACTGTAGACTCCCCTGTCCGAAGTCCACGTACGATGAGATTGAGCTCACCGGTAGTACTTTGAAGGTTCAAAAGGATACCCTGAATCGTAGGTTTCAATTCAAGAACCCCATCCAGTACATCTTTTACCTTAGCGGTGAGATCATCCTTGGAAGGTTGCTGTTGGGCAACCAATTGAAGAACCTCTTGACCTTTTGGCATATCCATCGAGAGTACCAGACTCTCGGGAGGCAAAAGCTGACTATCCACCTGTGGCAAAACAAGAATGAGAGAGGCTGCTCCCAAGAGCGAAGACTGTACTTTGAGGACAGTATTTTCCTGAATCAATTCTTTGTATTCTTTGAGAATATAAAAATCCAAAGAGACCTTTCTATCAGGGGTCAATGCCAATTTTTTGATCTTGCCCACGGTAATACCCTTGTATTTGACAGGCATACCACTTGTCAGGCCATACGCCTCATTGAGAATAGTATAATAGCGCACCTTTTGTTGAAGTACATCACTCCCCCGCAAAATAAGGATAGTCACTGTCAACAGGAAAAAAAGCCCGAGAAAGATAAACACAGCCACGGCTTTTTGAGCGGATTTAAACGTAAACGGCATACTTCCTCCTTATTCCTGATGACAGAGAGACTGAAGTCCCTTGAGTTCACTCTTCTTGGCCTCTTCTGGTGTACCACTAAAAAGAAGGCGTCCCTCTTCTAGATATCCCACCCTTGAAGAGACCGACATCCCAAAACTCACATCATCACTCACCAAAATCATGGTTTTTCCTTTCTCTTTAAGTTCCTGAAAAAGACTTCGTACCTTTCTTTTTGAAAATGGATCAAGGTTAGCAAGGGGATTATCCCAAAAGATATACTCTGGATCGTGCATCACAGCCCGAATAATATTCACAAGCATCTTCTCTCCCATACTTAAGGCTGCTGGTCTGAGCTTCAACTCATGCTGAAGTTGAAACATTTCCACGTACGGCATAATCCTTTTTACGGCCTCCTTAAAACTCATCCCATAATTATACCGAAAAAAAAGTGTCAGATTATCCTCTATAGACATGTTACTAATGAGGGCGGCATTCTGAAAGACAAAACCACACTGGCAATGATACGCTAACATATCTTTTTGATTAAATTGAAGAATATTCCGTCCTCCTACGATAATTTCCCCCTTTTGAACAAGCTGAAGCCCTGCAATACTTTTAAGAAGAGAGGATTTTCCGCTTCCCGACTTTCCCAGAAGATAATACACCGTTCCCGAGGGAATAAACTCCTCAACCTCATGGAGAATAACCGCATCACCAAGCACAAGGGAAAGGTTTTTGACGTAAATATTTCCCATCGTCTCTTCCTGTTGTAGAATTATATTATATATAAAATATCACCGTCAGAAGGGCATCTAGCACAAAAAGCACAGTAATAGAACTCATCACCGCTGCCGTTGTTACTTGAGGAATCTGGGTGCTCACAAAAGCCTGAAATCCGTGAAACACAGACACCACAGCGATAAACATCCCAAACAAGGCACACTTCAAAAAACTAGCGAAGATATCCATGAGCGTGATACTATTGAAAATATATTCAAAAAAGAGTTCATACGAAACTCCACCCACTACATTTGCCACCACAAATCCCCCAATGAGAGCCAAAGCACTGAAATAGATATTGAGAAGCACGAGAGAAATTATCATACCCACAACACGAGGAAAAACAATAAACTTGAGGGTATCAATACCCTGCATTTCCATCGCATTCACCTCGTCATTGACCATCATGGTTCCTATTTCTGCCGCTATGGCAGTCCCCGATCGGCTCAGAACAATGAAAGCAGTCAAGACAGGCCCCAACTCCCGTACAATCACAATGTTGAGAAGCTTACCCACAAAATCAAGTGCACCAACCCTCGAAAGCTGAGTAAATCCTTGCAAAATAGTGATAGCCCCCAATGCCAAGGCCACTACACTGATGATCTTAATAGCCATAACACCCGTAAAGTATGTCTGCATCACGATAACCGCATTGACCTGGTCTCGTCCCTTCCTATCAAAGAGATAGTTACGAAAGGAGTAGAGAATAAGCGCAAAAATACCCCCTACAAAACGAACAAAACGCCGAAGCCCAATCCACTGCTTCACTAACCAAGCCACACACCTTCTCATGTCTACCCCTTCGTATTTTTTGGAAGAAAGGCATTATACAACAAACCAAACAACCAAGCAAGAAGTCCAGCATCCAGGGAAGAAAGCACGGTAAGCACGACAAGGGAAACCACGTTGTTTTTCAGGTTTTTCACAAAAGAAAGAAGGGGATCATAAGTAAAAGTCACAAAAACAGAATACAGCGACATCACTTGAGAAAGTTTTTCGAACACTGGTGTCCCATACCCTGTGGCCACAAACCATATACCCATAAGAAGCGTAACTCCCCCTGCCAAAAGAGCCGCACTCAATGCCAAGGCTTTGAGATGAAGTTTCATTTTTTCCTCCTACTTTTTGAGATAGGTCTCCACTGCATGGCGAATTTTGTAGAGAATATTATCCACCTTTTTTGGAGAAATGGCAAGTTCAGAGGCAATGTCAAGATAACTTTTCCGTTCCACAAAACGCTTGATCACCACCTTTTTCTCCAGAGGAGAAAGAGTAGAAAGAAAATCTTGCCATAACAGTTTTTCCTCCGTTTTTTCAGCCAAGGAAAGAGTTTCTTCTGGCATTTCCGCAATAATCTCAGGATCTACTATTCCCTCTTGAGAGGAAAATCGTCGCAAATAACTCATCAAATGATTCCATACACATACCTTAGCATAGGTATTAAAACGGGTATTTTTGTCAGGAAGATAGGTTTTCACTGCCTCAGAAAGGGCAATAAGTCCTTCCTGAACAAGATCCTCTTTGTCCCAAAAGACGATAGTCCTCACCCACCTCTGAATACGGTAGGTATAACGTTTATAAAACTCCTTTTCCGCGCTCTTATCCCGCGGAAGAAGAGAGAGTAGCTCTTCATCAGTCAGGGAAGAATAGAAACTTTGTTTTATATTCACGAATACCTCTGAAACATTTCCATCGTCTCTATGTATCATCGTATACAAAGGGGGGAAAACTCAAGTATTGTGAGATTTTCTTTTTTGGCTTATACTATAGATGGAGGTTTTTATGAAGCAGTGGATTTTTTTGGGCTTGCTTATAACTTCTCTCTCATGGCCATGGGTTTTTATCCTTTCCGACCCGCTGGGTGCCGATGTTTTTGTTCATGATACCCCCATAGGGAAAACCCCATGTATTCTCACAAACGAGCCCTCCTCTTTTGTCTTGGCTCTCCGTAAACCAGGGTATCGAAGCATTCGAACAACAGTACGATCTACGACAAGAGTAACGAATCTGTTCTACACTCTCCAGAGCGAAAGTTTTCGTGTCAACTTCCCTGGATACGAGACCATTACTATCCAAAATCAAATCTTCCGGGCCTCAGAAGTCGAAAATCTTGCCCTCGGCATATACCAATTTGACATCGTGAGTAATCGAATCTCTCTTGAAAGAATTAACCCGAATAAACCCTGGTTTTACTTTTCTCTTGGTATAGCCAGTACAGGTATTGTAGCAGGGACAGTGGGGCTCATTCTGGGAAGTATAGAATACGAGAAGTTTACCTCCGCCACCTCTTATGAAGAGGCCGTCAAGAGAATGCAAACAAGTATGTTTTATGATAATCTTGCCCTGTGGAGTTATGGAATCGCTGCTATCAGTGGTGGTATGAGTCTCTCCTTTTACCTTGAGGATAGAGCTTTTCAAAAAAAATCCTCACAGTTCATCATCAAAAAAGTTGGGTATCTTGGTGAAGACAAGGTACTTTATGATCAGGCAATGGACCTCTTGAGCCAAAAAAAAGAGGAAATGGCTGCTCAATCCTTTGAAAAACTTGTTCGCACCTACCCTGACAGTCTTTTTGTCCCCCCCTCTCTCTACCAATGGGGAAAGATCCTTCTCTCTGAAGGAAACCATGTCAAAGCACAAGAGATATGGAGGGTTCTTTTGGAAAGGTATCCCGTTCTTGATCTCTATGAAATGACTCTGTATGAACTCTTTCTTATCGACATGAAACAATCCCAATTTTTGTCAGCAACACGGTACCTTGAGACTATGAGACTTCTTCAGTTTTTTTATTCCGTGGAGGATATTGATTGGTTTGAGTTGGATCTCTACCGATCATGGAGCCAGCAAGACCCTTCAAAACTTCCTCTCTATCAGCAAAAGAAAGAAGCCTTTATCACCACACGTACCTACAGTCCAGAGAGGCGTCAGGCCCTCGAAAAAGAAAAGTAACCGTAGTGAATCGAAGGACTCTAGGAGATAAGGGAAAAATTTGCTTTTTTGAAGGTGTTTCCTGCATAATATTTTTATCTTTGGTTGGGACTGAGGAGAGCTATGAAAAGGATTCTTTCCTTCGGGGTCTACTTTTTTCTTCTTTGGGGATATACAAGAATTCACGGGGATGTGAACCGAGAACTTCTCCTCGCCATTTCCCAAAAAAATTTTGAGACCGTACAACATCTCATCGAAAACAAAAAAGCCTCTGTATTTTTCCGAGATGTCAATAAACGAACCCCGCTTCATTGGGCAGTCATTGCGGGTGACCTTAAAATTGTTGCCTACCTCATCTACAAAGGGGCTGATATTGAGGCCAGAGAAAAAAATGGGGCAACCCCTCTTCACTTTGTTGCTTACAGCAAAAACCTTGATATTGTCAAATACCTTATCCAGAACAAGGCGGAAATCAATGCCACTGATTATGCAGGATGGACCCCTCTCCATTACTATACCTATTACCAATTTGAAATGGGGGTGAAATACCTCATCTATACGGATGCTGATCTCGAAGCCAGAACGACAAAGCCCTCAATGGGTATTCCTGCTGGGGCAACAGCCCTTGATATAGCTATCAAAATCAACAAGCAAGCGTATATTGATGCCCTTTCTAATCCACAAATCTACCAGAATATTGCCAACCGACCCCGTCTTGCTCTTGAGGTCATACCTAAACTCTCGTTTTCTAACATACTTTTCGCTGAGGAAAAAGGAAACCTTTCTTTTCTTGTCAAAAATACCGGTGAGGGCCCGTCACAAACCACTTTTCTTGAATTTTCAAGCATAACAAACCAATGGTTTTTTTTGTCAACGAATTTTTCCCCTCAGATGGTAGAAAGTGGAAGGATGTATACGTGGACCGCAGAGATCATAGGTCTTACTCCTCCCCGTGACACTGAAGTCTATTTCCGTGTAAGGGCTATTGATCTCGATTCAAAAAGATCCTCAGAATGGCAAGAGGTTCGCTTCTGGATCTGGTCAAACCGTCCCCCCTCTCTCGTCCTTGGGGCAACCATGATGGGAAGTGCCAATGTACTCCGTCCCATGATGGGTACTTCTCTCCTCCTTACCCTCTCGAATGAGGGCCTTGGTCCCCTTAAAAATGCTCTTTTGACTCTTCAAGACACTAAAGGTTACGTAGTACCAGTACGTATAGGACCTCTTTTTCTCCCTCGCCAGTCCTCTACCAATCTTCTTCTTTTCCTCCAGACAGGAGAAAACGTAGAGGATGGGGAAACAACCCTTGAGATCCAGATTTCCTCCCCTTTTCTTAACCGTTTTCTTACCTTTTCGCGTATCCTTCCTACAAAAGGATATCTTCCTCCGCAATTGTCTTTTTCACCAAGCCTGTATAGACGCCTGAGCCTCACAATCATCACCAATACCGTCCAGCTAGAAACGGGAGCAACCACAGAAACACTCACCACAAACTCATCTCTTCTTGTGTATCCCATGTTGGAAATTGTCAATACCGGAGAACGCCCTGCTACCAACCTCTCTCTTGAAATACGTATTCCCACCGAAACAAACACCTTTCTTTACACGTATGCCATTCCTCTTCTTGCTACGGGAGAAAAGAGAAGTTTAGCCATTCCCATAGAAAGACGGTTGTTACCAGGATACCTTATTTTCTTGAAAGCTACAGATGGAGTAACCACATACCTTTCCACCAACCTTCCATCACACTTCTGGCCAGAGGAATAAATATGATTGAAAGAAAAAAAGATTGGGAAAAAGAAATTGCCTCCCAGCTTTCCGAAGAGAGGTGGCTCCATACCTTGGGGACTATTGAGATCGCCCTCCACCTTGCGAAAATTCATCGTCTCAATGAAGAAAAGGTGTATCTCGCCACTCTCCTTCATGATATCGGCAAAGCCTACCCTCTCGAAAAACAAAAGGAACTTGCCCTGGCCTACAATCTTCTCTCCCCAGAAGACCTCAGGGCAGAAGGCGTCGTTCACGCCAAGGTAAGTGCCTACCTCGCTCGAGAACGCTACCGTATTCAGGATGAAGACATCTTGTTTGTAATCGCTCATCATAGCACAGGACACCCTGATTACGGTCCCCTTGGATGGGTAGTCTATGTCTCAGACTATCTCGATCCCAATAGGAAACTGGTTCACCAGACTACCCTGCTCGCTACCTGTGAGGCAGATCTCAAAGAGGGGTGTCTTCAGGTACTCCTTGCCAAGCTTCAGTACCTTTTTGACAAGAGAAAGTACCTCCACTCCTACAGTGTAGATTTTTACCATAGCTTAATCCAGTCATTCCCCTTTTAGAAATAAAATCCTATCCACCCATGAAAGCGATCATACCAGTGATCAGAAAGAAAATAGGACGGCATATTATACCCCACGCCTATATCTCCCCCTATTACGAGGTGATTCCATTTGATCATCACCCCTCCCATCACCATCGTATTCCAGCTCGTTTCACCTCCCATTACTCCTATCCCAGTAAGAAATCGTGCCCTTACATAGAGACGTTCCTTAAGAAGAGTTTGATACCACCCTGTCCCAAGAAAAAGTTCAATCAGAGGCGTCTCCACAGAGGCAATACCCATCATGTAATCAAACGACCATTTCCGAGGAAAAAGAAAATAGGAAACGTCAACGAAACCTGCACCACCACTTTGTTTTTCCTCCTGCTTCAAGGGGGAAAAAGAAGCAAACCCATACGACATCATCACTCTATCGTTGAAAGGGGTCAAAAGAAGGCTTTTCTCCCCTCCTTTTGCTACCATCACTTTATTTGAGAGAAGTCCTTTCTCTTTTTTGTCCTCAAGGAGAATCTCATACTCCTCGTTGGCCACCAGTTCATAGCGATCCTCAAAACCCTGATCGTTCGTAATATGACCTAACACATTGCCTTGAATTTTTATCTTTCCCCCTACAGCAAAATAGGGGATCACCCGTACCACAAGGATACCACGCTCAGAGATATCTACACCCAAGGCTTTGGCCACTTCTGCAGATACCTCATTTATCACATCAACAAGGCCATATTTTCGTATCACTCAAGATATTCGTAGTATAGATTGGCTTATTTTTTTCATTCCGAAGCACAAAGGCCAACCTCACATCCGGAGAACGGATGGGACCCTCAAACTCCATCGTAGTTTCAAGAGAAAGCCGACTTGCATTAGATATATTCCCCCTTATGACATGCCAACCTGGCATCACTGCCAAACGAACATATATTCCCTCCTCAAGAAGAAAGGAAACAATCCCCTCTTGAGGGTAATCATGGGAAGAAAGAGCTCGTGGCGTTTTGACAACAAGACTTCGGTTCCCTACAGCATAAGAAAAAACACCCGTAAAAAACAAAAGGAAAAAGCATGCTTTCCTTACCATACCCTTCTCCTCTAAAATAATCCAGTTTTACAAGAACATAATAAAGGGAGTAATAAAAAAAGTCAAAAAAAATATATTTTAAAAGAAAAATAGTATTGTGTTTAGTTAAATAAACATGAAGAATAAGAAAATTCTCATCTTGATGTCTCGTGATTTCTTATAGCTTTCTGAAAACTTCAGAATTTTTCCTCAAGCCTATTTTGTGAAGCAATATCCATCTTTTTCTGCGTAACTTCACCTTGCAAAAAGAGAGAAACCTCTTCTTTTTCTGATATCCTTTGCGATAAGGATTTTTTTCATAGGGAGCACTTTTGTTTCAGTATTTGACCTCTACTGAAACAAGACACGAAAAGCCCCCTCGTTTCTCTGAAGTCATGGCACTGATATCCGTTTGGTACCGAAGCCACGTCAGGAGATTCACATTCTGATAGAGATTTCGTTGATAACCCAAAATCCACCACTGTCCCTTGTACCAGAGGTTTTGTTCTTCGTCGTCGAGATTTGCAACTACCGTAAGAAAGAAAGAATCTATCAAGGTAGGGATCATCATGAGATGAAGCGAGATATAGTGATGGGAAAGAAAGGGATAAACGGGGAGAGTAGAGTATTCAAAAAGGGAAAAATGAGTACGTTCAAGCGTGTGCGTCATGTATTCAACGCGAAATACCCATTTTCCCCAAAAAGAGTAATCCATTCCCACCATGCCATGCCAGAAGCTCTTATTCGTATTCGTGGTAGAGTGATATACCCCTTCCCCATACCACGTTGGCCCAAAATCCCATTTCAAAGAGAGTCCTCCCATCCATGCTTCTTCTTTCCCACGATAGAAAAGAGCCCCTGTAACATACCACGACTCACCTCCCCCACCTGTTCTTACTCCAACCAGAGAATTGGTCCAAAAAGACCGTATAACCCCTATTCCTTCTGCGAAACCTACTTGCCCTAAGGGAAGTTTTATCCTCAGGGCATCAACTCCAAGACGAGAAAGATTCACATCCCTAACATCCATTTGTGAAAAAAAATCCATCGGAGAAAAAATAAAACCTTCTCCCCATCTCACAAGTTGCCTTCCTAAGATCACATCCCCCCAGAAAGGCTTCACCATGACACTACACTTTCGTACATCCACCATCAGGAGGGTTTCTTCTCCTATGGACCACAACATACTTCCCTGGGCTCCATTGGTTATAACCCCAGAAAGGATCACAAGATCTCCAGAAACGTCAAAACGGGCATATTCTGTATCCCTATTGGCAACGGACACCCTCCATACCGTTTGCCCCCCAGACATCCACTGGGACCATTGATCATTCGTTTCTCTGATGATCACCGTTCCCACACCGGAACGAAACCACCCCCCAACCAAAAGTCCATCTTCTGCCCACAAAAGTCCAACCCCCATTATCAACCAAAAGACACCCCATCGCATACCTATCGCTCCAGATATCGACGTGTAAAATAATTATCACTCACGGGAACATCAAAAGAAGCCTCTTCTATAACAACCACGGTTTTCGTATTTTTTTTGAGCTGGTCTGACACTGTTGTGAGAGTCGAAAACCACCTCCCCCCTACCTCACGAATCTCTGAAGATTCCTGGACTTTAAGAAGTTTTCCCGAAGGAGCATAGCGTTCCTCCCTGATAGGCACAAAGGTTGTCTTGTGCACCCACATTTTTCTTCTGTAGTAGGTTACCTCCTTTACTTTTGCTGTAAGTTCTACCACATAACACTCATACTGAGCATACTTCTCCTCCCCAACGAGTTGGATGGTGTATTTTTCATAGAGGTCATCGGCTTCCAGCGCATCCTCATAGGACACATCACTTCCCATCATTCCCTGTTTAAGCATATGTCCAGAGATGAGAAAAGTATTATTCTCCTCTCCATCATATACCCACATTTGTCTGTTGAGTTTGAGATAACGGGTATTTCTATCCTCTTTGTTGAGAAACTCTACGTAAGCGTTCTTTTTCTTTATCCAGGACTTCATCTTTTTGATACGCACTGGCTGATTTGGAAGATAAATTTCCATCCGCATAGTGATAATCGCCGAATCAAAATTCACCCGTTTGTCAACCTCTCGAAGAATTTCTTCTCCCGTCAAACCAAAATTCAGAGTGACCAACAACAAAAATACACCCAAAACACTGTATCTCATGACATCCTCCTTATGCTATACACTTCGGATAGCATCTACAGGCTTCATTCGGGCAGCCAAACGTGAGGGGAAAAGAGAAACCAATGTCGCTACCACAAGACCCAGAATAAGCGATCCTCCTACACTCTTCGGGGTAATTTTCCATCGAATGACTGAATCCAGAGGAAGGTTCATATTGGCAAGAGAAGAAGAAAAATCTACTCCCCACACACTCAGGGGCCAACTAATCAAGACTCCCAGCAAGACCCCCATACCACTCCCAATAAGCCCCAAGACAAGCCCCTCATAAAGGAAAAGAATGAGTACTTCTCCAGATTTGAGTCCCATGGCTTTGAGAATACCAATCTCCCTTCGCCTTTCCAAAACAATCATCATCATAATATTTGTGATGATGATCATCCCGAGAAAGGTCACCACAAAATAGATGAGGTTATAAATGGGCAAGATCTGTTCCATCATACTCACAATACCACCTGCCCTGTTCCAAGGGATGGCCACAATATCCTGCCATTGATTTTCTGAAGTTGCCCACGATTGGATTTCTTTTGCCAAAGCTGGGGCTCGTGTATAGTCCTTGAGAAACAGGAGAACCTCTTGCACTCCACCACCAGTTCGAAGAATATCCATGGCATCCTTTATATCCATCTGAAAGATATTTTCATCCATCATATTGAGCCCCGTCTGGAAAATTCCTACTACTTGAAACCGTGGAATGCGTATGCCATAATCAGATCCCTGGAGCATCACCGAGAAGGTATCCCCCACACCAATCTTGAGAATATCAGCCATTTTTTTGCCCACAATCACTTCTCGATATTTATGCCCTTGTTTTTCTATTACCTGACCAGAAAGATAGCGCCCAGCAACAATAGCCTTTTCAAGAAGTAAAAGATCTTTCTCCACCCTGTAATCCCCCCCAAACCCAAAGGCTGCTTTGTTGTTTCCCTCATACTGGAGAAGCACAGGAAAACGTATCCGAAACACGACCAACTCAATCTCTTTTGACCATTGTGGATGGGAAAGTATCTTCTCTCTCAACCTCTCTGGTTCTGAGACAAGATACTGGACAGGAAAATAGCGAATATTCTCTGCATACGACCGGGCCGTGATACGAATATGACCGGAATCGTTCTTGGTACCATTGCGAATCATATTGTCAATCATTCCTTCAACCAACCCCTGCAAAACAACCACAAGGGCAAGCGCAAGGGTTACGGAGAGCACCGCAAGAAAAGAACGACGTGTATTCCTTCTGATGTTACGAAGCGCCATTTTAAATAGCATATTTTCCTCCTTTAGACATACTTGAGACAATCCGTTACCTGGAGCTTGCCAGCCTGGCGGGCTGGAATATACGCTGATACAAGTGCTGTGAGAAAAGCAAAAGTAAAGGCCACCACATACGCCTCAAGGTGCCATTCTCCATAAAATATCCCCCATACAGGAAATCCAAAATCACTGCCTTTGACTGCTTGACCACCCAAAAAGCCTTCAATATTATATCCACCATACACCAACCACACATTCACCAAGGTCCCCATAACAAGCCCCAGAATACCACCCAAGACACCAAGAAGAGCCCCCTCCATGAGGAAAACCCTTTGAATCTGTTTTGGCGTAAATCCCATAGCCCGCATCACCCCAATCTCTTTCATCCGTTCATAAATTGCCATCAGGATAGTATTCACGATTCCGACTCCGGCAATAACCAAAAGAAGAAATGTCATCAAGACAATAGTTCCTTTCTTTTGCTGCAAAAGAGCCATCATGTCCGCATACTGATCCACAAAGCTCTTCACCCGATACTGAGGAAGCTTCTCTCCCAATTCTTGTGCCACTTTCTGAACCTTTCTCTGGTAAGCCGCAATAGATTCTCCTTTTGGCCAATTTATCCTTACGTGCATAGTGATCCACTCCCCTTCCATGTCAAGGAGAACCTTTCCCCCCTGAGGAGAAAGAAACACTCCACTCTCATCAACCTGTGGACTTGTTGTCTTGAGAATACCCACCACGGTAAAATCCCAGGCATTGGCTGTTTCATATTTGGTTTGAGCTATAAGAGTAATGGTATCTCCAACCTCTACACCAAGATCACGGGCAAGATCCCGTCCTATCATCACCTCATTCTCATTATTCCCAAGAAAACGGCCTTTGATCACTTTTTTGTCAAGATCAAAAGCCCTGGTATCTCCTATAGGATCAATGACATATCCCACCACATGGAAAGATTTCTCTCCAACAACAAGCTCTGTGAGAAAGGGAACGCGAAACGAAACCCCCTCTACCTCTGGATGGGATGTTACCAAGGAAAAAAGACTCTCCACCCGTGAAAGAGGATAACGAAGGGAATACGCCTTCTCATTACCCGCATATTCTGGAGAGGTTATGGTAAGAGAACCATCTGTATAGGAAACCATATTTTCTACCATCATACGATCAATTCCTGTAAAGAGAGAATCCCCAAAAATATACAACATCAATCCAAACCCCATGGTAAGAATAGTGAGAAACGTCCGTCGTTTATGTCTGAGAATGTTTCTTACCGCTATACGAAAAAGCATATACTCCTCCTTTCTTTATACAAAACGGAGACACTCCGTCACTGAGAGCCGGGTAGCATGACGAGAAGGAAGAAATGCTGATAATGTCGCCATACCCACCGCAAAGATAAAGACAACAAGAAACGCCAGTGGATTCCAATCCCCATAGATCACTCCCCACACCGGGAGCCCAAAGTCACTCCCCGAGACACCACCAAAACCCAGCGACTCCATATCGTAGCCAATATATACCTGATAGGCATTAAGAAGAATCCCTCCCACCATTCCCACAAGAGCCCCTATCCCCCCTACGAAGGACCCCTCCAAAGTCAACATAAGTCGGATCTCAAAGGGAGAAAACCCCAACGCGCGCATCACCCCGATCTCCTTCATTCGTTCATGGATACTCATGAGAATAGTATTTATAATCCCTACGGCAGAGATCAAGAAGATGACACCCAGCATGATGTACATGAATCCCTCATCTGTTTTCATGAGTCCGAAAATCTCCCTATATTTCTCAGCAAAGGAGAGAATCCGGTATCCCGTAAATTGAGAAGCAATTTCACGCGAGTACTTCATAGCTCGTCTGGTATAAGACTCAACACTTTCACCCTTTGGCCATCTCACCCTGAGATGCGCAGAGAGTGCATCACTCTTTTCCAGAGCCAAAAGAGGGGAGGCTGTTTCATAAGAAACATAGAAACAGGACTCATCAAGGGTAGGATGAGAGGTTCTATAGATCCCTTTCACAAGAAGACCAAGGGCATTCAATGTCCCGTGTTTTGTCTGAACTATCACCATTACCTCATCCCCAACATCGACACCAAGCCCCCGAGCGAGATCTTTTCCCAGAAGGACTTCATTGACTTCGCCCTCAAGATATTTTCCTTTCACCACAGCCCGACTCAGATCAAATACCTCTTTATCTCTTTGATGATCAATAACATATCCCATCGCGTGAAAGGACTTCTCCCCATAGAGTATTTCTCCCACAAAAGGAACACGAAAAGTCACTCCCTCTACCCAAGGAAAAGAAGAAAGACGATCTCTCAGTTCCTCAGGCTTAAAGAAGAAATACCGAAGAGGAAATGCCTGCTCATGGTCGGCATACTCCTGTGTCGTAAAAAATATTGTCCCATCCGCATAACGAACCAGGTTTTCTGCCATCTGACGATGCATTCCCCTATAGATTCCATCTGCCCAGAGAAAAACCATCACCCCTACTGCAATAGTGACCATGGTCAGAAATGTCCGCCGGCGATGACGAAAAAGGTTTCGAAAACCAAGAAGAAAAAGTATATTACCTTCTCTCATCACGAGCTATCCTCCCATCCTGAAGGATAATGATACGCCTCGCATGTTTCTCTACCCGGGGATCATGGGTAGAAAACACAAAAGTTGTCCCTTCCACTTCGTTCATATGGCGCATGATTTCAATTACCTCTTCTGCCGTTTTGGAATCCAGGTTTGCCGTAGGTTCATCTGCTAACACCACAAGGGGATGCTTCACAAGAGCCCTGGCAATGGCCACTCGCTGTTCCTGACCTCCAGAAAGCTCTCGAGGATAACGAGACTCCATCCCTTTTAACCCCACACGTTCAATCAGTTCCATGGCTCGTTTTGTTCTCTCCTCCTGAGAAAGCTTCCTATCGATAACCATAGGAAGCTCCACATTCTCGAGCACCGTCAATACCGGGATAAGGTTATACGACTGAAAGATAAACCCAATATTGTTTTTGCGATATTCCGAGAGTTCGTTTTCTTTGAGATGGTGCAGCGGGGTCCCATCATAAATCACCTCCCCTGCCGTGGGAACATCCAAACACCCAATGATATTGAGAAGCGTCGTTTTTCCACTCCCAGAAGGTCCCATAATCGAGATAAACTCCCCCCTCTCTATGATAAGGTCAATCCCGCGAAGCGCCTCAACATCAATCTCCCCTTTCTTGTACACCTTCCGGAGTCCTTTCATCTCTAAACAGACGGCCATAACGCCTCCTTTAGTTTATTTCATAAACTTTCACCCACATTATAGACCATTTTCAAAAAAAAGTCAAGGAGAAAAAGAAACCAACACTGTGGAAATATGTCATCTTTGAGGTGTAAGAGAGAACCCCCTCAATCGTTTTTTCTCATAGCACGAAGATTCTCCTCTTGGAAAACGTATATCACGTAACCATCGCACTTTTTTGACTTTTTCTCATTTTTGCCACATGATAGAAAGGGAAAGAGAGTGAAAACATTCACATCTTTTCTCGTCATGAGTGCCATACTTTTTGGCTGTCAAACGGTACAAAAGCCCGTGATTGAGAGTAATGGTCTCTCGAGGTGGGGAAATTCGCCCCTTGTGAAAATATCCTCTGGTTGGATTCAAGGGAGAGAAGAAGACTCGTGTTTTAGTTTCAAAGGCATCCCGTATGCCTCTCCCCCTGTGAAACATCTCCGATGGAAAGCCCCTCGTCCCCATCCTGGATGGGAGGGCATCTATTACGCCAATACCTTCCGTGGCACCTCCCCTCAATTTCTTCCTTTTTTGGGATGGGTGATAGGGGATGAGGATATGCTCTACCTCAACATCTGGAGACCCAAAGGCGGGGAAACCAATCTCCCTGTCTATGTCTGGATCCACGGTGGAGGAAACTCCATTGGAAGCGCTCATTACGTTCCAGATTACTATGGTGCTCATCTCGCCAAGAAGGGAAATCTTGTTTTTGTTTCCCTTAATTATCGTCTTGGGCCCTTTGGATGGCTGAGTCACCCTCTTCTTCAGGATCAGACCAATGACCAGGACGATTCGGGAAACTACGGTACCCTCGATATTATCGCTGCCCTCACCTGGATTCAATCAAATATCATTGCCTTCGGAGGAGATCCTTCTCGAGTAACCATAGCAGGAGAATCGGCAGGGGGGCTCAATGTTCTCTCCCTTTTGATCTCTCCCCAGGCTAAGGGTCTTTTCCATCGTGCTGTGATCCAAAGTGGATACACTGCCATTCTCTCTCGAGAAGAGGCATATGCCTATGCTACCTCTCTTTTTGCGAGGATTCTCGTAAAAAAAAGACAAGTACAGTCACTCGAAGAGGCAAAACATATGCTCACTTCATTTCCTCGGGAGAGTATTCGCCGTGTTCTCTACAACACCTCTGCCAAGGAAATCCTTTCCTGTCTCCAGGGGGGGAGATTGGGAATGACAGGAGAGGCTCATCTTATTGCTGATGGGAGGGTTCTCCCTCGTGAAGGATTTGCAGCTCTGGAGAAAGGGAATTTTTCCCCTGTTCCTGTGATTATAGGAAATAACAAAGAGGAAACGAAACTTTTTCTTTCCTTTTCAAGAAAAGACTGGGAATCACCTACGTATCAAGCCCTGGGTCTTTTAGGGGGAATGCGTTGGAAAGCCCTTTACGTAGACGCAATAGCAGACATCCTTTCTCAGCACCACATCCCTGTCTATGTTTATCGTTTCGATTGGGGATCCCCTGATACTAACGGGTATAGTCCCCTTGGCCCCAAAGAAGGGAAACGTCTCGGGGCTTTCCATACCTTAGAGATTCCCTTCTGGCTTGGGAACACAACCATCCAAGGATTTTTCTTAACAGGGAGGGTGTTTACGCCATCCAATGAAAAAGGACGAAAAGCCCTTTCTTCAGCCATGCAAGCTTACTTGATCGCTTTTGTCCATACAGGAAGCCCTACCCCAGAAACTCCCCTCCCTCCTTGGCCTCAATGGAAAGAAAAACAAGAAAAGCTTGGTCTTTTCTTTGACGCCACAGAAACAGAACTTCGACTCAGTTATCAGACATTTCCTTTCACACTCTCTCTGATTGAAGAGTATATAGAGAGGGTTTTCCCCCCTTCTGAAAGACAGCATATCCGACAATCTCTTGGTCTCACAAACAGTCCTTCATCGACCTCTTCCCCATGAAATTCACCAGAGGATGAAGGCCCCCTATTTCTACAGACACCTCATCCCCCTCGGCCATAGGACCAATCCCAGCAGGGGTTCCTGTAGCAATCACATCTCCAGGAAGAAGCGTCATCACCGAACTAATATAACTCACCAAATATTCCACAGAGAAAATCATCGTCCCTAGAACGTCATCCTGACAAATAACACCATTTTTCCGAAGTCTGATAGAGGTAGAACCGTCTGGCCACCATTCTGTATCTATCACCGGACCAAACGGAGCAAAGGTATCAAACCCCTTTGCCCGTGTCCATTGCCCATCTTTTCGTTGTAAATCCCGTGCCGTTACATCATTAAACGGCGTAAAACCAAGAATATAGTGCCTCGCTTCCGCCATAGACACATGCTTTGCCTCTTTCCCAATCACCACCGCAAGCTCTGCCTCATAATCCACCCGTTCACTCTGAGGAGGCCAGAGAATCGTCTCTCGATGGGGAAGAACAGCTGTCGAAGGTTTAAGAAAAATGACTGGTTCCTCTGGGAGAGGCATACGAAGCTCTTCAGCATGCAAACGATAGTTCAAACCTACCGCCACAATCTTAGATGGTCTTGAGGGAACATCCCATCTCACCGTCTCTAACGGTTTTTCGCCTATCACATGCCCAGTCTTCATATCAAGAAGGCGGACATATTCTCCCTCCCATATTCCCTGGGAATAGCGATCACGTTCATCCTTTATACCAATGATTTTCATGGTGTTTCCTCTTCTGTTCATACATGTGCCGATCAGCCTTCTCAAAAACCTCAACCCAACTCACTGCCTGGGTCTCCAAGGCCCATCCCAAACTGACGGTAATAGTCTCTTTCACTACCTGTGGTTTGTGATCCTGGTATCGCTTCACGGCCTCATGAATACGATCACTGTATCTTCTAATCTCATCGATACTTGGAATATCTGAAAAAAGCACACAAAACTCATCCCCTCCAACACGAAACAGGTAATCCGCTTGCCGAGATTCACTCACCATCACCTCGGCAATGTCCTTAAGAATCATATCCCCCACATGATGCCCATAGCTATCATTGATATGCTTGAAATTATCAATATCCAGGATAGCCAGGGCAAATGGTTGTTCTCGTCTCTTTGCCAAGGAAAACATTTTTTCTGCCATGAGAACAAATTGGCGTTTATTGAGAAGTCCTGTCAGAGGATCAGTGATCGATTGCTGACGAAGATTCCACAATAAAAGGACACGAGAAAAGGCAATATTGAGAAGAGGAATACTTTTCTGAAGTCGTTTTGCTTCCCGATAGGTAAAAGGAATGTCTTTTTCTGACTCAAATACCACAAGCCCAGCAATCTCTTTATCATAAATAGGAATAATCAGATAGTTATATTTGCCCTTTCGCTGGTTCTGAAATCGCTGAAAAAGAGAAAGTGTGGCCAAAGACACATCATTGGTAGTTCCCAAAAGATTGGTCACAAAAATATTTTTTGTGAGAGAAAAACACTGAAGGAGAAATTGATACATCTCCGAACGACTCAAAGACGAAAAAAAATGAAAAACACGTTTTGTATCCCCTTGGGTGGGATACAAAATGCGAAGTTGGGATTCCTCAGCAATAGCCACTACTGATGTGGCAACCGGCGTTCTGAGAACCCTTTTCATGAGAGAAAGAATTTCAGACAGAATATAACTGATATCCTCACTGGCATTGATGGCCGTAAGGATAAGCCGTTGATTCTCATGACGACGATAAAGATCAATGTAACACCACACCATCCCTATATTGAAAACAAGAAGCACAAAAGAAAGCAGAAACCACACTATCACCATACACGCATCCATCAGCCCTCATAGTGCTCACGTTCAGGCAACCCCTTTTGAGCCAAAAGGTTGGTAACATACTTGTCAATTTTTTCAAGATTTTCGTTAGAGACCTCCTCAAATTTAATTCCAAGGAGTGTTCCATTCACAGAACGTACGATCCCCCAGATATCTATCTCTTGGGCACTCACCCCCTCAAGGCGAAACCGAATACGGAGAAGATCACCCGGGACAAAAATTTGTTTCACCTCCATGGCAAGCCCCCCAGTAGAAATATCCACAATCATTCCCTCTCCCTCACATCCTTTATAACTGTAGATAGCCCTGATACTCACCTGAATACGTGTTGGACGTAATGGCATATTCCCCTCCTCTCTACCTTTCGACACCATGATCCTCTCCCTTTTCCTCTGAGTCTGCATGAGGAAAAAGCTCCATTTCCGGTGAGGTGTCCTTTCCTTCGGCAAGGGCTCGCGTATTTTTTATCTCATAGACCTTCCGCTCTAACCTCGCAAGTTTCTCACTTAGTTCAGCATAGAGAGCCATCCCTTTTGTGCAAAGATCAATCACGTGCTCAAGGGGACAAGCTGGGTCCTCTATCTCCGCCACTATATCTTCAAGTTGCTTAAGTTTCTCTTCAAAAGACACTCCTTCAGCCGGTTTTCGACCCATACTTCCTCCTCATTCTTCTCTAATTGTAGCACAATTTCCCGGAAAAAGCAAAACTCCCTGAGGTTTTACTTACCCCACAAAAAGATCACAAACCGTTCAAAACGTTTCGCCCACGCTACCTCATTGTGATCTGCTGTGGCTTCTTCGATATAAAGATAATCTTTGCCTTCCTTCCAGCCCTTTTTCACAAGGTCAGAGTGGAGTTTTCGTGCTGCTTCAACAAAGATGCTGTCTATCCCTCTTCCCCCACAGTCAAGGTAGATTTTGTGTTTCCCATCAGGAAGAAGAAGATGATCGGAGAGGTAGGGTTGGACTTGAAGAACACGACGAATCCCGCGATTGACATCATCAACGCGATAATTTCCAAACGAAAAAGCCCCAATAGCACGAAACACCTCTGGCTTCGAGAATCCAAGATAAAGAGAAACCCCAGCTCCAAAACTTGACCCTGCTACCGCCATATCGCCAGAAAGAACTCGATAATGGCTCTTTATGTAGGGGATCAATTCCCCCACTACAAACTCGAGATATTTCTTGGAATATTCCACCACCCGCTTTTGTTCATTGGTATCATACGTCTCTCGAAACCCGTAATACGCTGAGAATCCCACATATTCCTCCGCCCTCGCTGAAGAATTCTCAATACCTACCACAATAAGCGGCTGAATCTTCTGCTCAGCAATCAGACGGTCCAGGGTCGTATCCACCTTCCAGCCACCAAAGTTTGCCACAGAACTATCCCATAGATTCTGACCATCCTGCATATACAAAACAGGGTACGCGTTGGTGGTGTGTCCATACTCCCATGGCAAATAAATAAAGATACGACGAGAAGCCAACCCATTAGATGGCTTAAGGTTAGTGATAAGAAGTCTCCCTTTTTTCTCTCCTGGAGCTATCCATCGGCTCATAAGGGGCTTGGTATAAGCCACAAAAGGATGAGAGGGATCCTGAATACGTTTCCCATTGGGAGTGTTCTCATCAAAACGAAGAAAACTATAATCCATCACTCTTCTCTCTTGTAACGGAAAGGACACATAAAAGAGAGGGGTCTTCTTATAGCGTTTCATTTCTACTTTTTTCTCTTTGTTTTCCAGTACTGGACTTTCAAATACTACGTGTGTAGCCCTTTCATCCCAGAGAAAAAAGGTTATCCTCCCTTGTTCTACCCAGGGAATAGCATGTCCTTTCACCCACGCACGAAAAACCTCTTCAGAAGGATTGCGATCGAGGTCTTGAAAAAGAAGTTTGACTTGATCTGGCACATCCTCTCGAACAGCACATCCCGCAAAAAGCATGAGTATGCCTATTCCCCACAACCATCTTTCCATATTGTTCCTCCTTATCTTATACAATCCACGGAAGAAATCGCTTTGTTTTTCTTGCATATTCCCGGTAGTGTTCACCAAACGTTTCCTCAAGATAGGCCTCTTCTAAAGGAAGTCGCCACACCACCAAGGAAAAAAGAATCATTTCTCCCAATAAACTCATCATCCACCATCCTGTCATGAGATACACGGCAACAAAAAGCCCTATGTACCCTACATAGATAGGATGACGAATATACGCATAGGGACCTTCTTTGACCAACCGATAGGCTTTGCCAACCGAGGGACTAAAATTTTCCCCCAACGCCTCATGAGCCCAGAAAATAAGCCCGAGACACAACCAGCCTAACACCATTCCTGCTGTGGCAACTCCCAGAGGAAGAAGATGTATCATCCAAGAAGGGGCTTTCTCATATATATACACAACCGTAACCATACCTTGAAGAATACCCAAAATAATCCGATACACCACCATACCAACAGGTTCTTTGCCTTTGTAACTATCAAAAACCGAATGACTTTTCACCCTAAAATACCATCTCCCTATCACCAAAAGAGAAAACATCCCTATCACCATCCATTTCATGACACAGCCACATCCTTAGGGAGAAGATGCCGTTTTTTTAGAGCCTGAACCAAAGCCTGATATACCCGTTGATCAAAGGTTATCCCTATCTCCTCCTTCAAAAGAACCAATGCCTCATCATAGGCAAGAGCCTTTCGATAGGGTCTGTCACTTGTGAGAGCATCAAACATATCAGCAAGCACAACAATAGTAGTTTCCCAGGGAAACTCCCCTACGTGTTTTCCATAGTATCCCGAACCGTCCAATTTTTCATGGTGGTAATGCACATACTCTCTTGCCTCTTTGAGAAAATCCACGCTTGCCAAGATATGATCTCCTATCTCAGGATGGTGCTTTATTTGATCAAATTCTTCTTCGGTCAATTTGCCATTTTTTCGAATGATATACTCATCAATTCCTATTTTGCCAATGTCATGCAACACGGCTGCAAACTGAAGATTGCGTAATGTTGTTTTAGAAAGCTCCATCTCCTCGGCTATCCATGTGACATATTCCAGTACCCTTTCCGAATGTCCCCGAGTGTAACTATCCTTGGCCTCAAGGGCTGTGGTCAAAGCACGAATTGTATCAAAATAGTTATGTTCCAATCTCTCGTAGTACACCTTGCTTGCGAGAACAGTCACAACAATTTGGGCCAAAATACGCCCGAGATAGAGATGATCTGAAGAGAATACTCCATACTCCCCATTATAACGGGCAAAAGCAATCACCCCCCACCGCTTCTCATCCTGAATAAGGGGGAGGATTAACACAGCCCCTCGCAGAAATCCCTCTTCTTTCTGTCTCTCCACAAGAAAAGGTTGATGGATAACGTCATTCACCAAGAGGGGTTTTTGTTTTTCGAGCACAAAACCAGAGATTCCCTCGTTTTTAGAGAGTTCTTTCACGTCTTCGACCCCATATCGTGATACCGGCACAAGCATGCTACGAAATTCATCATACCGGTAGAACACCCCTGCCGACACAGGTAGCAGAGGCCTCACAAGCTCAAAAAAACGCTGATACACCTCCTCTGGGGTCACACAGAGGGAAAGCTCCTTGGTAAAATAATTCAGCCCAAGCATTTCCTGAAGCCGTCGTTCCATCAAAAGTCCAGTATACACATACTGACGAAGATGGTCTTTGAGATAACGACAAAACTGCCTTTCTTCTGAAGAAAGCCCATAATCTCCCATCAAAGCCACAAAACCCAAAAGCGTATAGTGAAAAACCACAGGTATCAGATAAGAGATTCTCTCAGAGTCAAAAAATAGCTTCAACTCTGGAGCCTCATCACATAAGGCTTTGACTCTTATCTCACGTGTAGAAATCAGCCGATTCTCAAGAACCATATAGGTGATCAAGGGATTCTCTCGAGGAATAGCGATCACATCCTCCCGCTCCCAGTTCCGGTACATCTCAAGATGATCTACCCAAAAAAAGAGTTGCGCCTCTCTTTGAATCTGCTCTTTAATCACCTGTCTCGTGAGTTGAGAAAGATGCAGGACATCCCGAAATCCAGCCAAGGTATCAAGCCCATACATCTCACCCAGCGCCAACCTTGACAAATACCCATGATTGGCCATGTCTCCCCCTACCGTTCTATGACGTCCGTTCTGTCCTGTCCCACAGAAATATAGGAGATCTTTCTCCCAAGCTGCATCTCCAGAAACTCGACGTAGTGTTGAGCCTCAGTCGGCAATTGAAAATATCGCTTCACTCCCGCCGTCTTTCCTTTCCACCCGGGAAGAGTCACATACACAGGTTCACAACGAGCAAGATCCTCCCAACTCTCTGGGGGATAATCAATCCGTTCTTTCTTTCCCTTTCTCTCTATCTCATAGGCCACAGCCACTCTTATCTCGTCTAACCCATCAAGCACATCCAATTTGGTGAGAAACACCTCACTCACTCCATTCACCCCAATAGCGTATCGTGTCATAACAGCATCAAACCATCCACAGCGACGGGGGCGTCCTGTAGTAGAACCATATTCCCCCCCTTGTTTTCGAAGGAATTCCCCTTGGGCATCTGTCAATTCCGTAGGAAACGGTCCTTCACCCACACGTGTACAGTAGGCCTTGGTAATACCTACCACATTGGCCACATCCACCAACCCAAGACCACTTCCCACCAAAGCATAGGGTGCCACCGTATTAGAGGAGGTAACAAAAGGATACGTTCCAAAATCCACATCAAGAAGAGTCCCCTGTGCCCCCTCAAAAAGGATATTTCGACGTTCCAGTGAGGCTTTTTGGATCAAGCGTTCCGTATCAGTAATGTAAGGAGCCAACCTATCTCTATAGGAGAGTATTTCTTTCTGGATCTCCTCAACAGACATCGGAACATCCATCCCATAATAGTTTTTGAGAAGAAAGGCCTTCACCTCATACGCTTTTTCCAGACGAATTTTTAGCTCGTCTTCACTGAGAAAAAGATCCCCTAACCTGATACCAAGCCTTTCCACCTTGTCTGCATACGCTGGGCCAATACCTCGCAAGGTGGTACCTATAGGGGTCTTGGCTTTTTTTTCCTTGGCGGCATCAAGCCATTTATGATAGGGAAGTACTAATTGCGCCTTGTTTGAAATCCAGAGCCTCCCCTCAAAGGAAACCTCTCGCGCAATACTCTCCATCTCTTCCAACAAACATCCAGGATCAAGCACTACCCCATTCCCAATCACCACTTGGGTCCGCTCATGCAAAATACCCGATGGAATCAAATGAAAAACAAACTTTTTCTCCCCTACATGAACCGTGTGACCTGCGTTTGCCCCACCTTGAAAACGAACCACATAATCAAACTGATGAGAGAAATAATCTATAACTTTTGCCTTCCCTTCATCCCCCCACTGCGTTCCCAAGACCACATAGATCATATCTTTCTCCTTTCGAGATATTAACGGAATGTATAACTCAAATCTAAAGCAAAGCCCACAGCAGGAAAGTTTTTGCCAAATGCCGCATAAAGCCCATCATAACGCCCTCCATGACATACGGCATACCCACTTTGGGAGACATATCCCTCTACCATCAGAGAACTATAATACCCAAAATCCTTCACCATCCCAAAATCTATGAGAAGGTGTCTCCTCTCCTCTGAAGACAAGGCGTTTCCTAATTCCAGGATCTCCTGCCATACCATGCCAGCATATTCTCCAAGAGAAAGAAGATCATCCTCTCTTCTCCGTATATCCTCGATCCCTCCAACCATATCCATCAGCCTCACCAAAGCCTTCTTTGCCTGTTCCTCCCCACATACCCCTTTGAGAATCTCACCAAGCGAGGGTCTGTCCTTGAGATGAAAACATCGGTGAATGGCTTCTCTTTCCATATCTGAGAGTTGGAGAGAAGCAAGACACCCCTGATACATCCGACTATCCCCTACGACCAAACAATAGTGAGGATCCAGACGCTGCAAAAGCTCTCCCAACACACTCAAGATCTCAGCATCTATCTCTCTTCTCTCTCCCCCCACCACCTCTATTCCAAGTTGCCTCATCTGTCGAGGTTTTCCTTGATGAAAAGGTTGTTCACGAAACACATCCCCATAATAATACAACCTCAGGGGGAGATCCTTTTGCTCATAACGCTGGGAAACCATCCTCGCAATAGGAGCCGTCATATCATAACGAAGGGCAAGAAGTGCCCCATCCTTGTCTTTGAAAGCAAAACTCCGCCTCGCAATATCTACGGATCCGCCCTTTGTATAGGTTTCATAAAATTCAAAAAGAGGTGGCCATACCCGTCTATATCCCTTGTTTGCCACTACCTGAGCCAACTCCTCCCCTACACGCAGTGTCTCATCCCCCTCTTGAAGAAAAAATACCCCATCTGGCAAACCAAGAGAATACCCTTCTTCTTCCGCCATAAGCATAGCAAGATAGTTTGTACTATTGTCTTGCATACCACCATCCTCCCAGCAGCATCCCTACCATGACAAAAAACACAACATAGGGAAACAGAAACCCTCCCCGCACATACCACGTCTGTAATGAGGCAGGGGGAATTTCTATCTCCCCGACATAATACCCCGTCGTGTAATCTCCCACATTCCCTTCCCAACGACCATTCAGATGGATAATTCCTGTAACCCCTGTATTAGAGGCCCTCGCAATGGGACGACGAACACTTACCGCTGTTAAGAGCGAACCTGCAAAATGCTGCCAATGGGCAGGATTCAGTCCCAATTGGTATGCCCACCCGTCGTTAGTCGTATTCACAAAAAATTGGGCTCCTAACCTCACGAAAAACCGTGCCAAAAGGCCAAAAACATCCTCATAACATATGAGAACGCGAAAAAGCCCCTTCCGACTTCGCATAAGGGTCCGTTCAGGAGAAGGAGTAAATCCTCCTGCTCCCTCAGCATCCATTAATTTTTTCACAAAAGGAATCCGGTCATACCCTCTCATCCATTCGCCAAATGGAGCCAGATGAATTTTGCTATTACGGGGGCGATAATTTGGCCTCTCTGGATCCACAAGATCAGCAGAATTGAAATCCTCTCCATTCTCAAAGGTAGGACTCGTTATAAGCATCGGAACATTCATCTCGTAAGGCCAAGAAAGCACCCTGAGATTGATCTCATTGTACCAGGTATTGGAAGGTTTTGTCTCGAGAGAATACCAAATATAATGACGGATCATTGTCTCAGACCATATAATCATATCTGGTTTCGCAAGTGCTGCTTCAGCATTCAGCCGCCACATTCTTCCGACATACTCATAGAGATTTTCCCACCAGGGATCTCGACTCCCAATATTAGGCTGAATCAGCCCAACCCTTTCATGCGGAAGTGTTTTCACATATCTATCATAGTGCCTCAGTTGAAATTGTCCATACCCCACCACAAACAGGATCACCCCTACTCCACAAGCACACAAAAAAGGTTTCTTTTTCACAAACCCAAACCATTCTCCCTTCTCTTTTGCAAAAAGTACCCATTCCGTGAGCAAAGCATTGACCAACATCACAAGAAAACTGATCCCATAGACTCCCCAAAGATCTGCTGATTGAACCACCACAGGAATATGCCACTGGGTATGTCCAAGAAGATTCCAGGGAAAACCATGAAACCCTACAGAACGAAAAAGTTCAAAACCCACCCAGATGGTTGGTGTACTTAACCATCGCCAACGAGGATAATGCTCCCCCATCCACCCAATAAGGAAAAACATTACCATGAAAACCACAGCATACAAGAGGGGAACTACTATAACAGCTGGGGCCCAAAAACCAGACAGCCAGAAAAAATTAGCCACAAGAAAAAGCAAACTATACCCAAAGGCATACGCCATCTGAGAAGAACCTTGTGTGTACAAAAGAAAAAGGACGGGCACAAAAACCACCCACGCCCCATACCCCATCCGAAAGGGGGGAAAACAGAGAGCATAGACAATTGCCCACCCTAACCATAACGCATGAAAAAGAAACACCTTGTTTCGAAACACCCTTTTCCCGCCACTTTCTTTTTGACATCATTATAAAGCAAACCGACTTTTTTTACAATACTCTCAAAAAGATTCTCTTGGCTCTTCTCAAGGGTTTTTCGTTCTCTGTCCTCACTCTCTATGGAGCACTCAACACTTTCTCACCCTCGCACAATTAAAGAAAACAAAAAAATATCCGAATCAAAAAGTTATCCCTGAAAGAATAGCTTTTTGTTTACTTCCACAGTCTATAGGTGGCAGAATTTGTCGAAGATGGTTTCATGCCCTCTTTCTCTCCATAGGCGGAAAGGGTAACACAAACTACTGCATACACATTGGTACGAAAGGTAAGAGGTGAGGTATACTCCGTCCAGGGATCTTCTATCGTTACCGCTGGTGGAAGGGCAAGATTCGTATTCGAATGGAAGGTAACATACCTTTTCACCTTGATCGTTGCTTCTTCTGTAGCACATGCTACGGATACTGTTACACTGTTAGTATAGTTACCTCCTCCTGGAGAAAATGTCGGCGTCGCTACCGTTGAAGTCAATACCTCACATCCTGTCAACACCCATACCACCACACCCAATACCCACATATTTTTCATCCTTTCCTCCTTAAGAGATGAAATCATACCGCTAAAAGAAAAAAAAAGCAAATATTATTCTACCACCGTCTGCATCTGGAAAAGCCTAGCGTACATACCCCCAGAACTCAACAATTCTGCGTGTCGGCCAACCTCTACAATTCTTCCCTCATGAAGCACAACAATCCTATCAGCATGCATAATCGTAGCCAACTTGTGAGCAATAATGATCGTTGTCTGTTTGCCAAGAATACGTTCCATCGCCTGTTGGATTGCCGTCTCTGATTCGGCATCCAGTGCGCTGGTAGCCTCATCAAGGATGAGGACCTTAGGACGACGGAGAATTGCCCTTGCCAACACTACCCGTTGCTTCTCTCCTCCCGAAAGCTGGGCCCCTTTATCCCCAAGGGGTGTCTCATACCCTTTCGGAAGCCGCTCAATAAAATGATGCGCATGGGCTATTTTGGCTGCTTCGACGATCTCCTCAAAAGAAGCCTCGGGACGAGAAAGGGCTATATTTTCTCGAATCGTTCCAGAAAAAAGAATTGGTTCTTGGGTCACAATACCAAGCTGAGAACGATAACTTTTTCCATTATAGTGAGACAAGTTTTTTCCATCAATAGCAACTATACCCCGAGTAGGAACATAAAACCCTGCCAACAAAGACACCAATGTTGTCTTCCCAGAACCAGAAAGTCCCACAATCGCCACTGTTTCACACGGTGCAATCTCAAGAGAAATATCATGAAGGACACATCTCTCAGGCCCGTATCCAAAAGAAACCCCATCGCAAACAATCTTTCCTTGGATTTCTCCAAGAGAGGGAAGACGACTCTCATCCACCACTTCATAGTCCATAACCTCATAAATTCGAGAAAGAGCAGGAGAAAGTTTCCGGAGTGTGGTAAAAACGGTACTCGAGAGACTCAATGGTTCAGAAAGCACCGTGGCCAGCAAGAGAAAAAACACAATATCCCCACTTGTTATCTGTCCCTGCTGAACCATATAGCCACCAATCACAAGGATTAGAATGATCCCCAAAGAACCAAACCACTCAGCCACAGGGGTACTCAGGAAGCGTATTTTGACCTCTCGCACAAGAGAAGCAAGATATCCCCTATTGGAACGCTGAAATCTCTCCCTCATTACCTCTTCCACAGCAAATCCCTTGATCACATCCATTCCATACAGGGTTTCTTGAATACCAGACGTTACCTCAGAGATATGTCCCTGAACCTTTTGACTAGCTTGCTCTACCCATCTCCCCACCACCCCCAAGACAATCCCCAACACAGGTACCACAGAAAAGAAATACAACGTGAGAAGAGGCTGTCTGACAACCATCATCGTGATAATAGCCACGACAGTAAGCGGTTGAACCATAAGTTCAATGAGAACATTCATGAGAAAAATTTCCACCACCTGGATATCATTGGTTAACCGGCTCATGATGTCTCCCGTTCTTTTTGACTTGAAATACCCTACTGGGAGTTGAAGAATCTTCTCATATACATCCTGCCGAAGTGCAGCCATCACTTTGACTGCCAAAGTGTTAGAGGTCACCAGCATGATATAATGAGACAAAGCCCAAGAGGTAGCAGAACCAAACAAAAGAAGTGCCCTGCCCAGAGGATCTCCCATGGTTTTTTCCAAAAAAACACCTGAGAAAAAATCCGCCAACTGAGAAACAGCCAGAAGTTTACTCACAACTACACCAAAGGCAAAGATTACCATAATTCCTACAAGCCAAACATGACGCCTCACATAGCCAGACAAGCGATGATACTGCATCCTACTCTCCCTTCAAAAACACATCATACGATCCCCATCCTCCCCAGAGAGGATGACTCTCCCGAAAGGAGAGTACCAAGGGATGGTCAAAAAGAACCCTCTCCACCTGTTTTTTTCTCACCCCCTTTCCTTTTCCAGGAATAACCCGCACCTGCCTATATCCCTTTTTAGACGCTTCCTGCAAATAAAGCCGTACTACCCTTTCCACATCCTGAGGAGCATAGCCGTGCAAATCTAGTTCTGGACCCTCACACACAGGACGCCTTTCATCAAGCCCAGCCAGGACAAGCAGATCAGAAGGCTCTTTCAGCGTAAACTGGGGATTTTCTACTTTTCCATACCCCCATGAGGCATACGCAAAATCCATCCCTACCGCCTGTGCAAAAGCATAATCAATGGCTGTATCCCCCACCATGAGAACATCAGAAGGCTCCAAAGATTTTCCCTGTTTTTGCCAAAACCTCTGAACTACCCCAAAGGCTTCTGGGTGAGGCTTTGGGTTTTTTACATCATCTTCGCAAACACACAGATCAAACCACTGTTCCCCATTCCATGGGGCAAGGGTTTTTTTCATACCTTCTCGGCTCTTATTAGAGACAATCACCATAGGAATTTTCCCATATACCTCCCGAAGGGTTTCTACAATCCCTGGAAAAGGCTTGTGTTTCTCCCCGAGGGAAAAATACACCTGACGATAGTACGCACGCGCCTCCTCTCCAAGCCCCACAAGCTTCATGGTCTCTCCAAAAGGATGACCCACCCTTTCTCGCATCCATTCCAGAGAAACCGGCTCTCTTCCATACTGCCGAAGCATCTCAGAAAAAGCCTCATAAATCACTGGCAAACTATCTACCAGCGTACCATCCATATCCCACAGCAAAGCCGCATACCGCACCATACCTTACTCCGCATAATCAAGCCTTACCTGTACCCCATGAGAAGACAGATATCGCTTGAGATCAGTAATCTCAAGTTCTCGAAAATGAAACAACGAGGCAGCCAGAGCCGCACTCACTGACGTAGACTGAAAGACCTCAAGAAAATGCTCTTTTTTCCCCGCTCCCCCCGAAGCAATCACAGGGACACTCACCCTCTCGGCAATGAGTTTTGTAATCTCAAGGTCGTACCCATCTCTTGTTCCATCCCTATCCATAGAAGTCAAAAGGATTTCCCCTGCCCCACGCGCACAGACCTCCTCAGCCCAAGCAAGGGCATCCCGACCGGTATCTATCCTTCCCCCATTGACAAACACATGCCAGGTTCCTTCCGCTACCCGCTTCACATCAATCGCTACCACAATCGTAGAAGATCCAAACCGTTTTGAGGCCTCAGACACAAAATCCGGATTTTTCACTGCCATCGAGTTAATAGAAACCTTATCAGCCCCCGCCAATAAAATCTCTCGTATATCCTCAAGAGTCCGGATCCCTCCCCCAATCGTAAAAGGAATGAAGATCTCTCTTGCCACCGAACGAGCCACATCCACCATAATTCCACGATTTTCGTGTGTGGCTGAGATATCAAGAAATACCAATTCATCAGCACCAGCCTCGTCATAGATCCTGGCGTTCTCAACAGGATCACCCGCATCCCGTAGGTTTTGAAACTGCACCCCCTTCACTACCCGTCCCTGATGGATATCCAGACAAGGAATAATCCGTTTTGCGTACATAGATCCTCCACTACATAGTGTAGCGAAAAAAAAGAAAAAAATCAAAAAGAAAAAGACAAAGATCCCCCTCCTTCGTCACAAGGATCTTTTCTGCTCACACACCATAGACCTTTTCATACAACCAAAGAAGCGGAGGAAGGGTTACCACCAATGCCCCCACACTCCACAGGAAAAAAGACTGAACGGCAAGACGATTTCCCCCCGCTCGTTCAACAAGAACAGGGAGAGCTGTTACAGGAGGCAAAGCACTCTGCAAAAATATAAAAAACCGGAAAAGTGGCGACAAGGGAACAAACCCAAGCAACCAAAGATGAAGAAGGGGAAAAACCCCATTCTTGACCAAAACAAACCCCACCTTTGCTCTGAGAGGCAAAAAAGAGGTAGTGTATCTATCCAAATACACATTTCCCCCTATGACAAAAAGGAGCAAAGGAATAGACAATACCCCAATCCGTTTCGCTACATCTACAAGGAAGGCGGGCACATACATCCTCAAACCTGCATAATGAATACAAAGAGAAATAACCAACATCACCACAAGAGGAGGAAAAAGTTTCTTCCCATTCCATGACATAGGCCTTTGAGCTCTATAAAAAAAACCAAAACCCTGAAAAAGAAAAAACGAAAAAAGCATGGTAAAAAGAAAAAGATCTACCGTAATTTCTGGTTTTCCAGGAAAGAGCGAAGGCAACAAAATAAGGGGAATAAAAATAGCATTGGGATACAGAAGAGAGACGAACACCTCTTTTCGATAGGAAGAAGCAAACATAAACGAAAACACCCATGACAAAACCCAAAGAAATCCAAATGCCCCCAACCATACAAGAGGATATACCCACCAATTGGGGTATTTTTCTAGCGAAAATTGCTCCATCATATCATAAAACACCAATGCCGGCACTGCCACATCCAGAGAGAGAAAAGAGAGTGTAGAAAGAGCCTCCTTGGCGATAGCCCTCCTTGCCAAAAGAAAAAAACCTACCACACCCAAACCCAAGAAAATTCCCACAGCCTCAAGTGTTTTCCAGAATATCATACGCTTTTATTCTCCATCTATGTAACCATTGTATCAACTTTTTCCTATATCCCCACAACCTCATGGAAAAAAACATTCCCCAAAGAAAGTGCAAGGGATGCTCACACAACCGTTTCCAAGGGAGTTTTGTAAAATCTTCCCCTATGTAAGAAAGGGGAGGAAGTTTCTCCTCACAACCATCAGAGATGATCCGATACACACTCACCTCTATCCCTCGCTTCTTGCATTCTTCTACGTGTGTGGCTGTCTCCATGTCTATCACAGACACCTCTGGAAACTCTTCCTTGAGATATTTTTTTTCTTCTTTTTGGGTCCAGTGACTCACTTCAAGACCAACCACGGAGCTCTGCTTTTTTTGATATTCCCCAAGGAAACCCTTCTTGCCAGCACAATCTATCACAGCCCCGATAGCCACTATCTCTCCAGGAGAAAACCTTTTGTCAATCGAACCAGCAAAACCCATCACTACCACATGTTTTACTCTCATGTGTTGCTCATCCAGCAACCGATAGAACCGGAGAACATTCCGTTTTCCCACCCCTGTCATTCCCCATACCATACCCTTGTCTTGCACCAAAGCAGGAATCTTGGTTATCCTTTTTCTCACAGAAGGAGGAAACTCTATCGGATGAGCTCCCACCCAAAGCATAGGGATATCCGCTGGCATCGTCTCTCTCCCCAGGACAGGTATCCTGCCCACCACTGAAAAAAATGGGCTGCCTTGACAGACAGCCCATGAAACACCTTTAATACACCTGAACCTCTTCGCCAAGATCAAAGGCAAGAGAATGGTACCCCTGATTGAGGGCCACAGATATTGGCAATTGCTTGGCCGATGGTCCCCACAATTGACGTGGACCAGGACTGGTGAAATGGTCCTTTTCCGCCCAGATTGCTCGGCGACTCGCAAAGAAAAGAAATGCCGGCGAGTTTGTTTCCACCAGGGCTTTCTTGATAACCATCTCATCTTTCCCATGCCGTCGCTCAATATTGAGAAGCCCGGTAAGAGGAAGAGCAAGAACATCTCCTCCCTTCTGGAGATCTGTGACTGCAACAATATAGCCTGTATGCCCATCAAGAATGAGTGATCCAGCGGCCAGTCCAAGATTGAGTGTATAGGCCGCATCAAAAAGCGTTGGTGCTCCACAACGGCCTTCATACCCAAAGAAATGGCTATTTGTTGCAAACTTAAACTTCTGAAATCTTGCATACTCCTCGGCTGTCATATTGAGATGGCGTACCTCATCTTCATGTTTTTTCATCTCATTCAAGCGTTCCTCTACCATGATGATGAGAAGCCTTTCAGTAGGAATCTGGGAAACCTGAAGATTTCCATGAGAATCTCGATCAAGAAGAAGCATATTCTCAAACTCATCAGGGAGAGAAGCCATAAGTTTGGCAAGTTCAGCAGGAAGTTTTTTGTAGATGAAATCCTTCTTCTCATTCATGGTATGGATAGCCTGGAGATCAGCCTCATAGTGTGCCATTACCTCGTTCAATTCTGCAATCAGACGCATCATCTCAGGGATAAACTCAATCAATCCCTCAGGAACCACAACCACTCCATGATTGATACCCTTACTTGCCCTTTTGGCAATCACATCAGCAATAGATTGAACAAGGGTATCAAGAGACATGTTCTTTTCTTTGACCTCTTCAGAGATAATGGTGATAGCTGGTCGGGTCTGAAGAGCTACTTCAAGAGCGACATGACTTGCAGCACGCCCCATGAGCTTTACAAAGTGCCAATACTTCCGAGAAGAAGGGGTATCCTGAAGAATATTCCCTACAAGTTCGGCATAGATCTTGGTAGCTGTATCAAACCCAAACGAAATAGGCAGAAAAGAGCCAATCTGCAAATCTCCATCAATCGTCTTGGGTACACCAATCACCTGGACACCCATATCAAAGAGAATCTCAGCGAGGATAGCCGCATTGGTATTGGAATCATCCCCCCCAATAACAACAATAGCACTGAGATTGTATTTTTTCACGGTTTCTTTGACAGCATTATACTGCTCCTCTGTCTTGATTTTGGTTCTATCAGAACCCAAGAAGTCAAATCCACCTGTATTGACAATCTCCTTTACCATATCATCCGTAATCTCAAAGAGGGTGCCTTCAAGAAGACCTTTGGGCCCATTCTTCACACCAAAAAGGGTGTTTCCCTCTCCAAGAATCTTTTTCAGTCCTACGACAACATTATGCCCCCCGGCTGCCGGCCCACCAGAAAAAAGAACAGCCACACGCTTGCCAGTTACCTTTTTCTCAAGATTGCCTGTTGCCTTGAGAACCTTGTTTTCTGTTCTGGCTACTGTTTTGGGAAACTGGACATTCACAGCATCTCGATCACTTGTCCCAATTCCCTCATTTGATTTTGCAAACACCGCCGGTACAATCTTTCCATTCTTAAGAAACACCTTGCATACCGGGACCTTGAGCTTGCGAATCTCTTGTTCAAAAAGCGAGCGGTGATCTTCCATAGCTATTAACATATCTTGAAGAGACATACTCTATCCTCCTTCTATACTCCTAGAAGCAAACAGCCTGCTTCTCTTATTCCAAAACCAAAAACTTCACCTTGTTTACACCGGGCACTTGTGTCAACTGGAGAAGTACCTCCTCTTCTGGTTTCTGGTCAATAGCAACCAGGATGAGGGCTTTCTTGGTTTCTTTCTTGCGTCCTACATGCATATTTGCAATGTTGATCCCCTTATCCCCAAGGATGGTTCCCACCCGTCCAACAACCCCAGGAACATCATCATTAGCAATGAGAATCATATTTCCCGAGGGAGTTGCCTCAAAGAAATAATTGTTGAAATTTACCATCTTGCCATGGGTTTGGGCATATACGGTACCCCAGAGTTCCAGTTCCTCTTTGTCACTTTTGACAAAGACCTTGATCAAGTTAGTATACTCACAAGGAGTATCATCCATCACTTCTTCAATTCTGATACCACGGGACTGTGCAGTAGGCAAAGAGTTCACATAATTGACAGTATCACCAAGGAAGGGCATAAAAAGTCCCTTGAGAAGGGAACGGACAAGGAGATTCACATCCTTTGCCGAGATCTCTCCATGACCTACCACCCTCACTCCTTCCAGTTGGCCTTCAAGAATCTGACCAGCCATATTTCCCAACCTCTCGGCAAGTTGAACAAAAGCCTTCAAGCGGTTGAAATCCTCTTTGCTCACAGAAGGCATGTTCACTGAATTCACAATCATGCCATGAAGGAGAAAATTGGCCACAGCCTCGGCACTCTCAATGGCTACATTGTACTGAGCCTCAGCCGTAGAAGCCCCTAAATGGGGAGCAAGAATACAATTGGGAGCATCAAGAAGAGGGTTAGCCGAATCAAAGGGTGGCTCTTTGGAGTATACATCAATAGCAGCCCCTGCAATACGCCCACTTTTGAGTGCTTCCGCCAACGCCACTTCATCAATAATCCCCCCTCTCGCACAATTGATGATACGCACAGACTTTTTCATCATTTCAATCTCTTTCTTGCCAATAAGCCCACGCGTAGCATCTGTCAGGGGTGTATGAACAGTAATGAAATCCGACTCTTTGTAGATTTTTTCAAGTGAAGAGAGTTCGATCTCAAGTTTGTGAGCCATTTCCTCAGAAAGGTAGGGATCATAACCAAGTACCCGCATCCCAAACGCTCGAGCCCTCTTGGCAACCTCTGTCCCAATACGTCCAAGACCAATAATACCAATGGTTTTATTGAGAAGCTCCACGCCCTTGAAGCTTTTTCTGTCCCAAACCTTTTGTTGCATAGAAGCATGCGCAAAAGGAATCTTTCTCGCAAGAGCAATCATCATAGCAAAGGTATATTCAGCCGTAGAAATAGTATTGCCTGAAGGAGCATTAACAACAACAATACCTTTTTTGGTAGCCGTGGGTACATCAATATTGTCTACCCCTACCCCAGCTCGAGCTATAATCTTTAGCCCCTCAGAAGCCTCAAGCACCTCTTTGGTGAGTTTAGTCTCACTACGCACAATAATCGCGTCATAGCCCTTGAGTTCCTGAATAAGGGCTTCCCCCTTGAGGGTTTCCTTCTCTACCACCTCAAATTCTTTGTAGCGGCGAAGAATCTCTACTCCTTCCACATCTAGTTTATCAGTCACTAAAATACGAAACATATATACTCCTTTTTCGTCTTTTTACCCTGACAGATTTGGACACGCAACGTGTGGCCAGCAGCTCACTTCCGTCAATTTATTCGACAGAAATTGCCCCTACCGGGCATTGATCGGCAGCATCCTTTGCCAAGGAAGCATCATAGTCACTCACCGGTTTCACATGAGCCTTGCCATCAGCTTGCATCTCAAAAAGCTCGGCATAAATACTCTCACACACCCCACAACCAATACAGGTGACTTGGTCGATCTTTACAGCCATACGACCCTCCTGGAGAGAAATTTACGAGGATTTATTGTAACATGAAGAGGATTTTTTTTCAACAAAGAAAGAATTTTGGCAAAAAAAGTATCATTTCAAGATAAAACATGTACCATGAGTTTCATTCACTTGTTCAAAACACCTATCTTGTGCTTCCTTTTCAGAGATCCTAACCCATACTCAAAAAGTGTTCTCTTTGGTTAAACGTTTAACTAAAACAAGAAGTGTGGTTTTCCCTCTTGTGCTTGAAAACCTATTTTTTCCATGCAATCTGTTTCTGAATCTCTTGAAGCATTTTCTGAACCAACGGATCTTGAACCCCCTGCACCACCTGTTTCAACACGGGAACATCCCTCTGAGAACCCACCTCAATAAGCCCCCATGCCATCACTCCCCTCTTGGTTTCTTCAGGACGAATAAACCTCTCCATCATGATCTGAAAAAGATTTTTCTCAGTATAGTGTCGTTTGAAGAGATGCACCGCCGCAAGTGTCATGATCCAAGAGTCTGGATGATCCAAAAGCCTGACAAGAAGATCTGCCACCTCTGGTTCTTTATACCCTCCCAACGCCTGAATAGCGGCAGACTGAACCCAAGGATTGGGGTCGCGTTCAGCTATCCGAAGAAGTACAGGCAAAGCCCGTGGGTCTTTTATTTCCCCGAGGATTTCTACACAGCTTGCCCTCGTCACCGTATGGGGGGAGTTCTGAAGCATCTCAAGGACATGAGGAACTGCCACGGATCCAATCTTCACCAGTCCATACATGGCAAAAATAGAAACATCCTCACTATCAGAAAGAGCCTGAAGGAAAGAGGGAATCATCTCTACCGTCGGATTTTTACTCAGGGTGATTGCTGCATTGCGTCGCACCTCCAGATCCTCAGCATAGAGCATCTGATCCTCAAGAGAAAGTGCCATTCCTATCTCCTTCCCAAAACGTGCCCTTCTATTATACGAGGTTTAGCCAGAAATGCAAGCCCTTTTTTCATATTTTTTGAGTATTTTTTCCACATGGGAAAGAAAGCGCTTGTCTTGACGTTCAATAGCCAGAGGGGTGATAGAAACATACCCTGCCTCAACAAGACTCATATCCGTCCCATCCTCTGGAATAAACCGTGGCCACTCTCCTTCGATAGTTACATAACTTACTTTTTCTTTGTGAGAAACACTGACCGTATCTCGATAAACACGTTTTCCTAAATGGGTGACCCGAATACCCCGATAGGTGGACGTATGAGGAAAATTTATATTCAAGAGAAGTCCTGTCTGAAGAATCTCGTGATCAAAACATGCCAAAAGCCCGGCAAACAATTCTGCCGCCTCCTGAAAATAGCAAGGGTTTTCCCACTCGTTAATCGAAAGAGCCACCGCAGGAAGCCCATTCAAAGCAGCCTCCCGTGCTCCAGCCACTGTCCCAGAATAAAAGATATCCTCTCCCATATTCGGTCCATGATTAATACCTGATACCACAAGATCAAACTGTACCTCTCGAAAAAAATGGATAAGGGCTACCTTCACACAATCAGCCGGCGTTCCATCCACAGCATAGCATGTTTCTTCCATCTGGCAAAATTCAAGTGGCTGAAAAAGAGAAATCGCGTGGCTTGTCCCACTCTGTTGGGAGAGAGGCGCACACACATACACCTGATGATCACGACCAAGCACTTTTCTGAGAGTCTGGATACCCTCGGCATGATAACCATCGTCGTTTGTCAGAAGTAACCGCATACTCCCCCCTATTTTCTCTCTCGCAAGCTGTGAAAGTTTGCCGTAAAGGGTATCTCAAGACGGGCTACAGTCGTCTCATTGGAAGTATTCCCGATTCTGAAATACGCCGGATCTACTCCTATCCCCTTGAGAAGCATCACAATCAACGCTATCCCCATACCAGCGCCCTCGAGTTCATCTCCCTGTTCAATGTAGTAAGTAGCGATATCATCGTACTTCATAGCTTTCTTGAGCTTGTCTCTCAGACGTTTGTTCTCCAGTTCTGTCATCCTGGCATGGTTAAAAACCTCAATCCTGACCCCATCCTCGGTGTATTCAAAACGGATCTCCACCCAATACCCACGCCCCTTCAGGGCAGGAAGATGCTCAGCATACGAAGCCTCGTTGAGATAATTGCGAAAGGATATCATCCCCTGAACATAGGCCTCTTCATTGTGAATATCCAGATGACTATCCTCAAAAAGCACCCGCTTGAGGTTGGCCTTGGTGGCATTGATCATGAGTTCTTTGATACAGGTATAGATCACCCCAACCATCTCTCCATGTCCATAGTAGGAAAACACATAGTTTGTTGCCTCCTCTACCCGTCTCTCTACATCCTCGTTGAGCACATAAAAACGAAGTTTAAAAGGCTGTTTCTGCTCCACAATCTCCGCAATTGTGTGGGAAAAAAGTTCCATCTCCATCTTCTCCCCCTATTCTCTCGCATGTCTATAATGAAGTGTAAATGGGACCTCGATCCTTGCAAACGTCTGATCATCAAGAGTAGTCCCAATCCGAAAAAGGGCTGGATCAAGTTCTATTCCCTTGAGAAGCATCACAATCAACGCTATCCCCATCCCGGCACCTTCCATTTCGTCCCCTTGCTCCAAATAAAACTCTGCAAGATTGTCGTACTGCATGGCTTTTTTGAGCTTTTCTCGAAGACGACGGTTCTCAATGGGGGCCATGCTGGCATTGTTGATAACCTCTATTTTCACCCCATCCGGGGAATGATTGAGACGAACCGTCACCCAGTAATTTTTCTCCTTGAGGTGAGACAGAAATGTATGATAACTTTTTTCAGCCAAAAGATTACGAAAGGCAAGCATCCCCTCAAGATAATGGTTCTCATTGTGAATATCAAGGTGATTCATCTCAAACAGCACCCGCTTGAGATTGGCCTTGGTCGCATTGATCATGAGTTCTTTGACACAGGTGTAGATCACTCCTGTATACTCTTGCCGATTGTAAAACTCAAACACCGTTTGCAAAGCCGTTTCTACTTTCCCTTCTATCTCCTCATTGATAACATAAAATTTGAGGCTAAAGGGTTGAGATTTCTCTACCAATCCACGAACAACCGTAGAAAACTCTTTATCCATCATGAGACTCCTTCAAGGGATAGGTTCGGAGTTTGGTATAACGCGCTCCATAGGGAGTCAATTCACTCTGGTAAAGAAAAAAAGCCTCAACATTTACCCATCTTTGGGGAATACAAACTAACTGGAGGAGTTTTTTCTCTTCCAGAGAAAGGGAAGATTTTATCCTCGCAAGCGTAACATGAGGATGAAAATCACGGTTTTCAGGAGAAAAGCCCTCGTGTTCCAACACCTTCCAGAGGCTGGTATAGAGGAGTCTCATCTCTTCACTCTCAGAAACCCCAGCCCAGAAAACCCTTGGCATACCCCAATGAGGGAAAACCCCTCCACCCCCAATCTCAAGAGAAAAACGTGAAATGGCAATGGTCTCCAACTCATCCTGGAGAGTGAAAACCTTCTCTTTGGTAACTTCTCCGAGGAAAGCAAGGGTGATATGCCATTGTTCAGGGGTTGTCCAGGAAAGTGTCTGAAGTTTTTTCTGAACGGGTCGAAGAGATTCCGCCAAGATTCTCTTGCATTCTTCATCCACGTCAATGGCAAGAAAGATTCTCATTTTTTCTTCATCCCTATCTTTTGTATTCGGCTTCCTTTGACATCCAATACCGTGAAAACCACACCATTATACTCTACTGTCTCACCTACGGAAGGCACGTACCCCTTTTCTCCCATGAGAAATCCCCCCAGCGTCTCAAAGGTGTCATCGGGCACCTTTTGCTTAAAAATATCATTGAATTTTGCAATAGACATTTTTGGTGAAAGAATCACACTTTCATCAGGCAAGATTTCATACTCCTTTTCTGCTGTTTTGGTATCAAACTCATCCTCGATTTCACCGACAAGTTCCTCAAGGATATCCTCCAAGGAGACAATCCCCACCATCGTTCCAAACTCATCCACCACAATCCCCAAATGAATATGGGTCTGCCGAAATTCAGCAAGAAGTTGGGATACCTTTTTATTTTCGGAAACAAAGATAGGTTTTCTTAAGATCTTCTTGAGAGAAACTTGTTCAAAAAGCATCTGTCCCAGAAGATCCTTGGCATACAAAACACCAATGATGTTATCAACGTGGTTCTCATAGACAGGATAACGAGAATACCCCTCCCTTCGGATAATCTCAACAATCTCCGAAAGAGAAGATCCTGCATCAATGAGAATCACCTCTGAGCGGGGTACCATAATAGAGGAAACCGTAAGATGATCAAGAAAACGGTGAATCTCTTTCAGAAGAGCATCTCTTGTCATTGGAGAGGTTCCTCCTCCAGAGTAAACTTGCCCAAGCCCTGAAAACGGGCTGACAGAGAAAAAATTCCCTGCCTCAGAAAAGGCACACTCCCCTGAAATTGAAAGTTTCCACTTTTGGAGATCATACGATGAATTTTTCGCCCAAGGCGTGTTTCCATGTGTACTTCCAGATTTGCCAAAGGAAAAGCCTTCTCCCTATACGCCGTATAGGTGTACTGTTGGGCTATCACATAGGTGTCCGCCGTAGCACCGACCAATCTTTGAAAAAGAGAGGTTTCCACTGTCATTTCCTGATTCTGGAAGAGGGCAGAAAAATTGGTAGTTCTTTCTTCCCCCTGGCCTATGAGATCATCCCATTGAGAAACATCAACAATCACCATATTCGCAAACCATTGGAGTGGGTACACAGGAAGATGACGATAATACACCGTAATCTTTCCTGACGGAGTCATATACCACTCATAAAACGTCGTACTAAGATAATTGATATACCCATAGATACCCCCAGCAAGGCTTCTGTCAGCATTCTCAATATTCACATCTTTGATAAGCATATGAAAAAAATACTCCCCGTTTGTGAAAGCCACAGGGGTAAGATAAAGGTCTCCTGTGATCACTATTGTCCCCTGATACCCCACAAGTCCGGCCTCAAGTGAGAGCTGACTCTCCCCTCGAAAACGATAACGAAGAGTTTGTCCCACCGAAAACTTATACACAAAAGGTTCTCTCTGGCGAATGATCCTCCCACATCCAGCAAGAGAGAAAACAAAACCCACACTACACACGATAAGGAGCCATTTCCTTCTCATACCATGCCTCAAAAAACTTCTCCACATCATCAAGCGCAACAAGATGTTTGTCCTCAGATCGACGAAGCTTAAATTCTACCTTGCCCTCTTCGGTAAACGACTTGCCCACCGTAATACGAATCGGAACACCAATGAGATCAGCATCTTTAAATTTTACTCCAGGACGTTCATCCCTATCATCCAGCAAGATCTCAAAACGAGCCGAGAGCGTTGTGTAGATAGCTTCTGCTGCCTTCACCACCGCAGGATCAGACATATTGACAGGAATCACTATGCCATGAAAGGGGGCTATACTCATTGGCCAAATAATTCCATGCTCATCATGGTTTTGTTCAATGACACTCGCAATCGTTCGACCCACACCAATCCCATAACATCCCATGATAGGGGGAATACTTTGACCATTTTTGTCTAAAACCCTCACATTCATCGCTTGGGTATATTTATAACCCAGTTTGAAAATATGCCCCACCTCAATTCCCTTATAACTTTTCAGGGATTGAGAGCATCGAGGACATTTCTCACCTTCTTGGACTTGATGAATATCGGCCACTCTATCCCACGTGAAATCCCGCATAGGATTCATATTCTTCAGATGATAATCTTTTTTGTTGGCTCCTGAGATCGCATTCCGCATACCAATAACTGACTCATCAGCAATAATCCTGATTTTTTTCTTCAGGTTCACAGGAGACACAAAGCCAATAGGAGCCCCTGTCACCTGAAATACCTCCTCCTCTGTCGCTGGTTCAAGCTCAATACAGTTTAGCACATGCTTCAGCTTTGTTTCGTTCACCATGAAGTCTCCCCGAATAAGTACCATCACTATTTCATGTTCAGTACGATACACAAGACTCTTGATGAATCTCTGGGGGGAAACACCAAGAAAATCAACAAGCTCCTCGATCGTACGGACATTGGGGGTAGCAATTTCCTCCAAAGCAAGCATCTCTTCCGAAGAAGAACTCAATTCTCGTTTGGCTTCTGCACGCTCAACATTGGCAACATACCCACAGCTGTGACAATGGACAATGGTTTCTTCTCCAACTGAAGAAGGTACCATAAACTCCTCAGAATTTGATCCCCCCATATTCCCGGTATCAGCCTCGACAGGGATTACCTCCAAACCACAACGGGCAAATATCCGTCGATACGCCTCCCGCATTGCCTGATAATTTTTTTCCAGCCCAGCCTCATCAAGATCAAACGAATAGGCATCTTTCATAATAAACTCTCGACACCGCATAACACCATACCGGGGGCGAATCTCATCACGAAACTTGGTATTTATTTGATACAGGTTAAGTGGCAAATCCCTGTAGGACTGCACATTTTCCCTCACAATGTGGGTGAAAACCTCTTCATGGGTCGGTCCAAGAACCATGTCATTTTCATGACGATCCTGGAGTCGCATCATCTCTTTGCCCATCACCTCATAGCGCCCAGATTCTCGCCACAATGACGCAGGAATCAGAATAGGAGGAAGAAGCTCCTGAGCCCCAGCCCTATTCATTTCCTCACGGATAATCTGAATAACCTTGAGAAGAACACGGTGCCCAAGGGGAAGAAACGTATACAAACCGGCATCCAACTTTCGGATAATCCCTGCCCTCATCATGAGAATATGAGAGGTTATCTCTGCATCCTTGGGATCTTCGCGAAGCGTAGGCAAAAGCATCTGGCTTCGTCGCATGGTCTATCCTCCATGAAAGTACTTAGAAAATAGTATAACACAAGTGAGAAAAAAAAACAAAAAAGGTGTCCCATTTTTCCCTTTGCTGAGTTCCATGGAAGACATGGAAGACAAAGATACAAAGATGTTTTCTTCCTCAAAAAAAACATATCTCCGAACCCTTTGGATAATAGTATCCCCTTTCACGAGAGAAGTTTTCAAGAAACAAGGCTTTTCATTTGAATTTTTTGCCCTTTTTCTGTATAATACAACTCTACACATGTGTGCTGTGCACGCTAAGGAGAAGATAGTGGATTTTATTGATCTGAAAACCCAATACCAACGAGACAAGGAAAACATTTGGAAAAGGCTCTCCAAGAATATGGAGAATGCCACCTTTATCCTTGGTCCAGACGTAACCGAGATTGAAAAGACCCTTGCAGAGTACGTCGGAGTAAAACACGCCATTGGGGTAGCCTCGGGAACAGACGCCCTTTGGATTCCTCTCTTGGCATACGGGATCCAGCCGGGAGATGAAATTATCACCACTCCCTTCACGTTTGTGGCCACGGTAGAAGTGATTGCTCTGGTAGGAGCAAAACCTGTGTTTGTTGATATTGATCCCAAAACCTATCTCATCGATGTCAATCAGATAGAAAAAGCCATCTCTCCCCGTACCAAAGGAATCATCCCTGTTTCGCTCTACGGACAAACTCCTGACATGGATGCAATCAATGCCATTGCCAAAAAGCACAACCTCTGGGTCATGGAAGACGCTGCTCAGTCGTTTGGTGCCATCTACAAAGAAAGAAAATCCTGTAGCCTCTCCAATGTTGCTGCTACATCCTTTTTCCCCTCGAAACCTCTGGGGTGTTATGGCGACGGGGGAATGATTTTTACAAATGATGATGAACTTGCCATCAAGATGCGTCATATTGCTAACCATGGTCAACATATCCGTTATCATCATAAATACGTAGGAATGAATGCTCGCCTTGATACCCTTCAGGCCTCAATCCTCCTAGCCAAATGGCCCCATTTTGAAGAAGAAGCCAACGCTAGACACCGTATTGGAAACCGCTATACAGAACTTTTACAGGATACAGTTCCTACTCCTACCCTTGCCCCCACTACCACCCGATGTGTCTATGCTCAATACACTATCCGCGTCAAGGAGAGAGATTCCTTCATCGCCAAACTCAAGGAAAAGGGTATCCCTACCGCGGTACATTATCCTATTCCTTTGCATCTTCAAGAAGCTTATGCCTATCTGGGTTACACAAAGGGTGCCTTCCCCCACGCGGAGAAGGCGTGTGAGGAAGTTGTCAGCTTGCCTATGCACCCCTTCCTCACAGAAGATACTCTCCAATTCATTGTGAACACGGTGAAACAAGCGGTACAGTGATGGAGACAGATATAGTCTTTCTTCTCATCGCCACGGTACTCCTTGTTTTTTCTGCCCTCTTTTCCTCAAGTGAGACAGTTTTTGTGGGTTTGGATGAAACGAGGATTCGTACTTCACGATTCTCCAAGATCAGAAAAAACCTCAGGCACTTGTCCAAACGAGGGGGAGCTGTGCTTGTGATAGTGCTTCTCCTCAACAATATGACCAATATCCTCTTTTCCTCTCTTTTTTCACAAACTTTGACAATATCTGACCCTATCCTTTCTTCTCTTCTCATCACAGGTATTGTCCTCTTTTTTGGAGAGATGCTTCCCAAAACCTTTTCTCTTTTTAAAACCGACACCATGATCATCATCAACAATACGTGGTTTTATCCTCTCTTTCGTCTTCTTGAGCCCTTGGGGCAGCTTGTGTACAAGGGTATCGAGAAGCTCATCCGTCTCATCCATCACCTCAAACCCATCAACGAAGAAGACACCAAAGAGGTCAAAATAGAGGCTCTCCTCAGTATCGTCTCAAGAGAAAACCTTTTTTCCGAAGAAGAAAGAAACATGATCGAATCTGTCCTGAATTTCGCCAAACGAGAGGTATGGAACATCATGACCCCTCGGAACCGTATCGTGAGTGTACCCATTGAGATGCCCATCCCCGATATTCTCAAAATATGTGAAAAAAGCCACTACTCAAAAATCCCTGTCTACGAAGATACCGAAGACAACCTTGTAGGCGTTGTCTACATCCAAGATCTTTTAGAGTACGTCCATCGTGAAAAGAAACACGGCAAAACAGCCAAAGATATCATGCAACCCCTTTATTATGTTCCAGAAACCAAGAAACTCTCTGAAATGCTTGAAGATTTCAAACAAAAGAAACTTCGTCTCGCCGTTGTGGTAGATGAATATGGACTTGCTGTAGGGCTTGTCACCATTGCCGACGTTTTAGGAGATATTGCCGGAGAAGTCATGGACGAAACCTTTGGTTTGCATAAAAAAATTGTCAAATTAACCGGAAACCGTTTCCAAGTGAGTGGTGATATCAGCCTGATGGATTTTAACGATTATTTTGATGCTCATCTTCAAAGCGAAACCTATGAAACCCTCGCTGGCTACTTGATAGAAAAACATGGGGATATTCCCGAGAGAGGAACAATCCTTCACGCTGAGAATTTCACTTTCACCATCCAGAAATCCAATGACAAACAAATTGAGGCTATCATTGTAGATATCAAAAAGAGGAAAAAACCATGATGTGGGCTATTCTTGGGCTTTTTGCACTCTCCGCTTTTTTCAGTGGTAGTGAAACGGCTCTTTTGTCCCTCAATCGGTTAAAACTCTACGCCAAGTTGGAAGAGAATGCCAGACATGAGCATCTTCTTTTGTTTCTTCTGAAACACCTTGATAGTGTCATTGGAAGCCTCCTCGTAGGCAATAACCTTGTTAATGTCCTTCTTGCGGTACTGTTTACCCGTATTCTCAGCCAGTGGTGGCAAGATCCCCTTCTTCTCTCTCTCATCACGATGGGAATCCTCACTCCCATTCTTCTTTTCTTTGGAGAAATACTCCCCAAGATTATTGCCAAAGAGTTAAGTGGTCCCTATCTCAAACTCTTCGGTTGGCTCATTCTCCTTGTTTTCTGTATTCTTTTGCCCATCCAATTTCTTTTTCATCGAGTTATCATAGGACTTCTATGGATCGTCGGTATCAAACGAAAACGAGAAATCTTCAGTCGCGATGAGTTTGAATCCCTCATACATATGGCAGAGCAGAGTGGAGAGCTCAGAAAAAGCGAAAAAGATTTCATTGAAAGTGTCGTTAACTTCAAGAATGTCAAGGTAAAAGAGATCATGGTTCCTCTCATCCGCATGAGCTGCGTTGAGGAAAACGACAGTGTCCAATTGGCCGCTGCCTTGATGATTACCACTAAACATACCCGTATCCCTGTCTTCAAGATGCGTGTGGACAATATGGTAGGATACCTTGATCACAAAGATATCCTTAACAAACCAAGTGAAGACCCTGTAAAAAAATATATAAAAAAGGCTGTCTTTATTCCTGATACGGTATCTATCACCCAAGCCCTCCTTGAAATGCAAAAACACAGCGTTCAGATGCTTTTTATTGTGGATGAGTATGGTGGGGTAGTAGGGGCAGTAACAAACCATGATATCATTGGGGAAATCGTGGGAAGCTGGATTGACAGCCGAGAGGAGATGTTTCGCTACGAGAATGGCTTATGGCATGTGAGTGGAATGGCCAACATTGATGACGTGAATGATATCATAGGCACAAAAATTGAGAAACAAGACTTTGAGACAATCGCTGGCTATCTTCTGGCTATGTTTCAGCGTATCCCCACCACTGGAGACACGTATGAGAGTCCGGAGTGTATTTTTGAGGTGGAGCATGCCACTGCCACCCGGATTGTCAGGGTAAAGATACAACCAAAGCGAAACAAAAAAAACAAAGGGAGAAAAAACCGTGAAACCTCTGCCATCCGTTGAAGATATCAATCCACGAAAAACCAAAATTGCCAACCGTGAGGTGATCTTGACCATCGATCGTTATGCCGGAGAGGGCATGTGTATTGCCTATGAGGAGGGTGGAGAACCCGGCAAGGTTGTCTTTGCACGGTATGTACTTCCTGGGGAACGGATACGGGCAAAGATCTACAGAGAAACCAAAGACTATGCCATGGCCGACCCTATAGAATGGCTTGAACTTTCGCCCTTAAGACAGAAGGCCCCTTGTCCCTACTTTGCCTTGTGTGGGGGATGTGACTATCAAATGCTTGACTACAACACCCAACTTGAGGTTAAAAAGCACCTCGTTCTGGAAACCTTTTCCCGCGTAGGCAAATTTCATGATCTTCAGCTCACAGGCATCATTGAAAGCCCCCAAGCCTTTTTCTACCGCAATACAGAAACCTTCAAAGTCAATCAATACAAAAAACTCATTGGTTTTTTTCGCAAGGATACCAAGTTTATTGTCGATATTGAAACGTGTATGCTTGCCATGCCAGGGATTAACGAAGCCTTGGCCAAACTCCGAACCCAGGAAGTCTTCCCCCCACACAACTTCAAAGTACGAACCACCGTACCTGGTGAAACGGTTGTTCACTGGGTACAGTCTCCTTATTATGAAGACAAACCCGTCTATGAACTCGTCCGGGCTGCTGGAAAAGAATTTCGTTTCAAAATTTCTAAAGACAGCTTCTTTCAAGTCAACACCTATGTCATTCCCCTCTGGCTTGAGAAAATCATCAGCTTTCTCGCCTCAGACAAACACGAACGCATTTTTGACCTCTACTGTGGCATTGGACTCATCACCCTGTTTGTAGGAGAATTCGCCAGAGAAACCATTGGGGTAGAAGTACAAAAAGCCTCTGTAGACGATGCTTGGCACAATCTCCACATCAATAATATCCAGAGTAAGATCGAGTTCATCCATGCCTCGGTAGATGATACCCTAGAAAAACTTGGGTATGCCGATGTCATGATTATTGACCCACCACGCAAGGGTATGGATCCCCACGTGATTGAGGTACTCAAAAACATGCAACCAGAAAAGATTATCTACTCCTCCTGTAAACCGGCTACCATGGCAAGAGACATTCGCCTCCTTGGAGATCTCTATTCGATTGATCAACTCTGGATGGTAGACATGTTTCCCCAAACACACCATGTCGAAATGCTTGCCCTTCTGAAAAAAAGATAACTCTTTCCAAAAGAGAATATCCTCAAGGAAAAAGAGGCCTATGTTCGCAAAAGCCACATTTTTCTCACCTCCTTCCTATCATTTGCTCTCATCCTCATTTTTCTCAAGAGTGTGGACACTCTCTCTCCCGCGTCTACCATACTCTCTCATTTGTTGAAAATTCGTCACCATTTACCTATAATAAATGAGCCAAAAAGCACTACCAAGGAGGAAGGATATGATAGAAGCCTTTGAAAAATTCAAAAAAGAAGCCAAAGAACGCATGGATAAGGCCTTGGCCCATTTCATGGAAGAACTGAAGCATGTGAAGACAGGCCGAGCCAGCATTGGTATGGTAGAGGATATCCGCTTTGAATATTATGGCACACCCACCCCTATCCGACAGGCTGCTTCTCTGAGTACCCCTGATGCCCATACCATTGTCATTGATGCATGGGACAAGAGTATCCTCAAAAATATTGAAAAAGGGATCAATGATGCCAATCTTGGCTTCACTGTGGTGAATGATGGCAAAGTACTCCGTGTGGCCATTCCCCCACTCACAGAGGACTCCAAAAAAGCCCTCGTGAAAAAGGTAAAGGAAATGGGAGAAGAGATCAAAATCACTATCAGAAATGAACGACGAGACATCAATAACCATATCAAAGAACTCGTCAAAGGTGGTCATATAAGCGAAGATGATGAAAGAAAAGAACTTGAGGCTATCCAGAAAATCACAGACGAACACATCAAAAAAATTGACGAATTGGTGGACAGAAAGTCCAAAGAAATTATGGAAATATAAACTTTATGAGGTTTTTTGGGTATTCTCTCGACCCTGAGCGACTCCCCCGCCACGTTGCCTTTATCATGGACGGTAACGGGCGGTGGGCCCGTCGACGACTCCTTCCCAGAAACGAAGGACATAAAAAGGGATACCAGGTCCTTAAAACTATCATTGAGTTTAACGAACATCTCAAGATACCCTACATCAGTGCCTATGCCTTTTCTACTGAGAACTGGAATCGCCCCCCTGAAGAAGTGGAATTTCTCATGACTATGGCAGGTCGAGTCATCGATGAGTATGTAGATTCCATGAAGGAAAAACATATTCGTTTCTGTTACACAGGTACCTTCGAAGGACTCTCTCCAGAACTGCAGCAAAAGTTTACCCATGCTATGGAACAAACCAAAGACGGTACCTACGTCTTCAATATTGTTTTCAATTATGGTGGCAAGAAAGAGATTGTCGATGCGGCAAGAAAACTTGTTCTTGCTGTAGAAAAAGGGGACTTTTCTCTTGACCATCTCTCAGAAACATCTTTTGAGCAGTTTTTGTATTCGCCAGATATCCCCCCTGTTGATCTTTTGATACGCACAAGTGGTGAACAGCGTCTCAGCAATTTTCTTCTCTGGCAGTGTGCCTATGCAGAATTCTATTTCTCTCCCAGACTCTGGCCAGATTTTCGCCCAAAAGATTTCTGCGCTGCCCTTGCAAACTATCAGAAGCGTCAAAGACGCTTTGGAAAAATCTCTGCAAAGGAGTAAACCATGCGAGAAAGACTCATTGTTGCTCTTGTCCTGGTACCTATTGGGGCTTTTTTTGTTTTCACAAGTTTCTGGAATAATTTTCTCTTTTTCCTTGCCTTCCTCTCTGTGGCCTTACTTATCAATTATGAGGTTTCTTCTCTCCTCGAAAAACGCGGCTTTCATTTCTACCTTTGGACAAACTCTTTTTTTGTGACACTAAGTAATCTGTCTTACTACCTTTTCAGTCTTCAGATTTATGATATCGGATACTTTTACGTGATCCAGATTCTTCTTCTCTCGACATTTTTTCTTACTATTTTCTTTTCCGAATCGTTGCAAGGTTCCTTTGATGGCTCTACCACAAACCTTGGTATGTCTCTCGTTATGTATATCCTCACAGGAATATTTTTCCCCTTTTTGATTTTGGTGAAGGCTCAAGACAGAAGTGGTTGGATGCTTTTTCTTGTACTCTTTCTGACATGGATTGGTGATGCAGGGGGATTTTTCGTGGGAAAATTCTTTGGAAAACATAGACTTGCCTTCCTTTCTAGTCCAAACAAAACTATTGAGGGATACGTGGGGGTATTTGGGGCTTCACTTCTCTCGGCTATTGGGTGTTTCTTTCTTCAGAAATGGGTTCATGCCCCAACTAACTTTTCTCTGACACAGTGTATTATTCTTGGGCTTTTGATGGCCATTTCTGGAAGCATTGGGGATCTTGCAGAATCTACCATCAAACGATGGTCTCGCTCAAAAGATTCAGGAAGCCTTCTCCCCGGACATGGGGGATTCTTTGATAGATTCGATTCCGTACTTTTTTCTGCACCTGTTTTCTATCTTCTCATAAAATTTATGGGGTACTAATAATAAGCTCTCTTGAAATACAGTCCCGTCGCGGGAACCGCCTTTTTGAGGGGATGGGGGAGATCCTTTTTCCCAACAAGGGCCTCCCTCACCTCCGCACAGGAAAGGTCACCACATCCCACGCGAAGTGATACTCCTACCAGCGTGCGAATCATCCCTCTCAAAAAACCATCCCCCTTAATAAAAAAAACAAGCCAATTTCCCCTTTCCACGAAGCGAAAGTACGATATCCTCCGATAAAAATTCATCTCTCGCTCTTCTCTCCCATACCCATAGCAAAAAAGACGAAAATCATGCCTCCCCACAAAGAGAGAACACACCTCTCGAAGCCTCTTCACATCATACCCCTCCGGTACCCAATGGACATAGGCACGAAGAAAAGGGAAAAACACCCTCCCTTTCCAGATAACATATACGTATTCTCTTGCTGAGGCACTCAGTCTTGCATGAAAATGTTCTTCGACGAGAGTTGCCTTGAGAGGAACTACAGAAGGGGGGAGATAGGAGCGTATTATCCGTGGCAAGGCTTCCACAGGAAAAGGCAAGCTGTCACAATGAAAATTTGTCGTATAACACAACGCATGTGCCCCTGCATCCGTTCTTCCACTTCCTGACACTTTGATCTCTTTCTCCAATACACGAGACAGCGCCTCTTCTACTGTGGCTTGTACAGAGGGATGCTCTTTTTGACGCTGCCACCCAAAAAAGGAGGAACCATCATAGGCAATATCCAGTCTCACGTTCATAGAGAAAACCCCTCTCCCTTCTTTCCATTCGATACCCACTGATTGCCATAGGCCACCCCACCTCAGCCTAAAAAATACATGGGAGATGCGTCATGTCGTCTTGGTCCTTCACTGTGTGCTTGCTTAAGAGTAAAAAATCTCCAAAACCTTTCTCACTCTTTCATCTACAATATGATAACAGATCTCCTTTCCGTCTCGAACAGGTTCAATAAGCCCTGCTAAACGAAGAACCCTCAAGTGTTGGGATGCTGAAGACTGAGAAATACCCAATGCCTTCTCAATACTTGTTACATTACACTGGGATTGGCTGATAATTTGAAGCATCAACACACGTACAGGATGTCCCATTGCTTTGAGAAGAGAAGCGGCTTCCTCAGATCGAGAAAACCATCCCTCAAGCTTCACACGCATCTCTTCAGGAGAATAAGCGGATCTCTCCATGTATTACTCCACCTCTTGCAAGAATCCAATATTGTACAGCTCTGATTTTTGAAGATCTGTAGGCTCATGGGTTCCTTTCTCCCGTCCATAAATACCCACTCCTACAACCTCTCCATCCCTGATCACAGGGGTGATAAAAAGTTCCTCTAAATTTTGAAGTTCTCCATCCTTAAACCACTGCTTGAGATAAGAAGCCTTCTCAAGATTCTGTTGGATATCAAGGGATTTATGGTGCGCAAGCACTTTTTTGTACAATGGATCATTGGTAGAGAGATTCAAAGCTACCTGAAATCCGTCCTGCAAGACATTCTCAAATTTTTCTCCTCGTTTCTCAAGGACACAAACACGGTTCATACCCAACGCACTTTTTGCAATATCATGGGCTGCCTTTGCATAACTTGGCACATCATGAATAGTACTGATACGTTTTGGTGGCTCACTAAGAAGTTTGGCCAGATCCTCATGAAGTTCTTCACCAAACATCATCACCTTTTCTTGCGGGTTTTGAGCTTCCTTGGGCATCTCTGGAGAAGTTTGCATCCCTGTCTCTTCTACAGGAATAGCTGAGAGTTCTTCCATATTCAAAGCAATAACCTCATCTTCCACTGTTTCTTCTTTCTCTGGGACAGAAATTTCTTCAAGAAGCGTATCTGCTACCTTCATTTCTTCAGGAAGTTCACTTTCAAGAAGAGTTTCTCCCGATTCTTGCTGTGGAGAGGCCTCCTCGAGAGAAATCTCTGGCATTTCTATAGTATCGAGATGTATCTCCTCCAATGATACGTCCTCAAGAGAGGGCTCTTTTTCTCCTTCTTCGGAAGAGACTTCCTCTGATGCGTATCTCTCTTTTCCCACTTCCTCTCCCCCCATCTCTGCCATACCCTCAGCATCCCCTAAGGGCAAAACCTCGGTTTCCACTTCCAGGGAGGGGGATTCCTCCGTTATCACTCCAAGATCCTCAATATCTTCAGTTGTTCCTTTTTCCTGGCCAAAGGAAGGTGTTTCAAATTCAAGAACCTCTTTTTCTTCAGGGAGTTCCGGCTCAAGTTTCATAAACTCTGGTTCAAGCACAAGCTCTTCTTTTGGAGAGGGAGCTTCTTCCTCTGCAGTCGCAAAAGATGGCTCAAGAAACATTTCCTCTCCTTCAGGTGAGACGGTGTCTTGCTTTTCTGTCTCCATGACCTCATCAAGAAGTTTGTCTTGTTCTGCAAAAAGCCGCGTCGCCTCATCGGGTTGAAACGCTCCTGAACTTAATCCACTTAACGAGGGTGGTTCCATAACCGTGATCTCTTCTGGGAAGGATCCTTCTTCCTTGGAAGAGAACTCTTTTTCCATCTCGTCAAAAGAAGGCTCTGCAAAAGAGGATTCTCCAAGGGAGGCTTCTCCACTACCACTCTCCGCGGGGGCATACTTTTCTATCCCAGAAAAAGCAGCTTCTTCTGAAAAAGAGGCTTCTTGAGAAAGAGATTCTGGTTTTTCCTTCTGTTCTTCTTTTCCTCCAAAGGCAAAGGAAGGAGAACGCGTGAGATCCTCAATCTCTTCGGACATCAGCATCTCTTCGATACCCTTCTTTGCCTCTTCACTGGAAAGAGTTTCTCCTTCTTCGATATCTTCTACCAGGTTCTTGAGATCATCACGGGGATGGTGACGAAAGGTTAGCGGTTGTTTATACAATTTCTCCTCTTGAAGTAGCCGGAAAAAGGCATACAAAATCAGAAACAAAAGTACAAAAGCAAAGATAATGATCCCGATCACAAGACTCGACACGTAGTTTTCATAACGGGAAAAATAGACCACCTGAATACCATCCACGTCCTTCATCCCCCCTATTGTCTTTTTCCCCCTTGAGAGAACCGCTGGATCAACACTCGCATATTCAACTATCTTTGCTGCCTCTTGTTGTCCTTTTTGACGCTTACTCACAAGGATAGTTTTCCCCCACGGAATCATGAGTCCATACGTAGGGGAAGAAAATCGAGCCGCATCATAATACATCACTACATGGAAATTTTTCTCCTCTTGTTGCAACACTTGAGCTACAAGAAACTCATTGGTACTCACAAAACGAAGAAAGGGCTGTCTATAGGTCTCCTGATAGACCATCGCTTGCGTCAACAGATCTGGAACAAAACGATTCACAAGTGCCTCACCAGGCTTCGTCGAATAGAGTACAATCCCTGTAGGATCAAGGAGTTGGATTTTTTTGAGAAAAGAAAGCTTGCCCAAAATGGCCTCAAGCTGGGTCGCATAAGGAGTAGTATCTTCCCCACTATAAAGAGCAACAATCATATCCCTCACCAATTTATCTGATACTACCCCGTTGACTTCCTGATATACCTTGGCCCTCTCATTGGTAAACCATCTGACATATTTTTCCACTTGAGTAGACACATGCCGGTCATAATCCCGCCCAAAATTCCCCACTTGGTTTCTCGCCATGAAGACAACAGCGAACAAAAGCCCAACAACAAGAAAAAAAGAAATAATGAGAACAACTTTTTTGGCCTGCATGCCTACCTCTTCCTTTCAATGGTAATGTATATTTCGGCACTTTCCCCTTTATTTCTTGAGCCTTTTCAAGAGTTTTAGAAGATCCTGAGCCCTACCATATTTGACACCCGGGATGTTTTCATGTATCTTATATTCAAAGGAGAATGGCATGGAACCATCTTTTTTTGAGTCTTTTCACGCTATTTCCCCCGAGGAGATACACTATCTCCCTGAACTTCCTGGGGTCTATATCATGAAAGATAAAGAAGGAAGCATTCTCTACATAGGCAAGGCCATCAACTTACGAAAGCGTGTTTCTTCCTATTTTCAAAGGGATGAAAAAACCCTCAAAACAGCCACAATGGTATCACAAATCTCTGAAATCGACTACATCATTACCCAAAATGAGACAGAGGCCCTCCTTTTAGAAGCCAATCTTATCAAGCATTACCAACCAAAGTACAATGTCGTTTTCAAAGATAACAAGTTCTATCCCTACATCAAGATCACATTACAAGAAGATTTTCCAAGAATTGTTTTTGCCAGAGATCAGAAGAAAGACTCAAGCCTCTACTTTGGCCCCTATACCAGTGCCGCTATGGTTAGGGAATACATTGATATTCTCCAGAGACTGTTCAAGATCCGAACCTGCCGAGAACTTCCCAAACGAGAATGTCTCAACTACCATATTTCTCGCTGCAGCGCCCCTTGCATACAAAAGGTGAACAAAGAGGAATATCAAGAACAAGTTTCTCATGCCATCCGTTTTCTCCAAGGGGAATATCAAAAACTCATCAAAGAGTTTGAAGAAAAAATGTACGATGCCTCACGCAAACTTCTCTTTGAAAAAGCCCAAATCTACAAACAACAAATCCAGATTATTCGCAGTTTTGAAGAAACCCAATCTGTTTATCTCGAGAGAAATATCAACGCTGATTTTGTTGAGCTTGCCAGAGAACAGAGCAAGGCTGTAGCCATTGTCACTCTCGTACGAGAAGGCAAAATGGTCGGCAAGAAAAGTTATAGTAGCGATGTTACCGACCAGACAGAAGAAGAAATCCTTGAGCACTTTCTCATGTGGTATCTTGCAGAAATCCATTCCCCCGGTATCTATCTCGACCAGAGATGGGAGTACCTGATACCAAAACTCCAAGCCTATCTCTCTCTCTCTCAGTCTCCCGTTGCTCTTTTCGTGGCTACCTCTCGTGAAGAAAAATCTCTCCTTCACCTCGCCAGGGAAAACGCTTCCCTCCACCTGATGCAACTTCTTTCACGGGTTGAAAGTTCTCAGGCACTCTTTGAACTTCAGGATGTCCTGGATCTGGATGTCCTTCCGATGCGTATTGAAGGCTTTGATATTGCCAATCTTCTGGGGGAACAGGCTGTGGCCTCACTCGTTTCTTTCTACGGGGGAAAACCAGACAAAAACAACTACCGCCATTACAAAATCCGTAGCAAATCTACCCCGGATGATTTTGCTATGATATATGAAGCTGTCCACCGGCGTTATAAGCGTCTTCTTGAAGAAAAAAAAGAGCTTCCCGATCTCGTTCTTATTGATGGGGGGAAGGGACAACTCAATGCTGCTCTCTCTGCTCTGGCCGATCTAGGGATCTCGCTCCCCGTCGTCGCCCTCGCCAAGAAAAACGAAGACATCTATACCCCCTATCGTGACACCCCTCTCCGTCTCCCCAAAAACTCCCCTGCTCTCCATATCCTCCAACGAGTTCGGGATGAAACCCACCGTTTTGCCAATAGTTTCTACAATCGTCTGAAAGAAAAAAGCCTTCTCTCCTCTCTCTTTGATGGTATCCCTGGTATCGGACCCCGAAGGAAAAAAATCCTCACCCAAAAGCTTGCCTCTCACCCTTCTCTTGAATTCTCGCCTGAGGAACTTCTCTCTCTGGGTATTCCCCCCAGTGCCGTAGAAGAGGTTCTTCACCGTCTCCACACCTACCAGAAAAAAACTTCACCACCATCCTAAGACAACACCACTGTCTCCTCGACATCTCCCCGCTGGGTCCCAAGATTTTCCCCTTCTTGCCCTATGGTCTAATGTAGATAAAATGAAATTCCACCGTAATCCCTCCTGACGATTGGAGTTTTTCGGGAAGAGGCCCATAATTTGAAGTATGTTGAATCGCTTTGAGAGAGGCATGGTTAAGAGAATCATAACCAAAATCCCGTGTGAGTCGAACATTCTTGAGGTTCCCCTCGTTATCAAGATCGAAGGTGACTGTCACTACTCCATCTCCCATAACCCCCTTATAATACTGAAATACAGGAAAATAGAGTTGCCAATTGCTCGCCACTGTTTGTTGAATATGCTTAAAGTAGGGAGCAAAGTCAATAGCCTCACTCTCAAGGGTTATCTCTCCCCGTGAAGACATCCGAACCACCGGCTTTTTCGAGGGATCATAGAGAGAAGGCCCAGAAATCTCAGCAGACACTCCTGGACGGCTCGTACTGATTTCTCCCTTTTGAGGGATGGAGGGCACCATCTGCGGGGATTGGGGAAGAATCATGTTGTATTCTTCAAGAGGACCTACAGGCCCACGGGATCGAGAGTTGTGTTCTGAAAGTTTGGGCTTTTTTTGGGGTTCTTCGTGAGTAGGATGAGGATTGTCAATAAAAATATTCTCTACCATAACCTCATGGGTAACAGACGAACGAGGTGATTTCAAAAGAGCAATGATTTCCGGGTCAAGCCACCATCCAGCCCCAAGAAAAAAGTAGAGATGCACAAGAAGAGAAAGGTACAAAAAAAGAATCTCTTTTTTCATCGTTTATTTCCAAGCTATCATTACCATAGAACTCGTCAAATGCCACGGACCTATGGTCACCTTACTTGCCATATGATACAGGGCAATCCTGACCCAATGTCGATAATCCCATATTGATCGAAACAAAGCCCGACTTTTAACAAGTTTTGGCAACAACCCAAATTCTACCCCTCCCACAAACTTCACCCGTGAAAACCCTACCCTTTTCAAGGCAGAAGCAAGATTATGCCTATCAAAATACGAAAGGTGTCCCGGGAGGTAATAATGATACGAGGAACCCTTAAGCCTTGCCTGAAGCCCATCCATATCCGCTGTTTGAACAAGCAATACACCTCCTGGTTGCAAGGCATGATAAATATTTTCAAGGGCTCTCAATGGGTGCCCCAAATGCTCTATCACCTCCACCATGGATACGACGGAGAAAAAATCCTTGGGGAGGACATAGTCTTCTACGTTTCCTATCCAGATACGACCAGGAAAGATCTGCTGCGCGTATCCCCCGGCATACTCTGAAACCTCAAGACCGTACGGCTCATACCCAAAAGCCACAGCTCCTTCCAAAAGCCCCCCAAAAGCACACCCCACATCAAGCCAGCGTTTTTCTCCCTTACTTTTGTCCATCCGCTTGAGCGCCCTTACCCGTGCTTTCCACACAGCCATAGAGGCGTGTTTGTTTTGGCGTTCATCTTGGTAAGTATACACCCCCTGCCCCGTATAATATCCTTCCCCATACCAGTGAAGACTCTCCTCTGTTTTCACATCCTGAAACTGAAACCCACACCCCACACATCGAAGAATACGAAGAGGAGGCTCCCACGTTTCAATCAAACGAAAAAACACAGCTTCACCACCACACAAAGGACACACACCTATTTTCTTCATGGAAAATATTATAGGAAAAAAAGAAAAAAAACACAAGTAAGCCTTTCAACCTTCCCTTCTACCACCTTTTTTTCCTAAATCCAAGGCAAAAATTGTCAACGTCCCCCATGAATAATTGACAAATTCTCCTTATGTCTTATAATATACCTAGACTACAACCACAAGAGGAAAATCATCATGTCCCACGTCGTCATGGAACTCTACGTCAATTCACTCTATCCAGGCATGGTTTTTAGTGGGGATGTGTACGACGACAGTGAAACCCTCATCCTCGAAAAAGGCAAACCACTTACCTCCGATATTATCGAAAATCTCAAACTCAAGAAAGTTAAAAAAATCCATTACACCCAAGAATCCATGCTTTTTAAACAACCTGTGAGCCGTACGATGATCAGTGAGGTGAACCTGGGCAAAGCCGTCAACCTCCTCATAGACATTGAGAACATGCTCAAGAACAACTCTTCTGGCCTGCCCACCAAAGCCGCCAAAGAGATCGTAGGAAATCTTGTCACAGATATTCAAGAAAATCGTGATGCCTATCTGAATCTCTTAGAACTCCAGTCCCAGGATCAATACACTTACACCCACGGGGTCAACGTAACCACACTCTCTATCCTTATTGCCACTATGGTAAACATACCCACAGAAAAGATCCACGATCTCGGTATCGCTGCCCTCTTTCACGATATAGGCAAAGTCATGATCCCCACTTCCATTATAGACAAACCTACCCCTCTCACTCCAGAAGAATGGAAAATCATCAAACAGCATCCCGTCTACAGTTATAAGATTCTTCAGGCAGAGGCAGCTTTTACCGACAATATTCTCAAAACTGTCCTGTGCCATCATGAACATCATCAAGGGGGTGGCTATCCCCTTGGCATCAACCACGAGAAACTCTCTCTTCTTGCCAATATTATTTCACTCGCCGATGTTTTTGATAGTATGACCTCACTCCGCCCTTACCGGGAAGCAAAAACTATGGACGAAGCCTTTGCTTACATCATGGAACAATCTGGAAAAAAATTCCATCCCCAACTTGCTCAGGCATTTCTCAAACACATGGTAGAAAAACTCCACGAAAGCCCCCTTTATCCCTTGGAGAGTTATGTCCTTCTCAACACGGGAGAAATCGGTTACGTTGTGGACTACCCCAACAACCAAAAATACACCCTCAGACCTATCGTCAACATCTTCTTCAATCCCCATAAATCCAGCAACCTCGCTGAATGTTTCCTTCGTATCCCCCTTCAGATTAACCTTGAAAAAGACTACTCCCGGATGATTGTCAAGCGCATCATCGATCCTTCGTATATTTCCAAGTTCAACAAAATACTAAAAAAAGAAGAGTAGAAATTTTCCTCCCCCTCACTCTGGTAGTTCTTCTCTCTCACAGCGCTTGCGTAGATTACCCACTCCGTCATGGGGCTTGCTCTCGGCTTTGGTCAAAAAAAGATCGTCAAGTGAAGAAAAGAAAAAGACTTACACACAAAGGTTTTGAGAGAAGGGGAGAGCGTTTTCCTCAGAGAGAGGTGGTGCTTTTGTCACGTTTCCCCACGAAGGGAAAAATCCAACTCGTTGTTTTCTCCCCGAGAGGAGGCCTCTTTTCAATACAAAAGCTCCATGGCAATGTTCTCAATCCCATACGAAAACACACATTCCCCACATATCCCTTCCGGAAGATACCGAAACCACCGATGAGAGTCAAAGGTTATCGCTGAGAATGAGAAGATCATCTCTGTCCTTTCCACGATCTCACCAAGGGTATACCGTTCTCCCCCCAAAGCCTCACAGAAGGAACCTTTGGTAGCACACAACTCTCCCAACCAAGGCAAGAGATCCATCTCATACACAATGTACATCTCACTTGTGGCACTCCAGGGTATTCTTTCGCTTACCCCTGTCCGCAGGGCAGTGAGACACTGAAAGAGAGGATGGTTGTTTCCTGATAACGCACGACGAGACACAATGGTAGGAAGTCTCACCACACGTAGACCAAACATCTCCGTCATCAAAGCCAAAAGCCCTTCAAATATTCTCTGGGTCTTCTGCAAAATCGGATCATTGGTTTCTATATGGTAACTACGAAAGACAATTTTTTCCACACCCGGCAGAGAGAAATACCCATACAGATCAGCAAAAAGAGACAAAATCCCTTGAGGATTCATCAAAGGCCGAAACCAGTCCAACGTCAAATCTATCACTACACGATCGCAGAGAGGAAGCATATCTCCTAAGGAAAACACATTGTTCCCCACGGTGGGAAGAAGCACTATTTTCTCTCGAAGTTCTCCCAATTCTGTGTGGAGAGGTATCACAAAAACAGTTTTCATCGCTTTCTACCAGAAAACACACGAAGCACCCATCTCCAGAGTTGCACAAAAGGGGTCAAGAGTTCCAACAAGGACCGTTTCCTCTCTTGGGGAGGCACCTCCTCAAAAACGTACCGAAACGTCCAGATATGTATCACTGCACCAATTCCATAGACAGAGACCAACGGAACCACAACGAGAAGAGGCATGATACCTGGTGTGGCCAAAAACGGGGTAGCAGCCGGCACAAGAAGGATGAGATACACCACCCATGACACTCCTACCATCACCACATACACAAAGGCATACTTGATCACCGTATACAACGCCAAAAGAAGCATCTCTGCTATTTTCATTCCACTTTTATAAAGCAAGATAACAAAAACCATTTCCCACGCAAGAAAAAGAACAAAAAACCATACACACACAAACAGAAGTATTCCCCAGAAAAAGGGAGAAGTCCCTATCCTCTGCCAGCACAAAACAAGAGATACTCCAAAAAGTGCCCCAATCACTGTGGTTATTCCCCAAAGGGCCAGGGATAACCAAAAACGTTCTTTTGTAAATTGCCAAAACTTCTTCAAATATCCTACTATCGGACCGTTGATCATCTCTTCATGCATCCGGTGACTCGCCAAAGAGAGTGGCCAAAGCCACATTCCTCCTATAGCCGTACACACAACAATCACCCATACCCACCAGTACTCCCTCAAAAAACCTATATCAGAGGTTAAAAGAAACGCCACCGTTGGTACCAAGACAAGAAATGATGGATTCACTGCCGCCATCAAAGCGGTAAACATACTATATGAGAGATTGTCCCACCATGACCAGAAACTCCGCCACAGAATCTTGCCTATCATGACCCCTCCTAAAAGCGAATCGCCATCAATGTTCGATCATCATCTTGAATAGTACCTTCGTAAAAATCCTCAAGATGCATAAGCATCCCTCCAATCACATCCGAAGCTGTTGTTGCTCCCCGTACCACACTCTCAAACATCGTTGTCAACCGTGGAAGGCCTACCTGTTCTTCCTGAACATTGGTTCCCTCAATCACCCCATCACTAAACATCAGCAAAATATCTCCATCATGGTACTTGAGCACATCCTCTTGAAAACGAACATGCTTGAAGGTACCCACAATAGGATTTTTATTCTTGAGAAACCTCACCTGATCTTCTTTTTTGCAATAGTAGAGTTGATCGGTATGGCCAGCCGAAAGAAAATGTATGTTTTTTGAACGCTTATCCACCAATACAGAAAAGAGAGTAATATAAGAATAGGTATTCTCCAGAATACGAGTAATCCTGCGATTCAAAGTAGAAAACGCCTCAGCAAGGTTAGAAAACTTTTGTTCCTCAATGAGCTCCTCTACCTCTACCTTGAGCATAGCCCAGATCATAGCGGCATATACCCCATGACCAGATGCATCCCCAAGCAAAAAAAGCAACAAATCATCAGAAAGCACAAACACATCATAGTAATCTCCCCCCACACTCTGCATCGGCATGTAAGAAATCTCCATATCGATGATCTTCTGTACGGCCCGTTGCCTATCCAAAGGAAGAAGGGAAATCTGGAGAGACTGTGCCATACGGATTTCATCCATGACCTTTTTATTGACATCTGCCAGTCTCCTTCGAGATTCGGCCTCTCGCATAAAAATCTCAATATACTCAAAAATCAGATAAAACGACATAGCCAAAGACATGAAAACACATCCCAATGCCAAAAACATCCCTGACCACGAATCTGCTACTCTCCCATAAGCGAAAGAAACCACCCAAAGTACAATAGCCATCTCCCCTCCAAGGAGAAGCGTCCGGTACCGAAGCCCATTGATAGAAGAAATCTTCCCCCTTTCTCGTCGCATGAGAGAAAAAAACTCCATTGCCTCCAACACCCCTGTCAAGAGAAAATACCCCAACAATACCCCCAGAAAAAGAGTCCCATATGATTCCCACCACTGGTGAGGAGAAAGAAGAAGAAATACCATGACACTCCCAGCAATGACAAGATAGAAAAAGAGATACCAACGAGTATATTCTCTATATCCATCTGTTTCAACAAATCCCAAGTCTTTCACCCAAACAAAAATATAACGCAAAAGAAGAACAAAACATCCTAACACCCCCACCAAAAGAGCCCTCTCTATCCTCCAGAGAGAGACCACCGTTTTCTCACCTAAAAGCCCTGCTATACCCAGAAAAGAAATCAACGCTCCTGCGATAATGATATACAAGAGATCTGCCTTTACCTCTTTTGCACCACCCTTTCGCAAGAGAAAAAGAAGAAACGCCACATACTGGATCATCAAAAAAAGACCAAAGCTTCCCCCAAAGACATACCATAATGTCATATCGCCCTCTCTTCCTCAAAATTCCTCCCTTCTTTTTCATTCTCATTTCCTTTTTCGCCACTTTCAGACGTAATATTAAGAGAAAGAACACAATTTTTTACTTGATTTTTTACATGGATGTATCTATACTATATTATAGCATTGAAGGAAAAAAAGAGCAACCTTTTGGGCGTTTTCAGAAAAAAGGAGGTCCCTATGAATTCTCTGAAGAAAAAACATATTTTCATCGGTTTTTTCCTCCTCCTGACAGGATGTACTATTGTAGATACAGTTGATGAAAATGGTGTCCTCTGGGAATACTATACACCAAGTCCTATCACCATCGGAGTAGAAACCATGCCTGCACAAAACCTTGTTCTCTTTGCCGACGAGAGTGGCACTCTCTATGCCCTTGATGCAGGAAGTGGTCTGCTACGCTGGAAGATTACCCCTCCTCTCACTATCACGACTATATTACCTACGGATACGGGGCTGTATCTCATAGGGTATTCCAACACAGGCCCACAAGGGAGTGTCCTCTATACCATAGATACCCTTAACGGAGCTATCGCTTCCCAGAAAAGTTTTCCCATAAAACCTGTCCCTAACCGTTATCTGGTCACCCCAGAAGGAAGACTCCTCTACTCCTCAAGCCAGGCTGTTCTCATTTCCAATACTGGAGCCCTCAGTGGGACCTACTCTCTCTTGAATGGCATCATAGCTATAGAGCGAGTAGGGACAGAGTATTATGCCCTCATTCGGGAGAGTGACAATACCACAAAAGTACAGAAATACAATCAGAACTTTAACGCGATTCAAAGTAGTACCTACGGCGCAAATCCTACAGGAAGTATTATCGCATGGAACACAGGACTTTACATCGGAACTACGACAGTGCTTCTGAGAAGTGATACTACCCCTGCCCTCTCTCTTTTCAAGAGTTTTCCCGTAAAAGCGGGAATGGCCACTACTTCTCTTATGCTTTTTGTTCCATCTGCGGAAAATTTCAACGGAAGTATTCGGGCTTATGATACTTTTGGCAACCAACAGTGGTTTGTCTCTACCTACGCCCCTCTCAGTTATGCCCCGCTTGTGTACAATAGTAGTTATCAGGTAGTTTTCTCGCTAGATGACAATGGAAACATTGGGGTGTATGATGCTTCTACGGGGCATCTTCTCTTCCAACGGTATCTCGGGGCTCTCCAGAAAACGGGCCTCAAACTCCCCATGGATCTATACCAGAATTACATCTTTCTCCCCTTCTCTTCCCCGGCTAAACTCGTGTGCTTCTCTCTGCGTTATGCCAGCCGTGGCCAATAATGTATGTCAGCTTTCCGTGTGCATGCTCCCTTCACACCAGCTGGAGACCAACCCCGGGCTATTGAGGCCCTAGTACGCAACTTTCAGGAAGGGAAAAAGAGACAGGTTCTCCTGGGGGTAACGGGGAGTGGAAAAACTTTCACTATGGCTCATGTTATTCAAGCCCTCCAGTATCCTACCCTTATCATGTCTCACAATAAGACACTGGCCGCTCAGCTCTATAGAGAATTCAAGGATTTTTTCCCAGAAAATGCCGTAGAGTATTTTGTTTCTTATTACGATTACTATCAACCTGAAGCATACGTTCCCCAAAGAGACCTTTATATCGAAAAGGATGCCAGTATCAATGACGAAATTGACCGTATGCGTGTTTCAGCCGTAGCCTCATTGATGGATAGGCAAGATGTTATCATCGTGGCCTCTGTTTCTTGTATTTACGGTCTTGGTGCCCCTACGGACTACAAGGAACTCATGCTTCTTCTCAAAAAAGGTATGATCATTGACAGGGACACGATTCTCTCCCATCTTGTCCAGATTCAGTACGAAAAAGCGGATATTGAACTTGCTCGGGCCTCTTTTCGGGTAAAAGGTGATGTGATTGATATTCATACCGCCTACTCTCGAGAGGTTATCCGGGTAGAAATGTTTGGAGATGAAATAGAGTCTCTCAAACGGCTTCACCTCATCACGGGACAACTTATCGAGGAACTTGACCGTATTGTGATTTATCCTGCCAAACTCTTTCTCACCACCCAGGACAAGCTTAAACTTGCCATTGAATCTATCGAAACTGAACTCGCCCAGCGTGTAGCTGAACTCAAAGCAGAAAACAAAACCATCGAAGCCTACCGACTCGAAACTCGAACCAGGTATGACATAGAAATGCTTCTTGAACTCGGGTATTGTAATGGTATTGAGAACTACTCTCGTCACCTCTCTTTTCGCCAACCTGGAGAGCGACCTTTTGTTCTTTTAGATTATTTTCCTCGTCCTTTTCTCACCATTTTGGATGAATCTCATCAAACCATTCCTCAGATCAATGGAATGTTTCATGGGGACTACTCCAGGAAAAAAACTCTTGTTGATTTTGGTTTTCGCTTACCATCGGCCCTTGATAACCGTCCTTTGAGGTTTGAAGAGTTTGACACTCTTTTGGATCGGGTCCTGTATGTCTCAGCCACTCCAGCAGAATACGAGCTCATCCATAGCGAAGCCATCGTAGAACAAATCATTCGTCCCACCGGCCTCGTAGACCCTGAGGTAGAAGTAAGGCCAACGACAGGACAAATCGAGGACATTATCCGGGAAGTTCATAAGCGTATCAATCAAGGGGAGCGTTCTATCATTACCACCCTCACCAAGAAAATGGCTGAGGATCTCACCCAATACCTCCTCGACCAAAACATCAAAGTAGCTTATATCCATGCTGAGGTAGAAACTATTGAGCGAGTAGAAATTCTCAAAAAACTCAGGATGGGTATCTATGATGTGATTGTCGGTATCAATCTCCTCAGAGAGGGTATAGACCTCCCCGAGGTTTCTCTTGTCGTTATTCTTGACGCTGACAAAATGGGTTTTCTTCGATCTTCTCGATCACTTATCCAGATCATTGGTCGAAGTGCCCGCCATATCAATGGAAAAGTCATCATGTATGCAGAAAAACTCACTGATAGCATGCAGGAAGCCATCACTGAAACAAATCGCCGTCGACAGATCCAGATAGCTTACAATGAGACACACAATATCACCCCTACGAGTGTGAGAAAGGAAATTGCCGACATCCTTGAGAGAAAACTCAAAGAAACAGAAGAAAAAGCCGATGAGGTTGAAAAACTCAAGCGCTCTATCCCTGAAAAAAAACGCCTTCTCCAGGAGATGGAAAAACTTATGTTCAAATACGCCGAAGACCTGGAATTTGAAAAAGCCGCTTTCGTCCGTGATCAGATAGAGGAGATCAAAAGAACAGAGAATGAAAAACATCCCTAACCATACGAGATAAAAAGAGCCAAAAAACAAACCCGAAAATGGACAGAAAAAAGATTTTATAGTATACTTATCATAAAGAAACAGGAAAAATTCCTCCCCACAAAAAATAAAAAGTTCAAGAGGAACCCATGGCTACCATTCACGACATTGCCAGACAAGCAGGTGTGAGTATCGCCACCGTATCCAGAGTTATCAAAGGTGGAGCAAACGTCAAACCAGAAACCTACCAGAAAATTATTGAGGTAATGAAGGCTTTAAATTACCGTCCAAACCGTATTGCCCAAAAACTTGTGAAAAAACAAACCACTTCACGCACTATTGGGATACTCATTCCCGATATCACCCAAACCTTTTTCCTTGAGATCATTCGCGGAATTTACAATGTCCTTCGAGTAGAGGAATACAACCTTTTTATTTTCAACATCCTCTCCCTTGCAGGATCCTCTATCTTCCCCCATATTCTTGAAGAGAATCTGGCTGGGCTTTTAGTTATCAATTTTCGGCTTTCTAAAGAAGAAGCCAATCTCCTTCGACACCATCATCTTCCTTTTCTTGTGTTGGAAAATTATCTCTCTTATGCTCACTCTATTTATGTCAACAACAAAAAAGGAGGTGAACTTGCTGCTCAGTATCTTCTCTCTCATTCTTTGAAAAAAATTGCTCTCATTGGAGAAGCCCGTCACACTCTGCAACAAGAACAACGCTTTCAAGGATTCAAAAACTATCTACAGAAAAATCATGTCCATCTCCCCATTCTTGAAGAGTACATTTCTATCGATCCCCATCTCCCCTATAGCCATTATACCCAAGTTGCCTACGAACTCACCCTCCAACTTGTTACTCAAGAAGGGGTGGATGGTTTTTTCTTTTATTGTGATGAATTGGCCTATGGGGGCATTGCCGCTAGAAAAGAGATAGACAAAAAAATTTTTATTGTGGGGTACGACGACCTTCCTGCCTCAAGTTACCTTGGGCTCACCACTATCCGTCAGCCAGCACAAGAAATCGGAAGACTGGGAGCCAGTACCCTTATGAGACTTTTACAAGCAGAAGCAGACGAACCTTATCTTCATCTCTGCCTTGATCCCCAACTCATTGTAAGAAACTAATCCCCCAAAAGGCACTACTTCCCTTTTGTAAGTAGTGCCTTTTTTCGTGTCTTTATCCGGGGTTACCTAACCTTCTTTCACCTCCCATACCTTATACTCATAAGGAGCAAAGGACAGAGTAATATCTTTTGTACTCACAAAAAGAGGGGACTTTTTCCCCTCTATATCTTTTAGGGTTTTTCCTCTCCAACGATCAAAAGAAAGAGGGATTTTTTTCTCCTCATCACCAAAAAAAGCAAAAACCATGATCTCCTCATCTTGATTATACACTCGATACCAAAGAAGGGCTGGATCTTTACCTGAGAGAAACTCTACTTTTCCCATCCCAAACACTGGATGTTTCTTACGACGAGCGATCCAGCCCTTTATCCATGAAAGAAGAGAAGAGGGATTATGAGAAGCAGACTCTACATTCACTCTCTCATAAGAAAAATCCCCTTTGTCAATCACAGGGGCATACAGTTTTTCTCGAAAAGCCTCAGAAAATCCTGCGTTGAGGGAGGTATTCCATTGCATGGGAGTTCTGACTCCATTTCTATCCGGGAGATCAATATTGTCTCCCATACCTATCTCATCCCCGTAGTAGAGAATGGGTGTTCCCGGTATGGTAAAAAGGATCGTATGAAGCAAACGAAGACGTCTCTCATCATTATCCACAAGAGGGGCCAACCTCCTCCGAATCCCGAGATTAAGTCGCATACGGGGATCTGGCGCATACACTTTCCACATATATTCCCTTTCCTCAGGAGTGACCATCTCTAGAGTAAGCTCGTCATGATTGCGCAGAAAGTTACACCACTGACATGAGGAAGGAATCTCCGGAAGCCCTTCCATAATTTTGACGATAGGAGAGACATCATGTGTTTTTAAAGCCATAAAAAGGCGAGGCATAAGGGGGAAATTAAACGCCATATGAAATTCATCTCCGTCTCCAAAATAGGGAAGCAAATCCCAAGGCCATTGATTAGCTTCTGCAAGAAGAATCGCCTCAGGATAGTGTTTCTCCACCATGGCCCGAAGTTCTTTTACATAGTCATGGGTTTCAGGCAAATTTTCACAGTTCGTACCCTCCCGCTCAAAAAGATACGGTACGGCATCAACACGAAACCCATCCACCCCCATATCTAACCAGTATAAAAGAACCTTCTTCATTTCTCGACGAACCTCGGGATTGTCATAGTTGAGATCTGGCTGATGAGTATAGAACCTATGCCAATAATAATAGCCATTATCTTCACAATATGCCCAATTTGAACGTTCCGTATCCAGAAAAATAATGCGGGCTTCTGTATACTTCTCTGGTGTCCGAGACCATACATAATAGTGAAAATAGGGAGAACCGGGTCCTTTCTTTGCCTCCTGAAACCAGGGATGCTGATCCGAGGTATGATTAAGCACAAGATCCATAATAAGCCTCATACCTCGTCTATGAACATCTTCTAGCAAACAACGGAAATCTTCTATCGTCCCGTACTTAGGAGCAATGGTATAATAATCTGCCACATCATAACCATCATCCTTTTCAGGAGAGGGATAAATAGGAGGTAACCAAATACAATCAATACCCAAATCCTGAAGGTAATCGAGTTTCTCCCTCAATCCATTCACATCCCCTATCCCATCACCATTCGAATCATAAAACCCTTTCAGATAGAGTTCATAAAACACCGCATGCTTATACCACAGAGATCGAGACATGTCTATCCTCCTCATGCACTATCTTCCTCTACTCTTGTTTTATAAAATACCAAGAAGAAAAGCACGGTTTATCCCTTTACAGCTCCGGCTGTCAACCCTTCTACAAAATATTTTTGGAAACTCAAAAAAAGAATCAGTGGAATAAGCATAGAAACAAAAGCTGCCGCACTCATAAGGTGCCATCCTGATTCCAAGGATCCTTTCATAGAAGCAATCTTCACGGTGAGAGGCGCAACCTCAGGTGTTCCTCCCAAAAACACCAATGCCACCAACAGATCATTCCACACCCACATAAATTGAAAAATTCCCAGGCTTGCCACGGCAGGCATAGACATAGGCATCACCAAATGGGTAAATATCTGCAATTTCGTGGCTCCATCCACTTCTGCTGACTCAATAATCGCATAGGGAATACCTGCAAAGAAATTCCTGAATATATAAATAGCCAAAGGAAGCCCATAAGCTGTATGCGCCATCCAAATTGCAGGAAAGGTCCCAGAAATTCCTATCTTGCTCAGCATTTTCATCACCGGTATTAAGGTAATTTGCAAAGGGATAACCTGTAAAGACACGAAGAGAACAAAAAGCAATGTCTTCCCTGGAAATTTAAAAAATGCCAGTGGAAAAGCTGCAAGTGCTGCAATAATAATCACAAAGAGTGTTGACGGCAAAGAAATCAAAAGAGAATTCACAAAAGCCCGTCCTATGCCTCCTTGAAAGAGAACAGCCTTATAGTTGTCCAAGGTAAACTCATTTACTCGAGAAAAAGCCATCCACCATCCCGAAGAAACGATCGCCTCGGGTTTACGAAAAGAGGTAACCAAAAGACCAATCGTTGGTAGAATCCATATCACGACAAACAGGACAAGTACCATATGAATAAGAAACATCTCAGAGGGTGCATGATAGGGTTTATGAGAAGTAAGGATTTTTGTCTCTTTCATTGATATCCTCCTCTATCTTTGACTTTCCTCAATGTAATAACTTTTGATGTTTCCGATCATGACAGGAATAATACACAGAAAAAGAATTACTGCCATGGCCGCTGCATATTCAAAGTTTCCTTCGTTAAAAGCTGTACGATACATTCGGTTTGCCAACACCTCAGATGACCCATACGGTCCCCCTTGTGTCATTGTATAAACAATGTCAAATACCTTCAGAACATTGATCACCATTGTTGTCGTTACCACCGTAATGGTAGGCAAAAGCATAGGCACTTCTACGAGAAAAAAAGTCTGAACTGGTGTGGCCCCATCTACCATCGCTGCTTCCCGGACATCATGAGGAAGAGCAGCAAGCGCCGCACTAAACACCGTCATACAAAAACCTACCCACATCCACACACCAGCAGCAATGAGCGCAAAATTCACAGTTTCAGGCCGCCCCAAAAAGGCTATTCCTTCATAATATCCTGAACTCATCCGAAAAAAACTTCCCACATGGTTCAAAACATCGATAACCGCATTGACCGTTCCAATCTGAACATCCTTATCGTACATAAACGACCAAATTACCCCTGCCGCAACATAGGAAATTGCCATAGGGACAAAAATAATTGTTTTTGCAATGGGAGCCCAACGAATGTTCATAAGGAGTTTAGCAAGACCTAACCCAAAACTTACCGTAAAAACAGTAAAAACAACAAGCCACAAAACATTATTACGAAAGGCTATGAGCATATCACTATCTGTGAACATCCGTTGATAATGATCAAACCCCCATCGATTAGCCTTTCTTTCTTTCAACTGCATATAAGAAATCTCAACAAGATCATTCACTGAAAAAGTGTCCTCTATCTTTTCCAAGTAAGAAAATTGATGCCTTTGTTCAAATAAAGCCACACCCCTCTGCCAATTGGGAATCTCCTGTAAAAGAGTATTTCTCTCCACGGGTATCCCCCCTACTTCAGAAAAAATCTGTATGAACTCTTTTCTCATTTCGGAAACACTGACTCTTTGCGGTACTTGAAAACTCATGACAATAGTTTGAAAAGTGGGAATTACCAAAAAAAACACCACCAAAAGAAAAGCAGGAAACATCCAAAGATAGTATTTCCAAAAATGATACCACCTTTTTTTCCCTGTCACCACCTTCTTTCCACTCATTTCCGAGAATCTCCCTACCTCATACATAATAACCTCCTCTTACAATGAGGGAAGAAGGGTGTCATGACAACACCCTTCCTTTTCCCTTTTTTCCTTCACTAATAATTCTTTTTTGCCAAAGTTTCCATCTCCTGCAAAATCTTATCAAGATTCTTTGGATTTTGGATATACTTCTTTGCTGCATCCCAAAAACCACCCTGATTTCCTACAGCAGGAGGCATAAGATCCGAAGCATCAAACACAAAAATATCTGCCTGCTGTACAATCTCTGCTGATTTACGAAGGACAGGATCCTTAAAGGCGGTAAGAGGAACTTTGCGATTAGGCACAAGGAATCCTCCCTCTGCTCCTACGGTCTGAGCTTTCACATCAATGAGCCCTTTGATAAGTTTTTGAACTTCTGGGGTATCATTAAACACCACAATAATATCTCCACCACCTACAATAGGAGCACCATATTTGGGATCAATAGGGGGAAATACAAAAAAGTCCATAGTTGCTGAAGGAATTTGAGCTTTCACAATTCCTGCCATGAAATCTCCTTCATAATAAAGATAGGCTTTGGGAGGAGTTTGGAAAACAGCATACGCGGCATTCTGAAAGGTAGTAGCCAGAGTGCCATCCACGCCACCAAGCAAGTACTTAGGATTTGCCACAATATTTCCCCACGTCTGGAAAGCTTTTTTCACTGCTGGATGTGTCCAAGGAATCTCATGATCAATCCACTGTTGATAAAGTTCTGGTCCTGCTGTCCGAATCATAATATTTTCCACCCAATCAGAAAGAGGCCACCCAATATCAGCACCAATAGACCAGGGAGTTTTGCCTGCTTTTACCATTTTTTCCGAAAGATCAAGCAAATCTTTCCACGTTTTTGGTACACTCCAACCATTTTTCTTGAACTCTTCGGGATTGTACCAGACAACCGACTTATTCGCAATCTTCACAAACACACCATACAACTTTCCACCATAGCTCCCGAGGTCATACATCGTTCTCGCCATCGTTTGGGATAATTCTTCACGAGAAACATACGTGATTGGCTTCAATACCCCTTGAGCTGCAAGACGTTTCAGCATACTCGGATTGGGAAGAATGGCAATATCAGGTAAATTTTTTGATGCGGTACGAGTAGCAATCAAGGCATCCAGATCACGGGTAGTTTCAAAATTTACCTTCACCCCTACACTACTGCACATCGCCTTGAAAACCTCAAGTTCACTTCCTCCCCAGGTCCCAATAGCCGACACATCGGCAAACATCACCGACACCACCATCACACTCAACAACACCAAACACTTTCTCCACATACTATCCTCCTCTTCCTTTTTTTGTAAACGTTTACATTTATTTTTGTAAACGTTTACATTTTGCCTTATTATACCATAAAAAATTTTTTTGTCAAGGGTTTTGGGCTTTTTTTTGAAAAAATTTTTACCTCTAAAAAAATTTAAACCAAAATCTTTTTTTCAAAGGGATCCTTTCCTGCATCTTTTGACAAAAAAATCGCCTTATTATAGTATAATACTACCAGAAAAGAAGGCGGGGAATGTGGATTTTGAGAGTTTCTACCACACCCATAAGGATCTCTTTTATCGATGGGCCTATAGTTATACCCACAATAGAGAAGACGCAAGGGATATTGTTCAGGAGGCATGTATGATTGTGGCAAGCCGCTGGGAAAGGATTCACAAAATGGACAATGCTGTCGGATATACGCTTCGGGTGATAGGAAATCTCGCAAAAAAATATCATGCTTACCCCCACCCTCTTCTCTTGGATGATGAGGGATGGGATACCCTCTCAGCAGAAATAGACATAGAAAACAAAATAGACCAAGAGAGGCAAGAGGCCTGGCTTTACCAAGCCCTCAACTCACTCAAAACTGTGGAGAAAGAGGTTATTCTCCTCAGGGATATAGAAGGCATGGAGTTCGCCACCCTTGCCAGGCATCTCGGACTCAATCTTTCCACGGCCAAATCACATTATCGCCGGGGAAAACTCAAACTCATCACACTGTGGGAGGAAACGTATGGAAAAAACATGTAAAAAAGTTATGGACTATATAGATGATTTCCCTCACACCTCGTATCCAGAATGGGTGAAAGCCCACCTTGAGACGTGCCGTCATTGTTTCCACTACGCTACCCTCTCAGAAAAACTCCAGAAACTACATCTTCGCAACCACACGATGCCAGAGGGAGAGGTTCCCTCTCCGCTACCCTCTCCCCCATCTCTATGGTATTGGTTAGGTGGAATAGCGGCAGCTATGATAGTCACCCTCATCCTCTGGGGGGGATTAAGCCTCTTTCAACCAATCTCTGATATCCCTCGCTTTTCCTCATCCTTCACCAACACTATCCCCGAAAGAGAGGTTCAGGTTATAGATACCTTTACAGAAATAGCCTTGTTATGGTAGACAAAGAGTTTAAGGAAGGATAAAGTATGAAAAGAGTTATAGTATTTCTGATTCTTTTCCCCTGGATAGGATTTGCCCAGATGCAAAACCCTCGAGAGGGCCGTAACCCTATGGGACAACGTATGATGAGAGAACCTGAACCCCAGATTTCTCTAACAGAAGTGATGCTTTTTCAGTATCTTCAGATTCATGAGATTCAACAAAATTACATGCAGAAAATTCGCCAGATTACTCTTCTCACCAGAACGCAAGGGGAAAAACTCCGCCAAGAATTAGCCACCTATGAAAGACGATTTCTCGATCTTACCAGTGAATCCACACTCTCTGTCCAACAACAAGAAGAAATAATGAGCCTTCTCGAAGAGATCTCAAGAATCAATCAGGAGCTTTTTGCCCTTCAGAGAAAGGCCATGAAAGAGATCGAAACACTCAACCTCGAGAGAGAGAAACGTATCCTTTCCATCACACATGCCTGGTTGAAAAAGGCCAGAAAAAACCCCGAGGAATTGATGAACTTCGTACATTTTGTCCAGAAAAAGAGGTCTTTCCTCCCCACTCCACCACCTAACGAAACTGACTGAAGCCTGTAATCTCCCCGTCCAGAATGGAATAGGCTTCTCGACAATACTCCCGAAATCTCACGTCGTGTGTCGCGACGACGATCGTAAGCCCCAACTGGTTTAAATTCTGGAAGATGTGGTATATCTCCTGGGCGGATTTTTCATCAAGATTTGCTGTAGGTTCATCTGCCACCAGAATCTCCGGGCTATGAATGAGGGCACGAGCAATACTTACCTTTTTTCTCTCTCCTCCACTGAGTTGATAGGGATACAAATGAACAAGGTGATCAATCCGGAGTTTCTCACACAAGGTTTTGAAATAAACTCGTTTGGAATTGACAGCAATCCCATTGATCAAAAGGGGCAAGACAATGTTATCAGCCACTGTTAAATCATCCACAAACTGGGCTTCCTGAAACACAATACCAAAATACCGCCGACGCATCGCTGAGATCTCAGCATCCGAGGCATGGGAAAGGGAAAGCTTGTTCCAAAAGACATCTCCTTCTGTAGGACGAAGGAGTCCAAGTGCTGTATGAAGGAGCGTCGTTTTTCCACTCCCTGACGGTCCCACGAGACTTAGGTAATCCCCTTCATTGATATCCAAATTTACCCGCTTGAGAGATACAAGGGTCTTTTCTTGTGTCACTCTGTATCGTTTCGTGATATTGATGAGACGAATCTGCATTATAACTCCTTGAGGTATCGTTCCTGTTTGTACACACTTACCAAGGTAGAAATAGGCACCACCACCACAATACATACCAGTCCCATCAGTACAGACAACCACAATCTCCCCCACCCTTGCATACCACTCCTAACGAGAGAAGCCACCATCTTTATTCCTATGGCCCCAATAATGCCAAAAAAATAGGGAAAGAGAATCTCAAAAAGCATATTGACTACCAGAAAGACATACGATGCCCCCAAGGAACGTAAAAGAACAACGGTTGCATGGCTTTCCAGATGTGCTTTCAAGTTAATCACCACCATCTCCATCCCAAGAAAGAGAAAAGCCAATATCCACCATTTTACCTCAGAAGTTGTTTCTCCCAACAAAAACAACATCCCACTATTGATCAATACAAGAAGAAGACGCCAAAACCACATTTTCCGAAGACGTCGAAGATTCAGCCACACAATATTTGTCCAAAATATGAGAAGGGATCTTTCCGACACACTACTCCTCCTGCCACAAAAACTGGGAATACGCTTTCTTGATATTTTTAAGTATTTCCAGTTTCTGAGCAGGATCAAACTTTTTTATGAAAAGCATCCGGGCATACCTGTCAAAAGTCTTGACCTGTGCCAATACCCTTTTGTACTCATCATGAATCTCTTCATCAACCACAAGAATGAGCCCTATTTTTTTATCGTTGTAGGTAGTCAAAAGTTTTGTCGGTTCATTGATGGTATACACATCCCCTTCTGGATAAAAATCCGGAGAAAGGGAAATCCCAAGTTTTTTGCTCTCTACCACCAGACTCACTACTTCCGTATATTGCATGAATTTCTGAGGATAGCGTGGATCTTTAGAATCCAAAAGAGAAAAAACTATGATCCCTGTTTCATCAATCCGGTAATTGATCATGGCATTCCGACTGAGTTTGGATTTGACGGTATTCCAATCTTTATAAGAAAGCTCTGTCCCATAACCCAAAACAGTCTCTAAAACTCCCTGAGTATTTTTCTGATAAAACTCATCCAAGACAATAACATGCCGCTTTCGTTTAGTCATGGTGTTTGCACCATCAACCTGTTCGAGAAGTTTATCCATCTCTATGAGGCTCTTCTGTCCTAAGGGAAGACGATATTTCTCCGGAAAATTCGCGGCCAACTTGGCAAACAATCGATCAGTATACACGACTTCTATTTCTTTGATCTGAGAATCCACAAAAAGTTCATATTGGGAAGGATCAAAACGCATACCTGCTGAGATCTGGAGTACCTGAGCCCCATGACGTAAATACACATCCTTCAACAATATCAGAGGAACCTCTTCAGTCCCATATTTCTCACAGATGCGCATAGCCTCTTCAATAGCAATCCTCATCTATGCCACCTTTTTCTCTTTCTTTATTATAGTAAAGCCAAAAGGAAAAAAAGTCAATACCCCAAAGAAAACTCCCTCACCCCTTGACTTTTCTAAAAAATATCTTATAATCAATAGAGAAAGAGGCTCACACAAGGTACGCTTTCATGTGGCTATCACCCAAGGGAGGCAATGTGGACACACAGGATCTCAAAGAGGCTATTCTTCGTCTCAAAAAGGAAAAACAAGCCTATATCCTAGCTCATAATTATCAACTTCCTGAGATCCAGGATGTGGCTGATCATGTCGCCGATTCCCTGGGGATGGCAAGACACGCCCTCACTATTCCCAATGATTGTATTGTGGTGTGTGGGGTATACTTCATGGCTGAAACTGTTTCTCTGCTCAATCCTCACAAACGTATCCTTATTCCAGATACCAATGCAGGATGTCCCCTTGCCAATTTTGCCCCTATCCAGGAGGTAAAACGTTGGCGCATCCAATACCCCGACCATACCTTCGTCGCTTATGTCAATTCAAGCGCTGAGGTGAAAGCCGAGGTCGATATTTGTTGCACCTCCGCTAACGCTATAGAGATTGTTCGCCGTCTTCCCAATACCAAGATTGTTTTCTTGCCAGATAAAAATCTTGGCCGGTATGTCCAAAAACATGTCCCAGAAAAGGAGATTGTTCTCTGGCCAGGATTTTGCGTGGTTCATGAAACCGCTGATCTCGAGGCGCTTCTTCGGACAAAAGAAGCCCATCCCCATGCTCTGATTGTGGCTCATCCAGAGTGTCCAGAAGAAATCCAGGATATCGCCGATGGTGTGTGTAGTACCGGACAAATGATCCATTTTGTGGAACAACACCCAGAAATCAAGGAGTTCATTATTGTAACAGAGTGGGGAATGGTGTATGCTCTCCAGAAGAAATTTCCCGATCGGGTGTTTCTTGAACCATCTCATCGGATGGAATGTAAAAACATGAAAAGGATTACCCTCACGAAACTCTATGATGCTCTCCGCGAGGAAAAATTCATCGTTAAAGTTCCTGATGACATTCGAGAGAGAGCAAGAAGAAGCATTGACAAAATGCTTGCCTGAGACGATAAAATATGCTACAATAAGAGAAGAAGATATGATGGGAGGTATCTATGCCATTTGTCGTAACCCTCGATGATGCCCAAAAGGGTGTGAAGTTCCCTACCAAAGAAGACGCCATTGAAGCCATGTGGGAACTCTACAAAGATAAGATGAATCGTGCTGATTTTGAAAAAATGATTGAGTCACACATCAAAGAGGTATAGCTTCATCGTGAAACTTCTTGTGGTAAGTGATGTTGTCAATCAAAAGCTGTATAGCCCACTCGTGACCAGCGTGGCGGGAAATGTAGACTTGATTGTGTCGTGTGGCGATCTCCCTATGTATTACCTTGATTATCTTGTCTCAACCCTCAACAAGCCCCTCCTCTACGTGTGTGGAAATCATGATCATTATACAAGAAAAAAAAAGTGGTGTGAAACCTTAAATGAGGTCAACGATTTCAAATATCATCAACTCAATTATCAGAAAAAATGTTTTTTTGGTGGAGTAAATATTGATATGAAGGTTGTAGAGAAACACCAAGTCCTTTTTGCTGGTCTTGAAGGGTCTTATCTCTACAACTATGGCGAACATCAATACAATGAAAAACAGATGTGGAATCGAATTCTTCTTATGTCTCCTTCTCTTTTTTATAACCGTATGATATACCATCGATACGTGGATGTTGTCATAAGCCATGCCCCTCCCTATGGCATCCACGACGGAAAAGATCTTCCCCATCGAGGGTTTGAGGCATTTCTCTCTTTCATCAAGACATTCAAACCTAAGGTATGGCTTCATGGTCACACGCATCTGTATGACAGAAATACCTCGCGAATAGCCAAAGTAAATGGAACGTATGTTATCAATGCCTATGATTACCAAATTGTTGACCTTACTTCCTATTTAGAGGAGAAACAATGAGTCAACAGGTGAATCTCTACAACAAGGCTCGCTGGGATTTTGAGAAAGCCAAAAACAAGGCTTTCTTCTCGAGGCTGATGAAGAAGCTTTTCTCACAGAATGATGAACTCCTTCGTTTTGATGAGGTGAAACACCTTCTTGCCCCGCATGGAATGGCCTATCGAGGTGTGAAAAGTATTCCTTTGGAAAAGATTGTCGGATCAGAGGGACGGTATCAGGATTTTGATACCAATTTTCTTCCCCTTCATGAACACAATCGCCAGCGATGGGAGAACATCGACCTCGCTCATCTCAAGGAGATTACTCTCCCCCCTATTAAGGTGTACAAAGTAGGAGACTTTTACTTTGTTCGAGATGGCAATCATCGTGTTTCTGTGGCAAGACAATTGGGGATGGAATTCATTGACGCTGAAATCACAGAACTCTTTGTGAAGGTTCCCCTCCAAGCAGAAAAACTCGATCAGAAGAGTCTTTTGATTGCAGAAGGATACCGTTTTTTCCTAGAAAAAACTCACATTGACAAGGTTCTTCCTGCGGTGTCGTTTTCTCTCACAAATCCATGGGGATATTATCGGCTGGTGGAGCACATCAATACCTACAAGTATCTCCTCGAAGAACGTCTCAAAAGATCCCTTTCTATAGAGGAGGCTTCTAAAGAATGGTTTTTTCATCTCTACAAACCAGTCACTGAGGTGATCCTCTCTCATAAAATCCTCAAACATTTCCCTGGACGAACGGCTGGAGATCTTTACATTTGGATCATGGACCATTGGCACTACCTCAAAGAACGGTACGGCCCTGTGGATCTGATCACAGCCATTGAAGACTATACGAAAAAATTTGGCAAAAAATCCTGGTGGAAAAGAATATGGGATTTCCTTTTTCCTCATAAACAAGGAGAAAAGAGGCATGATACTCAAGAAAATCTTGATCGTCGCCCAGAGTAACCGCCCCCAGGTTGCCGAAGCCCTTGCCACCCTGAGCACGGAACTCTCGCGTCGTGGTATTGATTTTTTTCATGTTGAACCAGCATGGTACAAACTCAATAATGCCGAGGTTATTTCAGACTTTGATATCCATTACCGACACGAGGATTATCAGGCTATATTTGTGATCGGGGGAGATGGTACTTTTCTCTATGCAGCACGAACTTTTGGGATTTTTGGTATTCCTCTCGTGGGTATCAATGCAGGCAAATTGGGGTTTCTCATGAGTGTTTCTCCTATGGAATGCAAAGAACTCCTCGATGGTATTGAAAATCAGACGATTCCCCTCTGTGAACGTTTTCTCTTAGACGTCTGTGTGACCCGTGATCAGCGTATGCATCGGCTTGCCCCTTTCCTCAACGATGCAGTTATCGCAAGGGGAACCCTGTCTCGAATGATTCCTATTGAGGTGTTTATAGAAAACGAACTCTTCTCCCATTATTCAGCTGATGGACTCATCATCTCAACCCCCACAGGATCTACAGCCTACAACCTTTCCGCCGGTGGTCCTATTCTTTCTCCTACACTTCCGGCCTTGGTGATTACCCCTATCTGTGCCCATACCCTCGCTGTTCGACCTTTTGTCACAGACGTCCACCACCATATCAAGGTTCGTATCAACGGAGACCCCCAAGAGAGTGCCCTCACCATCGACGGTCAGGAAAACTTCCATCTTCACGAGGGGGATGAAATCCATATCCGTTTGAGTGAAAAAAAACTTCATGTCTACGAACCCCATAAGCACCAATTTTATCAGCTCCTCAGAAAAAAACTAAGGTGGCAGGTATGATCCGAAGACTTGCTATACGCAACTATGCAATCATTGACCATCTTGAGGTAGAGTTTCCAAGTGGATTTATTGTCTTCACAGGAGAGACAGGGGCAGGAAAATCTATCATCCTTGGGGCTCTTGGTCTTCTCACAGGAGATCGCGCTGATACCTCTATCATTCGAAGCGGAAGTGAAAGAGCTATTGTAGAGGGAGAGTTTCTTCTCCAGGAACCCGCGCTGAAAGACATCCTCAAAGATCTCGATATAGAAACGAATGATAGTCTTCTCATACGAAGAGAGATTGTCTCCGATGGTCGAGGTCGTGTCTTTATTAATGGTCTTCAGGAGCCCCTCTCGAAACTTGAGGCTATTGGGGAGTATCTCGTAGACTTCCACGGCCAACATGACCACCAACTTCTCCTTCAACAAAAAGTACATCTGGATATGTTAGACAGGTATGGTCATCTCTTCTCAGAACGAGAGGTGATCCGAACTCTCTATCAGCGATTTATCCAACTTCTTTCCACGTTGACAGATCTTCAGCAAGATGAAAGTCGTCTCGAACAAGAAAAAATGTTTTGGGAAACCGCTGTTGAAGACATTGCCAATGCCAAACTCTACGCTGAAGAAGAAAGTGAACTCACCGATGAGATAAAACGTCTCGAAAATGGAGAAAAAATTGCCGAGGCCTTTACCCTCGCTCACCATGTCCTCTACGAACAAGAAGGCTCTGTTCTCTCAAAACTCCAGAAAATCCTTCATCCGTTGGCAGACATCGCAGGAATGAACAAAACCTACCAAGAGATCTACGAAATCCTTGACAATGTGTTCACCCAAACCCAAGAAGCAGCCAGTCTCATCCGAGAAACACGGGATAGTCTGGATTTTGACCCAGAAAGGATGAACCGTCTCATTGAGAGGCTAGAAACCATCAAAGACCTCAAGCGAAAATACAAAAAAAACACTGTCCAGGAATTGTTGGAATACCTTCAGGAATGTCAGGATAGACTTCGACGTTTTTCCAACCGGGCTGAAGAAATTGCTTCCATCCAAAAAGAAATAGAAGAAACCAAAAAAGCCTACATCGAGAAGTCGCTTGCCCTTTCTCAAAAACGCCAGCAGGTAGCCAAAGAACTCTCTCAACGTGTAGGAGAAGAATTGTCCACGCTCGGTATGGAGAAAGCCTCCTTCCTTGTAGATATCAAATACGTACGAGACGATACGTCCCCCATAAAGATTCAAGACATTCCTATCAAAATCTCAGAACAAGGGATTGACCGCGTAGAATTCTTTATGACTACCAACCCAGGAGAAGAACCTAAACCTCTACGAAAAATTGCCTCTGGGGGAGAAATCTCTCGAGTGATGTTAGCATTAAAAAGTATCTTTTCCTCCTCTGATGTGGTAGAAAGTCTTATCTTTGATGAGATTGACGTAGGGATTGGGGGACTCACAGCCAATCAGGTAGCTGCCAAGATGCGCCAGATAGGATCAACCAAACAACTTTTTGTGATTACCCATCTTCCCCAAATAGCCTCTGCTGCTCACACCCACTTCAAAGTCCTCAAAGAGATCATTGACAACAAAACCTATACCCGTCTCACCCTTCTTCAGCCAGAACAGAAAATCACAGAAATCGCTCGTATGCTTGGAGGAGAAGACGAAAGCGCCAAAGCCCATGCCCAAGAAATGATAAAGAGGTGGTTATGAAAGAACACAAACCTTTTCCCGTCACTCTTCTGATTCTTGCGTTTCTCATCTTTTGTGCGGCTGGTTTTCTTCTGCTCACCTACTGGCAAACCCACCTAAAACAGAGCATAGGAGATCTTCAGAAGGCTATTCAATCCCTCACCAATGAGTCTCTTCTTGCTGAGATATCCCTCTCACAAACCTCTCCAGAACTCAGTGGACAGATAGTTTTTTATAGTCCCTCTGGGAGAGCTCTCCATAGTGAGGCTTTTGAAATGGGAGGAAATGATATTTATCTGGAGTTTCACCTCATCTCATGGAAATATGAGACCAACCGTTTTGTTTTTGGGTATCCACTTCGCCTCTATAGTGATGTGGTGGCTCCTACAGATGGCATTGACATTTTGGAGGCATTTACCAACGCCTTAATCCAAGGACAAGAAGGAGAAAAACTTGCTTCTCTGCTTATCTCTGGGACTATCCCTCAAAATATCCAGATTCTCCAAACGAGAACTATCGCCATCCATCAATACCCTGGAAAATCTTGGCAAAAAGGACACTACCTCATTCTCTCCCGCCAAGACAGTACCCTTGAACTCAAGGAAAAATGAAATGGAAACCATTCAGAAACTTCTTTCTCTCATCAAGGGGCTAGCAGACGTTTTTTCTTTTCTCCTTTTCACATGGTGGGGATGGGGTATTCTTGCTTCTCTTATTCTTTTGCTTGTATTCAAACAAGGGATCAGTGGTGACGGTACGTGGAGATGGTCTGTGTTTCTTCTCAACCTCTCTGAGAAATGTGTCTCTCTTGTGATTTCTCTCCCTCAGATCGTGATGGGGATTCTTGTCATCTTCATCATCGCCACCTTTGGAAAAGAGATCCAGCTCTTCTCAGAAAACCTTAGGCTGATCCACCAAAAGGAAATCCTCAACCAAACCCTCAAAAACCTTCGCTTTGAAGGAAAAATTCTGGAGATCAAAGTAGATCATGCTACCAATGGATATGCCCTCACCCTTTTTTACTATACCCATAGCCCATGGCAAAATACCCCCATTCTTCGATCCACCCAGAGGCTTTTCACAACCGAAAAGCGGGTATACGTAGATTTTGGGGTATGTAATTTTGATTATGCTCTTATTGCCGAGGGAAACACGTATAACCTTGCGTTCCCAGCACGCCTCTACACAGAAACCATCTCACCAGAAAAGGGTTACACCCTCTTTTCTGGTGAAAAGGGTATCCTTTGGAGTTTTGATATTCCCGACGAGGACCTGGTTGGTATTGATGCCAAAGACTTCCGGACTATGGGACAACAGATTGTCAGTGCTATCACAAACGCCACCATTGCCAAAAAGCTTGGTATCCGTACCTTCTATGGTCAGGCTATTGCCGTTGATCTCATCGCTGGCAAAACCTATCAGTTTGTGACAACCGGCACAGGGGGAGTCAAGCTTCTCCCATAGCATGCCGCTGCCGTACTTCCTTTCTCTCCACTTTTACATTTTTTCAACGCTGTGACGATACCCTACTTCGATTTGATGAAGATACTGAACATATGACACATCTATCCCACTCCGATAGAGATACACCGTATTGTTATGGAAAAGAGGATCAGAGAGATCAGTAAGCATAGATGCTCTCTCAAAATCAGGTGTCCCAGGAATAGGTGAATAATACGCTAACATAGGCAAAGCCCCGGCGTCAAAAATACATTGCATAGTTTTTTCTACTGAAGATAATGACTGCCCCGGAACATTCACCAGGGTGTATACCCTTATATGCCGTTGAGAAAACCCTACCCGAGACAAAACCTCCATGGCCTGAAAAAACTCTTCTCGTTTTGCCTTTTGGGTATGAGTGAGGTGAAATTCTTCCTCAGAAGACTCTAAAGAGAGTCTTATATCCTCAAACCCTGCCAATTTCATGAGCGAGGCCATGTCTTCTGTCAAAAAACGAATATGAAGCCCATTGGGGGTATGAAACACTGGTGCATACCCTTTCTGAAGCACATGTTCAAGAAGGATCTTCAACCTCTTCTCCCACCGAAAGAGGAGAGCATCATCATAAAAAGCAAAATGCCTCACCCCTTTTTCCTCATAAAGCCAATCAAAAGCCCGAATGGTCCGCGAAATATCCAATGCCTCAAAAGACAAGAGCCTTGGACTTGCACAGTATTCACAGCGAAATACACATCCCAAGGAAAGAAGCAAAGGAGCATACGCATATTCTTCCACATCGGTATAACAAGGGATGCTTCCCTCTGCCGACACAGAAATTCCCAAAAGTTCAGAAAGTCCACTAGCTACTTTTCTAGGCTGTTGAAAAGGAATAACATAGTCAGCTCCCTGCAAGGCTGCATGTTCAGCAAGCAGAGAAGCATATATCCCACCCAACACTATCCTTGCCTCTGGAAAAACCTCCCGCAAAAGACGAATGGTATAAGCAAGTCCCGTATACCAGTATGTCATGCCACTTGAGACAAAAATCCAGTCCGGCTTCCATGCCAAGTTTTTCAGTCGCCGATACAGAAGAGATTCTGGTATACCATATCTTTTCCATCGCCTCGGAATATCAGAAAGGGATTCGGGAACAGGGATCACCTGCTCATAGAAATGCCCTGTCCCATCGGCTTTTGACTTGAGACCAAGCTCAGGAAGATTCCTTTGCAAAATATTCAGATAGGCGACATCGGCCTTCTCGTGAAGCATATCCATAAGCATCCACAATCCCAATGGCTTGGCAAAATGATCATACGCTGCAAAATCCTCAATATACGGATACACCAACAAAATCCGAGGTCTACTCATGAAAAACTCGACAATAGTGAAATTGCCCTGCTTCCCACTTCACAAGAGCCAGAAGACGATTCTCCCATACCACTTGATACATGCCCTCAGAAGAAGGCAAAGAAACAAAAGAACCTCTTTCCAGTTGTCTCCCTTGTTTTATCCAAAGGGGATCCCTCACCTCAAGGGAGGGAAAAGAGAGGATCTGCCTCATAGGAAGAAGAAAATCCTGCCAATTGTCCGAAGAAATAGTCTCAAGAGAAACACAGTTTTCAAGAGAAATTCCCAGGGTTTCTGTACGCACAAGTCGAGCTACATGACCATAACACCCAAGTATTTCTCCGATATCCCTAGCAAGACTTCGGATGTAGGTACCCGAGGAACACCGTACCCTGGTATGTATCAAACGAGTCGTTTCATCATATTCAAGAAGGACATGTTCAAAAATCTCTACCTCTCGAGGCTCAAGTTTCACCTCCTCACCCTCTCTTGCCAAGGCATACGCCCGTTTTCCCTTCACCTTGAGGGCTGAATAACGTGGAGGAATCTGCCATATCCTTCCTCGAAAACGAGCCACCCCTTCCTCTACCTCTCTGAGTGAAGGAACCCTTTCCGAAAAAGCCAAGGGCTTTCCCGTAGCATCATCTGTTTCAGTTCTCCACCCCAATTGGATCCATACCTCATACACCTTATCATGCTCAAGAAGGAAAGAAAACAGCTTCGTTGCCTCTCCTATCAAGAGAAGAAGCACACCCTCCGCCAAAGGGTCCAATGTCCCTCCATGCCCAACCTTTCTTTCTTTCAACTGAGGTACTTTTTTTTGAAGCACACGAATCACATCATACGAAGATATTCCAGAGGGTTTATAGAGAGGAAGTACGCCATGCATCAATTCGCAACCTGAACCTCAATCGTCTCACTTTGAACCTTGCCTTCTATGTCATACACAGAAACCGAAAGAGTATAAAAACCATTCGGGGAACTTGTTGTATCCCACTGTGAGGAATACGGTCCCGGGGAAGGAATCACGGCGTGGCGCTTGCCATTGATAGAAATCTCCACACGATCTACAACCATAGTTGCGGGTGGAGAGACAGAAATAATCACCACCCCCCGTACCGTTTCACCATTTCGGGGAGAAAGAATAAGCCTCTCCTCTTCCATTGCTGTACAAGAAAAAAAGAAAAAGCTCACAATCCACCACCATCTCTTTCTCATCACTCACTCCACATAGTATTATACCACAAAACCTATTTGTTTGCAAATCCTTTTCTTAACCCTTATCCTACCTTTTCCTTGAGTCTAACAATCTCCTCACGATTTTCCTGACTCAATTGAGAAAGAACAGCTGCCTCGTCCACTAATTTCACAAAATGGCTTCTCAGGGCTGTCGCCTCATCGTACACCTTCTGCGCCACACGACTTGCTACTCTTGTCTGATCAAGGGTATTTTGCAACTCTCTTTCCATCCTCTCTGTGGCTTCTTTCACCTGATTCCCAAAAGTAGAAAAATCCACCAGAAATTCATTGAGGGTTTTGGTATTATTCGCCACGGTCTGGAGATTTTCAAAGGTTTCTTTGAGACCTACCTGTGTTTCCTGTACCTCTCCTTGAACAGTCTTGAAAAATCCCATCGTTTCTTGCATCGACTCTTCCACAATTCCCATACTTTTTTGAATATTCCCAAGAAACTCTCCTACTTCCTTACTCTTTTGTTTGGCATTTTGAGCTAACCGACGGATCTCCTCAGCCACAATTCGGAAGCCCTTTCCCTCTCCCCCAGAATGGCTTGCCTCAATAGAGGCATTTAACCCAAGCATATGGGTTTTTTCAGCAATCTCACTGATCAAGGCATTGATTTCAAAAAGCTTCTGAAGCATGTTTCCCATCGACAAGACCTGAGAAGACAAATCCCTGAGACTCCCGTCCACTTCATCCATGGTCCGGAAAACCCGAAGCAAAACACTCTCCCTCTCCCTTGCCGTACTTGCACTCTCCTGAACAAGATGAAGTGTTTTTGACAACACTGTCATCCCCTCTCCCAATTGGAGAATGTGTGTCTGGAGGGATTTTCCTGCTTCTTTTTGGATATTTACTACCTCTTCCTCACGAGAAGCATTGGAAACGAGAATAGTGGAAAGGGTTTGCATGTTTTGTGCTATTTCGGAAAAAAACTTTTCAAGATCCTGGGATGTCTTATGAAGTACCTGAGAAGATTGAAGTAATCTTCCACTAATCCCTTCGATATCCTTTTGGGTCTGAGTCAAAGCCTCGGTGGTTCTCTCATAACTTTCCTGAATATGCTGACTGAGACGCACCCCTTCCTCAAGAAGGGTTTGTTGCAATATCACAATACGCCGGGAAAAATATCCCCCTACTAAGACCAAAAGAAGTGATGTTACCAACGACTGAATAGCCAAAAGGGTAACCCGATACCCATCCAGGGGAAAAGCATCCAAAACATACAAGGCCACAATACCCCCACTCACCAACCCTGTCAACACATCAATCTGGCCTTTGCTCACACTCACCAGTCCCCCTACAAGCAGCAAAAAAAGCCCCAGTGTAGCAAAAACATAGGTCTCATACACTGTTTGATAAGCATCAAATTTAATAGCCAGAAACATAACAACAAAAAGAGTATAGACGAACACCCCCACAGCAAAGGAATACCAGCCCCTCCGCATACAGAAAAGAACCACACCACAACTCACAACAAGCAAAGCTATGGCCCCTCCTGCCGCCATGGCTCCCGTCAGAAACATCACCACTGCCAAAAATCCACTAAAAATCCCCACTACCCCCACGACAGGAGCAAGAATCTGAGCCTTCCGATAGATTCTGACATCCGCGTGCTGATACGGTGACGCAAAATAGGCACTCCACACACCCATATCGACCTCCTTCCTTGTCCACGTATATTATAGCGTAGTCGTGAAAAAAAGCAACTTTCCCCCAAATCAAGGAAAATAAAATTTGACTTTTTCTTAGAAATAGGCCTATAATTTTCCAGCAAGAAGCCAAGGAAGCATTTCTATCCACACGAAGGTAGGGGGGATCACCATGAAGATCTTCATTATGGTATTCTTTCTCTTCTCTTCTCCTCCTCTGTGGGGAGAATGGGTCTCCCAAAATGCCGTCGTGCGAGAGATTGTTGACGGGGACACCATCAAAGTAACCCTTTCCCAAGGAGAGATCATAACGGTGAGACTTCTCTACATAGATTGTTTTGAAACCTCACGCAATGTCCACAGGGCCTCAGATATCAAAAAACTCCGCGCAGCAGGGTATGCCGTAAGTGAGAAATCTCTCCTTGAAAAAGGATTAGAAGCCAAACGATGGCTTCTCAAAAGACTCCGAGTAGGCACCCCTCTCAAACTTGAATGGGACAATACAAAACCGTATGATCGCTACAAGCGACTCCTTGCCCTTGTTTACACCCTCTCCCCACAAAACTGTATCAACGAGGAACTCATCCTCTTAGGACTGGCTCGCCCCTATTTTGTGGGCAAAACCCCCGACAACCATAAAAAACGTATAGAAAACGCCTACCATCAAGCCATCCTTACCGGGAAATGGCAATGGCTTGAGTCAAAAAGGAGATAAACACCCATGGACAAGACCCGTCTTGAAACTCTTGGTTTTGATCCGGTAGAATTTGCAACCGCCCTTTTTGAGTATAGCGATCTTGCTATCTTTCTTGTTCATGTTCATGGCCCAAAAAATTTCACATATAGTGGCCTTAATCCCACCCACGAGAAACTCACAGGACTTACAAGCGAGGCAATCAGGAACAAGCATCCCCACGATTTTCTCCCACCAGCATTGGCAGACGTGATTGTAGCCCATTATGAAGAATGCAGACAAAAAAAAGCGACCATCTGGTACGAAGAAACTATCCCCTTCGAAGGTAGGGATACCTACTGGATTACCAAGCTCATTCCTCTCATTGATAAAAACCGTACCGTCACCCATATCATAGGAGCCTCCCTCAATATCAATCATCAGAAAGCTATGGAAGAAGAACTCCTTCAACTGGTAGAATTCAATCAAACCATCATCTCTATTTCCCAAATGGGTTTTTTGATATTTGAGAGAGAGGGATACTGTGTATCAATAAACGAGGCAGCTCAGGGCATCTTTGGTATCACTGATCGTGAAGCGTTTTTCAGAAAACCTTTTTGGGAGCTTCATCCTCTCCATGAGAATCACTGGGAAAATCTCTGGAAAGAAAAACACCTTTTTCCTGAGGTTCATTTCCACAACAACGTAGGGGAGGAAAAGTGGATTATTCTTCAGAGTTTTCCTTATCGTCATGGAAGCAAAGATCTTCTTGTGGTAAGTGCTACGGATATTACGTCGCTAAAAAAGCAACAGCAGGCTCTCGAAGAGCAAAACCATCTCATCATGACACTCCTTCGCTATCTTCCCAATCCGATTGCTTCTTTTCGGGAAGATCTTACCCTCTGTTTTCACAATGAACAATTTGCTCAAGAGTTTGCCTTCCTTCACCCTGAGAATAACACCACTACCCTCACAGAGATTCGAGAGGCCCTTTCTATACCCGAGGCCAGTGTGTATCCCCTGAGAAAAGGTCATGAGATCATGGAGATCAGTCTCAAAAACCACAAAAAGAACCGACACTATCTTCTGGAACAATACCGAATTGGAGAATTAGGCTCCCCTTCATGTCGGATCCTCTGGAGTTTTTCTAACATCACCCGCCAAAAGGATCTCATCCACAAACTCGAGAAAGAGCTCCATAGAGACTTCCTGACAGGATTGTACAATCGAAGAGGGATGGCGGATATCCTTCCCACCGAGTGGAAACGGGCCCAAAGAGACAAACTGCCCTTGTCTCTTCTCATGATTGATATTGACTTCTTTAAAAACTACAATGACTCTCTCGGCCATGCCAAGGGAGACACTTGTCTCAAAGAAGTTTCCGAGGTACTCAAAGAATCCTGTTTTCGACCAGGGGATTTTCTTTTTCGTTATGGTGGAGAAGAGTTTCTCATCCTTTTGACCAACACGTCACAAGAAGGGGCATTCTTAGTCGGCCAACGTATCCAACACAACCTTGCCAAAAAATCTCTCCCCCATCCTACCTCTCCCATCTCTGCCTCTGTGACTGTTAGTATAGGAATTGCTTCTTTCTGCCCCGAGCATACCTCCTGGCAAACGGCTATTCAAATTACAGACAAGGCCCTTTATCAAGCTAAAAAAATGGGAAGAAATACTATCGTTCTTTGGCGTGAGGAAACCTCGTCTCTCCCCTGAAAAAACGATGAAAAACTCACCTCTCCCTTTTTGAGGGGATTTTGCGTACTCTGGGGATGAAAATTGCTTTTTTCTTCACTTTCTCTTTATACTATTCCGATAATTTTTGCGAGGAGAGATAATCATGCACTCAAAATCCTTTTTGATACGTGTGATGATATTATTTCCCCTTCTCAGTTTTGCAAAAGTGAGCCTCATCACCAATAAAAACGGAAATGAATGGACATACATCGTCAAAAATGCCTATGCCTGCCCAATCCAGGTTCTTTTTCGATATACCAATACCACAGGCAATGAAGAAATCATTCATCATGTAATCCCTGCCTACTCTGAACAGATTGTTTTCAGCATCAGTAACAGGACACTTCCCTCTTTCCGGTTTACGTATGAACTAGGGGATCCCTTTCTTGAACCAGAGGATGTAGAATATTGGCTTCCCCTTCCACCGGGGGAGTTTGTGCGTGTTACCCAGGGATACCATACCCGTTTCTCTCACAAAGGAAAAAACGCTTATAGTATTGATTTTGCCCTCGCCATAGGGACACCTGTGTATGCCGCAAGAGACGGGGTTGTCGTGATTGTCAAAGACAACAGCCGACGAGGTGGAAATCGCAAAGCATATCGAGGAATGGCAAATTATATTGTTATTTATCACAGTGATGGAACGTTTGCCCACTATGTTCACCTGAAATACAAAGGCGCCGTTGTCAAACCAGGGGATCGTGTGGAAGCAGGACAACTGATTGGTTACAGTGGAAACACAGGATGGACTAAAGGACCACATCTGCATTTCATGGTAACACGAGCAGGATATATGGATCGTTTCTCTATCCCGACGAGATTTTACTCTTCTGAGGGACCTCTTACCAATCTCATTGCGAGAAATTTTTATCTTGTAGAACATCCCTCGAGTACTGTGGTCCTTTTGCCCTCTACCAATACCAATTCTCTCGCTGCTGAGGCTATGGGTGAAGATGAGGGTGACGTAGGTGCTCCGTAGTATCTTTCTCGTCTTGGGGTGTCTGTGTGTTATTCCACCATTGTGGAATCTATCGTATAGTAATCTCTTAGGACAGGTAAGTGAACGTCGTCTCACCCTGACAAAAGAGTATATGAGAGATCACTACGGGATAGACTCATACCTTCTCACTAACCCCAAGATGATTGTGATTCATTATACCGTGACGCCTGATCTTCCCACCACCCTTTCTATTTTTCTTCCTGATGAACTTCCTGCCATGTCCCGACCAGAACTTGCTCCCTACGGGAGGGTAAACATTGGGGTGCATTTTCTCGTGGATAGAGATGGGACTATTTACAGTTTCCTTCCTCTCTGGATGGTAGGACGTCATACTATCGGGTTTAACCATGTGGCTATTGGGATAGAAAACATTGCCAAAAATGCCAAAACCCTCACCACAGCCCAACTTGAGTCCAACGCTTATCTCATCAAAACCTTAGTGGAAACTTTTCCCTCGATTCAATACCTGATCGGACATCACGAATATCTTTTCACCAACCTTCCCCATTTTTCACTTTACAAGGAAAACTACCCTCACTATCGAACAGAGAAGTTTGATCCAGGCCCAGTTTTCATGAAAAAACTCCGGGAAAAACTCCAAAAAACCTACAATATCTATCTTTTGGAGTAAAAGCTTTTTTGACATTTTTCGTTCCCTTATGATATACTATACGTCACACGAAAATGAGGGAGAACATATGAAAGGCATCATTGTGGCGGCCGGGTATGGAAGTCGGTTTCTGCCTATCACCAAAACCCTTCCCAAAGAGATGCTTCCCCTGTATGACAAGACGCTCCTTGACTGTGTCCTTGATGAATTTGAGGAGGCAGGTATCCGGGATATTCTGATCATCACAAGTCGCCGAAAGAAAGTACTTGAAGACTATTTGGACCGTGAGGTAGAACTCGAAGAGGTTTTTACAAGGGAGGGAAAAATACAACAACGAGAGATTATCCGCCCGAGAAATCTCAATATCTCTTTTGTACGCCAACAAGAGATGAAAGGAACAGGACAGGCTCTTCTCCTCGCTCAACCGTGGATCAAAGATGAACCCTTCATCGTTGCCTATCCAGACGATATTGTCCTCCATACACCAGGAATCTCGACACAACTCATTGCCGCCTACAAACATACACCTGCTCACTATCTTGTTGTTCGTGAGGAACTCCACAACATCAGTCGCTATGGGGTGATCGATGGGAAACAACAAGGAGAAACCCTCATCGTATCCCGCATTGTTGAAAAACCCACAAGGGAAGAGGCCCCAAGTCACTGGGTATCCATAGGAAGGTACCTCTTTGAACCAGAGATTTTTGCACTCTTGGAAAGTGGTTGGAAGAAACACACAACAGGGGAGTTTTATCATATTGATGCTATCAATACCCTTGCCAAAGAAGGAAAAATGCGGGCTCTCCCCCTCAAGGGTATGATGCTTGATACCGGAGAGCCTGAGAGTTACCTCTACTCACTTTTGTTGTATTGCAAACAACACCCAAAAGCATCCAAGGTCCTCTCCCGTTTTCTCGCAGAAAATCCTTGAGAATGGCTTGCCTTTTGAGAAAGATGAGTGTATATTTTTAAAAGATGGAGGTTGGTATGAGATGGTGGGTTCTTTTCTTTCCTACGATACTTTTTGGCCTAACTATCTATAGCCCAAAAGCTGCTCCAGCTCTCCCGTTATTGAAACTTACCAATCAGATAAATGTCGTTTTCTATCAGGATCTTACGACAGAGATTCTCCCTAAAATCGTCCAAAGAGAAGAGGCTCTTTTTATCCTTCCTGTAAACATGGCTGCGAAGCTCTATCAAAAAACTCCCGATCTTCGCCTCATAGGCATTACCTCCGTAGGTATGTTGGCTCTCCTTACCACCAATATCTCTTATAGCAACTGGCAAGACCTAGCGGGAAAAAAGGTCCATATCGGGGCTCCTGGTTCCTCCCCTGATACGATTAGTCGAGTCCTCTTGAGAGTACATGGGGTCAAACCAGAAATCATCTATGGAGACTCCCCACAGATAGCCCAACTCCTCATCGCCGGAAAAATAGAAAACGCGGTTCTCCCTGAACCCCTCGCTTCATTGGCACTTGCCAAAAATCCCCACGTACGTATGTTTAAGATCTATCGTGAGGAATGGAACCGTGTCTTCTCTACAAAAAGTGGGGTCCCACAAACAGCGCTTGTGTCATTTGCTGGTTATCTCTCCAAGAATCAACAAATGATAAGTAGTTTCCTCCAGGCATATCACAAAGAGGTCCAGTGGGTGAATGCCCACCCCGCTGAAGCAAGCCAATTGGGGGTGGTTGGTCTGGGACTTCAGGTGCCTCCTGAAGTCATCGAAAAATCAATCCCAAGAATGGGCCTCACATATCTCCCGGCACGTTTCATACGAGAGGATATTCTCTTGTATCTCAAGGTATTGAAAGAGACTGATGAACAAACCGTCGGAAGTATCCCCGATGACACCTTCTTTGCGTGGTAGGATCTATTCTGTTGGGGGATTGTTGTTCCTCCTTACAGGGTGGTGGTTAGCCAGCCTCGGAATTGGGTCATCCCTTCTTCTTCCTTCTCCTCTCTCTGTCTTTGAAAATATAGTGTCTCTTCTCCTTCATCCTGAAAATTATCATCATATTCTTCATACGTTGAAGCGTCTCTTTGGTGGCATTCTTTTGAGTTCTTTGCCAGGTATTCTCCTGGGAATAGTCGCGGGGAGAAAGTCTTCATTTTTTGCCTTTCTTCAGCCTCTGATCCTTTTCTTTCAGAGCGTCCCTGCCATTGTTTGGATGCTTCTTCTTCTCCTTTGGATACCCAAAGAGACTTCTCCTCTCTTCCTCGTCTTTCTCACCACCTTTCCCCTGTGGGTGCTTAACACCAGACAGGCTGTCCTCAGTGTGAGTCAAGAAATGCAAGAAATGGCAAAGGTCTTTGCCCTTAGGGGACTCCAACGACTCCTTGCGCTTTATCTTCCTCATCTTGTCCTCTCGTTAGCCACCTCTCTCCGTTCTACTCTCTCGCTTTCTCTCAAAGTTGTGGTTATGGCAGAGGTTTTGGCTTTTCCCTCTTTTGGGATGGGAAGTAAGCTCTTCTGGGCCAAAACCTATGTGAATATTGAAGAACTTTTTGCCTGGGCTGGGCTTTTGTTTATTTTGGGATGGGTTCTTGATACTCTTCTGCTTTCGTTTCTTTCTGGGTTGAAAAACCGTTTTTCCCTCGAGGATATATGAGAGTGTGTGAAAACCTTTGCAAGCATTTTGGAAACCGAGTTCTTTTTACACATTTTTCTTGGGAGATTTCTCAGGGGATCACAGCTATTCTTGGCCCCTCAGGGTGCGGAAAAACCACTCTTCTTCGTCTTTTTTCTGGCCTTGAATCCCCCACCGAGGGAAAAGTTCACTCCATCACACCGGTAGGCATGGTATTCCCAGACCTTCGGTTAGTAGAATGGCTCTCCGCTCGAGACAATATCCGTCTCGTCTGTTCCTCAGTTCCCCCTCAGCATATCCTCTCTACGCTCCATACGCTTGAGATCGATTCTCCACTCACTCCAGTGGCAAAACTCAGTAGTGGACAGAAACAGCGAGTTGCCCTTGCACGGGCGTGGCTCTTTGAAAGCCCCTGGCTCCTCCTCGATGAGGCCTTCCGATCATGGGATATAGGCCTCAAACAGAGGCTTTTTCCCATTCTTCGAGAGGCATGGCATAGAGAAAAAGAATATACTATCCTCGTCACCCATGACATCATGGAAGCCCTCATGATAGCTGACTCGGTAACACTTTTGTCTTTTCCCCCTGTGCACATACTAGGAGAATATAGCCTCTCTCTCAGTGAAAAAGAAAGGCAAAACCTCTCCTCCGATCACCCCTCTTTTCAACACATCAGAACCCTCATCGCCCACTATTTCGACCCTACGAGCCTTATTACCCAATCCCAGAGATAACCCCAGAACACAGCTACTCCCACCCCTACACTTCCCAGGCTTGCGACAAAAACAGCCCCAGCCATGATATCTTTGATCCTCCGGATAGAAGCCTTTCTCTCAGGACTCAAGATGTCACACCACTCCTCTACCGCCGTATTCACAACCTCCAACGAAAGCACACTCGAGATAGCCAGAAAAAGTAACCCCCATGCCTCCCAACTGATCTGAAAACTCACCCCAAGAAGAATAACAAACCCAGCTGCCACAAGATGAAACCGAAAATTTCTCTCTCGAAAAAATACCCGACGAAGTCCTCGAAAAGCATAGACAAAACTCTTCCACCAGGGATGAAGATGCCTCCGAAACATCATGGTTGTCCTGATTGGGATTGACGAAACTTCATCTGTTCACGATTGAGATCAATAAGCTTTGGACCAAAAGGTGTTGAGAAAAGTTCTGGTACAAAATACCCTCCATCAGCAACACCCACAAAATCCTTGTATTGAATCTTGAGTTTCAGATTCACCCAGAAATGAGGAAGCCCCCTGAGATTCAGTCCATTGTAGGCCACAACATACTCAAGGGGTGGAGATTGGCGGATAATCTCGTAGAGACGAACAATTTCTTTCATTTCCTGGAGAGTATAATATTTTCCAAAAGTACGAGAAGCCATCTGCTGGTAAAACGGCTGACGACGAGTGCCCATTTGCACCACATAAATAGGAACAGCATTTTGTTTCGCATACGTTATAATCACATCTGGCTCATAGGTGAGAAACGAATCAAAGGAAGTGTTGCCCGAAGTAAAATAGAGGATAGCCTTGTTCAGATTGACGTTCAAGGTAGAGGTAACAGCCTGGTACAAAGCCTTGTCCACATCGCGAAGTACCCCAGCGGGGTGTTTAGCGACCCTGTCCAAGGTTTGCAAAAGATTAGCCGCATAGGGACCTGTATCTACCGTTTCTCCACCAATCAGAGTAAGATCAAGCTTATCTGTCCCTTGCATAGGATCAATGATCTGCTTCAAAAATTCCTGAAGTTCTTCTCTATACTTTGCCATTGTTTCATCCATCTCTATCACAATCTTGAGATACAACCTATCTCGATAGTTATAGGTTTGTCCCAGTCGCAAAAAGGGCACAAGGGTATTTTCCTCATAGATAGCAATATTTTCTTGTCTGAGATTGTAGATGGGATTTCCCTCTCTATCCCATACACGAAAATGTAAAAATACTCGTGGATATTTATCCAGCCATATTTGAGGAATTGACACCCCAAGATTCACATATTTCATCTGAAGAGGGGCATAAATAGCCATTTTCGTACTATTCAAATCTGAGAGAAAGAGACGGTACTGCCTATCTACGGCTACATCAAAAGGCTTATCCAACACTTTTTCTTGCATCTCCACCGTCTCTCTTTCCTCTGTACGAAGATTGTAGAGAATAATTCCCCGTTTACTATCCACCACATAGAGAAAATCATCCCGGAGTGTCATTCCCCGTGGCTCTTCTACACCAGGGAGCTGAATCTCTGAAAGAAAATTCCCAAAGAGATCATACACAACAATACGTTTATGACCAGTATCACTCACATACAGTTTTTCTCCATCCGCCACAATATCTGTTGGGCGATTCAGTTCCCCTTCTCCAATCGTTTGAACCCACTCTCCCTCTGTGGTAAATTTTTGCACCCTATCGTTTCCGTTGTCCACAACATAGATGTACCCACGATGGACTACCAACCCCATAGGACCAGCAAGATTTGAGGATTGATAACCTCGGGTTCCAAACGACCCTAAAAGTTTTCCCGTACGATTAAAAATGAAAATCTTGTCCTTTTCATAGTCAGCAACATAAATCTTGCCTTCAGAAAGAAAAACCCCCATAGGAAGAGAAAGTACACTTCTCTCCCACCATCTTCGCCCAATGGTGCGGATCACCCGACCGGTATTGTCTATCTCGGAGATATAGCGGTTCCCCACCGAAGAAATGAGAAACGTATCCTCTTGTTCATCATAAAAGAGAAAACCAGGACGAATTACCTTATGAGATCCCTCTCTGAGACCATCATAAATACGGCTCATGATATAATTCTCATAGAGGGTATAGTTTTTGTCAAGTGACAATTGGTAATAAAGATCATTCAACCGTTGCTTTACCTGATATGTGGCTCCCCCAAGCTGAACAAGACTTTCCCATTCCTCTATCGCTTGACGCGTATAGCCTGCCTGAAGATATGCCTCCCCCAAGTAATAACGCGCCCGGTAATTCATGGGATCAAGATCAAGTGCATTCTGAAATACCTGAATGGCCGCCTGATATTCTCGATTATAAAAACGGAGCATCCCCACCCGAAATTCTCTCTCAGACAAAATCTGGTTCACCGTCTGAGCATACAAGGTACCCACAAGAAAAACCCATGAGAGGATGGAGAGAAATTTTCTCATAGCAGCCTACCTCCGTTTCCTGTCCCCTCATTATACCACAAAAGACAAGAAAAATCCATCTTTCTCCCCTCTCATTCCACTTCCCTCTGAGAGAAGAGAAAAAACTTGCTCAAAAAATGCCTTTATCCCTTCTTGAGTTCTTCGACAACCTCTTCTAACTTCATTCCATGGGACGCCTTCACAAGAATCGTATCCCCAGGCTGAAGAAGAGATCGAATACTGCGAATCAACTCCTGTTTTGAAGGAAACCAAAAGGCAAGCATTTGGTTGGCTTTGAGTTTTTCAAAAGTATGGCGAGATTCCTCTCCATGAAGAACCACAAGATCTGCCACCTCATTGGTAACAATCACCTCTCCTATCATCTCGTGGAGGGATCGCGAATGTTTCCCCAATTCCAGCATATCCCCAAGAATAGCCACACGACGACCAGGAAGATCCTTCAAAAGAAAGAGGGCCGCTCGCATCGAAGACGGATTGGCATTGTAGGCATCATTGAGAATCGTCCAGTGTGGTGTTCGAATCACCTCACTTCTTCCACTCACGGGTTGAAAGTCCTCAATAGCCTTGAGAGCCTGGGCCATATCCACCCCAAAATATTCCGCCACCTTGAGGGCAATCGCAAGATTGGTTATATTATGTCTTCCAGGCAGACGGAAACGAAAACTCATTCCCTGATAGTAAAGAAGATAACCGTCCAATCCGTGGTTTTCCATAACAGTAATTTCATCAGGAATCACATCCACAACGGGAACAGGAGAAAGCTTTTTGTGATAGCTGTAGAATTCATCATTTCTATTGAGAAAAGCCACCCCATATTTTGGCATCATTCCCTTGAAAATCTCCCCCTTGGCACGAGCAATGTTATACAGGGACCCAAGATTACCAATATGAGCATACCCTATATTGGTAATCACTGCTCCATAGGGATGAACAATAGAGGAGAGGTACTCAATCTCCTTCAGGTGGTTCATCCCCATTTCCAGAACCATAAAATGTACCCCTTCCTTGGCTTCAAGTACAGTCAAAGGAAGCCCAATGTCATTATTCAGATTTTTCTTGGTGGAGTGAACCTGATACTTGAGAGAGAGCAGATAACTCACCAATTCTCGGGTGGTCGTTTTCCCAGAACTCCCAGTTATCCCTATCACTTTGGCATACAAGTACTTGCGATACGCTCTCGCCAAAACACCGAGAGCCTGCCGGCTATTATGAACCACAAAAAAAATCCCACGGGGAAGATTTTTTTTATTCTTGCGATAAAAAGTCCTCTCCACAATGAAAACCTTCACCCCTTTGTGCACACAATCATGAATAAAATCATGCCCATCAAAGCGTTCTCCAGGAAGGGCTACAAAGCACTCCGAGGGTTGAATGGTCCTTGAATCCAGAGAAAAGGCCGTCACCCCCAACGGTATTTCTGGGAGATTCTCCACATAGAGAGCAAAGTTATTGAGTGTCAGAACATCCTTCAGCCATACCAAACTAAACATCTTTTTCCCTTAGCGGTAGTGTACCGTCTTGTGAGAATCTCCCCCAAGAAATGCATTCACCTGAAGATGAAAACGCTTGATATCCTTGATCCCAAAGGTGGAAAGAAGCATCTGAAGAATATCCTGCTGGAGTTTCTCTCCATAGTCACGGCAGGATTTTTCATAGGTGAGAAGCACATGGATATCCAATGCCACAAAACGACGCTTGAAGATAGCCACACTTACATCACAGTCCACCACTTCAGGCAAAAGCTGAAGCTGCTGGACAAGATATCCCTGGATAGCGGTCTTATGAATCTCCAGTTCTCCATAAGGAGTTCTCACATAAATAGTATGACTATAGAAATGCTCATAGTACCACCATCCCGCAACCCCAAGTCCTACAAGTGTCAATATCCACCCGACCACACTCAAAAAAGCAAGTGGTGACATACCCGTCGTAAAATGTATGGCCTGTTCCACAGGAAGTTGTGAACCTCGCCCAGCAATAAAAAGACACACTACCCCAACAAGAACCACCACGATCCAGGAAAGTTGCATAAGGATATTAAGGATTCTGCTTTTCGAGCGACTCGTCATACAAACCCCTCACAGTTATTTTGCAGTGCCGAAGATCAAGCCCTGCTAGTTTCTCAAGAGTGACCTTCAGTTTCTGATGAAGCTTTTCCATCGTTTCCACCATATTGACACCACTTTTCACCAAAATATCAAGTTGTACATCAATTTGGTGAAAACCCACAAAAAAGAGAGACACAGCCCTTTTCTTTTCTGGCAAACTCACCGACGGAAATTCTTTGAGAGTCCAGGTGATCAGATCCTCCACTGCCTGTTTGCTAATCACAAATTTTTCCATATTTTCCTCATCTTCCTCTTTTATTTCATCTTAAAGTTGTCCATGAACTTCGTTGAATAGTTCCCCTTGATAAAATCAGGATTGTCCATCATCTGACGATGAAATGGGGCCGTTGTTTTGATGCCCTCAATCCGCATCTCATCAAGAAGCCGACGCATACGAGCAATGGCCTCTTGACGATCCCTTCCCCATGCCAAAACCTTGGCCACGAGAGAATCATAGTACTTGGGGATCTCATACCCCGTATAGATGTGACTATCAATCCGGATCCCAGGCCCCCCTGGAAAATGAAGTTCTGTAATTTTTCCTGGTACAGGCATAAAATTCATATACGGGTCTTCGGCATTGATACGACACTCAATGGCATGACCATTGATCCTCAGGTCTTCCTGTCGGAAAGAGAGTTTTTCACCCATAGCCACAAGAATCTGCTCCTTAATAAGATCTACACCCGTAATCAACTCTGTCACTGGATGCTCAACCTGAATACGGGCGTTCACTTCCATGAAATAGAACTGCTGACTCTCCTCGTCAAAGAGAAACTCCATCGTACCAGCACCGTAATATCCCGCGTGCAGAGCTCCACGACACGCTGCCTCACCCATTTTCTTGCGTATCTCTTGGGAAAGGGCTGGGCTTGGGGCTTCTTCAATAAGCTTCTGATGACGACGCTGGATAGAGCAATCCCTCTCAAAAAGATAGACAGCATTGCCATGTTTATCTGCAATAAACTGGATCTCAATGTGTCTTGGATTTTGAAGATACTTTTCTACATAGACATCAGGATTACCAAACGCTGTTTGAGCCTCTGCTTGGGCAATAGGAAGAATACTTGCCAGTTCATCATCAGACCAAGCCACACGCATGCCTTTTCCTCCACCCCCTGCTGTGGCCTTCACAATCACAGGATACCCCACTTCATGAGCAAATTTCATTGCTTCAGACACGTCCTTGATAATCCCTGTTCCTGGGGTAATAGGAACACCCACCTCACTCATGGTTTTTCTGGCGGAAGCCTTGTCCCCAAGAAGTTCTATAGCCTCAGGGGTTGGACCAATAAAGGTGATATTATGGTCCCGACAAATTCGAGAAAACTTGGCATTCTCAGAGAGAAACCCATAGCCGGGATGCACTGCATCCGCTCCGGTAATCTCTGCAGCACTGATGATACTCGGAATATTGAGATACGAATCCTTAGAAAGCGCCGGACCAATACAGACATCCTGATCTGCCAATCGTGTGTGGAGACTATCTTTGTCAGCCTCAGAATGGATGGCCACCGTCTTTATGCCCAGTTCCTTGGCAGCTCGAATCACCCGAACGGCAATCTCTCCCCGGTTCGTTACAAGTATCTTTTTTATCATTGCATCCTCCTTTACACCTCTAAACGGAAAAGGGGCTGACCATATTCCACAGGCTGACCCTCTTCCACAAGGATCTCCTTCACTTTTCCATCATACTCACACACTACATCCTGAAGATGACCCAACACACGAACATGGGCAATCACCTCTCCCTTCTTGACCGTGTCACGCAACTTCACATAGGCTTCTTTTGTCTTGGGATTCAATCGCGTAAAAACCCCAACCCACTTTGAGGTAACATCCTTGATGGGGGATTCTTGGGGAAGTGGAGATTTCACTTCCTGAGGAGAAGGTACCGGCACAGGAGAAGCAATGACCGGAGAGATCACCGGTTTCTTAGATAGCCCACTCACCATCCGCACCTTGAGTTCACCCTGTTGAAACTCTATCTCTCCAACATCCACCTCTTCAAAAAGCATATACAACTCTTTTAAATCTTTTACGGAAAACATGTTCACACCTCCATCCATATTCCTTTTTTCCCTGCTTATTTCACCCTTTCAATATATCGATCATCTCGTGTATCCACACGAATCTTTTCCCCAATCTGAACAAAAAGCGGCACCTGTACCACAGCTCCTGTCTCGAGCGTCGCAGGTTTTGACCCACCACTGACAGTATCCCCTCGAAGACCAGGATCTGTTTCCACAATCTCTAATTCTACAAACATAGGAGGTTCCACAGCAATCACTTGCCCCTCGTAAAAGGAAAGGTTACAGATCATCTCATTCTTGAGGTATTTTGCTGCCTCATCAACCACTTCTTCCGAAACATGAAACTGCTCATAACTCTCCGTATCCATGAAAACATATTCCTCCCCCTCTTTGTAAAGAAGCTGGGCCGGTCTTGTCTCTACCATCACATCCTCAAGATCTTCTCCTGCTCGAAACGTTTTTTCCACTACAGCATCACGCAGGAGATTTTTCAATTTTGTCCGCACCACCGCCCCACCTTTTCCAGGCTTGTGATGTTGAAACCATATCACTTTATACAGTTCGCCATCGAGTTTGATAACAGTACCCTTCCGAAGGTCATTCGATGATATCATATATCTTCCTCCATCCATTACAAGTCATATTCAACCGTGGTCAACACCTCAGCTCCATGTTTTCGCACAACAACCATGTCCTCAAGGCGTATCCCAAACCCTTCCTCTGGGAGATAAATCCCCGGTTCCACAGTAAACACCATCCCCTCTTGAAGGATCTGGCTATTTCCAAAACGAAGGTACGGATCCTCATGGATCTCGACCCCTACCCCATGCCCCGTAGAGTGCCAGAAATTGTCTGCATACCCAGCCTTTTGGATCACATCATAGGCTGCCGCATGGACTTTTTCTGCCGGAACACCTGGCTTTACGACAGCCTCTGCGGCTTTCAGGGCCTCTTCTACAATCCTCCTCACCTCTAAGATTTTCGGATTCTTTATTTTAACGGGAGAAAAACATCTTGTAAAGTCAGAACAATACCCATCCTTCAAAACTCCAAAGTCAAACATAACCACATCGTTTTTTTCAATCACCCGTGAGGATGCTGTCCCATGAGGAAGAGTGGTACGGTATCCAGAAGCCACAATCGGATCAAAGGAAAAGGCTTTTGCCCCTTTTTTCTTGAGAAAATACTCAAGCTCTGCCGCCACCTGCTCTTCTCTTTTGCCAGGTTTTGTCTGTCTAAGGATATAATAGTACCCCCACTCAGTAATCAAGAGATTTTGTTTGATAACCTCAATCTCCATGGCATCTTTCACCATTCGCATTTCCTTGACTATGGCTGTTTCCCCATAGTCAAGACTGGGCACCTGTTTCGAAAGATACTCATACAAGGCAAGAGGAAAAAGATTTTTATCCACAAGAAGCTTTGTCACACGTTCTTCCTGGATCATGGAAAGAAGACACTCCTTTCGGCCTTGTCTTCCTTCCACAAGCAAAAGATGGTAGGGGATTTTCACCTCATATTTGAGTTGTTCAGTATACCTCTTGTCAGTGATAAAAAAAACCCCTGTCGGAGTAAGAGCCAACACGGTATCATCACCTGTAAATCCTGTAAGATAAAACACTTCTTCCCTTTTCAAGACAAGAAGGGCTTCTCCTCTCGTGAGCTTCTGCTGAACATATGAGGTTCTCCTAGCAAAATCAAACATGAACTACTCCTTTAGGTGGTATATTATACTGGAAAAGAGGATTTCCGTCAATTCCTTCTGGATCACAAAGATTTTTCCCTTTTTCCAATATGGAACTCATTGCTCAGGGAGTAGCCAATATTGCATCCCCTCTTTTTGGGGGTATTCCTGCTACAGGGGCTATCGCAAGAACCGCTACAAATATCAAAAATGGTGGCCAAACACCTGTGGCTGGAATGGTACGCTCTCTGACTCTTCTTTTCATCCTCCTCTTTTTTGGAAAGTGGGCAAGCCTTATTCCATTGGCTTCCCTTGCCGCTGTACTCATAAAAGTAGCTATAAACATGAGTGAATATCAGGTCTTTCTCTCCATTTTCAAAACCACAAAATCTGACATAGCCGTTCTTCTCACCACTTTTTTGCTCACCGTGTTTATCGATCTTACGGTGGCTATTGAGGTAGGAATAGTCCTTGCGGCTCTCCTCTTTATGTATCGGATGTCGAATGTTACCCAGGTTTCTTCCATTACTCAGGAAACAGCAGAAGAAGAAACGCCAAATTCCACTCTTCTCTCTACCGAAAAAATACCCAAAGGTATTGAAGTCTTCGAGATTCAAGGGTCGTTGTTCTTTGGAGCGGCAGAAACCTTCAAAAGCCGTATCAGAAACATACAAAAACCTCCAAAGATACTCATCATTCATATGCGTTACGTGTATGCTCTCGATGCCACAGGCCTCCATGTCCTTGAAGATCTTTATCATAGATGTCAGCATGAAAAAACACGGCTTATGATTTCTGGAATACACGCTCAACCTATGTCAGTGTTGGTGAAAAGTGGGCTTGTTGAAAAGATTGGAGATGAAAACCTTTTTAAAGATCTCCAGGACGCTCTTTCCAAAGCAAAGACTCTCCTTGCAAGCCCATAATTCTCTGTCTTTTCTGAAATGTGGACCCGTGATACAGATACCCTTCTCTACCATGGCATTTCAAAACAACTGACCACCTCCTCTCAAGAAAAAAATCTCTCCTCTGGAATATCATTCTTCTTTATGTGAAAGAGAATACCCCTTTTCTCAAAAGTCTCATTGACAAAAATCTCTCTCTCCCCTATCCTAAAATATATTCTGAGAGGTGGATTTTCCCCACTCGAGGAGTCAAGCCCAATCAAGTCCAGAGGGAGGCCTGATGGACAAGAGAATCGGTATCATCGGTATCATGATCGAAGATTTTTCTCAGATATCTGCTGTATCTCGTCTCCTAGGAGAGTATAGCGATTGTATCCTTGGAAGACAAGGAATGAATCTCCGTGAAGAGCATCTCCGTGTCATCTCCCTCATTGTTGAGGCTACGACGGATGAGATGGGTGCCCTCACAGGCAAGTTAGGGCGTCTCCCCGGGGTGAGGGTCAAATCCATCCTCTCACGAACCAAGGAGGAGAGAGATGCAGACACTACCCGAGATTCCGTTCATCCCAAGGGATGAGCTTTATCACCGACTTGAGGATGCTAAAAAGCACTATTCAAGAGAAAAACTTCATGACATCCTTCATACCGCCCTGAAACTCAAGGGGCTTTCTCTTGTTGATGTCTCCCTTCTTCTTCAAGCAGAAACTGATGATGATATTCATCTCATCCTTTCCGCTGCTCATACCGTGAAAGAGGCTATTTACGGCAAGAGAATGGTTCTCTTTGCCCCCCTTTACCTAGGAAATTACTGCTCCAACAATTGTCTTTATTGTGCCTTCCGAAAGGACAATATACGCCTTGGTCGTGCTCTACTTACCCCTCAGCAGATTGAAGAAGAAACCAAAGCCCTTCTGAAACAAGGGCACAAGCGTATCCTCATGCTCACAGGGGAGGATGAGCATACCCCTCTTGACTATGTTCTTGAGGCCATCCGTGTTGTCTATGCCACACGGGACGATCACGGTTCCTCTATCCGACGCATCAACGTCGAGATTGCTCCCCTCGATGTCGAGGGTTTCCGTCGTCTCAAAGCAGAGAAAATCGGCACCTATGCCTGTTTTCAGGAAACATACGACGAGGTCCTCTACACAAAGTACCACCCTTCTGGTCCCAAATCTGACTACCTCTGGCGACTTTTCGTGATGGACAGAGCAATGAAGGGGGGAATAGATGATGTAGGGCTCGGTGTCCTTTTTGGCCTTGCTGACTATCGCTTTGAAGTGCTTGCCCTTCTTCTCCATGCCCAACATCTTGAACACTCGTTTGGATGTGGCCCTCACACTATCAGTGTGCCTCGTATTGAACCAGCAGATGGCGCCCCACTCTCGACCCATGTTCCCTATCCTGTCTCTGACAAAGATTTCAAAAAGATTGTGGCTATCATTCGTTTGGCTCTCCCCTATACAGGAATTATCCTTTCTACAAGAGAAAATGAGACCCTCCGGCAAGAGCTCTTCCATTACGGGGTGAGCCAGATCTCTGCTGGCTCACGTACCAATCCGGGGGCGTATGCTCACCCCGATGATACCACAGGAAGCCAATTCTCTCTTGGTGACCACCGAAGCCTGGATGAAGTTATCTCGGCTCTGATTGACGACGGGTTTATACCATCTTTTTGCACTGGATGTTACCGCAAAGGACGTGTAGGACAAGATTTCATGGACTTGGCCAGGCCAGGACTCATCCAAAAATTTTGCATGCCCAATGGAATCTTCTCTTTTCGAGAGTATTTAGAGGATTATGCCTCACCACAAACAAAGGAAAAAGGTCTTCGGTTAATTGCCCATCTTGTTTCCGAAATAAAAGACCACAACCTCAAGACAAAAACACAAAAAGGACTCACAGAAATCATGGAGGGAAAACGTGATGTCTACTACTAGCCCTTTTCCTGTTCCTCAGTATCTTGCAAAGCTCTCTTTTGATGGCTTAAGAGAATGGTTCTCTAGCCAGCCGACATCCGTTCTTCTTTCCTTGGCTCAGACAGTGTGTGCAAACACATATGGAAACAAGGTTTATCTCCGAGGCTTAATTGAATTTTCCAATCACTGCTTTTGTGACTGTCTTTACTGTGGTATCCGTCATTCAAACCACAAGGTAGAACGCTACACCCTCTCAGAAGAAGAGATCATCGCTATCGTTCAGAGGGGGATAGCAAGAGGATTGAAAACCTTTGTCCTCCAAAGCGGAGAGAACCGACAAGACCTCCCAGAAACCATGTCTCGGCTCCTTCGCCGTCTTCGCCGTTTTGCCAACGAGGATATAGCCTTCACACTTTCCTGTGGAGTATATCCTCGCGAAGTCTATCGAGAATGGAAAAAAGCCGGAGCAAACCGTTATCTTCTTCGTTTTGAAACCTCAGATGAGGATCTCTTCTCTCACCTTTGCCCTGGAAAAAGCCTTTCCAGGCGACTTCAGGCAATCGAGGACCTTAAAATCGAAGGGTATGCCGTCGGTTCGGGGTTTATGGTTGGGCTTCCCGGAGAGACACTTGACACTCGGATCCAGAATGTTTTCCTCTGCCGAGAACTCCAACTTGAGATGGTAGGAATTGGGCCTTTTCTCCCCCATCCAGATACCCCTCTCGCCTCCCATCATTCTCTTCCCATCGAGGAAACAGTACGCATGACAGCCCTGTTAAGACTTCTCCTTCCTTGGGCTAACATTCCTGCCACAACGGCTGCCGGTTCCCTCCACCCACGAGGAAGAGAAATGATGCTTGAAGCAGGTGCCAATGTCCTCATGCCTAACCTCACCCCCACAGAGAAAAAACGCCACTATCTCCTCTATGCCAACAAAATCTGTCTTGATGAAGACGGATGGGAATGTCTCTCGTGCCTTTCCCTTCGCGTTGCCTCCATCGGTAAATCTCTCTCTTTTGCAAAAGGAGAAAGCCTCTTGAGGGAGGAAAAAAGATGAAATACGGACCACAAACCGTTCTTGCCGTCCAAAACTTTGGAGAAGGAAGAACTCCTCCGTGCCTTGTCAAGGCCTATGCCGAGGTAAAAAAGGCTTGCGTCATGGCTATACAAAAGACAGAACAAAGCTTTTCTCCCCCTGTGTATGAGAGTATCCTCCAAGCACTCGACGAAGTTATCCAGGGACAGTGGAATGATGAATTTGTGGTCCCCCTTCAACAGGGAGGAGCAGGCACAAGCCTCAACATGAATATCAACGAAGTAGTCGCCTCACGTGCCACAGAAATCCTCTCCCAAACCCATCCTGACTCCACCCCCATTCATCCCCTCGAACATATCAATCGCTACCAATCCACCAATGACACCCTTCCAACAGCCATTACCCTCTGTCTTCTTCGTGATCTCTCTGAGGTAGAAAAAAAAGTGGTGACTCTCCAATCTATTTTAGTAGAGAAGGAGTCTACCTATGGCCTCACCCTCATCATGGGGCGAACAGAACTTCAGGATGCTCTCCCTATGATGTTAGGGCAAATCTTTGGAAGCTGGGCAGGAATGATTGAGAGAGACCGTTGGCGCTTGCACAAACTCAAAGACCGGATTCGCCTCATTGCCCTTGGAGGAACAGCCGTAGGTACCGGTTTTCCAGCCCCTCAAGCCTATGTTCACGCTGCCGAACAATTTCTCCGTGAAATTACAGGACTCCCCATTGCCCGTTCTCAGAATCTTCCCGATGCTATTGCTCATCATGATGATTGGTCTGAGTTAGCCAGCGGTTACCTTCTCCTTGCTAAAAACCTCGAGAAAATGGCTAACGACTTTCTCTTCTATACCTCTTCCTTTTGTGGGGAAATGGAACACCCAGAACTCCAGTATGGATCTACTCTCATGGCAGCCAAAAGCAATCCCATCCTTCTCGAATGGATCAAAGGAATGTGCTTGAGAGCCAGCCATTTGTCTCATCTCATAGAAGATTATCACAGTGAAGGCAACCTCCAACTCAATGCGTTTGTTCCTTTCATGGCTGAGGCGCTCTTTGAAATAGCCTATCTTCTCAAAAAATCTCTCGATGGTATGCTTCGTTTTCTCTCCATTCTCCAGATAAAACCAGATGCTCTCGCCAATCATATTCATCACTCCAAAGCCGTACTCAATCTTCTTCTTCCTCTTCTGGGATACACCAAGACCAAGGAAATTGTCTCTCAGATGCCACCCCTTTCAGATCTTGCCAGTCTCCAAACATGGCTTCTCTCCCAGGGAATTTCCCAAGAGATTGTCACACTTCTTGAACCACCCCATATCACACGACTCATCCGAAATTTTCGACAGGAGAAAAACCCATGATTCATACCCCCCTTGCAGAGAGACTCCGCTTTGTTCTCTTTGGCAAAAGAAACGCGGGCAAGTCCTCCCTCATCAATAACCTCGCCGAAAAGCCATTGGCGATTGTGTCCTCTCATCCAGGAACCACCACAGATCCTGTGATATTTCCTATGGAGCTTGGTGAACTTGGTCCTGTGGCCTTTGTAGATACGGCTGGCTTGGATGATGAAGGGGAACTTGGTGAACTCCGGATCCAAAAAACACGAGAACGCCTCCTCACCGCTGATGTGGGGATCTTTGTCACACCCTCCTGTGACATTCTCACCCAAAAAGAAGAAGCCATGCTCCGAGAATTCCAAAAAACAGGTCGGCCCCTTTTGATTGTTTTCACGTTCTACACAGGAGAACTCCATCCAAGTAAACAATCCCTGACATCATACCCGTGGGTTGGAGTAGACAATACCCTCCCCAGCGGAATCCCCGACGTCAGAAAAAGACTTCTCTCCATGAAGGATCTCATCCAAAGAGAACCTGAACTTTTAGAAGGGCTCGTCAAAGAAAACGACTTTGTCCTCCTTGTCACTCCTATTGACCTGGCTGCCCCAAAAGGACGACTCATACTTCCCCAGGTAGAAACTATCCGAGAACTCCTTGATAGAGATTGTGGAGTGATGGTTGTCAAGGAAAGGGAACTGTCGTCTTTTTATCACAGACTGGGAATAAAACCAGCCCTTGTTATCACTGATAGCCAAGCCTTTCATAAAGTCGCCGCAGATCTGCCATTTGACCAAAAGCTTACCTCCTTTTCTCTCCTCATGGCAAGAAAAAAAGGCAACCTTCTCCCCTTTGTTGAGAGCTTGAGAGCTTTTTCCCACTTTCCTCCGGGAGGGAAGGTTCTCATTCTTGAAGCGTGTAGCCATCATCGACAACCTGATGATATTGGAACCGTCAAAATCCCTCGTCTTTTTACTCAGATGGTAGAACCGACCGCCACTTTCTCGTGGAAGAAACACCTCACATGTCCAGAAGAAGTAGAGGGGTTCAATGCTGTTATTATGTGCGGAGGCTGTATGGTCTCTCGACGCCACTACGAATACACAATGTCTCTCATCCAAGAGAAGCATATCCCCATCCTCAACTACGGGCTTTTTCTCGCATGGGTGCATGGCCTGCTTCCACGCGCTATCGAAATGTTTCCCGAGGCATACGAAAGATACCTTGCGCTGTATACGTAAGAGACAACGCATGCTTTGGAGAAGATTTGTTTCCCTTCTCACCAAAAATATCCATATCCCTGTTTCATTTATTTGACAAAGAAAAAAACTCTCTTTACACTATTCGAATAGATAACATAAAAAACATCCCTTGTTTTTGTAAGAAACCTTTAAAGGAGGTAACGTGTATGAACGTAAAAAAAATGACCGGTATGGTAATGATCATGGTGTTGGTAGGCGCAAGTGGAATGTTTGGAGCTACAAAAACAACAAATACCCAAAAAACATCAACTCCTCCCGCCCAGACAAAAAAAGAGGCGGCTTCCCCAAACACCACAGCATCAAAATTTTTGGCTTCTCATTACAAACCAAACACCTTTGCTGTCAATGTGGGGCTTGATCTATGGGCTTTCACCTACAGTGGTTTTGGTATCTATCCAGGAGCAGAATGGACATTCAGTCAGTATGCCATTGACAACCAAATCCCCTTTGACTTTGGTGTTGCTGTGCAGGGCTTTTATTATACCTATGGATTTGATTATGCTTACGTGGGATACAACTATTCCTGGAGGTACAATTTTCTTGGGGTGGGCGTCTTTGGGACCATGCACTTTGGACCAAAAAAGAGCCTCCCAACCCTTCCCGAGTTTCTTGAACGGGTAGATTTTTACGCAGGTATTGGGCTTTTCTTCCGTACTTACTGGGTAAACTTTTCAGATCCCGCTGTTGAACAATACTATAATACTCTCGTCAAGCCTTCTGCTCTCGGTTTTGCCACTATTGGTGGTGTGACCTACTTTTTAACCGATACGTTTGGTCTCCGTTTCGACGCTTCTTATTACGGATATGGGGGAGTCACTCTCTCTGCTGTGTTTAAGCTTTAAAAAAAGGGGCGTCCAAAGGACGCCCCTTTTTTTCTTCATTCTTTCTCCCCTTCACACCTCAATGAGCATATACCCTACACCAAATATCGTTTTGATATACCTTGCCTGACGGCCTGTATCTCCTATTTTCTCTCGAATGTTGACGATATTGGTATCTACCACACGATCTGTAATCGCATGTTCCTCCTCCAAAAACCAAACCGTCTTCAAAAACTCAGCCCTAGGGATAACCCGTCCCTTATTCATATATAAGAGTTTCAACATACCCGCTTCTTTGGGGGTCAACATAATGGTTTCCCCATTCCTTATCACAAGCATCCGATCAAAGTCAACCTCTGCCTCTCCAATGCGAACAGGCCCATTCATCACAAGATGCCCTTTTTTGAGTTCTTTGTTTTTGATCTCTTTCACATAATTGGCAACCCGAAGCCTTGCCTTAAGACGACAAAACACCTCCATCGTATCAAAGGGCTTGCGAATAAAATCATCCGCTCCCATGTTGAAAAAATATACCGCTTTCTCAGCTGACACTTGATCCGATACCACCATGATAGGAAGAGCTGGGTTTCTTCGACGAAGCTCCTGCAAGAGGGTCCCGCTACGATTTCCTATCTGGGCCACGTCAAAAAGAACCACATCCACCTGAGAAGCTATGCCCACATCCACCATCTCTGGCTTCACCACTTGGTACCCAATAGGGGGCTGATGCAGTTCAAGATGGGACAAAAGCTCCTGAAATTCTCCTGCCTCAGGCAGGATCAACAACACCTTGTTCTCCATACGTTCCTCCTTTTTTTACCAAACCTCTGTACCCTAAGTGTAAAGGAAAAAAAAGAAAAAATCAAATTTTCCACAAATCTTATGAAGATAACCCACAAAGAAAAACGTTTTTTATGGCCCTCTTGTCGAAAAACATGTGAAAAAGAATCAAAAAAGGAGAATCATCTCCATTCTTAGAAGCAACACAAAAATACCCCCACTTCTTCTGAAGAAAACTTAATTTTTTCTTTCTTTTTCCGATAGATCCTATGAGGGGAAAAGGGAAGCAAGGAGGCCCATATGCGATCTCTCTCGTTAGCAGTGGGTATAGTATGTGCAAGCCTTATGTGGGGAGCATCTATTACCAATAAGCCTATTCTAAATCTTCCAGGAACAGAAAATAAATTTGATACCGAAGGAACTATCAAAAAACTCGTTGAGGTTAAACGTCTGCCGATCCTGAAGAAACAACAAGAGATCCAGGATCTCAAGATAGAGAACCAGATTATTCAAGATTTTGTGAATTATCTGCGGGAGCTTGATACGAAAACCAAAAAGCTCTACAGTTTTGAATCTCCCTTTGGAGACAAATTGGCTAATTCTACGGATGAATATAGCCTCTCAGCCATTGCCCAACGAAAAGCCAAAAAAAGCCAATACCGCATACGTGTCATCCAAATTGCACAAGGAGATGCTTATGCCAGCCGTTCCCTTTCCCGATTCGATACCCTTCCTCCTGGGGACTTTTCTCTCACCATGGGTGAGACTACCGTGAGGGTCCGATTCCGTGGAGGGAATATCTACCAGCTTGCAGAACAACTCAATCAACAAGCGTCGGAGATTATTGAAGCCAAAGTGATTGCTGACACCCCATCAACAGGGGTACTCGTCATTTCTGGGAAAAAGACAGGCCAAAAGAATAAACTCATCTTCTCCGGTACTCTTGACCCCCTCTTTAAGGCAGATGTTCTCAAAATGGGTGAGGACAAGAAAGAGACATACCTTCCTCCCTTGACACGTTCTCTCACAAAAAAAGGAACCCCCATCATCTCCCCCACTTCTCTGACCCTCACCCCAGAATCTGAAGTAGATCTTGTCCTCCCTGATGGACCAGAAATAAAAGACAATACTTCTCTCATTTTCTCTGTGGTTATCACCCCCCTTCCTGAGCAAGAATCACCAACAAACTATCTTTTAGACTTCCCTATAGAAAAAATGGAACCTGTAGAGGTGAGTAACGTTACAGTAGAAGGGGGAAGCCTCATCGTATACTATGAAGAACCCAAGACTCCTCCCCTCCGCGTTTCTAATTTTCAAGATTATCTTGCTCTAGAGTTTAATGATGGCCAAGTCCAGTATCTCTCTCCAACGGCTTCCGGAACCTATTCCAATCAAATGGTTTTGCAAAAAGGCAAAAAAATTGTCCGTATGTACTTCAAAAATGCCAACACCGACAAACAGGTCATCCTCCAAAACATTTCCATAGAAACTACCATCAGCGAAGGAGGGATTCAGGGGAAAAATCCTGTCTCAAAAGCTCAAGATGCCATCTTTACGCTGGATGGTATAGAGGTAAAGCGAGACAAAAATACTATCGATGATGTGATTGATGGGGTATCTCTCACCCTCAAAAATCCCTCAAGCAACCCTATCACACTTACCATTGACCATGACTACGAAAAGGTCTATCAAGCCCTTTTGGATTGGGTTCACGCCTACAATCAGGTTATGGAATACCTTGCCATTGTTACTACACCAGACAAAGACAGAACCCCTCTCAGTGAACGAAGCCAAGAGACGTTGAGAAATGGTGTTTTCCAGGCAGATGTCAGTTTCAGTACCCTACGAAGCAAACTGAGAACCATTGCGCAAAATGCCTACCCCACAATATATGGACGTGAACTCGCCGTTTTGGAACAAATAGGTATCTACACAAAAAAAGCTGGATCTTTCTCCACCAGTGATGAAGACTGGAATACCGCCAAGATGGGGCTTTTGCAAGTTGATGAAAATAGACTCAAAGAGGCCATACAAACAAAAATTGATGGTGTAGAACAGCTCTTTGCTTCTGATACCACAGGTGACATGGTCAAAAACGAAGGTATAGCAGTTCAGATCAATCTTCAACTTCGTTACTCCTACGGCCCTGGAAGCTTCACTACCTTGCGTATGGATAGTAACAAACAAAAAATCGCCACCAAGGAAAAAGAGATTGAAAAAATGAACCGCGATCTCGAGGACTATGAACTCAAACTTCGCCAAGAATATGGTCGTATGAACCAAGCTATCCAGCAAAGCGAAGCCCAGAAAAAATGGCTCCAAGGACAATTCCCCAATAAATAAGGGCTTGCTTTCGGCAAGCATCCTCAAGTCTCTTGCTCAAGAGAGAATTTTTGCAAAAGGAAAAAGAAAGAAAACTGAAAAGAGAAGGATAAAAAAACTGGTCTTCTCTCAGAAGAGAGAAGACCAGTGGGGTGTGCCGGGGACAGGACTTGAACCTGCACGAGCTTGCGCCCGCTACCACCTCAAAGTAGTGCGTCTACCAATTCCGCCACCCCGGCGTAAGTATATATATTATAGCACATTTTCCCGCCTTTGTCAAGAGGAGAGAAAAAAATCCTCCTCCCAAACAAGCCCTATGGTTTAAAACGCCTTTGCACACGGAGATACGCAGGGGTATTGAGATCATCATCCCCCACAGCCTGAGCCTGTTGTCCCCCTATCCCACTCTGATAGGTACGAAAACGGCGAACTCCCTTTGCCTCATCTATCTTTACCAACCGTCTCTCACTAAAGATCTCATCAGCCGAGATACCCTCTTCCATATCAGATTGCACTTGTTCACTCTGAAAATCAGTAGCAATAATCACCACACGAATAGAATCCTTGAGAGAATCATCCACATTCACACCAACGATAATCTCAGCATCTGGTCTACAGAGTTCGGAGATTGTTTGGGCGGCTTCTTGCCACTCAATCATGGTCATATCAGGGGAACCAATCACATTCACCAACATAGCCCCTGCATTGCGGAAAGAAGAATTCTCAATGAGGGGATTCTCGAGGGCCTGTTTCGCGGCATCAAGGGCACGGTTTTCTCCTCTACCAACCCCAATTCCCATGATCGCTTCTCCTCGGTTGGAGAGGATCGTTCGTACGTCTGCGAAATCTACATTGATCAGCCCTGTCTCAGAGATAATATTTGAAATACCCTCCACAGCCTGTTTGAGCACCTCATCAATCTTGTGAAAAGCTTCTTTGATACTGGTTTTTCTCTCAATAATCCTAAAAATACGCGAATTGGAGATAACAAGCATAGTATCCACATGTTCTTTGAGCTTGGCTATCCCTTGCTTGGCCGCTGCAATACGTTTAGCTCCCTCAAAATCAAAGGGAATCGTCACCACGCCAATGGTAAGCGCACCAATCTCTTTGGCAATTTGTGCCACAACAGGGGCTGCTCCCGTTCCTGTTCCACCACCCATCCCCGCGGTAATAAAAACAAGATTGGCCCTTTCCAAAGCCTTACGAATAGTCTCGGCATCCTCTTGAGCAGCTTTTTCTCCCATCTCCGGCCGTGCCCCGGCTCCAAGTCCTTTGGTCACTTGTTTTCCTATCTGGATTTTGGTTTTGGCAAGGGATTGGTTGAGAACCTGAAGATCTGTATTGATGGCAATAAAATCCACCTCTCGAATGCCTGCTTCAACCATTCTATTCACGGCATTACAGCCAGCTCCACCGACACCCACGACCTTGATCCGTGCGACTGGTTCATGTCTTTCAAAAATCTCCATAAAACCTTCCTCCATTGTCTTCCTCCCTTTTTCTATCCCTTTTTAGAAAAATTCTTTCACCCATTCTCTCAACCGTTCCACAATGGAATTGATATTTTTTTCCTCATCTTTATGATCTGTGGGCCCCAAACGGGGAGCATTGTCCATAGCATACAAACAGAGTCCGACGGCAGTGGAATATATAGGGCTATCCACCATATCCCGCAATCCTTTGACCCCTAATGGCTTGCCAATTCGTACCGGCATGTTAAAAATAGCTGTAGCGAGATCAACAATATAGGGAGTCAAGGAAACTCCTCCTGTCAGGACTACTCCACCCAGCAGTCCATCCAAAAGCCCCGTCTTGTCCACTTCGTGATATACCAAAGAAAGGATTTCCTCAAGACGTGGTTGAATAATCTCAGCCAATTTACGACGAGATTCTATTCCTGGGGATCTCCCTCCAATACCCGGAACCTCAATAACCTCATCCTCATCCACAAAATCAGCCACTGCACATCCAAAACGTTTCTTGATATCCTCAGCAGCGGGCAAAGATGTTTTCAAACCATACGCCACATCATTGGTGACATGATTTCCCCCCAGAGAAAGGATACCGGTATGTCTGAGACTCCCCTCTTTAAAGACCACATAGTCCGTCGTTCCCCCACCAATATCCACAACAAGCACCCCCATGTCTCGCTCTTCGTCACTCAAGATAGCACGGGACGCTGCCAAAGGTTGAAGAACAATATCTTGGGCTTCAAAACCAGCCTTCTTTACTGCTTTTACGGTATTGTTTAGAGATGTTGTGGCTGCCGTGATAATATGAACCACCGCCTCCAATCGGTTGGCTGACATACCTACAGGATCACGGATTCCCTCATGAGAATCTACAATGAATTCCTGTGGAATCACATGAATCAGATCCCTATCAACAGGCAAAACGATTGCTGTCGCCGCATCAATAACCCGCTTCACATCTGCTTCGGTAATCTCTTGGTTTTTGTCCGAAATAGCTATCACACCTCGGCTATTGATACCCTCGATATGGCCTCCAGAAATACCAATGTAGACCCCTTGCACCGTTTCTCCTGCTTGAATCTCTGCCTTTTGTACTGAGGTAGCAATAGATCGGGCTGTTTCCTCAATATCAATCACCACTCCCTTGCGAAGACCATGAGAGGGAACCACAGAAACCCCTATGATTTCAAGGTCTCTGCCTGTAATATGCCCTATCACCGTACATACCTTTGTCGTCCCAATATCGAGCCCTACCACAACCGAGGATTGGATACTACTGGTAGCCAATGGCGTTCTCCCTATGTAAATTTATAGTTTTCAGAGAGAGTTTTTTCTCTATCACCTCTCGCTCCAAAGCAAAAACCCTCTCCCATACCTCTTCATCAAGTACCTCATGCCCCACCCAAATATCCACTGGTATACTTCTCAGCCACACATGAGCCCCCGTTTTTCGGTCAAAAAGGATCCTCTCTATTTTCTCTATATTGGTTACCTTTCCTAGGTACTTCAGTCCCGAAAGAACCCAATCATCGCTAATCCGACCTTTTTCCACACTCAAGGGATAGGTAAACTCAAGCCGAGGAACTCGGGGTGCCCTTGCCGAGGGGTATAAAACTCCCTCTTGATCAACAAAAAAGGCATTGGCCCCTATCACCACTACCCCCACTGGCATGTTCTCCTCGATGTGAAGCCTCACCGTCCAGGGCAAAACCCTCTCTCCCCGGGCACTGCGAATATATGGTCGGTTGGTTAATCTTGTTATCACCACATCCCAAGAGAAATCAAATATCCCCATCCCTTTTCTCAGTCCAGAAAGATGGAGAATCTCCTCACTTGGGATATATCGGTTGCCCTCTACAACGACATCCCGAAGAGAGAGCATATCATTTGCTACCAAGAGGCGATACACCACCATATGAACAGCCACAATCACCCCTACAAAAAAAACGCTCAGCAGCAGAGAAGCAAGCCGGCGTCCCATAGCTACTCCGCACTTTCCAAAATAGTGAGCACTAATTCTTCTCGTGATATCCCAGCAGCCTCTGCCATAGCTGGAATATCACTCGTTTCTGTCATCCCCGGACTCGTATTCACCTCAAGGAAAAACGCTCGGTTCTCCGCCGTAAACACAAAATCAAAGCGTAGCGGCCCCTTCAACTTCATCACACGCATAGCGTGTGTCAGTTGGTGTTGGAGATGAGATCTCACTCCCTCATCCATGGGGGCTGGGAGGATAAACTCTGTCATCCCCTTGGTATATTTAGCCTCAAAATCATAAAAAACATTCTTTGGTCTCAGTTCAAGAATGGGCAAAAACACATACTCTGGATACTTCCCCAATACCCCTATCGTCATTTCCCTTCCATGAATGTACTGCTCAATAAAATAATCAGGATACCGAGGGATGTTATGCTCAAGCACATGACGAAGCTTTGCTTCATTCTCACATACCTCCACACCCACACTCGAACCTTCACAATTTGCCTTAAAAACAACAGGATAGGAGAGAGTATGACGAACCCTCTCCACCATTCTCTCAATATCCTGCTCCCCATCCAGAGAAAGGGGAACGTCTATCCCACATCCTCGAAGGATACGTTTGGTGGCATTTTTGTCCATCCCAAGGGCGCTCCCCAGCACCCGGCTCCCGGTATAGGGAATATGAAGAAGCTCAAGAAGCGCTTGGATGACCCCATTCTCACCAACAGAACCATGGAGGGCGATATACGCTATATCAAAAGGTGTTTCTTGCAACGTCGCAATGGGATCACTCCCAATATCTACCTTGATAACATCAAGCCCCAAAGAAGCCAGAGAACGGTATACATTCTCCCCTGACCTCAGGGATATCTCTCTCTCCGAGGAATCCCCTCCCATCAGCACGCCAATCCGTTTACCATGAAAACGTTTCAGCCTCTCTTTCATCGTCCATCCCCATTTTTTTCACGCTTATATTATTATATGATTTTTCTTTTTTGTCAATAGTTTTTCGCATTTTAGTAGTAAAAATTTTTCTACTAAATTTCCTTTCCCTGACCCCACCTAAAAAAAAACGCCCCACCGTTGGTGGGGCGTGTGTGCCTTTTGCTTATTTTTGGGAGTAGTCCATACTTGCCAGTCGTTTGTACATCTGATAACGCCACTTGGCATTTTCTTCAGCGGCTTTGAAGAGTTCCTCCGCCTGATCTGGGAAGGTTTTAAGAAGTGAGGCAAAACGAACCTCTCCCAACAAGAATTCACGGAAATTGCCGGTGGGATCCTTTGAATCAAGCTGGAAAGGATTCTGTCCCTGGGCCTCAAGAAGAGGATTGTAACGATAGAGGGTCCAATATCCCACATCCACAGCTTTCTTCTCTTCTTCCTGAGACTTGCCCATACCAGCATACAGTCCGTGGTTAATACATGGTGAATATGCAATAATCACCGAAGGACCGGGATAGGACTCTGCTTCGGTAACGGCCTTCATAAACTGAGCTTTGTTTGCCCCCATAGCCACTTGAGCCACATACACATACCCATAGCTCATCATCATGAGGCCCAGATCTTTTTTGCGGATACGTTTGCCACTTGCTGCAAACTTGGCAATGGCGGCTGTTGGAGTTGCCTTGGAAGACTGTCCTCCCGTATTGGAGTAAACTTCCGTGTCTAGAACAAGGATATTGATATCAACACCCGAAGCAAGCACATGATCAAGCCCACCAAAACCGATGTCATATGCCCATCCATCACCACCAATCACCCAGAAAGACCTCTTGACAAGATAGGAAGCAAGCTTCTGAATCTCTGCCAAAGCTCCTTTCTGAGATCCTGTCAGCATACGCTTAATCTTTTCAGCAAGGGGATTGGCCTTGTCGGCATTGGTGCGGTTTGCTTTCCACTCGAGAAGGGCTTCTTTGAGTTCGCCAGAAACACCCTCAGCCACAGCCTGGTCAATAAGCTGTTCAAGGTACTGTTTCATCTGCATATCGGCAAGTGCCATACCATAGCCATATTCAGCATTGTCTTCAAAGAGAGAATTTGCCCAGGTTGGACCTTTGCCTTCAGCGTTGGTACAGTATGGAGTAGCAGGGAAACTTCCTCCATAGATCGAGGAACACCCTGTCGCATTGGCAATCATCATACGATCACCATACAACTGGGTAATGACCTTGATATAGGGGGTTTCTCCACACCCTGCACACGCCCCACTAAATTCAAACAGAGGTCTCAAAAATTGGCTTTCCTTGACCGTGTATTTATTGGTAACGGCTTCTGTCTTGTAGGTCACATGCTTCGCAAAATAATCCCATCGTTCGATCTCTGCTTTCTGGGTCTCCAAAGGCTTCATAACCAACGCCTTGTTCCCCTGTTTTCCAGGACAGATGTCTGCACAGTTTCCACACCCTGTACAATCAAGTACAGAAACCTGAATTCGATACTGGAAGTTCTCCAGACCCTTTCCGATTGCTTTCAGGGTAACGGTACCAGCCGGAAGCCCTTTCATCTCTTTCTCATCAAGGAGGAAAGGACGAATTACCGCATGGGGACACACAAAAGCACACTGATTACACTGGATACAGTTCTCAGAGACCCACTCAGGAACATTGACTGCAATCCCTCGTTTCTCGTATTGGCTTGTTCCTGGCGGAAGGGTTCCATCCTCACGCCCAACAAAGGCAGAAACGGGAAGCTCATCTCCCTTGAGACTATTCACAGGAATAACAATCTTCTCAATCACCTCAGGAACATCTTGTTTCGGCGCTGGTTTCGGCGTGAGGTTTTTCCACTCAGCGGGAATAGGTACCTGAACTACTTCCCCACCTTTATCCACAGCGGCGTAATTCATGTTAACAATCTTGTCTCCCTTTTTGCCATAGGTTTTCTTGATAGCATCTTTCATGTGTTTCACCGCTTCTTCATAAGGGATCACTGGCATCAGTTTGAAAAACGCCGACTGCATGATGGTATTAATACGTCCTCCAAGCCCAAGTTCTTCGGCAATTTTGGTAGCATTGATGATATAGAACTTGATGTCATTGTCAGCCATGAACTTTTTCATATGATCAGGGAGATGGTTGACCACTTCCTTCTCATCCCAAAGACTGTTGAGAAGGAAGACCCCCCCCTTCTTAAGCCCTTTGAGAACATCATATTTATCAAGATACGAGGGAACATGGCATGCTACAAAATCGGGATTGTTGACAAGGAAAGGAAGCTTGAGAGGCTTTTTCCCAAAACGTAGGTGAGAGACGGTAATACCACCCGATTTCTTGGAATCATAGGCAAAATACGCCTGAGCATAATAGTCTGTATGATCCCCAATAATCTTAATAGAATTCTTGTTGGCACCTACCGTCCCATCAGAACCAATCCCAAAGAATTTTGCCTCGAAGGTACCTTCGGGTGTCACATTCACAATCTCATTCTCCACAGGAAGCGAAAGAAACGTCACATCATCCACAATACCCACCGTGAAACGATCCTTGGGTTCAGGAAGCTTGAGATTTTTGTAGACAGCAATAATATGCTCAGGAGTTGTATCCTTAGAACTCAAGCCATATCTTCCACCTACAATAATGGGTGCCCCTGGTTTGTTGTAGAAGAGATTCTTTATGTCAAGGTAAAGAGGTTCACCAGCAGCCCCTGGTTCTTTGGTGCGATCAAGTACCGCAATTCGTTTCACACTCTTGGGCAAAACATCGAAGAAATATTTTGCCGAGAACGGACGATAAAGATGAACCTTGATAAGACCAACCTTTTCCCCCTTCTTGGCAAGATAATCAATCGTACTTTCAATCAGATCACATACGGAGCCCATAGCAACAATGATATGTTCAGCATTCGGGTCTCCATAGTAGGTGAAGGGCTTATAGTTTCTTCCGGTCAGTTTGCTCATCTTTTGCATGTATTCATTCACAATATCAGGAACAGCATCATAAAAGCGGTTGCATGCCTCACGAGCCTGGAAAAAGACATCAGGATTCTGCGCCATTCCACGAGTCACGGGATGATCGGGATTGAGTGCATTTTTTCGGAAGGCATCAAGAGCCTCTTTATCAAGAAGAGCGGCAAAATCCTCATAATCAAGCGCCTCAACCTTTTGGATCTCATGTGAGGTTCTAAACCCATCAAAGAAATGCAAAAAGGGAACACGGCTTTTGATAGCCGCAAGATGGGCTACAGGAGCCAAATCCAAAATCTCCTGAACAGAGGATGTGGCGAGCATAGCAAATCCTGTCTGACGAGTAGCCATCACATCCGAATGGTCACCGAAAATAGACAAAGCATGGCTTGCCACCGTACGAGCACTCACATGAAAAACCCCTGGCAAAAGTTCCCCTGCAATTTTGTACATATTGGGAATCATAAGAAGCAAGCCCTGAGAAGCTGTAAAGGTCGTGGTCAAGGCTCCGGCCTGAAGAGAGCCATGGACAGCCCCAGCCGCACCAGCCTCAGACTGCATTTCTACCACCTTGACTACCTGGCCGAAGATATTCTTCTTGCCCTGGGCAGCCCATTCATCACAGTGCTCCGCCATGTTCGATGACGGAGTGATGGGATAAATAGCCGCTACTTCGGTAAAAGCATAGGCTACATACGCTGCCGCGTTATTCCCATCCATGGTTACCATTTTCTTTCCCATGGGATACCTCCGAATAAAATTTTCAAATGTTATTGTAAGACCAACGAAAAAAAAACACAAGTTTTTGAGGAAAGTTTCCTCTTCAAAAGAAGATATTCTCGCCAATACGTGAAAAGATATTATTTCCCTTATGGAAATGAGTTCCCCCTCACGGCAAGACAAGACCCTCCCTCGCCACAACCAAGACCCTCCCTTCTCGTTGCATTTTTTCTTCCTTCCCTTTATACTTGTCTTCCATTCTCGTACCACCATAGGGAGTTATGACAAAAAAGCATTTTTTGTGGAATACCATCTTGTCTCTCGCGGGTTTCGGGATACTTACCGGAGCAAATTTCTTGTACAGTATCTTTACCGTGAGACTTCTTCCTCCTGACGCTTTCTCGGCTTACAATACTTTTTTTTATTTTTTGCTTGCTCTTCCCCTTCCCTCATTTCAACTGGCAGTAGCCAAGGTTACAGGCCGGTATAGCCTTTCTCTTCGTTCCCACGTTCTTGCCATCTTTCCTTCTCTCTCTCGTTTAGCGCTCTGGTCTGCTGTGGGATACCTTGTTTTTTCTCCCCTCCTTTGGTATCTCTATGGACAACAGTATCCTCTTCTTGTTCCGTTGGGGCTTCTGGTTCTCGAAGGTTGGATATGGTTATCTGGTTTTCGTGGAATGTATCAGGGTATCCTTCGCTTTGATATCTTCGCTCTCAATATGGGAATAGAAGGTATCTTCCGTCTTTTGGTAGGCGCTTTTGCCCTTCTTTTAGGATTGAGTGTGTATGGGGCTCTCTCGGCTTCCATGGTAAGTGGGATTATAGGGTTGATTGCCCTCTTGATTCCCGTGGCTCTTTCTCCTCATGATACCACCTCCTCTTCTGTCAAGGAAACCCCTCCTATACTTGCCTCATTTTTTCATGCTCTTCTCATGCTCTTGCCCTTTGGTTTGATTGTGGTCTTGGACCAAACGATGATCAATCGCTTTCTTCCCTCCTTCGGAAAAATTGTGAATCTTTCCAGCCTTTTTGGAAAAAACCTCATCACCCTTTCTCTCACCATCGCTCATGTTGTTTTTGCCTACGTCATAAAGGAAGGAGAAGAGAGTTTTTTTCTGAGGGGCATGGGAATCATTGTTGCTTTGTTTGGTGGAGCATATGTCTTCGCTGTTCTGGGAGGAAAATGGCTTTTTGAATTTCTTTTTGGTTCATCAGGGGGGTATGACTTCCTGCCTTTGTATATTGGGTATTGTCTTCCTCTTGGACTTCTCCAACTCGTGGTAAATTACAGTGTGGCTGAAGAACATCGATGGGTTATTCCCTGTCTCTGGCTCTATCTGATAGGGATGGCGTCTTTCATGATGATTTTTCTCCACTTTTTCCCTTCTTCGCTCTCCTTTTTCTATACTCTCTTTGGAATTTGTCACACTCTGTTTGTGGTGATACTCACGGGTATTTTGGTCTTTTTTCAAAAAACCTCTTCCCACCATCCCTCTTCGTGATTTTTGTGCAAAAGACACAGGCATTTTCACTGAGAGAGAGCAGACCCTCTTGACAAATAAAAATTTCTCCTTAAAATAAAAAAGGGGAAAAAAGAAGGAGTTCCGTATGAGACAGGGGACTTTTTCCCGCAAGACCAGGGAAACACACCTTGACCTCTCGCTAGACCTCGATGGCAATGGAACCTATGAGATCAATACGGGGGTAGGTTTTTTCAACCACATGTTGGAGACAATCTCTCGTCATAGTCTCATTAATCTTTCTCTCAGTGGAAGTGGGGATATTCATGTAGATTATCATCACCTTGTCGAGGATTGTGGTATCCTTTTAGGACGATCCATCATGCATCTGCTGGGAGAAAAACGGGGAATTTCCCGTTTTGGGTGGTCAGTGATCCCATTAGACGAGGCTTTGGTAGAGGTGGCTATTGACATCAGTGGACGCCCATCATATGTCTCCAACCTCAACAATTTTCCTGGCCTCATTGGAACTTTTGATATGGAGCTCGGAGATGTTTTTTTCCAAGGGTTTGCTTCGATGGGGTATACCCTTCATATCCTTGTCCAAAGAGGAGAAAACCGACATCACATCCTCGAAGCCTCGTGCAAAGCCTTTGCTCATGCCTTACGACAGGCTATCACAATAGACAAAGACCATCCATCCCATCTCCCTACAACCAAAGACTACTTTGAGGTATAGGAAAACCATGATTGGTATTGTTGACTACGATATGGGTAACATCGCTAGCGTGTACAACGCTTTTCGACGTATTGGGACACCAGAAGATAAACTTCGTATTGTGAGAACAAAGCAAGAAATAGCCTCTTCAGATGCCCTTATTCTTCCAGGGGTTGGGGCTTTTGGAGATGCCATGAAACATCTTCGAGAGCAACATCTCATTGATGCCCTTCAGTCTCACGTCGTCGCTCACAAGCCTTTGTTGGGTATTTGTCTTGGTTACCAGTTACTTTTTGATCAGGGAGAGGAGGGAGGAAAAACATCAGGCCTTGGTTTTGTGAAAGGTCGGGTAGTGAGATTTCAGGTTCACCTGCCCATTCCTCATATTGGGTGGAGTACAACTATCCTCAGACAGGAAAAAGAAATATTTGACTCTATACCGCAAAATGTCTATTTTTATTATGATCATGCTTACTATCCTGAGGTAGAGGAGCAAGAAGTAGTGGCCTGTGAAACGGAATACGGCATTCGCTATGTCTCTGGTATACAAAAGGATCGTGTCTTTGGTTTTCAATTTCATCCAGAAAAAAGTCATAAATATGGTCTTCGTCTTCTTTCCAATTTTCTTTCTATTTTATCAGAGAGGGGCCTGGTATGATGATTATTCCAGCTATTGATATCAAAAACAAAAAATGTGTTCGTCTTGTTCAAGGAAACCCAGAGTTTGAAACCGTATATTCAGATGATCCTATTTTTCAAGCCCAATTTTGGGAAAGAGAGGGAGCCAAAAGGATCCATATTGTTGACCTTGACGGGGCTTTTAACGGAAAACCTCAAAACCTTGATCTCATCGAGCGAATTGTCCAAGAGGTACATATCGAGATCGATGTAGGAGGGGGGATCCGTGACAATCGGGTTATCCGGGCTCTTCGAAGTCGTGGGGTTCACAAAGTAGTTATTGGAACAGCTGTCATAGACAACCGAAAATTTGTTCGTAACCTCTGTAAAAGTGACCCACAGGGTGTGGTAATCGCCATTGATGCCTCTGATGGCTTTGTTGTCAAAAATGGGTGGAAAGAGATTACCTCTACTCGTGCAGTAGATCTCCTGAAGGAAATTGAGGATTTCGGGGTGTCGGAGGTGATTTATACTGATATCAGCCGTGATGGAACACTTGAGGGTCCAAATTATGATGCCCTGGAAACCATGCTTACCGTATCTGATATCCCCATCATTATGTCTGGCGGTATCTCCTCCCTTGAAGATATCAAAAAACTCAAGGAGTACGAACCAATGGGGCTCAAGGGGGTCATTATCGGAAAAGCCCTGTACGAAGGTCGTTTTACTCTTCGTGAGGCCTTGGAATTCGCATGATTCAGAGGAGAAAAACCCGTCAGATTTACGTAGGAACAGTCGCTGTCGGGGGAGATGCTCCAATCTCTATCCAGTCCATGACAAGTGTCCCTACGGTGGATATACGTGCCGTATCTCATCAAATCCGACGACTCGAAGAAGTAGGATGCGATATTGTCCGTCTTGGTATCCCTGATGAAGCAAGTGCTCATGCTATTGCCGAGATAAAAAAACATACCAGACTTCCTTTAGTGGCCGATATCCACTTTGACTATCGTCTCGCCCTTCTATGCATTCAGCATGGGATTGATGGTCTCCGCCTCAACCCAGGAAACATCAGACAGAAAGAACATGTAGCGGCTGTCGTCAAAGCTTGTAAAGAGCGCCATATTCCTATCCGTATTGGCGTCAATGCAGGCTCTCTTGATAGAAATCGTTATCCCCATCCCACACCAGAGGCCCTTGTCGACTCTGCCTTGACTCATGTCCAGATCCTAGAAGAACTTGATTTTTTTGATATCAAGGTGTCTCTCAAATCCTCCGATGTTCCGACCATGGTAGAGGCCTACAGACTTTTTGCCACCAAGAGGGATTACCCCCTTCATCTCGGAGTAACAGAAGCCGGACCTCTGAATCAGGCCCTCATCAAAAGTGGGATTGGTATTGGAAGCCTTCTTTTAGAGGGTATAGGAGACACTGTCCGGGTCTCCATCACTGGAGACAATCTTGAGGATGAGGTAGAGGCAGCCAGAATTATTCTCAGAAGTCTTGGATTACGAAGAGAGGGCATCGAGATCGTTTCCTGCCCAACTTGTGCACGAAAAGAGTTTGACGTTGCTAGGACTGTCGAGCTTTTCCAACAAAAAACCCGCCACATCCGGCAGTACCTCCGAGTCGCTATCATGGGATGTGTGGTGAATGGCCCAGGAGAAGCGTTAGAGGCAGATTTAGGAATCGCTATTGGAAAGTCGGCCGCCATAGTCATTGAGAACGGCCAGAAAACCCCTCTCAAAATCCCCCATCCTACCCCACAATCTATCACAGAAGTTCTTGTCAAAGAAATAGAAAAACGAATCCAGAATAACAAGGGAAAACTATAACCAGAAACAATGACTTTCCAATTGAAAAATCTCTTCCTCATCAGAAAGATTTTGGTATCACTGCAAAAAATACCTCGTGGTTATTTTGCTCTCTCCCCAAAACAAAAGAAAAATCCTATAAGGAGGCATACACCGTATGGGGTATAAGAAAAGAATAGGCTTGATCTTTGCAAGTATTCTCGTGGGAACGGTGGGTTTTGCGCAATCCTCTCAGTATATTGTGCATAGAAATTTTCCTTCCCGCTTTGTTGATCCACGAAACATCGTGATATACCTTCCTCCAGACTACTTTACTTCAACTCATCGTTATCCGGTTTTGTACATGCACGATGGACAAAACCTCTTTGACAACCAAAAAACTGGGCTTCGAGGGGCAGGAAGTCCTATCAAATGGAATGTGGATCAGGCCCTCGAAAAACTTCTTTCTGAACACAAGGTCTCTCCTTGTATTATTGTGGGTATCTTCAACACCGCTAAACGTATCGAAGAATATGCCCCTCCTACCAATAGCTCAGAACGGGGACTTTTAGGGAATTATGCCCGTTTCATTGTTGAGGAACTCAAACCATGGATAGATACCACCTACCGCACAGACCCTTCCCCACAAGCCACTGGAGTTATGGGATCTTCATTAGGAGGCCTGGCATCGTTTTACCTTCATATGTGGTATCCCGACGTATTTGGATTCTCTGGAATCGTTTCTCCATCTTTCTGGTGGGGAAAAGAATACACCCTTTCTCGTCTCACCAACTTTGACCTCACCAAGATAGGCCTCATGTACATCGATGCCGGCTGGAAAGAATCAGACGAGATGATGATTCCCGCCAGAAATATGTATCATGCTCTTTTCCCAAAGCTTGGAGACAGGCTTTGGTACTACGAAGACAGAAATGGAACCCACTCTGAATCCTCCTGGCAAAGCAGGGTTTTTCTCCCCCTTCTCCTTTTTTTAGGAAAAGAAAAAACCCACCTTCTGTCGTGGCAAGCGATCATTGATCCCCCTTCCCTTGGAGTCGGAGACACAAGCAGTGTGACAGTTGAGGCTCTCTACACAGAAAATATCCGAAAGACTTCTTTTCCTCTTCTTTCTTCGCAAAAGCTCACTATTTCTAACTTTCAGATCACAGGACGTACCCCGGGAGAAGCCTCTCTGACCATCCAGAGTCTCTATGGCACCCTTACCACTAACCTCATCATTCAGCCAAAAAGCCGAGATGCCATAAGTATCCGCTTCCTCTCCTCCCGTCCAGTCATCCTTGAAGTATTCCGCTATGTGACCAACAACCTCATCATAACAACCAACTTTGAGATTAACCTTGTTTCCTCTCGTGAAGTCACTCTCACACAAACCCGAGGGAGCCGGTTTCACTTTCGTCTCCTCGACGAGAACCGACAAATCATAGAAAAAAATGGCAAACCCCTCGAACTCTCCGTTACCTTCACCAGAGACAGAGATTATCTTGTGGAGTTCTGAGAGAAAAAACGCTGCAATACCTCATCAACCTTGGGAGAGACAGCCAATTGACCATTCACCGTGGTCGTGGCTGTCACTTTTCCCTGGGCTATGAGACGCTCATCGGGCAATCGAAATATATCCTGGTAAAAAATATATTTGAGCTTTCCCTCTTTTTCAAGTTTCAGACGACAAACAAACTCATCACCACTTCGAAGAGGATACTTATAGGCTATCTCAATACGAGCCACAAAAGCATCTATACCTTCCTCATGGAGCTTCGCAAAGTCCAATCCAAGAGATTTCATAAACTCATGACGAGTGTGCTCCATATAGTTTTGATACACCGCATTGTTCACCACCCCCTGAAGGTCACACTCGTAGTCCCTCACCTGAAAACGTAATTCATACACATAGTCCATGGTCTCCTCCTTATTCCCCCTTCCTTTGACGTGCCTGTGCCCTGTGAGGAACATTTCCTCCAATGGCCCTCAATTGTTCATAATACCGCTCACGAATTTGCAAGAAAATCTCTTTGTACCTCTCACTTGCATAGTCAGGGTATGTCCATGGCCAAGATTGCCAGCTTTTTTTCTGATAGTGAAGAGTAACCTCGGCATAGATCCCCCGCGAAAGATATATTCTATGCTTCTGATCTTTGGTGGTAGCTAACACAAACTTGCCCATCTGCATATAGCCAGGATCAAGATTCACTCGCCGCTTTCCCTCACAAGCGAACTCCTCCTCAATCCCATTGGTAGTCAGTTTGATATCAACAAGATCTTCAATAGAAATCAACTTCTCAAATGAAACAAAACTTCTATAAATCGGATTTCCCATCTCCTGGTCGTAATAATGAGTAAACGTAAAAAGGAACGGAGCGCATTCATAATCTACAGGTCCATAGAGAGCAAGAAGCCTCTCACGAGCTTTGCGATAGCATGCCTCATCTGAAAACAAGATACCCACCACAAGTTTGACAGGTTCGTGATCAACCGGCTTTCCCATCGTCTACCCTTTCCCTTAGAGAAGAATACGAAGTCCCCCAATCACCTGCACGCCTCCCTCGGGAACACAGGGCCTACGGAAATGATTCTGATTAAAAAGATTTTCAACTGAAAGTTCAAGATAAAAGTCTCTCCCCAGCTGTTGAGAAAGACCAGCGCTCACCACCACGGCATCAGGAAGCTCTGTCCCCTGAGCCGTCCGTGTTTTGGGATAGTATTTCCCCCTCAATGTCGTAATCAACCCAATCTCCTGCCATTTCCACTCCAAAAGAGCAGACAAGGAAAGCCCCCCTATCTCATACATATCCGGAGAAAAGGGAAGAACATACGAGGCTGTCACTTTCCCTCCTAAGGTTTTGAGAGGACTCCAGCCAACAGAAACCTCTGCCTCCCCTACGGAAACATTTGTCCTCTCCTCATGAGTAAACATATCGAGATCTGCCCGATATACAGGAAGAGCATAGGTTCCATAGAAATGGCACAAAAGACTCCCCTTCACCGAAAAACTCTCCACAGGAATATACTGCACCCCTATTTGAGGTGTCCACCTCTCATACCTTGTCGCACTGGTAAAGAAATACTGATTCTCTTCAACTATATCCCCTCCCAAAAGCCGTTTTCGTTCCCCATCCATACCAACAGTAAATACAAACACATCTGTATATCTATACCTCACCATCACAAGAGGATACCAGAAAAAAGGAACCAAAGAAGAAAAATACACCCGTGCCCCCACATCCAACGAAAGAGAAGTCAGAAGATTCAGTCTATCGAGAAATCCAACATCCCCCTCATGAAAAATACTCTCTTGAAAAACATACATATACCTTCCATCGAGACGGAGAAAATTGTCTTTGGCCCAATTTGCTTCATAAGAAAAAGATGGCGAAAAATGATAAAAAACCTGATTCGTATACCCACTCACAAGGAGCTTGTTGTTTCGTTCCAGATAGTTCCCTTCCATAGAAAGCGTAAAAAGACTGTACGTATCAGGGATAAATGAAAGCCCTACCCTTGCCGGGAAATACCTCATCTGCTCAGAGAGAACCCTCGCATTCGTATAGAGCCCAAGTTCCCTTGCATAATAACCAACCTCCGTCTGGACTTCCCACTTGGGAGACAGCGTAGCAATCACATCTACATTGATATCATCCACTTTGAGTTCCGTATTGTAGAGTTTTTCATTGGAAAGTGTGAGACTCCCTCGAGAGTTTCTGAGATACGAAACAAGATAATTCAACGCATCCACACGTTTGCCTATGGTAATATCCGAAAAAAGATTGTCACTTGTCCCATAAAAGAGACGAAAACTGGACAGAGAAAACGAAGGGGACCGACGCTGGTTGGTCAGTTCTATCTTGTAGTATTCACTCTTTCGTAGCCTCGAGAGTTCAGCAAGATCCACCCGCCCAAAGTCTATCTCTTGTCCCGAAAGGCTAAGATTGGTCTGGTCCTGAAGAGGGATAGAGGTATCCCCCTCAAGCACAATCTTCACATCTGGAAGAACAATCGTAGAGGAAACATTCTCTTGCGCCCAGGAAAAAATCCCACAAAAAAACACTATCCCCAAAATATATTTTTTCATACTTCCTCCAACATACCACTATATAGTGTATTATAACGATAGGAAGAAAAAGTGTCAATCTCTCCCCAAAAAGAGGGCCTATGCCCCTTTGTGTACCACTTTTGGGGTAGAAAATACACAAAAGGAGAACAAATTTTCCCCTCTCGGGGGATTGTTGAGTCTCCCAAAAATTCCGTATAATATTTTTGTAAATCAAAAATGATCAAACGACCTCTGAAAGGAGAAAAGGTCACCCACCGCCTTTTCTCCTTGTCTTGAATACATTGCCCCCCAACCCGGTAGGAAAATCTCTTTCCTGCCGGGTTTTTTGTGAGAAGGGATGACGTTGCTTATGGCTTTCTTGAAAGACCTTTGTCACCGAGAGAGTACCTGTCTTTTTCTTCCCGGCTTGGAAAGATCTTCTTCTCAGGGACATCCCTATGACGATACGGTGAGAGATCTCGTAAAAAACTCAAAAAAACTCCTCCCCACCTCTATGATTGGCCAAACATGTTCTCTTCACATCTTCCCTGAGGAAACACAAAAAAATCTCACCACATACACTTTGTTTGAAGATTCTCTCTCTTTAAAGATCCTTCTTCATATCGCTTGTATCTTTCTGCTTTTTTGAAGAAAATCTTGCAGAATAAAGAAAAGAGACAGGTGGTCATCAAAAGGAAAGAATCTATAGCTTTTTGTATCCCTTCGTTGGAGATTCAAAAAGGGCTTTTAAATTACTATTAAAATATAGTATATATGGAATATTATTTTAGTAGAATATTTATAAAAATTTTGATTTTTTCTGATTTTCTTGAGTTTTTTCCTTTGCCTTTCCGATAACGTGAGAAAAGAATCAAAAAGGGAGAGGTGATGCTGAAAATATTTTCTTTTTTCTTCTTTTTCCCTCTCGTGAGTTATGGTCTTTCCTTTACGGGAAGCATCACTACTATCACCGAACCTGTTTTTCTTGCTACCAAAGGCAATCCACCGGGAGCAGAAAGACTGGATTGTGATGATAGTACGTGGACACGAATCAGCCTTCCCACCAACCTCAGGTCCGTTCTTGGAGAAGCAGAAGACTATTGGGTGAGATGGCACCTCTATATCCCCCCCACCTCTCATGAGCCCTTGGCAATTTTTATGGGGTACATTTATGCCTCAGATGCGTTTTACATCAATGGGAAATACCATGATGGACATGGCATTTTTCCAACATACGAAAATGCCCATGATACCTGGAGGTTCTATTCCCTTTTTTCTGTGATTCCAGGAAAAACCAATATTCTGGCATGGCATATCAAAGGTGCTTTTAAAAACTACACAGGTGCCGATCGCGCGCCTTTTCAGATAGGGCCCTACCTTCCTCTCTTCTGGAAGGTATATAAGATGGATATAGTAGGCCTTGGGTTTCTCATCGTTTATACATGTATTTGGGCATATCTGATGCTTTTTTTCCTCCAACGTCCGTCTCAAAAAGATTATCTTGCCTTTAGTTTTTTTATTCTTGCTCTTATCATTTACTCTTTTACTCGAACTCAGGTGAAATTTTTTCTCTGGCGGAATTATACGCTGCTAAAACAGATAGAGTATCTCACCTACTATCTCTTGGTACCGTGTTTTCTTCTCTTTATTCGGGTTTTCTTTGAGGATAAAAGGCCTGTGGGAAGGGGCATACAATACTTTTCTTTTTCAATGGCTATTCCAGGATATGTGTTGGCCTTCTTTGCAGATTGGGAAAAAGCCAATGTATACAACTTTTCTTTCTACCAACCGTTGATTTTCACTTCTGGGGTATCGTACATTCTTTTTCTTCTTCTCAGATATTTTAAAAAGAGTAAGGAAGCCAAACTTTTTCTCGGGGGATTTGTGTTTATTATTTTGGCAATTCTTCATGACATTGCTCTGGCACGGGGTTTCTTAAATACACGTCCCATCACTCCTTTTGCTTTTTTCGGATTCGTTGTCTTTTTTGCCCTTGTTCTTGCTAATCGATTTGTTCAACTTTACCACAGGTTAGAGGACTTGAACAAAAATCTGGAGCAAAAGGTTCATGAACGCACTCAAGAGTTAGAAGAAAGTAACGAGCGTTTGTTACAGGCACAAAAACAGATCCAGTTCGAGCTTGAGCTTGCTCAACGTATCCAACAGTCTATGATGCCCAAGCAGTTTGATAATATGCTTCCTGTCAAACTCCATGGGATGTACATGCCAATGGAAGAACTGGGGGGAGACTTCTACGATGTGTACAAAACACAGAACCGGTATCTTCACCTCATTATTGCCGATGTTTCCGGACATGGGGTACCATCGGCGTTGATTGCCATGATGGCAAAGGCGTTTCTCAACTATTACAGTGAAAACGATCCCGATCCCGCCTCGGTTGTCGCCGCTGTCAATACTGATCTGTGTCGCCAATTAGGCGATGTGGAAAATTACCTCACCCTCTTCTACGGTGTCGTCGATATGGAAACTCATACCCTCAGCTATGTCAATGCTGGCCATGTGAGCATTTTTTATCTGAGCCCTTCAGGAGAAGTCCACAAACTTGTTGCGCAAACACCCTTCCTGGGAAAGTTTGAACATCTTTGTTTTTCGGCTCAGACTCTCTCTCTGGATGGTGGTGGAAAACTGGTGTTGTATACCGATGGGATCACTGAAACCAGAAACGAAAAAAATACCCTCTTCGGAGAAGGACATTTCATGGATATTCTCTCTTTTCATAGCAAAAAATCTCCTGAAGAACTCACCTCTTTGATTCTTGAAGAGCTTGACCATTTTCGAGGAAGTATGCCATATGGAGACGATATCACCTTGCTTATTGTTGAATTTCCTCCAGAAACCGCCGAGATCAAAGAGGTTTTTCCCCAGCAAGATGTCGGAAAACTCTACGAAAAGGCCCTCATGAACTACAAAAACAACAACCTTGAAGAAGCAGAGAGACTCCTCACCACCCTTTTGGAATACCATACCCTTTCACCCGAGGATATTTATCGTATCTCTATCCTTGCTGGAAACCTTGCTTCTCAGCAAAACAAGTGGAATGATGCCTACAGTCACTGGAAAAAAGCCCTCGATATTCATCCTGAAAACGAAAAACTCCGGTCCTACCTTGTCACGCTTGAGAAAAAGCTCAAAAAAACACCATAAAAGGAGGTTTGTATGAATGCTTCCCTTATGCTTGTGATAGGAGGAGTGGTAACCACACTCTTTTTCGTCGTCGTTCTCTTGATGGGCCTGAGAATCGTCCCTGGTGGAGTCATATGGCACAAACGCCTTGGGATAACTGCCATGGTTTTCGGTATTCTCCATGGAATTGGGGGGATCCTGAATTTTTTTGGACTTCTTCCCTTCTAAGAGAGTATGACATACCACATCTGGCTTCTGAATGCAGCAGAATCTCTTCTTTCTCCCTCTTGGATCCGTCATTCCTTTGAAAAACTTCTTGATGCACCTGTTATATGGGAAACACGAACTGTAGGGCAAACCACAACCTCAAATCTCATGCCCGATGAGGAGTACTTTGTTCCGATAGCCATCAAGTGTCTCGGAAATCTCTGGGATCACCCCTCGAGGATCGCCCCTGAAGGAAAGCCTATTCTCGCACAAATGAAAAAGCTCTACTTTGACCAATGGAAAATCCCCTCTTGGGAAAACTTCTGGGACCAGTCGTCAGGTTTTCGCAATATGCAAACCCCTCCCGGAGTAGGATACTATGAACTCATCCAGAGTCATCATAAAGAGGGAGATAAACATATCCTCATTGGGTATAGCCAGGGAGGGGTTGTTGCCCGATTTTTGGCATGTGTTGATGAGTATCTGTTTAAAAACCATATGATTGACTGCGTCATTACCATAGCTTCTCCCCTTCGAGGATCCCCTTTAGCCGATCCATCTCACAGGGAAGAGGTAACTGATGCGATGGTCAAGATTCTTCTGGCTTTGTTTTCCTTCTACGAGTCTTATGGACAAACCAGTGGTTATGTCCGGGTGATGAAACAGATCAAACGCAAGATTCAATTTGAAGATCTTTATCATCTCCTTTCTGCCTGGATCGAAGACAGCCGTTCTCTCGCTTCCCTCTCTTCCTATTATCCTACCATAGGAAACTATCTTGCCACCTTTCAGAAATGGCTCTCCGGTCTCAGAGGAATCAAAGAGAGTGCCTTCTGGGAACTCGCCCCCAGAAGGATGATGAATCTTTTTTCTGTGTTAGGCCTCATCCAACGCCCCATCCAAGCGAAAACAGCGACTATTCTCACTTGCAATCATCATGTTGAAGAAATAGCCCGTGATTATCTTGCCCTCTCCCAAGGCCCATGGATCCGCTGGTTTTGGAACATCGGAAAAGAATGGTTTCTTTCAAGAAAAATAGGTGGACAATCTTTGCGTACCAATCTTCTCACCATCCAGAACCTCTATGACACAGAAATCATGGGCCTTGATCCCAGCCAAGACCATGATTTTATGGTACCGTCTTCAAGACAATACCTTGAAGATCACCCCCCTCTTGGTCTTTTCCTTGCAAAAAAAGCCAACCATCTCAGTGGCAAAGACCCCTTCTCTCCCGGTGGAAAAGAGATTGTCTTCTCCCTTTTGCGCGCTCTGAAAAGGTACACGACATGGCAACCGTAACACTTCGATTGTATGATTACCTTGCTCTCATAGCAGGTATGCGGGAGACTTCTCTCTCTTTTCCCCTCTTGCCTTCTGTGAAACATCTTGCAGAACACATGGGTATTCCTCACACAGAGATCGATCTCATCCTTGTCAACGGAAACCCAGTCACATTTGAAGCTCTTCCTCAAGACAACGACCGGATAGCGTTGTATCCTCGTTGGCACCACATCCCCATCCCTCATCTGCAGCACGATCCACCTTTTCCCGCCTTTGTCGTAGATGTGAATCTCGGCAGACTCGCAAAATTTCTTCGCATGCTTGGATTTGATACTCTTTATGATAATGGCTATCAAGATAAAGAACTCATTGATATCAGTAGGAAAGAAAAACGTATCCTCCTTACCAGGGACAAACTTTTGCTCTGTCATTCTATGGTCACCTGGGGCCATTGGGTGCGAAGCACTGCCCCCTATGAACAGGTGAGAGAGGTTTTGGATCATTATCATCTGTATGATCAGATACATCCTCTTTCACGATGTTTAGTGTGTAACACTCCCCTTCATTCTATAGAAAAAGGGGTTGTGAAAGACCAGCTTCCTCCCCGTGTCCGTCAAAGACATAAAAAATTCTTCACCTGTGATAAATGCCATCGTCTCTATTGGGAGGGGAGTCACCATACCCACATGATGGCATGGATACAAAACCTTCAAAAAGACACCATCCCCTAACACCACAACATGCTAGGGGATGGTAACGTCTTTATCCCACCAGAGAACTCACCTTTTGTCTATCTCAGATACAATCCGTCAACCCCAATCTTTCCCGGACCATTGAGTACATAAATACCAGCTGAGTTTGCTTTCACGGTAAAGGTAATACTCCCATTACTTACGGTGATCACAGTACCTGTCACCGCATCTCGGTAGGTACCATTTCGAACACCTGAGACAGTGATCGTTTGTTGGCTTCCAATAGTGAGTCCTACCACAACATAACTTTCCCCATTGTTGTAATCCCGAACAAAACTCATCCCACTCCCCCATTCGTTAACTTGTTGCATAGGTGCCTTCTGGAGGGCAGGAATAGCCCGACGGATTTGGTTGAGTCGTTTGATGTGTTGGTAGAGGGGATGGGACTGTGTGGTGGCTATTTTCGTAGCTGAGAGATTATCTCCATAATATGCTCGTCCTGTCTGATCAATCGTCATCGTAGCATTTATAATATCTTGGGGGGCTCCCTTCTGGAACTCAATCTCTTCCCCATAGTAGAGACAAGGAATACCACGGATGGTCCACAACAAGTTATACGCTGCCGCTGCCATCCACTGTTCCCCTTTAAAACGATACATAAAATCATTGTCAGGCCCTACATCATGGTTCTGAAGGAAAGTGACAAGTTTTGTCGCATCTCCATATACCCAGTCCATAGCCAAGATACCACCAATGCCACTAAAAGATCCTTTGCTCACATTGTCACGGAAGGTAGAGAAAAGAGAAAAATCAAGCACAGAGAAACCAGAGTCTCCCCCTGAGTTTGGATTATTCTCATCGTACCCAAGCCGAGTATACCACCAAGGACGGAGTCTCGAAGGAGCATTGTCGCCTCCAAGATTTCCCCATCCTGTTCCCTTGACAAGATTTTCTCCAAAGACAAAAAGTGAAGGTTTTCGAGCCTTCCAACGGTTGACAAAACCATTCAACAGACTATCTCGCTCCACATGCTTGACAGTATCAAGACGAATGGCATCGACTCCCATATCAAGATAGCGATAGATAGCTTCGTTGATATAATTCCGTACTACTTCACTTTCTGTGTTGAGGTCAATACAATCCCCTGCCATACTCGTCACCCAGAGTCTCTCCGGATTTTCCCAATCTCCTCCCTGCACATAGCCAGCCTGATGATACCAATCATTGATAGTGGTACCAGAAACCGTCGTCCCTGTCAAGGGATAAAATGTCCCAAAAAACTTCCCACCATCATTGATATTCAAAAGTGTCCCCGTGGCTTGATCATAGATGAGATTCGTTCCCTGAGGATCACTGGTTTGGTATGCCTTAAACCATGCGGGTGCTACAGGATTGTCGTTATCTTCTCGATAAGGATGCTTGTAATCTCCCAGGTTATTCAGGTAGGGCCAATTTGCCCAGTTGGTGGACGTCACAGGCGTTCCTTGAGGACGGAAGTATTTGATGGGATAACGAGTCAGCCACACCTTGCCACGGATTCCGTAACTTGAAGAGTGATTCACCACTACATCCATCACGATCTTGAGTCCTTTGGCATGGGCTGCATTGATGAGATCTTGAAAGGTAGCTCCTGTAGACTCAAGACGAGGATCTACCTTGGTCCAGTCATAGATATGGTATCCATGGTAATCTAACCCACTCCTATTCTCAAAAGGGGGAGTAATCCAAATCGCCGTAAACCCAAGATCCTTGATATAATCAAGCTTCTCAATAAGCCCCTTGAAATCTCCTCTCCATTGAGGATCCCCTACCTTAATACGATCACGGTTGTAGTAGTTATTGTTGGGATCCCCATCGTAGAAGCGTGTGGTAATGACAAAATAGATCGTCTCCTCTCGAAAGTCCACTGTTGTTGAGGAAGTGCCAACCACCACGTTCACACTGTCCTCAGCGGTATTGCCCGCTGTATTACTCACCTGAACACGAACGGTTTTCACTCCCGGACTACTAAAGGTAAGAGAAATGGCTGCCGTCGCAGAAAAGGCTGTATCCCATGTCCCATTTCCATCAGTATCCCAACGGAAACGAAGGGCAGACAAACTATCCTTCTCATCAAAAGAGTTTGAGGCATTGAAGAGAAATACCGTCGTCGTTGATCCACTCCCCGCAGAAACTGTGAGAACAGGGATAGGTATCCGAACCATTCGAAACGTCACCGTATTGGTCTGAGAAGACAAACCTGCTGTATCCCGTGCATATACAGAGCACTGATGTGTCCCTTCAGGGAGATCATAAATGACGCTCCAGTTGGAACTATTGGCATCTATGAGAACAAAACTTCCATTATTGGTTTTGACATATACCCCTGCTACACCACGGTTATCCCAGACGGTTCCTTGAATGGTAATCGTGGGGGTCTTGGCACTCGAATTATTGGTAGGAGAGGTGATAGTAACCACAGGGGGGATGGTATCGGGACCAAGAGGATTATTCGTCATTATCACACCGTTTGAGACCCAAATCTCTTTGTCAGAGCTGCGATAATCCATATTGTTATTGTTATCCCAGGTACCACTTCCATTGTTAAAAACAAACGTAAGCACATTTGAGTACATAGGAATCTCTCTCACATACCAAGATCCTCCTTCATTGCTCATGGATTGACCTGGAACCGCTGTCCAACCAAGACCATTGTTGTAATGAATATTGACCGTTGTCCACCCAGTACGGAAGTAATGTACCTTGATCCTATTGGTATTTGTTGCTACAGAAAGCACATTTACCACAAGCTTCTCTTCATTTTCATAGTACACAAATTCATATTTCCCATTCACAGGTACAGAAAGGGTTATATTTCCACCACCTTGGGCAAGGGAAGTAATCGTCTGGGGAAGTGTCAATCCACTTGATACCCCAAGACCACGATTTATATCCCAAGCATTGTTCATCGCCAACTTGTAAGAAACAGAACCAGCCACAAGGGTAATTTCTCCTCGCCATACGTAATTTGAGACAAGAGTAAGCGCTGGAGCCACAGTGGCAGACCAGCTTCCAAGCTCTGCCGTACTCCCAGGTACCCGAACCACAGTGTACTTAGAAACAGGTCCGCTGGAGGCCGCCGCACTCACCGTGAGTCTTTCTTGTCCCTCATAGTAGGTAAACGTATAATATCCATTGGAAGGCACCGTGAGAGAAATGTTTCCCCCACCCTGAGCAAGGGAAGTAATTGTCTGAGGAACAGAAGTGCCGCTTGCTGAGCCCAAACCACGATTCACATCCCATGCATTGTTCATCGCCAATTTGTAAGAAACAGAACCAGCCTTGAGGTAAACAATTCCCTGCCACACCTGGTTCGAAATCAGAGAAAGAGCAGGAGCTGTCGTAGCCGACCAGTTCGAGAGTTCTGCCACACTTCCCGTTACCCGCACTACTGAATACCCAGAGCTAAACGTGGCATAGGCAATGCGAGGGGCTTTCTTTGCCTCTTCATTTGCTTTTTGCACCTCAGGGGCTGTAAGCTGACACGCCCCTAATACTATGCTCATACCAAATCCCACCAACCATCGGTTTCTCATACCGACCTCCTTTTCAGCAATTTAGAGAATAATGCAAGAAACATGCCAAAAAAAATGAAATATTACAGGTATAAAATATTTTCTTATAAAACAAAGAAATACCCCCGCAAAAAACACATCGAAAAAGAAATATGAGAAAAATCCATTGCATAACAGTTTCACATTTTGCCTTTTTTAATAGGGCATTTTGCACAATGAGGATGGGGAGATATTGGCGTGGAACATCCCAAGACTCTGATATTTCGCAACTTTGGGCATATTTTCTGAAAAAGAACGAGAAAAGGTGTTCACTTTCCCTGAGTCACTTCTCTTTCATCACAACAAGCGTTTTCCTCGGTTATGAAAAAAGAAAAAGACATGCCTCTTGTGAAAAAAGTGGGCATGATGCGTATCCTCATCTCCATGACATCATTTCGCTTCGCGATCCAAGAGACTTTTGGATCAAGATGCTCTCCTATCAAAACGTCACTTTGAATTTTTTTTACCTCTACAGCCCTCTCATTCAGAAAAATAATGCCCCTCCAGAGAGTGAAATCTCCTTTTTCGCTTTGAAAGTTTCGCTTTCTTTTTTGCATCATTCACAAAAAAATGCTATAATATGGTCCTTGATACGGAAAGAAAATTCCCACCTAAGGAGACACCTATGCTTGAGGTTCACCATGTTACCAAAAGGTACGGACAGTTTGAGGCAGTATCCGATATTTCATTCTCTGTGGCTCAAGGCTCAATTGTTGCTTTTCTTGGTCCAAACGGGGCAGGAAAAACCACAACCATGCGTATGATTACAGGGTATATGCCTCCCACAAGTGGAACTATTTCTCTCCATGGAAGGGATATCTTTGATGATCCAGAAAACTGCAAACGCCAAATTGGTTATCTCCCCGAGAATCCTCCTCTTTATCCAGAGCTTACCGTGTGGGAATACCTTGAATTCGTGGCAAGTATCAAGCAAGTCCCCAAACAGAGGCGCGTCTCCGCTATTCAAGAAGCTATTGAAAAAACCAATCTTCAAGACCGCCGCCATACCCTCATTGCTCAGCTTTCCAAAGGCCTCAAACAGCGTGTGGGTATTGCTGGGGCTGTGGTCAATCATCCTTCTCTTCTCATTCTTGATGAACCAACGGTAGGGCTTGATCCTCTCCAGGTCGTGGAAATACGAAACCTCATCAAGCAACTTGCCAAAGAAGAGGGCCGAACTGTCATGCTCTCCACCCATATCCTTGCAGAAGCAGAGGAAATCTGTGAACAGGCTATTATTATTCATAATGGCCGCATTATGGCCAGTGAATCCATAGAAAAGCTCAAAATTGACCGAAAAGAACAATTCCACATCACCGTTGAGGTCAAAAGAGAAAGTGAGAAAATACCCTCCTTGCTTTCTCCAATAGAGGGAATCCTTGATGTTCAACTCATTGAAAATGGGGCTATCATCACAACCTCTCATGATTGTCGAGAAGAGATTGCTCGTCTTGTTGTGGAAAATAACCTTGGGCTTGTCGGACTTTCCCAGAGAGTCGAAAACCTCGAAAGTATTTTTCTCAAATTGGTCAAATAGGAGCGTGGTATGTGGAGCATATTCCAGAAAGAACTCAAAGTGTATTTTTCCTCTATTCTCGGTTATGGAATTTTGTCTTTGTATCTTGTAATTGCGGGTATCTTTTTTATCATGTCGTATGCCACACCAGTAGGGATAAGTTCATTCACTGGATTTTTTTCGGTGATGAACACCACTATTCTTTTTGTTATTCCCTTCCTTACGTTGAGAACCATTGCTGAGGAATACCGCTATGGTACTATGGAGCTTCTGTTTACCTCGCCGCTTTTTTCATGGGAAGTCGTGGTGGGCAAGTTTCTCGCAAGTTTTGTCTTCACGGCTATTGCCGTCTCTCTCCTTCTCGTGTATCCTTTGGTACTAAGTTTCTATGCCCCTATCGAATGGGGTATGATCCTTTCGGGGTACGTGGGTATGCTCCTCTCTGTTGCTTTCTTTGTGGCCCTAGGGATTTTTGCTTCAAGCCTCACTCAAAACCTTGTCATTGCAGGACTTCTCTCTTTCGGTTTTTTCGTCATCCTTGTGAGCTTTTCTTCCTTATCCATGGTTTCACAAGAGCTGATTTCAGCCATCTTCAAAGAACTCTCTTACTACACCCATTACCAACAATTTGCCCAAGGGGTGATTCGATGGGTGGATTTCCTTTACTTTGTCTTGGGAACCTTTCTATGGCTCTATCTCACTGAATGGAGACTCTCCTCCAGAATCTGGAAATAAGGAGCACATCCTATGAAGAGAAAAATTCTCATTGTTGGTACTCTCGCCCTCATCCTTTTTTTGACACACTGGATAAGCTGGATTTTGTGGGGAACCAAAAGCCTCATTTTTTCGGTACTCGTCATCACAGAGATCCTTTTGGCCGTTACCTCCCTTTTTCTTTTCAAAGAAGTGTGGATATCCTGGCTTAAAAGAGGCCGAACACTCACGGGAATACAAAAAAGTGTGGAATGTGTCCTTGTTCTGGGGGTCATGGTTGTTCTCTATCTCCTCACTCAACAGAATCAGGCACGTCTTGACCTGACAGCTCAAGGATTGTACCGTCTCTCCCCTGAGACTCTGTCTCTTTTATCTTCTCTCACTAATGAACTCAAGATCATCTGTTTTCGACCAGATGCAGCCAGTGGTCCAGCTATCGAATACCAAGAAAATCTCCTCAAGACCTACAAGGCCAAAAGTAAACATATCTCCCTCCAATTTGTCGATCCTATTAAAAACCCGGTTCTTGCTTCAGAATACAAACTCACGGAAGAGATAAGCACGATTTTTGAGTTGAGTGGCAACCGAGTAGCGGTAAGTATCCGCGATGTGATGGATCAAGATGCTCAAACGGGTAGAATGAATTACCGAGGGGAAGAGGCTTTTACCTCCGCTATCAAGAGCCTTCTTGAAAGTGACGTCAGAAAAGCCTATGTCCTTGCTGGTCATGGGGAATTCTCTCCTAACACAACCTCTTACCAAGGCTACAGTGATTTCTTCAACGCCCTTTCGCAAGATATGATTGAGTGGAAGAGCCTGGATTTGACAAAATTTGTCGAAATTCCCCAGCATACCTCCCTTCTCATTATTGGTCGTCCAACCCATACCTTTTCAGTAGATGAGCTCGATACCCTCAAGGATTATATAGACCGGGGAGGAAACCTTCTTGTTTTTGTTGAACACGATAGTTCCTACCTCCTCAACGATGTTCTCAAAGAGTTTGGTATCTATTTTGAACCCAATATTGTTATCGAAGAGGAAAACTATATCCCTCAACTTGGCAATACCGTCTTTTCTCCCCGTCTTATTCCGCATACGATTACCGATCCGTTGATCAAAAGAAAACTCCCTGTGGTTGTAGGAGCAGCTATGGGCCTTGTGTCGGTAAGGGAAACCAATAAGGGAAACCTTTTTCTTGAGATCACTCCTCTTCTTCTGAGTTCTCGAACCTCGTACGCCGAACGTTCTCTCGAATCCATCAGAAAACGCAAGGCCATAAAGGATAAAAACGATTGGGGAGGACCTCTTCCTCTGGGGTTTGCTGTGGTCCGAAAAAAACTCCAGATATTCCGTTCTCTTGAGGGAGCACTCACCAATACGGTTGAGTCACGCCTTGTGGTTTTTGGGGACGCTGACATGGCAAACAATGCCTATATTGCCCAATGGGCAAACAAGGATCTTCTCCTCAATGCCGTAAACTTTCTTGTCAAGCGCGAGCGAAAGATTACCCTTCGACCTAAAACTCCCCTCATTGCCGAGTATAACCTCACCTCTACCGATCAGGCAATCCTCATCTCGGTAGCCATTTTCCTGGTATTGGGATATACCATTACAGGAATCATTGTCATCTTCAACCGTCGGAAAAGGGTAAAAGGGTGAGTCGTCCAACGGAAAACATCCCCGTCTCTCATCTTCTTGAGGGGAAACGGCTTTCTATCATCATGCCCTTTTACAACGAAGGAAGGGTTATTGTTTCCCATGTCCAGCAGGTACTCGATGTCTGTAAAGAGATAGGTCTCAACGTAGAGATCGTAGCCGTTGACGATGGATCCGTCGATGATGGTTTTGAAAAACTCTCACAAAGTTTTTCACATAATCCCCAGGTTATCATCGTACGGAATGATACCAACTTTGGCAAAGGGTGGGCTCTCAAAACAGGGTATGAGTTTTCCCATGGGGAGTATGTACTTTTTCTGGATGCTGACCTTGAGCTCTCTCCCTGGCATATTCCCCAGTTTTTGTTCCGTCTTTTTGAGCAAAAGGCTGATGCAGTCATTGGAAGTAAACTTCATCCAGAATCTGAGGTGAACTATCCCACCATCCGTCGGATATTAAGCAAAGGGTACTATTTTTTTATACGACTTCTTTTTCGTTTGCCTGTGATGGATACCCAGACAGGAATCAAGCTTTTCCGTCGTGAAGCCCTCGAGGCCTCCCTTCCAAAAACCCTTGTCAAGCGTTTTGCCTTTGATATCGAGTTGCTTGTTGTGATGATTGCAGAGGGATTTCGAATTGTCTCTGCCCCTGTCTGTCTCCATTTCAGTCGTGGAGGGATAGGCAATATCCGTCTCACCACTATCTGGAATATTTTCTTTGACACACTGGCCGTGGTGTATCGATTTCATATCCTCCATTATTACAAACGAAAACTTGGTCCTCCCCTTCACTACCGCTGGCGAGTGATTCTCTTCTCGGAATCAATGAACCAAAAAGAAGTGGCCAACCTCTCACGGTATCTTACTCTTCCCTATGGCGATTATGACGTCGTTGTTTTAGGTCCCGTCTCCCCCCCTTTTCAGCACCCCCGTCTTTACTACCAAGAGGCAAAAGAAAACCTCTATGCTTCACGACTCAGAGCCCATCCAGAAGTTATTGACAATACAAAAGAAGGTTATCTCTTAGGCACCCTTTTGTTCTCTCCTGACAAAAAAATGTTTCTCAACAGTGGGCGACTACTTTCTCTCCCTGATGTGGGAATGATTGGAGGTTTTGTGATGCCTGCCCCAGACGAGTCCCCCAAGGGAAAATTCTTTTACTCTATCCTGCGGAGTGTCTTTCTCAATGGTCCCCTCACGTACCGATACAAGCATGGGGTACAAAAGACTGTTGAAGAACTGGGACTTGAAGGAACTATGGTAACAAGAACCATCCTTGAGGCATGGTTTTCTACCCCTCATCCTACTGACGATAAACTTGAACACCAACTCTCTTTAGTATGCAAGAATAGAGGAAAACTTATTCTCTATTCTCCTGATGTAGTGATGTTTGGATACTTTCCACAAACAATACAAGAGTTCTTCCATTGGATAGCCTCCCAGGCTCTTATCCGTTCCCATCAAAGAGAAGGACTTCTCACATGGTATCTTCTCTTCTCTGGTCTTTTTAGCTTGTGGCTTCTTGTGTTTCTTGCCTTCTGGATAACCCCATGGCTGGGGCTCCCTTGGCTTTTTTATTACGGGTTTCTCATAATCATCTGGCCATTCTCAAACGAGGAAAAGGGAATACAAAAACCCCTGCAGGGTTTTCTTCTGGCTACCGCGCAGATAGTATATGGAGGAAGTTTTCTTTTCCATTTCATCGCACAAAAGTTCAAAAAAACCTAACGGCCATACTTTCACTTTTTGGCAATACGGTTGTCTTTTTTCTTGAGCATTTCCCACCTACTCACTGTCTTTCTCCAAAAAAGAATTCTTCATCGTTTCCTTCTCAAGACGTTTGCAAGGGAGGGTGCCAACAAAAAGCTCTCCTTTTTTTAAGAAAAAAAAAGCTGCCCGGTACAACCGGGCAGCCATATAAATGTCAAAGCCAACTACTCTTCACCACCAGAGACAGCAGCCTGACTCTTAAGAGCCATAATATCCTTCACAATGGAATCAAGAGCCAAAATCACAGATTTTGCATCCTTTCTTCCAAAGAAGACATCTTCAAGCTGCTCGTCAAGCTTCTGGCGAACCTCAATCCAACTTGGCACAAGAGGAGGAAGCTTCGCCCCAGGAAGCTGAGCGATGAAAGGATCTTCCTCTGGTTTGTTACGAGCCAAGTGAGGCTGATTGACAAGCACTTCTTTGGACTTGAGGTAGGAATCGGAAGCTACAAGAGACTTGCGGCTAGGTACAGCAAGCCCACCTTCGGCTGTAAAGACTTGCCCCTCGTAACTGGTCAAAAACTTCACAAGTTCCCATGCTTCTTTAGGATGCTTGGTGTTTGCATTGATAGAGAGAGAAACTGTTACCACAACAGAGATCTTGTTCTTCTTGCGAGGAAGTGGAGCAAGATTCCATTTAAACTTGTCAATATTCTTAAAGCGGAGTTGCACCCAACGGCCATACATACACATAGCTGTCTGGCCAGCGACAAAGCTAGCATCTCCACCCAGCTCACGAGAAGCTGTTACCGACGGAGCCACTTTGTATTTATTCATCGTATCGGCCACAAACTGGATAGCCTCTGCATTCGCATTGAGATACTTGGGATCAGCAAGCACCCAGTTCCCTTTTGCATCAAAGATCTCACCACCATTCTGGAGAATAAAGTTATAATACCAGTTAGCCCACGTTTCATTGAGCCAGCCATACTGATCAGGTACCCCATCCCCATTGGCATCCTTGGTGAGCTTCTGAGCGGCCTTGATCAAATCATCCCATGTCCACTTCTCATTAGGATAAGCCACCCCTTCTTTGTCAAACATATCCATGTTGTAGTAGATAGCAAACGTCGTCCAGTCCTTGGGAATACCATAGAGTTCTCCCCCAAAACGGAAAGCATCAACCAGAGAAGGATAAAAATCCTCAAACTGAAACTCTGGATCACTCACAAACTCATCAAGGGGATATAACAATCCTTTGCTCGCATAATCATAGAAACTCTCCACATGGAGATAGTGCACATCGGGTGGCGTACCACCAGCGTACATCGTCTGGAGTTTGTCTCCAAACGAAAGAGAGTCTGTGTGAATCACCTTGAGCCCAATATTGGGATGCTTCTTTTGGAACTCCTGAAGGACTTTGTACACAGCCAGTTTCTCTTCAGGAGTACCCCACATCGCAAAAGTCAACACCACATCACCGGTTTCTTTGAGCTTGAGACTGGTGTCTCCCTCGCCTTTCTTTCCACACGCGGAAAGGAAAAGCCCCATGACCACGAGACCCAGTAACGCCCATTTCCACTGTTTCATTGGAACCTCCTCGTTTTATCATCATGAAAATGATTGACTCGCGTCGCCCTTCTCTCCTCTCTTTATTTTAATGTAAAAAATTTTTTTGTCAATAGGAGAGACAAAAAATGTGTTGCAGCCCATGAACCCTCCCCCTTTGTGGGGCGAAAAAGAGCCCTCCTCTCTCCCCTGTTCTCCCCCTCTCGGGAAAAAGAAAACAGTTACTTCCCCCTCAAAGGAGAGCACCTTCAGCCTAGGTGGCCTTCTCAGTCAAACAACGCAAGGGCTTTTCCCCTCTATGACTTCTGGCAGGTTTTCATTCCACGTTACCCAAGAAGAGAAAGTACCACACCGGCTAAAGTTTCTGTGACTATCCTCCCCTCTTTTTCTTTCCTTGTTTTTTCTTTCTCTCCTGCATCCACTGATAGAGACGCTCTGCCTGAAGAAGAAAAGTCTCAAGCCTTGCCTCAATAATCTGGGAGAAAGGGTTTCCATCAAGTTCAATACTCAAGAAAGGAAGCTTGTCCATATACTCAGCAAGATCTTCATAATCCTCTTTGTTCCCAGCCTGCCACTCTGCCTCTCGTTTCCCCTCAACGGACATTTCTCTTGTAGCCACAGCCTCTGTCATACGAGAATTCATACATCCAAAAGGCCCCACATTGATAACCCCACAGTACTTATCCACCAGTTTTGCAAGAGCTGCCCCTGAGGAAAGTCCCGGTTCACCGGTAAGTTCCCATCGAAAGAAATGTTTCGAACGTTTCATATATTCACGGATATTGATCAGTTCATACTCATAGAGACCTGTCTTGGCAAGAATCTTTTTGATCCTCCGTTCATGATAATCTTGAACATAATCACTTATCGCCGCTTCAATCCGACCAACAAGGTTGGTCTTTACCTCAAACATATTGATATCTCGGAGAAAATCTGTGTATCTTACCCATTCTGTGACAGGAGCATCAAGCATAACAAACCCATGCTCAGCCAATTTCTCAGGAATCCCCATAAGAGAAAAATGATCCCGACGGACAAAAATCTCCCCTACCACTCCAATATACTTTGCCTCGGTAATAGGCCGCACCAGTTTGATCTCGGAAAGCCTTTTTGCACTTTCTTTGAGTTGCCCGTAAAAAGATCGCTTTCGCGAGCCATCAATTACCGCGACAAGTTTCTCAAACTCCTCCTCATAAATCCTGAGGGCTGTATTTTTATCTTCTGCCATGGCCTTGATAGCTGCTTTGATATCATCCATCACATCCATGAGATACACAGCCCGAGCGATGTGCAAACGGAAAGGAATGCCAAGCCCAGCGTATCCATTGTCATTACTAAGACCTAGCACCGCCACATTCCGAAGTTGAAGCTGATCAATCATACGTTCAAGAAGGGTCTTGTACTGCCCTACCCGACAACATCCTCCAGCCTCAACAATAAAAACAACAAGCCTTTCCTCAGGATTTTCTCGATATTTGATATATTTTAATACCTCTCCCAAAATATTGATAATGGGCAAACACTCCTTACTTGTTGTGACAGAACGCCCAAGATTCAGAGCCTCTCTATCACACACGGGAAGAGGCTCAGCATTCCACCCGACTCGTCGCAATGCGGCTGCCGCTCCCGCAGCAAAACTTTCCCCCATCGATGGCACTACCGCTTTAATGGAGGGGTGCCGATAGGGAAAAACTGCCCCTGTCGAATCCACATACTCCACATGCCCCCACTCATTAATACGGGTTTCTGCTCGTCGAAAGATAGGCTCAGCATCAAGAATCTTATCCCTCAACTTGATATAATTTCTCACCACATCAAGAAAAGCCTCAACCCTTGTGTTCACCCCTGCATCGGCTGTATGAGTATCAACCTCCAGGGTAAGGGATGGCTTTGTCCCCATAAGATCACGGAAATGGGTCACCATCATAGAATCAATAGCACACAGAAAATTAGTAAAATAAACTCCAAAGAGTTGGGGATGGTTTTTCACAATCCGTGCCGCACGAATAATACGTTGTCCCATCTCCCAATAGGTATTCCGATAATTCTCTTCCTTCTCGTACTCCAGAAAATCATAAGGAAGAATATAAATACCACGGGATGCAAACTTGAAGGGAATACCCTTGTTCGCCTCTTCAGCAAAGGCATTGTAGGGATGCCCAAAAAGTACGATAGCTATTTTGTTGGGATCCTTTTCAAGTTCCTTGAGAACTTTTCTTCCCTCTTCTTTCATGGTTTGGAAAAACGCCTTTTGTTTCTCATAAGCCACTCTATGGGCTTTCCGTCCCTCTGCTGCCGAAAAACCCATCTCCTGGGCAAGCTTCACAAACTGTTCTTCTTCTGTATGAAATCCCCGCATAAAGTTCAACACAGGCATGAGGAGCTTAGGGGGATTTGGGTGGTTTTTCAGAAATGTGGCCTGTTGGTAGTAAGGCTCTCCTTGGACAAACATACAGACTGTTTGGTATTCTTTGCGGTATTCTGGCTGTTCAGTGACATGCATTTCCATAATCTGAGGAGAGAAAATATAGTCAGGTTTTTTTTCAAGTAGATCCTCAAACATGCCTAAGGCTATCTGTCCTGAAAGGCAGAAGCTCGTCATCCCCTTGTCAATACCACTCTGACGTACCTCTTCAGGTAAAATAACTTTGCACCCAAGTTCTGTAAAAAAGTTGTAGTAAAAAGGATACAGCGTATGGGTATGAAAAGACTTATTTATACCCACAACAGGAGCATTTTCTGGAAGCGGTTTCGGCTCACAAAAGACCTTGAAAAGGAGTTCCCGCCGTTTCAGAACATAATCGTAAGACTTGGTATCCACCTGAATATGATGGATCTGGTTATAGTACTTGTTGCACGCCCCGCCAAAGGGAAACATCTTGCCTTTGACTTTAATCATGGCAATTTCACACTTTCTGTCACAGTTTTCTGGTTTCCCTTGGCAAATAAAGCTCTTCCCATACTCTATCTCACGGGAAGCAAGTTCCTCCAGATCATACAAGGATGGTTTCAGAAATCCCATGGAGAGCATCTCTTTGATTTCCAAAGCCACACCATACGCTCCCATCAGACCAGGTTCTGGGGGTACAATAATCCTTTTTCCTGTGAGGCTTGCCATAGCCAAAGGAACAGCCCGATTATAACACACCCCTCCCTGCATGAAGATGGTGTTCCCCACCTGTCTTGCCCCCTTCACGCGATTCACGTAGTTCATACAAATAGAATACACAAGCCCCGCAATAATATCTTCTTTTTCAATTCCTTCCTGGGTAGCGATCTTGATATCCGAGGAAATAAACGCCGCACATTGGTCAGAAAAGTTAGGAGGGCGTTTGGATTGCAGAGCAATAGAGGCAATCTCTTCTGTCTTCACACCCATCGATTCATAGGCAGACTCCTCAAGAAAACTTCCCGTTCCAGCAGAACAGGCCTCGTTCATTGCATAGTCAGAGGCTACCCCATTGACAAGATAGGTATACTTCGCATCCTGGCCCCCTATCTCAAAGATGGTATCCACCTCTGGATCAAAATGAGCAGCGGCTCGAGCATGAGCAATAATCTCATTGATAATACCATCTGTTTCCGCATGAAGTCCCGCAATATGGCGCCCACTTCCTGTTACCCCAAGACCAATGATACGAATCTTTTTTCCTCCAAGTTGCTGAGAAAGTCCACGATAACAGTTCCGAGAGGCTTCAATAGGGTTCCCATTGGTACGAAGATACACCGAGGCCAGAATCTTCTCATCCCGAATACGTAAAAGTACTGCTTTCGTGGTGGTAGAACCTACATCAAGCCCAAGAATACATTCATCCCCTTCCTCTGCCACCCCTCTTTCCATAGTCTTGAATTCAACCATGCTTTCATAGGCCGAAAGGGGGCTCAAAAAAGTAAAGGAAGAGTGGTGATCCTTGAAAATAGTGTGCATTCCTTCAGAGAATTCTGTTTTGTTCTCCCATGCCCAAAGGGCTGCACCGTAAGCCTCAAAATAGGGGGCTTCTTCTGGTACAAAAATTTCCTCATATCCCTGGCGAAGTACATCAATCATGACAGAGTTTTGGGCTGTGCCTCCTACAATAATGGCTCTTTTTGCATTGATTTTCACCAAGAGCTCTTCTATCTTCTTGGCCATCATACGAGAAAGCCCAGCAGCCACATCTGGAATAGGCACACCAATATTTAAAGCATGGGTACAATCCGACTTGGCAAATACCGAACAGCGACTAGAAAGGTTATGGGGATGCTTGGATTCACGAGCATAGCGGATTGCCTCATCAACAGTCAGGTTCATTCGACGAATCTGCTGGAGAAAAAATTCCCCCGTACCAGAGGCACATTTATTTCCCGAACTGATACTTGAGATTCTTCCCTTCTGGTCCAGCCCATAGACCATAAAAGTTTCTCCACCAGCTGATACAATAGCATCGTAGTGCTTGTTTCCATGCTTTTTGACAAGATAGCGATACGCTATCTCCGTAGCCTCTGGTTCAGTGAGCGAAGGAAGCCTTGTAATACGACGAAACTTACGACCTGTAAGTGCAACATAGGTATTGTCAAGCGAAAACCGACCAAGCAGTTCTTGAAGTTTTGACTTCGGGTCTCCCTCATGGGAAACTCTTTCGACATGGATAACCTTAGGGTCATGAGAAACATCCATTTCCACCACACTGATGGTAGACGCACCTAAACATATTCCGAGAGAACGATTTTTTTTCATAGACGAGTTTCTCCTTGCACGGACAAAAGATTCATTTGTCTATTATAATGCACTGGAGAAAAAATTGCAAAATTTCGAGGTATCTTGTGTTTGCTTATCCCTATTGAGGTCACTTTTGCTATAACTCATCCACGAAAAAGAAATCTCTCTCCCTCATGGTTATAAGATAATACACTGCTCATCAGGAAAGATAAAGAGAGCAAAGGGAGGGAAAATCCCTTGTATTTCTTCTTGGGAAAGGAGAAAACTTTTTGCCATGCCAACATTTTTCTCTTCCAGTTACTGTCAAAAACCTCAAAATTTGAATTTCCTTAAGACTTCATCTATAATATACCTTACAAAAACAAAAAAGGAGTCTCTATGCGTTCTCAAAAACGGTTTTATCTTCTCACGTTCCTGTTAGGGTGTATAGTGGGAGGACTTGTTATTGGACTTCAGGAAACCTTTGTCAATCCGTTGTATGCTCAGAAAAGTACCTCTCTTCCTCAACTCGACCCAGAATACACCAAGTATATGAACATGTTTCTCACTGCCTACAACATTATCAAGGAGCAATTCTACGACGAGAAACAAACCACCCCAAAGGTTCTTTTTTATGGGGCTATCAAAGGGATGTTAGAAAACACAGGGGATCCCTACACCACCTTCATGGATCCCCAACTCACCAAAGAGTTCAATATTGATATTGGTGGCACCTTCGGGGGGCTTGGAATCCATATTGGGGACAGGAATGGACAACTCACCATCATTGCCCCGATTGAAGATACCCCAGCGTGGAAAGCTGGTCTCAAGCCAAATGACAAGATTCTTGAGATAGACGGCAAATCTACCAAAGGCCTCACCTCAACAGAAGCTGTCAATGTGTTGCGTGGAAAACCAGGAACCAAGGTTACGCTCACCATTGGCCGTGATGGAGTAGAACCCTTTCAAGTCACTATCACCCGTGCTATCATCAAAGTGCCGACGGTGAAATCTTCTCTTATAGAAACGAACAACAAACGCTACGGGTACATCCGTCTCGTTGAATTCAGTATGCCAACCGCGCTTGACCTCAAAAACACGTTAGAACAGATGACAAAATCTAACCTCTCTGGGATTATCATCGATCTTCGAAATAACCCGGGAGGACTCCTTTCGGCCGTTTCCGAATGTGCAAACTACTTCCTCTCAGAAGGGCTTATTGTTTACGTTCGTGGGAGAAATAACCAACTTGCTGAAGACTATCGAGCCACTCCCCAGAAACGCATCATCCCTGAAAATCTTCCTCTGGTGGTACTGATCAATGAAGGAAGTGCCAGTGCCAGTGAAATCTTTGCCGGTGCTATGCAGGATACCAAAAGGGGCATTGTTGTTGGAACAAAAAGTTACGGCAAGGGTTCGGTCCAACAAACCTACCCCTTCCCCGAAGACGGCTCTCAAATCAAGTTTACCGTTGCCAAGTACTTTACCCCCGCTGGTCGTACCATCGACAAAATTGGCGTTCAACCTGACATAGAGGAAAAATACTGGACAGAAAGTCTCAGTGACATTGAGAAAAACGCCCTTGTCAAACTCCAATCTACCAATTTCATCAAGGATTTTCTCAAAGAAAAACCAAATTACACAAAGACGGACGTAGCTTTGTTCCAGACTAACCTGATGAAGGTAGGGCTTCCTGTTCCCTTCCTTGCTCTTGATTATCTCCTCTACTCAGAAAAAATCATCAACCAAATACCCCCCGTCTACAATTTAGAATACGATAACCAGCTTCGAAAAGCCATAGAGGTTTTAGAAAACTACAAAAAATACCAAAAACCCATCCAATACTACAAAGAAGCTAAATAGACACAAGCGGAGGTGCGTATGGCCTGGTTCGCAAAACCACAATACACTATCAAAAAAAGTGCCACTATCAAACAAAATGAGGGACTCTGGACAAAATGCCCTGAATGTCACGCTATCATCTACAACCAAGATTGGGAAAATAATCTTCATGTATGTCCCCAGTGTGGTTTCCACGATAAGCTCAATGCCTTTGAGAGAATCCAAATGCTCATTGATCCAGGCACATTCATAGAAACCTTTAACAATATTGTCTCCGCAGATCCCTTGAATTTTAATGATGGTACTCCCTACTCAGAAAAGGTAAAAAACGCCATGATCAAGACCAATCTCAAGGATGCCGTTGTTACTGGCTATGGAAGACTTGAAGGCCACCTGATTGAAGTGGCTGTGATGGATTTTAACTTCCTCGGAGGAAGTATGGGATCTGTCGTGGGAGAAAAGATCACGCTTGCCATTGAAAATGCGACAAAACACAAACGTCCCCTTGTGATTGTCTGTGCCTCAGGGGGAGCTCGTATGCATGAGGGGATTCTTTCCCTCATGCAGATGGCAAAAACCTCAGCTGCTCTGAAACGCTTTTCCGATGAGGGGGGACTTTATATCGCTGTACTCACCAACCCAACCACGGGAGGAGTCACGGCTTCATTTGCCATGTTAGGAGACGTCATCATCGCTGAAAAAAAGGCTCTCATTGGATTTGCCGGACCCCGTGTGATTGAACAAACCATCAAACAAAAACTTCCTCCAGGTTTTCAGAGTGCTGAGTTTCTCCTTGAACATGGATTCGTGGATATTGTCGTAGAACGCAAAGAACTCAAGACCACGATTGCCCGTGTGATTTCTTACGTCAAAGGAAAATAGCATGCTCACCAAAGCAGAAAATGCCCGGGAATATCTTTCTGAAGGTATTGTTGTTGATAATCTTGTCAAAATCTACAAAAAACGCAGGGTAGTCCAGGGCATCAGTTTCCATATCAAAAGAGGAGAAGTCGTAGGACTCCTTGGCCCAAACGGTGCCGGAAAAACCACCACCTTTTACATGATTGTAGGACTAGTACGTCCAAACGAGGGGCGCGTCTATCTTAATGGAGAAGACATTACCTCGTATCCTATGTTCAAAAGAGCCCGTATGGGTATAGGGTATCTTCCTCAAGAAATCTCTATTTTTCGACAACTTTCCGTAGAAGACAATATCAAGGCCGTTCTGGATATCCATGGCAAAACCAAAGAAGAAATAGAAGAAACCACAGAAAAACTTCTTTCGCAATTAGGACTGCAAAAAGTCCGAAAACAGATGAGTTTCACCCTCTCTGGGGGAGAAAAAAGGCGCCTCGAGGTGGCTCGACTTCTTGCTCTCAAACCAGATTTTCTCCTTCTCGATGAACCTTTTACTGGGATTGACCCTATAGCTATTGCGGATATCCAAAATCTCGTCCTTCAACTCCGAGAGGAGATGGGACTTGGAATACTGATCACTGATCACAATGTCCGTGAAACCTTGCGTATCACGGATCGTTCCTACATCATTTATGAAGGAAAAATCCTTGTCTCTGGTACCAATGAAGAACTTACCACCAATGAAGAGGCTCGACGGATCTATCTGGGTCAGAATTTCGATATGTAGGAGAAAGAATGAAAGACCCATATGAAATTCTGGGTCTTGACCCCACTGCAGACATTGATACAATCAAGAAACGTTTTCGAGAGCTTTCTAAAAAATACCATCCCGACAAAAACCCCACCGCTCAAGAGATCTACAAAGAGATTGTCATCGCCTATCGTCTGCTTATCAGTGAAAAAGCTCTCTCTCCAGCTAACCGACATGCTAGCCGCTCCCTTCCCACCATCCCTCCTGAACGTATCCATTATAACCTTTCTCTCATCAACATTCTCTCTGAAGGATTCAAAATAAGTCGAGATTTTTCTACAGAAGACTACCTTGACCATTTTCAAGCTGACATCACCGTAGAGCTCTACAAACTGGAACTCGTATTAGGATACCAGATCCCTCTCATGATCCCAACACGGCAGCTCTGTCCTGTCTGTGAGGGCCACAACGAACACTGTTACCGTTGCCAGGGAAAGGGCTTTGTTACCTCTACGCTCACCTGGCCTATTACTCTTCCATCCACGACCCGACCAGAAGAAATCGTAGAAATCGATCTCACCCCCCTCAAACAGGCCTACCCCACCCTTCATATCAAGCGCCAGTCTCTCCGTATCCGTTGCCAACTCCTTGACCATGACAAACTCTAAATCTCACAAATATCCTCCAAAAACCGCAAGAGTCGATTGACTTTGAGTTCCACACTTCCTTCAAAGCTCTCATAGGAAATAACCGACGGCTCAGAGGGATTAAGTTCAAAAGCGTGTTTTCCTGTCTGTTTCATCAGAAGCAGTTTTTCCACGTTTACCACACGAGGATTGGTAAAACGAATTTCGATGTATTTTTTTTGCTCGACAATGGCACTTATCCCAAGGTGTTTTGCTCGAATCTTGAGCCGAACAATCTCAAAAAGAGTTTCCATATCTGCCGGATATGGACCATATCGATCTCTCAGAATCTCAGAAAGTTTTCGTATATCCTCCTCTGTGGTTACAGAAAGCATCAATTTGTATACTTCCATTTTTTCCATTGAGGATTGGATATAACTATCAGGAATGGCCGCTGTATAATTGAGATCAATAAGAGGTTCCACCACAGGCTTGTACTCTCCCTTTAGGCGCAGAATCTCCTCCCGAAGCATTTTCACATAGAGATCATACCCCACCGCAAGGATATTGCCATGCTGTTCTCTGCCAAGAATATTCCCCGCCCCACGAATCTCTAGATCTTTCATGGCTACCTGAAACCCAGCCCCCAAATCAGTGTATTCATTGATCACAAAAAGTCGTTTATGGGCATTCTCAGTAAGAAAACGTTTCCCAGGATAGAGAAAATAGGCATACCCTAACTCTTTTCCCCTTCCCACACGTCCCTTGAGTTGATACAATTGTGACAACCCATATCGATGGGCATCACTCACAATAAGGGTATTGGCCCTTGGAATATCCAAACCAGACTCCACAATGGTGGTAGAAACAAAAACATTGTACTCTCCTCGAACAAATCCCATAAAGGCATGATCGAGCATTTCTTCCTCCATCTGTCCATGCCCAATAACCACCCGAGCCTCTGGGACCTCGTGCTGAATCCTATAGGCATATTCTGGAAGATTTTTGATGGTATTATGAATGAAATAGACTTGCCCTCCTCGACGAAACTCTTGTTGAAGAGCATAACGGACTATTTCCCATGAGAAATCAGCAACCGTCGTTTCTACGGGAATTCGCATATCAGGTGGGGTTTGGAGAAGACTCATATCCCGAAGAGAGGCCAAAGCCAAATTCAATGTTCGAGGAATGGGTGTCGCTGACAAACTCAAAAAATCCACATGGGGATAGCGTTCTTTGAGGGTCTCTTTTTGTTCCACCCCGAACTTGTGTTCCTCATCAATCACCACAAGCCCAAGATTATGAAACTCCACCCGAGGAGAAAAAAGTTTATGGGTCCCAATCAAAATATCCACCTGATGATGTTTCACTGCTTCAAGAATACGCTTCTCTTGAGAACGTTCTGTGAAACGAGAGAGAAAAGCAATCTTTACCGGAAAGCCCTCAAAACGTCTGGTAAATGTATAGTAATGCTGTTCCACCAGAACCGTCGTCGGGGCTACAACGGCGACCTGTTTTCCATCCATCACTGCCTTGAAGGCCGCCCTCATGGCTACTTCCGTTTTTCCAAACCCCACATCCCCACACAGAAGCCTATCCATAGGAACGGGGGATTCCATGTCTTTTTTGATCTCCTCAATAACCCTGATCTGGTCTGGTGTTTCGATATACTCAAACTTATCCTCGAATTCTCTCTGCCACACCGTATCGGAAGAAAAGGCATGCCCCTGATAAGACTGGCGCTTGGCATAGAGGGTCACAAGTTTTTTGGCAAATTCCGCCACACTTTTTTCTACGGCCTCTCGTTTCTTTGCCCAACTCTTACTCCCAAGAGAATCCAAGGTCGGTTTATGAGAAGGATCGCCAATATACTTCCCTATCAACGAGGACTGTTCAAGCGGAACATACAATTTCTCTCCCTGAGCGTATTCCAGATGAATATAGTCCTTCTCTTTTCCCAGGATAGAAAGCCTCTCCACCCCACGAAAGATCCCAATTCCATAATTCAGATGAACAACATAATCTCCCACAGCTATACTCTCCAGATCATCCAGAAGGGCATCCATTTGCCTCAGTCGCTTGCGAAAAACACGTTTTTTCCCCGAGATATCGCTCTCAGAAAGGAGAAGAATCTTTCCTCCTCGCCACTCAAAGCCATGCTCATAATCCATCACTACAATACCCACCGATGGAAGAGTCCCATCGTCCCGAGAAACACGCTGTGCTCCCAGAGGTTTGAGAATCCTTTCAAGCCTTTTTGCCAAATCCTCAAATTCTACAGCAATCACAACCGTGTAACCTGATTCTAGGTAGTGATGTGCCACACTTTCCATAAAAAGAGAAAAACCTTCCCCATATAGAGGGGCTTCCTCAATCCCCACCAAGGGATCATCCTTTTCCCCCATCCCCTCACATACCCACTCATGAGAGAACGTTTCTGCAAACTCTTGCCAGGACCAGAAAAGGTTTTCCATACCCATGTATTTGTGGTACATGGCATTCCAGAGATCTTCTCTCTCTGCTGGGGTAAACACTATCGTATCTTGTGGCATATACGCCAAAAACGTGGCAAGTCTCCCATACCCTCGCACAAAACAAGAATGCGCCTTGGCAATATCTTCATCCTCTTTTGTTTTGGGAAACTCCCAGTCACAAGCAAATTCTGTCGCCGGGAGAAGCGTAACTTCTTCGATTTTCTCTCTTGAAAGTTGAGAGGCTACATCAAAAAACTTGATCTCCTCTATTACGTCGTCAAAAAACACAATCCGACAAGGTTCATCAAGATGGGGAGAAAAAACATCCACAATATCTCCCTTAACACTGAAACACGCCGGTTCAAGTACCTTATACTCCCGGATATAATGAGAACGACCAAGCCATTCAAGAAACTCTTGCCTATCTATTCTCTCTCCTACGCGAATCTTTCGTGCTGATTGCCTAAAAAAAGCAGGTGGAGGTAGCTTCCTTCCAAGGGACTCTGGTGTCCCAATAACAATATCCCTCTCCCCTTCAAGGAGACGAGCAAGCGTTCGCATCCTATCTCCAAGCTTATCCAGAGAAGGAAGGACATGAGCGTAGGGCATCACATCCACTTCCGGGAAAAAGCTGACCCTCCCTCCCACACTCAGAACACTTTGATACACCTCTTCTGCCTCAATCTCACTCCTTGCTACATAAAGAACCTGATACCCCTTTTGCTGCAAAAGGGTAAACCACACCCCCAAAAAGCCCAACGGGAGAAACCGCTTCACCTCTCGTTGGTGTAAATTTTGAGCAATTTTTTCCCAATCAAGAGAAAAAGACAAAGCCTCAAGTAGAGCCCTCATGAGTTAAGTATTTCTCCTATTCCCCGAAATAAACCAAAAGAATCAAATCCACCTCTTTTTGAGAGATCTTCACACCCTCGGAAAGCAGATTGTGATAGATATCCTTTCTCCCCCAGTGGGGATGTGTCTTTTTCAGAGAAACAACTTTTTCAATCTTGTCATCCGCAATAGGCCTCAACTGACCAAAAAGATTGCGATTGAGATAAGCAAGCCACAGCTTCTTGAGAGCCACATTCTCGGCTTCAAGAATAACCTGCCTCTCCTCTACACTTTCCACTTTCTGGAGAAGAATATCCATATCCTCAGAACGCATATAGAGAGTAGGATACATTACGGCACGTTGCATTCTGGCAAGAAGCTCTTCTTCGCTTTCATAGGATCCTCGAATACGAACCAAATTCGTCCCCACAATCATCCGAAAGTCATACACAAGCCCCACTCGCCAAAAGAAACGCATCCCTGAGGGAATATAGGGAGCAATATCCTGTCCCCGATATATCACGACCTTGGGAAGAAGCAAGATATCCATCCCATTCTCTGTAAGAAGAAAAGAAAGACTCTCCGGCACAATCCTCGTCCACTTTGCCATAACCTCTTTCACCTGGAGAAGAGTACCAATGTGTTTTTCAGAAAGAAGATTCGTATTCTCAACAGAAAACACAAACCCCTGTTGATCCCTCACCACCACCACAGGAACAGCGTTTTTATTGGTAGAAGACACGACCTCGAGATTATACGCTTGCCAATCAATAGCCCACAGAGAGGTATATATTCCCACAATAAAGAAAATTATTCTTTTCATAGTCCCTCTCCTTTCAACCGTAATACAATCCTATCAAAAACCTGAAATTCCCTTTTCGTGTCGTACCACTCTACCGGTTCAATGAACACGGTTTGATAATTGGAAAGCACAAATCTTACTCTGGCAATCATTTGATTGTCCTGTCTAAACACATAGCCACTATCCCCTGTTTTGACAGGATAGACCGGATCCATCACCACAAGTGTCATCTTCCCCGGGGAAAGGACAAGCCCATTTTCTCCCCTCTCTCTCACATAACGAGTCAAAGCCTGGAGAGTACGTTTCCAAAGCTGGTCTCTCTCCTCAAGAATATCTCCCACCACACGTCCGAGAGACTCATACTCGGCTCTCATGCCAAGAGCATAGGCATAAATCTGTCCCAATGTCAGGGGAACACTATTGGTATAAGGCACAAGAAGCAAACGTTTCAGAAGCCTCTCCTGATAAAGCGCCTGCCTAGAAATCTCCTCAAGAGAGAAGGGTATTCCATACTTCTGCACCACAAGAGGCCAAATGGCAAGCACATTTCTATTGGGAACGGAATAGCGAAGTGCCTCTTCAAAATCAGGGGTAGCTAACAAAGGATTGTATCGTCGGATAAGGGTCTCATTATACCGCTCATAATACCGCTTCAACTCGGCTTTTTCCTGTTCATAACGGCGCTTCTGTTCTGCAAGCTGATTCTGAAAATACTCCTGTTGTTTTTTGAGCCGAGCCTCATATGCCTGTCTTGTCGCATCTTCAATCGGGGCTTTTCTGGAAACACCCTTCACCTCTTTCTGGTAGTGTTCACTCTCTTGTTCAAGACGCGATATTTCCTCTTCCTTTGCCTGAATTTGTGGAAGATACGTTTCTTCCAACTGCTTAAGTTCCTTCATAGCATTGGTGGCTATTTGGGCGAATTTCTTGAGTTTTTCCTCTTCAGTGAGGTCCTGCTGGGCAAGCAAAAGCTCTTCCTGAACCTTGCGTTGTCTCACTTTGGCTTGAAGATCCCTATACTCTTGTTTCAATGTGTCCAACTCAAACCGTGCCTGAGAAAGGGCATCCTGGCTTTTGGCATAGTTTTCTAAAAGCTCTTTCAGGTTCAGATCTTGGAAATCCTCTACTTTCACCTCTGTGGAAACGGCATGTTCACGATACCATCTCGCCACAAAAAGACTCACTCCGACCACCACCACACTCACCCCTACCATCGTAAGATAGAGGAAATATGGGCGATTCTTCTTTGTTTTGGCAAATTCCTCTTCGAGAACATACAGAGGGGGACGCTCAGCATCATGGGCTATATCTTCAGCAAGAAAAAAAGACTTTGGATCTTGTATCCATTGGGTTATTTGCTTGTCATGGTCCATATCCCATTCCACCCCTTTGGCGGTTTTTTCTCCTGTATTCTGTCAAGGAAAACAGAGGCACAAGGAAGTGACACCATGCGAAACCACTCTTGCGCCCTTTCCCACTCTCCCTCATAATAGGCTTTTAGAGCTTTCTGGAAAATCTCTAGATCTCTCTGAATTTTTTCATCAAGGTGGGCACGAAACAGAGGCCAATAAATACGTTTTCCCTCTGTTTTTCCCTTTACCTGCACCTGGTCCAATTCCACAAAGAGAAACTCCTCCCCATACCCATTCCCTTCAACATCCATTTTCACATATTCTGAACAGATCACGGGCACTCCATAAACGCGTGTGAGTCCCTCCAATCGAGAAGCCGAATTCACATTATCCCCTATCACAGTGTTGGTCATCCGTTCATAGGAACCTATATTCCCATAAAACACCCTTCCCCCATCAATCCCAACCCCAACCTCAAGCATAACAGCCTTGAGAAGCCGTTCTTCTTCTTCTGTAAAGGACTGTTTGAGCTCCAAAAGTTTTTGTTTTTTTTCCTGCATTTTTTCTCTGAGAGACTGGGCCACCCGCTGAATCCCATAGGCTGCCTGAAGGGCTTGATAGGACTTGTTTTTCCCTCCCTCAAGAACCCCAAAAACAGCAAGAAGAGCATCCCCAATGATAGAGCCAACTATCCCCTCACGACTGAGGATCTCTCGAATAGCCCGATCATAGTGAAGGTTTAAGAGCTTAATAATATCTGTCCCCAGGGTTTCAGTAATAAAAGTAAAACTCTTGATATCAGAAAAGAGTACCGTCAGTTCCCTCTCTCTCCCTTCAAGACGAACCTCTTTCTCCCGATAGGCTTGAAGAGCAATGTCCTTGTTCACAAACTTGCGAAAGATAAAAAGAAGATTATTCACCGTACTGGAGAGAGAATTAAATGCTGCCCCAAGGAAGGTAATATCATCATTTGAGGCCCCGTGAAGATTGATCAGATCAAGGTGTTGCTCCTGTGTCATCTTGAGGATACTCTCTGTCATCACTTGAAGGTATTTTGTCGCGGCGGTGATGAGACGAAGTCCAACCCACGTCAAAACAAGCGAAATCACGACAATCAATCCCAGTACAATCCAGAAAATCTGACGAGATTTTGCATAAAACTCCTGCAATTTTTCCCCTCGAAGCAAAAAAGCTTTCCAACGAGGATGATACTTGTAAACATAGACATACTCACTTCCTCCTGCTTTTAGTGAGAGGAAGCCATCTTCTTGTCCTTCGGCTTGCCGTTGTACAAGGAGAGGAAGGGCTGAAATAGCCACATCCTGAGCACCTTCTCCTCTTCCTGCTATCACATCTCCACTGGGAGATACCATCACAAAAAAAGAACCTTTGTTCTTAAAGGTAAGCGTTGCCTTGTTAGTGAGAGAAGCCTTCACTTGCTCAAAATCTTTCTGAATCTCATAGATCTCGTATTGATTCCCCGCATAGGTATAGAGTTCTTTCAGGTTCTCCACCAAAAGAAGACGAAGCTGTTCAACAAGAGCCTCTTGATGAAGCGTCAGATTGATATAGTTTGTTGCAAAATTAGAAACTAGCATGAAAACAGAAAAAATCAAGGCTATACGCAAAGCAAAAGGAACGATGCGGGTTTTTCCTATCTTGCGCAAGGGTTTGTGAGCCATAGTTACCCCCTTAGCTTTTATAGTATATACCAGAAAGAAAAAAAATGCAATAAAAATAGCTCGTTACTCCATGGAAAAACATTCCCTTAGATTTGCCAGAAAGCAAAAATCTCTGTATACTAAAAGGAGACGATAAAGACAAGGATAGTTTCATGATTCGTGTTCTGCACTTCCCCAACGAGGATGTGAGCTACCTTCAATGTGGCGAGATGGTCCTCTTGAATGGAACAATCTACACCGCCAGAGACCAAGCCCACAAAAGGCTTGTCGAAAGCCTCCACCACAACCACCCTCTTCCTCTTCCTCTGAGGGGACAGCTTCTTTATTATTGTGGTCCTACCCCACCACGAGAGGATGGGCTTTTTGGGTCAGCTGGCCCCACAACCTCAGCAAGGATGGATCCTTTCACTCCCACACTTTTGTCCGCAGGGTTAACAGCCTGTATGGGCAAGGGCCCAAGAAGCCCATCTGTCCAAGAGGCTTGTGCACAATACGGGGCTGTGTACCTCATTACCTTTGGAGGTGCAGGAGCTTTCCTTGCCAAACATATCCTTTCCCAACGCCTTGTAGCCTATCCTGACCTAGGCACAGAGGCTATCTATGAACTCACTGTCAAAGATTTTCCTGCGATTGTCGCTATTGATAGTCGGGGAAAGACCCTGTCTGAAGGAACATGGAAAACCTCTATGGAGGGAGAGAGATGAGTATTTTCTCCTATATTGTGGCACTTTTTCTTTTAAGTGTGATCGTTTTTGTTCATGAGCTTGGACATTTTCTTGTGGCACGGTGGTTTGGTATCACGGTAGAGATCTTTTCGATTGGGTTTGGACCAGAAATGATAGGGTTCACCAAAGGGAAAACCCGTTATCGCCTCAGCTGGATTCCTTTCGGGGGATATTGTAAACTCAAGGGCGAACTCCAGGAAACAACCCCAGACTCTCTCTACGGAAAACCTGCCTGGATACGTATTCTTGTTCTCTTTGCTGGAGCTGGTTTTAACATTCTTTTTGCTCTCTTTACAATGTCTTTTCTCTATTTCGTGGGATACAAAGAAATCGTACCTTCTCGCGTTGTCGATGTCTTACCAACCATCAAGGGAAAATCTTCTCCTGCATGGGAGAGTGGTCTTCGACCAGGGTGTGAAATTCTTGCCATAAACCATCAACCTGTCCTCACTTATAACGATATCCTCGAACACATCTCTCTGCATGCAAACAAGCCCCTTTCTCTTGTCTATCGGATAGATCACCATACAAACCAAACCACTGTCACACCTCTTCTCTCCTCAAGTTCTGGCCTAGGAGAGATAGGCATACTTCCTGTGTATCGGGTGGTTATTGGTGGGGTACTTTCAAATTCTCCGGCTTTTTATTCTGGGCTTCAACCAGGGGACATCATCATCGCCGTCGATGGAAAACCTACCTCCTTTTACTATGAATTTCGGTATGCTATCCAAGACAAAGCCCTCATGCCTGTTTCCTTTACCTTTGTAAGAAAAAACTCCACAAACACGCTCACTATTACTCTTGACAAGGTAGAGGAAAAAGGGTTTCTTGGCATCAGTCTCGCTGGTTCCCTTGCCTTTCCTATCACCAACACCGTCAAAAGTCAAAACCTTCTCTTTGCGCTGAAAAAAGGAAGTACAGAACTATGGAAACAATTTCTCTTTACCATCAAGGGTTTTTCTCGAATGTTTGAGGGAAACCTAGGGGTATCCCAAAATCTTTATGGTCCCATCAGAATCGTTCGTGAAACCGCCCTGATCACCCAATGGCTTGAGTTCTCTCTTCTGATACGTTTCATAGCTATCATCAGTTTGGGGCTAGGGGTGGCAAATCTTCTCCCTATTCCTGGCCTGGACGGTGGACACATTCTGATCAATACCCTCGAATGGATCAGTCGTCGAAAACTCCCCGACCATATACGAATTGCTCTTGAGAACATTGGTATCCTCGTTCTTCTTCTGCTTGGGACGTGGATCCTATCAAACGACATTTCCCATATTTTCTATAGGAGATAATATGCTCTTTCCAAGAAAACATCGCCTTGTCATCCTGATTTCTGGTCGAGGCTCAAACATGAAAGCAATTTTGGAAGCAGTCAAAGATGGTCGAATCCCGCATACCAAAGTCGTGGGGGTGATAAGTGACAATCCCACAGCTGAAGGTCTCACCATTGCCAGAAAATATGGAATAAAGACTCGTTATCTTTCCGCTGCTCCTTACAAAACAAAGCTCGAAGGACCAGCTGAAGAAAAATATATCGCTACCATCAAGAAGTGGAAACCTGATCTTATCATCTTAGCAGGATTTATGAGGGTAATCAAGTCCCGTTTTATTCAGAGTTTTCCCAACAAGATTATCAACATTCACCCTTCTCTCTTGCCAGCATATCCTGGTCTTCATACCCATGAACGAGTTCTTGCGGCTGGAGAAAAAGAATCAGGCTGTACTGTACATTTTGTGAATGAAACAGTTGATGGGGGAAAACGTATTATCCAAGCCAGGGTACCCGTGCTTGCTCACGATACCCCTCAAACCCTTGCTGCCCGCATCCTTGAAAAAGAGCATGTGATTCTTCCCTATGCTATCCGACTTCTTCTTGAAAAGAAAATCTCTTACGAGAGTCTCACAGAACCCCTACAATGGAGAGATGAATGGAAATTTTAGGATTCATCGCTGGTTTTTGCACCACACTTTCTCTTGTTCCCCAGGTTATTAAGGTGATTCGCACACGACAGACAAGGGATATTGCCCTTGGGATGTATATCCTCATGGTCATTGGAGTCTTTTTCTGGCTTTTGTATGGACTGAGTACAAGGGCCATTTCTGTGATTGTTTCCAACAGTATCACTTTTGTATTATCCTTCACCGTGTTGGTATACAAACTACGAGAAAAATAGGTGACTCTTTTTCTCACACTTTTTGTTTTTCTACCTGAGTATGGGGAAAAATTTGACAGAAAAATTTCCTTTGTTTACACTGAAACCTCTCAAGGTTTTCAAAGGAGGAAAGCCATATGATACCCTTTGAAAAGGTCTCCGGAAAAAACAAAGGTGATATCAAACTCTTTGCCCTCAGTACCTGCATCTGGTGCCGCAAAACACGCCGTCTCCTTGACGAACTTGGTGTTGAGTATCTCTATGTGTATGTTGATCTCCTTGACATCGATGCTAAAAAAGAAACTCTCGAAGAACTGACCAAATGGAATGCTGACTGTTCCTATCCTACCCTGGTTATCAACAACACAACCTGCATCGTAGGATTTGAAGAAGACGACATACGAAAACATCTCGGTTAAAGAGGACTATTCCCTATGGAAAAGAAAGCTATCGATCTTCTCTATCACAAGCTGAAAAGTGAAGCAGAAGCCAGTGGTTACCACCTGAACCCCGATGAGGCTTTTACCAAAGAATTGGTGGAGAGTTTGCTGATCAACGAGCAAAGATATGGCTATCCGAGTTGTCCCTGTCGTCTCTCAACAGGTATCAAAGAAGAAGACCTAGACATTATTTGCCCCTGTGATTATCGAGATCCGGACCTTGTTGAATATGGTACCTGTTACTGTGGTTTGTATGTCTCCCAAGAGGTGATAAACGGCACCAAAAAGCTTTCTTCTATCCCAGACAGAAGAAAAAAAGAAAAAAAGAAAAAATCAGAGATCTCCCCTCTTGGAGACAAACTCTCCTATCCTATCTGGCGATGTAAGGTATGTGGCTATCTCTGTGCTCGAGACAATCCCCCCGAGGTTTGTCCTATCTGCAAAGCCACCAAGGACAGGTTTGAACGTTTTGTGTAGGAAACATCTTTGAGAAAATTGATTTACCAACCCAGCCATGGGCTTTTTTCACTTCTCTGAAAAATTTTCACCTTTCTTTTCACCAACGGCGAGGGACGGTGAAAAAATGAGACATGACACACAATAATCATTGTTTCTCACCATTCCCCTTTTCTTTTTGCCCTAATACCCACCTTGGAGAATGGCATTTTTTCTTTTTCTTCTTTATACTGATATTCTCCTAATCAGTATTTTTGAGAGGAAAAGGCATGCCATTGTGCGCTCTTTTTGCTATGACCATGTTTTTACAAAACAATCCTACCGATCCAGCTTTACTCTATCAGCGCGGGAGTTACCGACAGGTTGTTTCTTTGCTCAATCAAAAAACTTCCCTCTCCTTTGAAGATGCATACCGTCTTGCCCAATCCTATCTCATGCTTCAAGAGAGTGAAAAGGCTTGGCAAATAGCCTCTCACCTCTCCCTAGATCACAGAGACAACTTTTCCCAGTTTCTTTCGGCTTTTCTTGTACAAAAACTCCTGGAAAAACCCCTTTCCACCAACCAAAACCTTGTCTTGGCAACTCTCTCCAACTGGCTTACTCAAGCAAAGGCCAACCCCTTTCTCACGACCAATCTGATTGAAACTATGTTTTGGCAAGCGTGGGTGCTTGATCCCACCATATCACCACCACCAACATTTTCTTCGCTGAAGGAAATGTATCAGGCATGGCAAAGGTTTCTCTCAGGAGAAGAAACCACCCTCGTTTCTCTTCTCTCAAACCGAATTCTTCTCACTATCACATGGCCTATTTTCACCAACCGGTTAGAGACCCTCTCGCGTTTCCCACCCTCAAGTCTCCCCATTCTTTGGTCATATCTCGGGAAGCTCCCTTCGTCCACGCGAGATCGGATTGCTGAGGCGTATCTCCCCACCCTCTCCCCATCCAAGAGATGGGTTGCCGAAATAGAACGTGCTGTTGCCAACAAAGAAACCTCCAAGGCTCTTTCTCTCCTCGAGGCAGCCCTTGTTTCCTCCCTTTCATCTCTCGAAGATTATCAGAAAGCCCTTCAGTGGGCTAACCAGCTCAAAGCCTATGCCTTAGCCGAAAAGATTGCCCGGGAAGGTATCCAACAATTTGGTTCTGTGTTTCATCTCGAATACGCCAAAAGCCTCACCAGACAAGGGAAAAACGAAACCCTCCTCTCGTGGTATGAGGCTTCGGAAGAAAATATCCTCAATAGAGACGTCTCTCTCAGCGTGTTTCGTATTCTTATAGAAAAAAATGATCCAAGGCTTCTTCCCTGGCTCCTCCGACGAGAAGCAAAAACCCCTCACCAGACCTTCTTTCTTGTGCGTGCCCTCCTTTTGCTAGAACAATTCCAAACTGCCCAGGCGTATCCCCTTCTTCTTCGTATTCTTTCTGATTATCCATACACGTATGAATGGTGGGTTGCCAAACAATACGCGTATCCGCTCCATAGCCTTTATCCCCATGTTTTCACTAACTGGTACACCAACGCTACCAACACCCTCTTTTCTCTCTCTCTTCCTCAGAGGCTTCTCCGAAGCCTTGCCCTCTTTGATATCTCAGGGGAACTTCCAGCAAGCCAATCCTTTTCCAACGATCTGAAACAGTATCAGGAAGGCTTTTTCTCCACCCATTTTTCTCTCACTTCTGAGCAGAAAATCCTTTTTGAGAGGCTACTTTCTCTTTCCAATAGTGTATGGACAAACTATCCTCGAGAATTCTCTGCCTACCTGGACAAAGAACTCCTCACCCCAGAAAATCGCTACCGTTTTGCCTGGTATGGATATGATCTCTACGAAAAATCCGATGCTCTTGGAATTGCCCTTTCTCGGTTAGACTATTATATTCGCCGTTACCTCGGACGAGAAGCCGTTATGCTTCTGCCTGTCTCCTGGCAAAGAAAACTTTTTCCCCTCTCTCCTGTAGGGGACATCCTCCCTTCTTTCTCCAATACCAATGAGGCTCTATGGGTACTTTCCGCCTATCGGCAAGAAAGCCACTTCCGCAAAGACGTGACCTCTCTTGCCGGAGCGTACGGGTATGCCCAGCTTATGCCTACAACAGCGAAAGAACTGGCAAAAAACCTCAAACAACCCGAACTCACCCCGTATGATTACGATGACAATGTACGACTGGGAAATACGTTCTACGCCTATCTTTTTCGACGGTATGGATGGATCCCATACGCTATCGCTGCCTATAATGCAGGAGAGGGAGCGGTAAACAACTGGAGAAAAAGATACCCTTTTCGATCTCCTCTCTGGATTGAGTGTATCCCCTATGAAGAAACACGCAATTATGTGAAAATTATTTGGCAAAATACAGCCATTTATCGTTCTCTCTATCCAGAATACTTCGCAGGAGTCCCCCTCTCGCTGGACTAAAGCCCTTGATTGTCCGTAGAGTCAGGAGTAGCCCTTGTTTCGGTGGGGGTATTTAGACGGTTTATCTGGTTTGAAAGAATCACATTGGTACTTCCAGGCAAAAACTCCACCCACAAGGCAGTAAACGCATTGGTCCAGATCCTATTCCCACGTAACTGATACCCACTCCATCCACCCTCTTTCACCATAAGATATTTCACCCCTCCCACAAAGGAGTTGGAAACAATACTTGTCTGCTGCATGTTTCCCGCCAACCAGAGGTTTACCCCATTGGTAGAGCCGAATATCGTAGAAAAAACCGAATTGTGCATCAAAAATACTCCCATATCTCTCGCATACACATCTATCAAAACACTCCCTGGGCTTCCCCATCCTTCATAGAGATAAAAAAGGTGATTACTGATCACTGCCCCTCCCCCTACCAGAAAGATCTGGGCATCCACATTGGAGAAAACCTGGGTAGTGTTGTGAACGTATTTGTTTTCTATCCCATAGTAGAAAACACCCGCACCAAAAAACACCCCAAAGTCCCGGGTTCGATTGTTGGTGAAAATATTACTCACCAGGCCAACCTGCGAGGCTTGGGCGTAGATGGCCGATCCACGTTGTCCTTCATTATTGAGAAAAACCGAATTCATCACATACAAGGTACCATTATTCACCCATATAGGACCATCTATAGTTGGCTGTCCACTCCCCGAAACGACAAACTTGAGAAATGCCACCCCTGTCACCCCATTCACCTCGAGAACCCGTCCTCCCGATCGAGTCAAGACAGTTGCTGACCCATTCGCTGAAAGAAAATCAGAAGTAAACCCTCCTGCCAATATCATATTGTTTGCGGGAACAAGGGAACTCGAAAGCGTGTAACTACCTTCAGCAAAAACAACTGTCCTTACCCCTAACGACTTGGCTTTTTCCACCCCTTCAGAAGCACTGCGAGGATCAGAAGCAATTCCAAACGCCGATCCTCCCCCTGCTGGGGTCACGAAAATAGCAGGATACACCTCAATGTTTCTTGTATAGACGTTACTGTTTCCTGCCTTATCCACAAGAACAATCTCATTGGTAATCACCGCCCCAAAGGGGAAATCCCGAGCCCCATCGTCCTCATACCATGTCCCCAACCATTCGTTTGTCCGTCGCTCCACAAGATACCCCATCCCTCCATACCCCCATTTCCCCTTGAGGGTATCATAGAAGTAACGGATACCAGAAAGGTTGTCTTCCAGGCGGATCCGCCGCCTCACAGAGGAACGATTGACAATCACGGTTCCTCCCGTATCATACAGAGAGAGAGTGGGAGGAAGAGTATCTATAAGAAGACGATAGAGGGGACCTGTATTGGTCCTACTTCCATCAATGGCCCGCAAACGAAGAGTGTTTTCCTGATTGGCAAGATAGGTTGTAGTATTTGTCCATACTCCCATGCCCCACTGCCCCACATTCTGCCACGGGCTTCCATTCAAAGAGAACTGAAGCGCTGTCGCATTCCCATACTCCCCAAACAGAGGAAAATTCACCTCATTGGTGCACCACCATCCATCGGGACCCGTGATATATACATACGGATAGGTACCATCAACCGTAAACATAAAACTATTGGTGGCTGAGGAATTTCCAAAAAAATCTCTCACATAAAATTGTACCGTATATGTTCCCGGAGTTACCCATTCCTCAAACCAGAAAGCAAGTTCATCTCTCATCCCCCACCATCCTCCAAGAAAACGAGAAGAGGAGGTTGCCCAGTTATCCTTTGTCCACACCAGACTCTCTGCCCCTACCTTGTCATCCTGGGTTTTCCCCTCAAATACTACCATTACAGCTTCCGTAGCCCCGTTGGTAGGACGTGTCAGCACCACTACATGGGGACCACGACTATCTTGATAGACAGTGATAAGCCTATCCTCTGCCATCACACCAGCCTTGTCAACAACACAGGCCTTCACTCCTACGTCTTGATTGGTCACTAACGGTATGGTCACTTCCCAGCCATTCATTCCCACCATGGTGGCTGTATACTCATCTGTTTGCGAGGGTCTTTCCACACGCACATACACTCTCTCAATATTGGTAAGTCCATTAGAAACCACTCCCCTCAACGTGAGGGATACATCAGAAGTATAGGTTTCTCCCCACTGGGCAAAATCATTTGTCACCCGAATAGTCGGTCCTACCACATTCACATCCACAAAAACAGAACGTCTGATTCCCCACCGATTTACGGCACGAATCTCAATCGTTTTCCATCCCCCTGTAGAAAACCCTATCTCTCGACTGAGATGATAGAAACCTACTCCGCCAGTCCCTACTTTTTCTACCTTCCCTTCATAGACAATCTCTATATCACCCAACCCTTGTTCTTCCCTCACATCCGCCTCTACACGGATCCTTCCTGGATAGGACTGCCCTCCAAAGGGCGAAAAAACAACAAGCATCGGGCCATCATACACATCCTTAAGCACAGGCTGATTCATATAATCCCGGAGAGAACACGAGAAAAAGGCTAACACACCCAACACAAAGAGAGAAGACTGCCATCTCATCACAACCTCCCACCCACTTTCTCCCTTGATATTATACGGCATAAGAGAACAAAAAGTGAAATAAAACAGAGACTTCCAACCAGGTGAGTTTTCTCCCCTTGTCATAAGTTCTTGTTTCCATTCAAAGAAAAAAGCTTGCCCTATTGAATGTAAAAAATTTCACATTTCGAAAAAGAAAAAAAATTGAAGAGTTTTGCTTTTTTCTCCGGATTCCATTGAGCCATCCCAAGGACTCACAAATTTTTCAATATGAGGTATACCTGCGTATGCCAAAGAAAAACAGAACGATCCCCTCTCTCCTCGTTTACGAAAGAAACTGATGAATCGACCGAGCCGCCTGTTTTCCATGGCCTGCCGCAAGAATCACTGTAGCCGCTCCCAACACAACATCTCCACCAGCAAATACCCCCTGAAGAGAGGTTTGAAGGGTTTCATCCACAACCACATGACCTTTGGCATCAAGGGCAAGCCCTTCCATACTTTCAAGGAGAATACGGTTTGTCTCAAGGCCAATGGCATTGATAACCATCCGGGCAGAAAGGGAAAAGGTTTCTCCTTCAATAGGGAAAAAACACCTTCTTCCTTTTTCATCTGGTTCCCCTAATCGCATTCGCTGACACAAAAGAGAAACCACATTGCCTTCCCCGTCCCCCTCTATCCGAAGAGGCGAAGCAAGAAACTCAAATCTGACCCCTTCTTCTTCTGCATGGGCAATCTCCTCAATCCTTGCAGGCATCTCCTCCCGTCCACGACGGTACACAACCGTAACCGAGGGAGCTCCCATACGAAGAGCGCTCCTGGCGGCATCCATTGCCACATTCCCACCTCCAATGACCACAACCTCTCCCTTCACTTCAAGAGGGGTATCATACTCTCCAAAGTGGTAGGACTTCATGAGGTTAATACGAGTGAGAAACTCATTGGCAGAAAACACATCTCGAAGATTCTCTCCAGGGATATGAAGATACTTGGGAAGCCCTGCCCCCGTCCCAAGAAAAACCGCATCAAATTGCCGTCTGATCTCCTCAAAGGTAACCGTCCTTCCTACCAGCACATTGGTTTGGAAGGCTACTCCCAAAGCCTTCAGGTAGTTTATCTCCCTTTCAAGTACCATCTTGGGAAGACGAAATTCTGGTATCCCATAGAGAAGTACCCCACCCAATCCATGAAGAGCTTCAAAAACCTCTACCTCATATCCAAGACGAGCAAGTTCCCCAGCACACGTCAAGGAAGCAGGCCCAGACCCAATGATAGCCACTCGCTTCCCCTTCTTGTCTCCAGGGATGACGTTCTTTTCCGTGGTATCTCCTACAAAACGCTCAAGTTTCCCTATTTGAATAGGATCCCCCACCCGAGCCATAGTACAGCGTTTCTGACACTGAACCTCCTGAGGACACACCCTCCCACACACAGAGGGTAAGGGATTATCCTCAAGAATCACCCCTATAGCCTCATGGGGGTTCCCTTCAGCAATCTTTTGGATAAACTGAGGAATTTTGATGTGAACAGGACAATCCTCTACACAGGGAGGATTCTTGCATTGCAAACACCGAAGGGCTTCTTTTCTAGCCTCTTCAGAAGAGTACACAAGCTCTACTTCACCAAAATCATGGATCCTCTCTTCGACTGGACGTTGGCGAACAGGAATTTTGTATTTTTGTACACCTCTTCTCTCATTCACCGGCTATCTCCTTTTTCCACATCCCGTCCCAGTGATACACCAGAGCTGTTGCATGGGGGATCTCCAGGGAAACCACCTCCTGGGGAGAAAGGTTGTCTAGAAACATGACAATGGAACGGAGACTATTGCCATGGGCACTGACAATGATTTTTTTCCCAGCTTGAACAAGGGGCACAATAACCCGCCGAAAAAAAGGAAGGGTACGTGCAGATGTCATTTTTAGAGATTCCCCCGCCGGAGGAGGTACATCATAACTCCGTCTCCAGAGGGTGACCTTCTCCTCTCCATAACGCTGACGGGTTTCCTCTTTGTTGAGTCCCTGAAGTTTCCCATAGTACCGTTCATTGAGATACCAGGCAGTATAGACAGGAAGGATAGCTCCCTTTGCCTCTTCACTAAAGATCTTTCCCCAGCGTTTCTCTCTTCCTGTATGCGACATCACAACGGGGGTCTTCTTTTGAAACGCAAGCACAAGCAAAAGGGTTTCCATGGCCCGTACCAGCGTTGAGGTATAGGCTACATCAAAATCCACGTCTGCCAGTTTTCGACCACAGGCCAGTGCTTCTTCAATCCCTTGAGGTGTGAGAGAAACATCCACCCATCCTGTAAACCAGTTGCGTTTATTCCAGGTCGACTCTCCATGGCGAACAAGATACAGGCTTCCCATACTCTCCCCTAAAACTCAATCAACGAAGGATCATACTCTTCAGGCTTTTCATACCCAAGGAGGTTAAGGAGGGTAGCCGCAACATTGGAAAGCCCTGCTTTGGGAAGCTTTCGCATATGATACTCATTCTGATAGCCATAATCCACAATAACAAATGGCACTTTGTTCAGGGTATGCGCCGTTTTGACCTCTTTTTTCCCGTTTTTCTCAGTAAACATCTCATCAGCATTTCCATGATCGGCGGTAACCACCACAATTCCTCCAAGTTTTTCTACCTCAGCAAGAAGCCTTGCTACACAGCGATCAACGGTTTCCACAGCCTCTATCGCTGCCTCCATCACCCCGGTATGCCCCACCATATCTCCATTGGCAAAATTAAGACGCCCAAACTTGTACTGGCCACTCCGAAGAAGCTCAAGAGTTTTTTCCGTGATTTCATTGGCTTTCATCGCAGGGGCTTTGTCAAACTGGATCTTGTCAGAGGGAATCTCTATATAGGTTTCAAGTTTTTCATCTATGTAGCCAGAACGGTTTCCGTTCCAAAAATACGTCACATGCCCAAACTTTTGGGTTTCCGAGATAGCAAAACTTTTGATACCTGCAGCACAAAGGTATTCACTCACTGTTTTGGTAATCACCGGCGGCTGCACAAGAAAACGTGAGGGAAGCTTGAGATCACCATCATACTGCATCATACCAGCAAATATCACCTTGGGATAGCGTTCCCGATCAAATTTATCAAAGTCAGGATACTCAAAAGCCATGGAAATCTCAATAGCTCTATCACCCCGAAAATTAAAAAGCACCACACTATCCCCATCCTGGATAGTCCCTACAGGTTTGCCATTCTCACCGATAACAAAGGCTGGAAGATACTGGTCTGTGACCTTGGGATCCTCTGCATATAGAGTTTCGACGGCTTCACGAGCCGACGAAAACATCCTCCCCTTTCCAAGAACATGAGCATCCCATCCACGTTTCACGATATTCCAATCGGCAAAATAGCGATCCATGGTAGTGACCATCCTTCCCCCACCGGAGGCTATTCGATAATCTACCCCATACCCAAGAGAGATCTCTTTCAAGACGGCTTCTATCTTGTCAATATAGATGAGCGCAGACTTTTCAGGAACATCTCGCCCGTCAAGAAGGGCATGAACACGCACCTTCTTTACGCCCTCTTTTGCCGTTTGCCAAAGTAACGCTATCAGATGATCTATATGAGAATGAACATTGCCATCCGAAAGAAGACCAATAAAATGAAACGTTCCCCCAGAAGACGTGACCTGTCCTACCAGATCTCTCCAGACATCTGTTTGGAAGATACTCCCGTCAGCAATGGCTTCATTTACCCGTTTTGCCCCCTGCGAAAAGACCCGTCCCGCCCCAAGAGCATTATGACCTACTTCACTATTCCCCATATCTTCATCAGAGGGAAGCCCCACAGCGGTTCCATGAGCCTGAAGCTCTGTATACAAAGGCAGAGTAAAAAGCTTGTCCAGGGTTGGCGTATTGGCTTGATACACAGCATTTCCCTCTGTGGGTTTGCCAAGACCTATGCCATCCATAATAATAAGAAGAAGCGGTCCCTGTCGACCATGAAACGTGTCAAGTGGCTTAAGTGAAAGTGACATATATCCTCCTTATTCTCACAAAGCCCTATATTATGGAGAAAAGAGGGATTTTTTGCAAGTTTTCTCTTCTTCCAAGGAAACATACACTCATACCCCCTTTCTCCCTGAACAAAAGAGAGTCACCTGTTCCGTCGCACCGATCTCGTATGCCCTTTGCTGGAGACTTTTCACTGGGAGAAGGGGGATTCACGTGTGTGGCAGACTTTCTCCTTAGCTCACGGGAAAACACCATAAACCCAGAAAGGGAAAAAGCCACCTTTATCCTTGGGAAAAAGAGATCTTATTCCGTGTATTTGCTCTGTGAGGTTTTATTCCGTCATCCCTGGTTTCCATGATTTTTCTTGTCAAAAAAATCTTTTTGTTGTATACTGAGTGAGAAGGAGAAACGTATGGGGTATGGAATAGTCTTGGTGGCTACAGACAGCAAAGCAAGTGCAGAAAAATTAACCAATCTTCTCCTGGAGAATCGACTTGCTGGATGTATCCAACTTCTTCCTATAGAATCTCACTACCTATGGAAAGGAAAAAAAGAGAATTCTTCAGAAATTCTCATGGTTATCAAAACTCACCGCTCGAAATACGCTACCATAGAGAAAATAGTCCAGGACCATCATCCTTACGAAATACCAGAGATCCTTTTTATCCCCATCCAGGAAATATTTCCTCCCTATCGGCAATGGCTAGATGATCTGATTCAGGAGGCAAAATAGTGGATTTTCGCCCTCTCTCCCTTGAGGACAAGCCCTATTTTGACAAGTGGTTTCGTTACATGCAGCCGAAAATCTCTGAATTCACCTTCACCAATCTTTTTCTTTGGCAGAAAGCCCATGGCCTCTTGTGGACTCCCTGGAAAGAAGGAGCTCTTCTTCTCCGTAGGGAGAATAACCACCGGGTGTTTCTTCCCCCGGTAGGGTTTCAGGACTGCGAAAAAATCTTTCAAGAAATGATAGAGATTGCCCACCGAGAGGGCATATCTGCTCTCATCCGTATCCCAGAATGGGCAAGGCGCTTTCTCCCTCGTGGGGGAGTCCTCATAGCAGAAAGAGACCATTTTGACTATGTGTATAAAGCACAACAACTTGCTGATCTCAAAGGCTGGCGATTGGATGGCAAAAGAGCCTTTGTAAGAAAATTTCAAAGTACCTATCCAGACTGGCAATTTGTTCTCTATGAAGAGAGATTCAAAGAGGAATGTGAACGCCTTCTCATCTCATGGGCGTCTCTCCATAAAGATACTCCTGGTATCGAGGAGGAAAAAGAGGCTCTTCTCACCCTCCTCAAAGAGAGAAAAAACCTTGGGGTTGAGGGAGGAGTTCTTCTGGTGGGGGAAAAAGTGATAGCCTTCAGTTTTGGAGAAAGGCTCAACGAAACCACCTTTGTCACGCATTTTGAAAAGGCCGACACCTCATACATTGGTGCCTACCAAATGATCAACCAACAAATGGCTCAGCATATCATTGCCCCATCCTATCTTTTTGTGAATAGGGAGCAAGACCTCGGTATCGAAGGGCTTCGCAAAGCCAAAAAGAGCTATGCCCCCCTCAAACTCATCAAAAAATACCGTTACCATATCCAGGAACACCCCTCTAATGACGTGACGACTCCCTATTTTCCGTAGAAGCCTCAAGGGGATTTCCCCACCTTTCTATGAAAACAAACTCAGAAAAAGGTTTTCGCTCAGGACGATGACGTTCAGCCTCTTGCTGATGAGGACGAAGCTCAGAAAAAGAGTCGTCGTTTTTTTGACCTACGACAATCAGTGTCACAAGAATCCTCTCCTCAGGAATACCCAACACTTTCTGTGCAGCCCGAGTATCAAACCCAGCAATAGGGTGAAGCACAAACCCCATTTCTGTTCCCATGAGAAGCATAGCAGCTACCGCCATCCCAGTATCAAAAAGAGCATACTCCTTTCCCTGAAGACGGCAATCGTCCTCCGGATGGGTTACCACAGCAATCACGAGAGAGGCGCGATAGGCCCACTCATTCCCCTGGCTATAGGTCTTTTGAAGATCTTGCAACACCTCATGAGATCGAACAAAAATAAATCTCCATGGTTGATTATTAAAACATGAGGGCATGAGAGATGCCGCCTTTGCAAGAATTCTGATCTGCTCCTCAGAGATCTCTATCGGTCCTAACGCCCGATAAGACCGTCTCTTCTCAAGAAGTTCTTGAAACATTGTGTCCTCCTCCCTTTTCCTTAACTACGGCAAAAGTACTCTTCTCCCTCCCGATGTGTCCTCTCTCAACAAGACTCCAGATGCCTCTCTTTTCATCTTGAGACAATCCCCCTTTTCGCTCAGGCAGGCAAGGTGTTTGTTTGAGACAAACGCTTCCACTCGCCAATCTGATCTTTCCGATGGGGATTTTTCACAAGAGAGGTGCCCACCAAAATCCCGTCATACCCCGCCGCCATAATTTCTCTCACAGCTTGGGTGGTAGAAAGGGCAGAAAGGCTAAATTTCCAGGCGGTTTGAGGGAGAAGATGCACAACCTCAAGACTATGGTGATAATCCTCTGTGAGTGTTTTCAGGTCTCTATTATTGACACCTACAATAGGGAAATCCATCTCCTGAATAGCACGAATATTGTCTCTTTCATGAACCTCAACAAGAACGTCCATACCAAGAGAAGAAGCGTATTCATACAACTCCCTCATTCTTTCTCTTTCAGCAAAGGCTTCTGCAATCAGAAGCACCATATCCGCCCCACAGGCAGATGCCATATTGACTTGAACCTCATCAAGGATAAAATCCTTGCACAAAACAGGAAGCCCTGTGGCTTTTTTTATTTCGCAAAGAAACTCAAAACTCCCCCCAAAAAAATGCTCATCCGTCAAAACAGAGATCGCGTCCACCCCTGCCTCACGATACTCAAGAGCCAAGGCAACTGGATCCATATCCATGGCCATGTCTCCTTGAGAGGGAGATTTTCGTTTCACTTCAGCAATGATGAAAGGTTTTGAAGACGTTGTAAGTTTCTTTTGAAAGAGATATCTCTCTTTCACAGGTTTTGGCTTTGGGACGATGGACTTTTGACGCAAGACAAGGATCTCCTTCTCTTTATACTGGAGAATCTCGGCAAGCTTATTCATGCTTCTCTCCCGTGAGAGAGTTCCTTCACTCTCTGGAGTACTGCCCACGCCTTCCCGCTGTCTATGGCCTCTTGGGCCTTGGCAAAGGCTTCTCTCAGAGTAGCCTTTTGCTCAAGGATATAAATAGCGAGTCCTGCGTTGAGCACAACGGCTTTGTAGGGATCTCCCTTTTCCCGCCCTTGCAAGATCTGTTCAATGATTGCTTGACTCTCTTCTGGTGAAGTAATCCGACAAGCCTCAAGATTTCCCTCAAGCCCATATTCAGCCGGATCTAAAACCATATGTTGGATTTTTCCTTCAGAGATCTCGGTTATTCTGGTTTTCCCCTCGATAGTAGCCTCATCGAGTCCCCCCTCTCCATGGAGAACAAGTGCCCGTTTGTATCCCAATCGGACAAACACCTCCGGCAAAAGGTCATAGAGAGTTTCAGAAAAAACCCCCATCACATGGTATTTCACATGGGCGGGATTTACCAGAGGCCCCAAAATATTAAATATTGTCCGAAAACCCAGTTCTTTCCGGACAGGCATCACATACTTCATACCAGGATGATAGTGAGGAGCAAAAATAAAACCAAAATATGCTTCTTCTATACAGCGTTTAACAACCTCTGGTGAAGCAGTTATATTAACACCCATTTTTTCAAGAACATCCGCCGAACCACTCTGAGAAGTAATGGAACGATTCCCATGCTTGGCTACTTTATACCCAGCTCCTGCCACAGCCAATGCTGCTGCCGTTGAAATGTTGAAGGTATGGGACCTGTCTCCACCAGAACCACAGGTATCGACCACCTTTTCCTCAGAAAGTTGTATAGGGATACAATGACGATAAAGAGAGCGAGCACTCCCGGCAATCTCTTCTGATGTTTCTCCCTTCATACGAAGAAGAGAAAGGTACGCCGCTATATGAGTGGAAGAAACATGCCCCTCCAACATGAGATCAGTAAATTCCTCCACTTCCTTTTCGGTGAGATGCTGTCTCTCCGAAAGTTTAGCAAAAAGAGTTTTCGTCAGGTTTGTCACTTTTCCCGTGGCTCTTTCTCGTTTTTTCTCATGAACAATGCGAACAAAATTAGCTATCATTTGTTTTCCATGTTCTGTCAGGATAGATTCTGGATGAAACTGAACCCCATAGATTGGTTTCCCTTTGTAAACAAGACCCATGATTTCCCCATCCTCACTTTCCGCAACTACCTCAAGCATTTCGGGAAGAGATTCTCGTTTCGCCACAAGAGAGTGATAACGAATAGCCTGAAAAGGAGAGGGAATTCCCTCAAAGATACCCTTTCCAGTATGAGTGATGGAAGAAGCCTTTCCATGCATGATGTATGTTGCCCCCCCCACCTGTCCTCCTGCCACCAGGGCAATCGCCTGATGTCCCAAACATACCCCCAAAAGTGGAATCCCCTCCTCTATAGCATACCGAATAAGATCTAAAGAGACACGAGAATCCTCTGGCCTGCCTGGGCCAGGAGAAATCACTATACCATCGACATTCATGGCTATCACATCATTCATCGTGATCGCATCATTCCTATACACACGGATATCTTTTTCATATTCTCCAAGGTACTGCACAATATTGTAGATAAAAGAGTCATAGTTATCAATCACAAGAATCATATACCCTCCATTACTCCACTGCTTTGAAATTATACACCGGTTTTACCACCTCTTCGACATCCACATTGTCTGGCAAGACCTCAAGGATGAGCTTGCTCGGTTTATAGGCCATTGGTGCTTCATCAATCGTGTGGAGAGACACTGTCGAGGACCAGACCCCTTCCATAGTCTTTCGGAACTCCTCCAGGGAGAGCTGCTTCTTCGCCTGATGGCGGGAGAGCCTTCTGCCAGCCCCATGGGGAGCCGAGAGATTCCAGTCTTTTCTCCCCTTGCCCCTTCCAATAATGACCCCATCCCTCATGTTCAGAGGAATCACCAACCGTTCCCCACTATGGGCACGAATAGCCCCTTTCCGAATGATCCCATCCTCAAAGTCAATATAATTGTGAACACTCTTGATAACTTCTGTCTCTTCAATATCCTGTTTAAAAAACTCCTCAAGTATCAAACGAGCCATAGCTCTTCTGTTCACCTCAGCATATGTTTGGGCTACCCGCATATCCTCAAGGTACTCTTCTCCCCCCTGTGAGAGAGGAAGGTATTCCAGATCTCGGTATTTCCAGCCTTTCTCGTGAGAAGCCACCCAGGCCTTGGCTCGCTTCTGATGGTAGGTAGCAATCTGAAGACCAAAATGCCGGCTCCCACTGTGAAGAGCCAGCCAATATCCCCCCTTTTTATCCTGGTCAATCTCCAGAAAATGATTTCCTCCACCTAACGTTCCAAGGGAACACAACGCCACCAGAGGATCCATCCCTATCTTATGGCATATTTTTTCAATCTTTCTCTCAAGATCAGGCGTATAGTACCCCTTTTCATACTTTCCCACAAGAAGAGGCCGTGGATGCCTCTCAAACCCACTCGGAATCGCACGACGAATATAGTGGTCAAGTCTCGCAAAATCCACATGATCCACCTCAAGTTTATACAACTCGATACCACACCCAATATCTACCCCAATAATGTTGGGTATGACCAGTTCTCCCAATTTCATAGTAAACCCGATAACACTCCCCTTTCCCGAGTGACAATCAGGCATGATCACAATCTTTTGCCCCTCAAAGGCTGGACAATCGACAAGGGTTTTGATCTGCTCCCTTGTCGCCTCGTCTATATCCCGAATAAGTACTTCAGCATCCGTAAATTGACCTCGAAGTTTCATCTCCCTTTCTCCTACATCAACGCTGTCAAAAGCGCCCGCGCTTTGTTAATGGTTTCCTCGTACTCCTTCTCTGGAACAGAATCATAGACTATCCCTGCCCCAGCCTGTAAATACGCCATACCATCCCGACAAACCAGTGTCCGTATCGCGATCCCTGTATCCAAATTCCCTCTAAAATCAATATACCCTACAGCTCCCGCATAGATTCCCCGCTTTTCTGGCTCCAATTCCTCAATAATCTCCATCGCACGAATCTTCGGCGAACCCGTCACTGTCCCCGCTGGAAAAGTGGCCGTCAAAATATCCAGGGGATGAATACCTTCCCTTGGAGTAGCAAGCACATCTGAAACAATATGCATCACATGGGAATAACGCTCAATATGAAAAGGTCTTTCAACACGTACCCCCCCATAGGTGGAAATACGCCCAAGATCATTTCTCCCCAGATCAAGAAGCATCGTGTGTTCAGCCCTTTCCTTGACATCAGAGAGAAGCTCTCTTTCATTGGCCTCATCCTCCTCCCGTGTCTTTCCCCGCGGACGTGTCCCTGCAATAGGACGAAGAAGTACCTCATCCACCCCATTCTGTATGGTCCGCTTGACCATAACCTCTGGAGATGAGCCAACAATCTCAAAATCCCCAAATTCCATAAAGAACATGTAGGGTGAAGGATTTATCATCCGCAGTTTTCGGTAAATAGAAAAGGCTGGCTCATGAAGCTCTAACCGAAAACGTTGTGAGAGCACAAGCTGAAAAATATCCCCCGCCACAATATACTGTTTGGCTTTCTGAACAGCCACCAAGAAGTCCTCCCGCCGAAAATTGGAAAGAATCTTCATCCCCGAAGACTTCCCAGAAACCAGTCGTGGTAAAGAGTGAGATTGGTATAACCTTTCCTCATATCGACGAAGTTTTGCCTCTGGATCTATCTCTTCTTCACCAAAACGGTAGGTAATCAAGGAAATTTTTTGTTTGATATGATCAAACACTACAAGCACCCTCGGAAGTACAAAATACAAATCCGGGAGTCGAAAACGGTACGGTTTCACATCCGGAATTCTCTCCATATACCTCACGGCATCATAACCTATATACCCAACCAACCCTGCCGTAAAAGGAAGCCCAACATTTTCCCCTTCCTCTTCAAAAGAAGAGACAAACTGCCGAAAAAGTCCAAGAACATCGGGAGTATGAAGCTTTTCCACTTCCCCCTTGCGAATAATCTCTACTTCTGTGCCTGTAGCTCGAAACATATAGGCTGGTTCAAAGCCAAGAAAAGAATACCGCCCAAGCATTTCTCCCATTTCTACACTCTCAAGAAGAAAAGCCTGCGCTGAATTCTCCCGCAAGGCATGAAAAGCCAACACCGGTGTTTGCATATCCGAGGGCATCTCCCTTACAAAACGCTTCAGACAAATCTGTTCCATGGCAACCTCTGTTTCTATATATAGAAACATTATACAGAAAAAAAAGGATTACGTCAAGGAAAAAGAGAAATTTTTAGCATTTTTCTTCTCCTGTTTCCTCACGCCATCCCTTCTCTTTCCTGACTCGGAAAATACCCGTTCTCCACTTTTGAAAGGCCGTTTTCTTCACACACCTCTCTTTTTTCTCGTCATATTCTCCGAACAATCAGGTGTTTCAAAATACTTTCTCTTTCTCCTTTCCTTTACCACCCTATATTGATGCCCACCATGAAAGGAAGCCCATTCTTGCCTGAGGTATTCAAAAACCCCAATTGTACCCCATAGAGACTCTTGGCCGTATTGAGAAAACCCACCTGTACCCCACGAACCTCCTTTGCCACATTAATAAATCCCATTTGTACCCCTTTAAGATCTCCACTCACATTGATAAATCCTTGTTGAACCCCAAGCATATTCTCCTCCACCGTATTCAGGAAACCCGCCTGCCATCCCATAGCAGAAATTTTCACGCTATTGATGAGACCATGCTGTACCCCCAACAGGTATCCTTCAACAGAGGGAAAGAGTCCTTGCTGATACCCTACCATGAGGTAGGCCTGTGGCACCAGAAAAGCATATTCCCAGCCAACGTATATCTGGTTCTCCAGAGTGAAAAGACCAAATCCAACCCCCAGGAAATTCCACTTTCTCGGATAAACCTGAGCATCTCCTGCAATTCCCAACTGAAGCACAAAACCCCATCGATTATTTTGTAGATCCTTCCATACTGCATCAACCTCTTTCTTGGGAGAGACTGCTAAAGCCTCCTCCGACCCCTCTTTGTCAGAAGGTGAGGATGATGTCTCGCTTGGTGTTTGGCTGGCTTGCCTTTGTCTGAGTTTTTCTTTTGCCTCTCGAACCAGTCTCTCCAATGCACTTTCATCCGTTTCCTCAGTAGTATCCGAAGAGGTCTCTTTGGTCTGCTGTTGGGAAGAAGCTACTGGTTGCTCTGATGTCTTCTGAGAAGATGTCTCCCCTTGCGTCTTTTGAGAAGAAGTAGCTTCCCCTGTTTTTCGAAGCAATTTTCTCACAGGTTCATCCATCCTATCTAACAAAGCCTCCAGGGAACCCTCTCGAAGTTCTGCCACCTCTTCAATCGTCGCTGTTGAGGTATCAATCAATCGCAAAAGAAGAAGATAATTCTTTCCCACCCTTGAAAGTGACCCCACAATAGCTTTCGATGCCCCCACAAGAAGCCCTACTTGAGCTACCTGTTTCTCGGTAAGCCCTGATTGGTTAAGCTTCTGTTCTGTCAAGATCCTGTCAAGCTTCTGCCTCTCCACCACCCGAAATCGCCGCATATTCACCACATGAAGTTCTATCACCTCTGTCAGCGTGCGACTATCAAGAGAGGATTCTCCGGATCTATTCTCAATCTCCATCACCACCAAAGAAAGTGGCTCTGATGCCCACCCTACCCCTATCGTCAAAAGAAAAAGTAACCCTACACTCTTTATATGCATACCCATCTCCTTTTTTTCTCTTTTGTATTAGTATACCCCCACTGATGTCTTTTTTCAAGCAAACCCCTTGGTTTTTTCCTTGTCTCCCTTTCTCTCTTGCTAAGAAGACGTTTATCCCGAACTTTCCCCCACAAGAAGGTATACCTTTTTCTCGGTGGGGATTTCGGTTCTCTCTGAGGATATAAAAAAGGCTCCCCATGATGGGGAGCCATCGATACCAGGATGGTACAAGAAACTAGAGAGGAACCTCTTGAAGCACCACAATACTCCAAGGATTGACTCCATAGGATGTGGTAATCGTAGACGCGGTAGAAACATCCCATATGTTGTTGTTATCCTCTGCCCACCACGCTGTATCAATGATCCTTACCCACTTCTTCCCACTCTCCGCCGAAGGAACAGTATAAGTCACAAGAGATGTCCACATATTGATAAACACCAAAAAGTCACTATCCCCAATACTACTTCCATCAATACGCACCCATACACAACGGTTTCCATCAGAAAGGGAGGTTACCCCATCCTCCTTACGAAAGTCATAGGAAACACTATACGTATCTTGCCTCAGAACAGGGTGAGCTTTTCGAAGGGCTATCAGTTTTTTCACGAAGAGGAAGAGGTCATTTTTCCCAGCGAGGCCTGAAGCCGTACTGTCCGTACCATAATTGTTATGGTAACTTCCACCCCCTCCCGTCGACACTAGGTGAGGACTATCCGTGTTAATCATCGTATAGTTGTTCCAGGTAGCCACACTATCAATATTGTAAGGGTTATTGTTCCCATTCTGAGTACGTCCAAACTCATCCCCATACACCGTCATCGGTACACCACGAGAAAACATCTGCACTACCCAGAAGTTTCGAAGTCTCTGACGGCGAAGCATTTGATTAGAAAACGCACTGCCATAAAGGGCACTATCCCACGAGTCGTTGTTATCACTTCCCCCATCAGATGGCCCAAAAGGCCAGGTAAGCGTACTATTTTGTTTGGCATTGTAGCTCACCAAATCCATGAGGGTAAAACCATCATGAGCTACAATAAAATTCACAGACTTGTGAGGACCTCCGTTATTGTTGAAATACCCCCAATCCCCGTTAAACACCTGGACAAATTTGGGATCAGTATCTGGGCCCGTTGTATTGCCATCTCCCTTCAGGAAGCGGCGAACCTGGTCTCTATAGCGTCCATTCCACTCTCCCCATCCTGTCGGAAAATTTCCTACTTGATAAGTAGAAATATCCCATGCTTCAGCAATCATCTCAATATTCCTACTCGTACCAAGCGCTACAATATCCAAAAGAAGCTGCGCAGAAGGATTAAAGGCATAAGTCGGAGCGCTATCCCTTCCCAGAACGGGGGCAAGATCAAAACGAAAACCATCTATCCCCATCTCATCTGCCCAATAGGCAAGTGAATTAGTGATCAGGTCTCTCACTACCTGCTTTGTTGTGTTGAAGTTATTCCCACAGCCTGTACTCTCCCAGTAGTATTGAGGACTTCCCGCCACCAAGGCATAAAACTCACTATTGTCAAAACCTCGAAAACACGTGAGTTCTGCTGTGTTGGTATCTCCCCAGAGACCTCCCTCTCCCGTGTGGTTATACACCACATCAAGATACACCTCAAGCCCCTCGTCATGAAAAGCCTTTACCATCTCTTTAAACTCTCGAGTAGGTCCTCCCGGCGACTTGTCATAGGCATACCGTCGATCAGGGGCAAAATACCCATATGTCATATATCCCCAATAATTCCCACCAGACTGATTGGTCGGGTTATGATCGTTGTCTGTCTCATGGACAGGGAGAAGTTCAATCGTAGTATACCCAAGAGCCTTGAGGTATTTGGCCATGTAGGCTGCTCCCTTGTACGTCCCTCGGTACTGGTCAGGAACACCAGCCACACTCTCAAACCCAGTAAATCCAGAAAGGATCGTGGCCAAATTCACACTCGAAGGGTGTATCGTCATCCCACGAACATGGGCTTCGTAGATAATCGCATCCTTCTGGGAAAGAGCGGGCTTGGTACCATAGGAGGTCGTATCCTTGATAAGATAAGACTTGGGGGCCACCTTGCCCGTATCCCACTGTCTTCTGGGTTTTCCGGAATACACATAGGGCCCGGTACCATACACATTGCCATCGACTCCTGCACTCGCAAGAGCCAACGGATTGTTCCTATCGTGAGTAATCTCAAGAGCCCACGGATCGTACAGGACCTTGTTGGGATTGAAGCGGTTTCCTGCACTATCCACATCACAGAGAAAACCATTCGTTGTTCCAGGTTGCCACGAAGAAACATACGGCCAGTTAGGTCCCCACACACGAAAAGCATACACCGTCCCATTAGTAACATACTTCAGCTTGGCTCTCCAGTAATGATCACTTCCCTTGGCCATTTCATAGCGATAGAGAGCATCCTCTCCATAGGGAGTGCGATATATCTCCAACACAATCTTCGTTGCGTTTTTGGAGTATACCGCAAACGTAGCCTCATCAGAAGAAGAAAATCTCCCCCCTGGTCCCCATGTGGCAGTGGCCCATGTGGCCTCATCGACAGGCAAAAACCCCTGATGAATAACAGTATAGGTATTGGTACTACTGGTATAGCTTGGGGTACGTGCATACACCGAAAGGGTATTGGTCATGTGGGGAAGCAAAGAGACCGACAAACTCCAACTCGTCGTCCCTGTGGCTAAGGTATAAGCTCCTCCATTCACAGACACATAGACAGCTGTAACAGATTCACTTGTCGCTCCAGCGGTACCAGTGAGAACAAAAGTACTCAGGTTAGTGATATGCATCGGGGTAGGGAGATGCGTATTCACCACAACTGTGGCATTGAGAACAATCGTGATAGGGGTCGTACTCGTCTTGTTTCCCGAGGTATCTACAGCTGTCACCCACAGAAGATAGGCACCATTGCCTTTGTCCAAAAGAACATTACTCACAAAAAAATTCGTTGCACTCACGGTGGCTGTATAGATATTTGTAAAGGCTGCCTGGTTTGTGGTGAGATAGAGTTTCACTTCAGAAATGCCTCCGTTATCTCTTACTTCTCCCATGGCATGAACTCCAGCCCCCAAAAATGTTTCTCCATTCGTAGGACTGAGAAGCCTTACCTCTGGTGGGGTAGTATCCGAGGAACCCCCACCACTTCCTCCATTTCCACCACTGGTTCCTCCCCCATTTCCACTCGAAACAGCACATCCCATCACCACACTTATCCAGCCTATGAAAAGCCAAAAGAACAACCTTTTCACCGTTTCTCCTCCCTATGACTATTTTGCTGTATCATTATACGAAAGAACACGAAAAAAAGTGAAATTTCCCAGAAATATTTCCTTGCTTGGCATAGACTTATGTGCAAAAACAGGCAAAATGAACAAAATAAGTGCACAAACCATGCAAGAGGACATTTTTCCCCTAGAAATTCTTCAAAAGAGATACGCCTGCTTTTCGAAAGCAAGGGGGAGGTATTTTTTGCAAAAAAAACACCTTTGCTCTATACTATCCTGTATTATTGAAGAGAGAGGATTCATGCATGATAACAATGCCCCATGAGACACTTCGCTCCTTTATGAGAGATACCTTTGTCGCTGTGGGAGTTCCCCAAAGTGATGCCGAGATCTGTGCTGATGTACTCATCACGGCTGATCTCCTCGGGATTGATTCTCATGGCATCGGAAGACTGAAACCTATCTACATTGACCGCATTGTGGCCGGTCAGATTTCCCCCACCACTACCATTGAGATTGTGAAGGAGACACCTACCACCGCTGTCATCGATGGACACAATGGGATGGGACAGGTTATTGCCAAGCGATCCATGGAAATGGCCATAGAAAAAGCAAAAGCCTACGGACTTGGTATGGTTGCTGTACGAAACTCAAATCACTATGGGATAGCGGGTTATTATGTTCGTATGGCTGCCGAACAAGGCATGATAGGTATCACGGGTACCAATGCTCGCCCCTCCATTGCCCCAACATTTGGGGTAGAAAATATGCTGGGGACTAACCCACTTACCTTTGGGATACCTACCGATGAACCCTTCCCTTTCATGCTTGATTGCGCCACCTCCATCACACAGCGGGGAAAAATTGAGGTCTACGCAAGACTCAACAAACCCCTTCCTCAAGGATGGGTGATCAGTGAAGACGGAACAAGCAAAACCAATCCCCATGAGGTTCTCGAAGACCTTGTGAAAGGAACTGCTGCTCTCCTTCCCCTCGGGGGAATGGGGGAGGAGATGGGGGGATACAAGGGGTATGGATATGCCACGGTGGTAGAAATCCTTTCGGCCGCCCTTCAGCAAGGGGCTTTTCTCAAGGCTCTCAGTGGCTTTGAAAATGGGCAAAAGGTCCCCTATAAACTGGGGCATTTTTTCCTTGCTATCCATATTGAGGCTTTCACCGAGCTTTCGCATTTCACAAAAACCACAGGAGAGATTTTGCGATCCCTTCGGTCTTCAAAAAAAGCCCCAGGACACCACCGTATCTATACCGCTGGGGAAAAGGAGTATGAAACCATGCAAAAGCGTCTCGTCGAAGGTATTCCCCTCGACGAAGAGGAACAAAAAGATATGATAGCCCTCAGAGACAAGTTTCGTCTCCCCTACCGATTTCCTTTTGAGGCATAGGAGACAGCCATGGTTATCACTGCATCTCATCTCTCGTTTCTTCCTCTTGTGTATCAGGGAAAGGTACGGGATATCTACGCTCTCTCGGACAATGAGTGGTTGATGATCACAACAGATAGGCTTTCCGCATTTGATGTAGTGTTTGAACAAGGTATTCCTGAGAAGGGTCGTATACTCAATCAGATCTCCTTATGGTGGTTTGACACCCTCACTTGTGTTGCTAATCCCCTTACGACCAGAGACATCCTTTCACGTGTTCCAAAACTTGCTGATGTCCCCGGGATCGCTGAACGATCCATGATTGTCAAAAAATTACGCCGTATCCCCTTTGAGTGTGTCGTCCGGGGATACCTTTTTGGCAGTGTATATGATGAATATCAACAAACTGGTACTGTGGCCGGCCAGAAGCTTCCCAAGGATATCCCCTTGGCAGGAAAACTTCCCCATCCTATCTTTTCTCCTGCCACGAAAGAGGATACAGGACATGATATGAACATTTCCATCCAAGAATTTGAAAACCGTCTTGGAGATTCCTCTCTTGCGAATCAGATTATTACCCTTTCTTTGCACATCTATACCATGGCAGCAGAAAAACTCTTTCCTCATGGAATTATCCTTGCCGATACCAAATTTGAGTTTGCCCTGGATGAAAATAACCAATTGGTACTGATTGATGAGGTCCTCACCCCCGATTCCTCTCGATACTGGGATGCCTCTACCTATCAAGAAGGAACAAGTCCTGTGAGTTACGACAAACAGTTTGTACGAGACTATCTCATGGCTATAAAATGGGACAAAAAACCACCCGCTCCTCATCTCCCCGAAGAGATCATTATGAAAACGCAAGAAAAGTATCAAACCATAGAGACTATCATACATAGGGTATGCCATGAGTGAAAGAAAACCGCTTTCTCCCCCCTTCACTGAAGAAGATGCTCCTCAAAGTATACCTATGGCCCCTACATGGAAAAGAATTATTGCCTTTTTTATTGATTACTTTTTTCTCTCATTACTCTTCTCTCTTGTGTTTTCTCTCTCTGTACGCTCCGCCCTTCTTGAGTACATAAGAAATATCCCAGAAGGCGCCGCCTTACCAGTTCAAGAACTCCAAAAACTTCTTTTTTCCTTATATCAGCAACACTTTTGGGCGTATTCCCTTTTTGATCTTGTGTTGTGGGGATCTTACTTTATCCTTTTCTGGAAAGCCTCAGGACAAACCATTGGAGCCAAGGTCATGAATATTCGGGTCTTCCCTGGTATACCTCCCACACGTCCCCAAAAAAACCCTTGGGATCTTTCCTGGGGAATGTGTTTCTCTCGTTTTTTCTTTTTTTATCTTGCTATTCAGGTTTACGGGATCCCGTTTCTCTTTGTGTTTGACAAAGAGCTTAATATCCGCTTTCACGACTTTTTCAGTCGTTCCGTCGTCATTTCTCTCACCCCAAAAAAACAAAACAAAACAAACAACGAATAAACCAAGGAGAAAATCATGCGTACACGTCTTTCTTTGGTAGTAGGTTGTGTGTGGATCTTCGCCTCAGCCTGGTCACAGATGATTGTAGATGATTTTGGTTTTCTTGCCACCAGTCCTACAAGCAGATGGGGGATGCTTGCCCTTTTTCAGGGTGAGAAGGTTGAATCTCCCTCTACCCCAGAACTTCATCCCCTCTACAAGATAGAGTTCTTCTACCAAGAAACCAAAAACCCCTGGACCACTCGAATTGTTGGGAATTTCTCCCCCATCTCAGCCAATTTTCAGATGGGAGTTTTTTGCACCTTTGCAAACATCCTTGGTATAGATATGCGTTTCCCCTTTGCCCTAACCGTAGGAACAGGCTGGTACGATCCCCTCTTTGGTAAGGGTATCGGAATAGTCTCAAACTTCTACGATCCAAACAACATAGACAATACCTATTCCAGTGAAAACCTCAGCAAAATTTACTTCAAAGCCTCCACTGGTATCAGGCTTTCACAAAATCTTGTGCCAAACACCCTGGCCTGGACAGTTGAACAGATCCTCTACTACCGCTATTTCCTTGGCACCAAAAGTGACATGGATGTCTGGTTATATGAAAACCAGGGAGATAATCTGAAATACTTTCGATATTCGGCAAGTGGGATGATCACCCTCAAGCTCCCTCTTCTCTTCCGAAGAATTTCTCTCTTTGTGACAGGAGATTGGGACATCCAGCATTACAGCACCTCTCTCGCCAGAGAGGGAGGGTGGGGATCAGATCTCCCTCGAGTCCAGATAGGGGGGGTATTTGGGGTAGGAGTCAATACTACCTCACTTGATCTTCAACTCACGTGGGGAAATACCCCCGCCTACCAAGAAGGATATGGATACAATCTTCTTCTCACTAAGCGACGAATACATCCCGATATTCTCCAATACTGGTATCTTCAAAAAATAGCTTTGCTTTTCTCATGGGAGATATAGTTCCTGTCACCTAAAAAAGTGGACATATTGATCTTTTTTGATTACCTTTAGGTGGATCGTGGTTATGTCCAAAATTCTTGAGAAAGGAGGAAGCTATGTTAGAAAAAGGTCAAAAGGCTCCTGATTTCAGACTCCCAACACCTGAGGGAGAGATCAGTCTCTCTCAATTTTTAGGCAAAAAGGTAGTTCTTTATTTTTATCCCAAGGATGATACGCCAGGGTGCACAAAAGAGGCATGTGGTTTTCGCGATGTGTATGACCACATCCTCGCAAAAGACGCTGTTGTCATTGGTGTGAGTGCAGATAGTGTCTCTTCTCATGAGAAGTTTAAGAAAAAATATGGTCTTCCCTTCTACCTGGCGAGTGACGAATCCCATACGGTCCTTGAAGCTTATGGTGCATGGGGAGAGAAAAAAATGTACGGCAAAAGCTTTTTCGGGATCATCCGTTCAACGTATGTTATTGACAAAGATGGAACAATCCTCGCTGTCTTCCCCAAGGTTTCCCCTGAAAAACATGCAGAAGAGATCCTTGCCCTTTTGTGAGACTTAGTTCTCTTCATCCTTCTCCTTTCGAGAAGCCAAAAGGTTCTTCCAGGCTTGAGAGATGACGTCGCTCTCTGAGGCCTGCGTCTCTCGAGGCCGAAGGTAAGCATGCTGAAGTTGCTTGTAGACAGCGAGACGAAAATGAAGCCCAAAAAGATAGTAGGTGATCAGGGCAAACCCATATCCTAGAGAAAGAAGAAAAAATACCCCCACATCAAGCAAAGCTATCCCCATGACCATGACAATCTCAAGAAACACAAACCGTACGGCATAATGCAAGGCTCGAAAAAGAGAAATTTCCGGATTATAAAGACACATGGGCAACACCACAAACTGGACAAGAGAAACTCCTACATACACCCACATGAGAAAAGACAGCATTATCATCTTGGTTACCGGATGCACAAGTACACTTCCATAGAAGACAAGGGCATACCCTATCATCACCCCCAAGACCCCAAAAACCACAAAAAGCTGAAGAGATCGCCAAAAGCTCGTTTTCAACGCCCGCCAATAGTCCACAAAAAAACGCCGTAGATACACCACATCCATCTCATACACCCCACGCAAATACTCCAAAGCCGCATAACTTGTGGGAAACACATGCACCACCAAACTGGATACTACCCATGCGACCACGAAAAAGGCCATCTCCCCTTCGTTTTTTGGCAAATGTCCTGTCAAAATCCACAAAACCTGAAACACCATCCAGAAAAACACTGGATTAACCGCCGCAACAAGCGCGGCAATCCAGCTAAAGCCCAACTTGTTCCACAATCTAGAAAAAGCCTCAACAAAAGCATTTCTTAACATACCCATCACTCACTCACCCACAAAAGATTGACGGTATTCTTCGCTAGATCACTGTACTGATAACGGTTTTGGGGATCTGGCACCCATTTTCCATCCACCACAAAGCAGTAAACATGAAGGCCTGGGCGAAGACTCACTTCTACTTCAAATACTCCCGCTCCCTTATACTCCAGAGGAAGACTGTAGGGATCCCAGTTGTTAAAATCCCCTACAAGAGACACGGCTTTTGCCATATCATCTTTGTAATGAAAACGGTAAATCCGATTGGATACCCAGAGGGGATACCGAACATTGGGAAGAAATTCCCTCTCAAGAACAAAAGAGGAAAACTCTACCCCCGTGGCATCCACGACAACCGCACTATTCTGCGGATCCGGTACCCACACATCATCCACCAGCAACCGATAGCGATAACGCCCTGGGAGAAGCCGATTTGTCCAGCGTACCTCCCAGAGAATAAACTGATAGTTATTGGGAGTGATATATTCCGCATACGCCTCTTCCAGAAGCCTCCGATTGAGGATCCATCGCTCCTTTTCTCGAAGACTCTTTGAGAGCATAGCCTCTGTCTCCTCCGAAAGCACCACTCCCTTGAAAAGGATGGGATTATAAAGCCTCGGTCCCTGAACAATCCGATTGAGATCTTCAATGAGGGATACCTTGAGGTCTGAAAATGAGTATTTTTGCTTTTTCTTTTTGGTAATAGGGAGAGAAAGCTCTTTCATGATAGTGTGAGTTTTTTTTGAGAGCTTGCCCATAATATATCTCGAGAGGGGATTCTTCTCATCATAAAGGGCATTCATAAACCCCACATAGTCTCGTATGTCCTCCTCTGAAAAAAGGAGAGACCCCTTGACTACCTCCATACGGAGAGGTGTCTTCCAGTTATTAAAATCCCCAGCAACCTTCACACTCTCAGCATCCCCTTTGAAAAAGAAGATGATGGCATTTTCTGTGATGATAGGAGACTCCACTGTCGAAAACATGTTATTGTACAATTCTTCATATTTCCTCTGAGGATCTACAATAACGGTTTTCTGACCCCACATTACCCCAAAGATAAGCATACCCCACATCCAGTTCTTTATCACTGACATGGCTCCTCCCTTCTCTAGTCAAACACCACCGTCTTGTTGTGAAACACCAAGACCTTATTCTCCACATGCAGCTTCACGGCACGGCTTAGTACTCTTTTCTCTACTTCTTTTCCCTTGTTGATCATATCAGAGAGACTATCCCGGTGACTCACATTGATCACATCCTGAACAATAATTGGACCATTATCCAGTTCTTCGGTCACATAATGACTCGTAGCCCCAATAAGTTTTACTCCCCGGGCATACGCCTGATGGTACGGTTTTGCCCCCACAAAAGCAGGCAAAAACGAATGATGAATATTGATAATCCTGTGGGGATACACCGCAATGAACTCTGAAGAGAGCACTTGCATATAACGTGCCAAAACCACCGTATCCACCTTATACTCCTGGAACAGGGCAATCTCTTTCTCCTCAACAGATTTTTTGGTTTCCGGTGTCACAGGAAAACAAAAATAAGGGATCTTGTAGTATTCTGCCACAGGACGCAAATCTTCATGGTTACTCACAATCAAGGGTATCTCCATACGAATCTCTTTAGACTGCCATTTGAGAAGAAGATCATACAAACAATGGTCAAACTTGGAAACCATAATAGCCACACGGGGAACTTCATCAGAAAACACAAGCCGCCATTGCATCTGAAACTTATCTGCAATAAAACTAAAGGCTTGAGCTATCTTCTCTCGAGAGATACGAAAACCTGTGAGTTCCCACTCTATTCTCATGAAAAACGTATTGGTCTCAAAGTCTGTGTGTTGATCAGAGTGGACAATATTGCCATCATACTGGTAGATAAAACTCGCTATCTCAGCTACAATCCCTTTTTGATCAGGGCAAGACAAAAGTAAAATCGCCGTAGGCCCCATCACTTACTCCTTTTGCATCTTTATAGTATAGAGAGAAAAACAAAAATTCTCAAAATAGCTTTTTCTCTCTCGTATTTTCACACCTTATTAGTTAAAATTTAGATAAAACCACGCCGTCGCATAATCTTTGTTAATACGAAGGGCAATCTTGCGAAACTTCTCGCTGAGCTTTTTGTTTTTCAGTTTCTGATAACAGAAAGCAATTTTGTCCACAAAAATCTCGGAATCAGGGTAGAGATTCACAGCAGCATAATACAATTCCAGAGCACGAGAAAACTCCCCCTTGTTGTATTCTATTTCCCCCAACTGGAAATAACTCATCGCCTCAACTAATCCCCCGGGACGAGCTGAGAGAATATGTTTCCAGTTGGCAACTGCATCACTCTCATTTCCCCCCATCAGATTTGCCAAACCAAGAAAATACAAGGTATCAAGCAAGGGACGGGCAACATACGATTTTTGAAGATACGTTTTTGCCTGTTCTGGTTCGTTCTTTGCAAGGTAGGCAATACCTACCAGTTGCGCCGCAACCGCTTGAAACTCCGAGGGAAATCGAGAGAGGGGCTCAGCATTACTCACCACCCACTCATAATCCCCCGAAGAAAAGGCCTGCAAAAAACCAAGATACAAGCGTCCAAACTCCTGATAGCCCGGCAATCGATTCTCTTGTGTCTGAACAAGGTTCGCAAGATTGGAGAGAGCCTGGGTATCACCCTGCAAAGCCAACTGAAGAGTTATCCTATACAGGCGTATCCGATAGGCCTCATGCTCTTCTTTTGGTAGCGTCTGAAAAATCTCATACGCTTTTGTCCAATTTTCCTCATCATAGTAACGGTCAAAGGTATAATATCGACTACATCCCCAAAGAACCATTATCACCACAAACCACGGCAAGAATTTCATATGATAATCACTCCCTTTTCATAGGTATAGGCAATACCCTTCTCTGTGAGGGCTTGTTCTATGGCGTGACGAAGGGGAGAAGAGAGAGAAACTGAATGATGCCCCTGTCCCACAATAATTCGCATACCTCTTTTCTCTTTTTCGGAAGACTCAAGGAGCCTCTCAAGTGTATGGAGAGCCTTCTCCACAGAAAAGCCATGAAAATCTACCACAAGAGTCGTTGGTTTTGGAGAGTTTTGACCCGAGGATACTTCTTTCTCTTTCGAAGGAACATACCTCACTTCCCTCATGGCCTGCAAAAACATTTCCTCGACTACTTCTCTACGACCCATAGCGAAACACTCCAGGGAAGAAACAGCCCCTCAACATTTTTTTGAAAAGTACGAAGATAAGAACTTCCAAAGACAAGCGAAAGATTTCCTCTTCCCTCTATACTATAGTTCGTAAACCGGACTGCATCTCCTCCATAGAAAGACACGACTCCTCGTGAGGAAATCCCCCACAGATGATCCGGTGCAAGATAAACAAAGCGAACATCCTCCCATTGAGATGGAGAGACCCTTTCTATCATGGTACAGATACCCACCATAGCAGGACTTATCATGACAGATCTTTTTTTCTGACGAGCAAAAAAATAATAGAATACGCCTGCACTGCTCACGTTCTCCTCGGCTATCCATAAAACCCCTGAAAAACCCAACGATGGTACAAGAGGGAGGTTTTTCTCCATCATGGTCCTTTGCCAACGCCAGAAATCTGATGCCGAAAGTGTTGAGATGCTCTCATCATCCGCCATTACAAGGGCTTTGGAAAAATTCTGTTTTACCCATTGGCTGGCTTTCTTCTGATACGCAAGAGGAAGCCCTGTTATATCCACGACCCACACATCCACAGGAAGTTTTTGAAGCCTCTCTACAATCTTTTGAAGTTTTCGATGGGCTTGAGGCCTTTCAAAGGCCACGGTATAATCCGGATAAAAATCCGACACTTCCCACACGTTTGTCAAAAACCCTTCCGCCTGTTCAAAAAGCCTCACGCGGGCATACAGAGAAAGTTTTTTGTCTCGAACATACCGAACAAGTTCATCAAACTCCTCCCGGCTCCCTAAAAAAGTTTCCCGACTTCCTCTCTGTTTTTTCTCTCCCACATCCTCAAAATCATACACAGCTTCCGTAGGAGAAAAACGTCCCCTATACCCTTTCAAAGGAGTATCTATGTAGAGAGCCTGAAATACAAGATTCGAGTGAACAAGCCAAGGAACAATCTCCTGATACCGATAACCCCTCATATCAAGGATAACCTGGGACCACAGTGATGATCCTATACCCCACAGGACGAAAAAAAAACCTATTTTCCTCATGTCCCCTGCCTCTTATCAAGCGTCATAAGTGCGAGGGCCGCTGATCCCATCACACCTGCATCATTCACAAGAGCGGCTGGAATAATCTCACATGTCTCAAACATCTCTGTTTTAGCATAGAGAGAGGCATACTTTCTTATTCGATCAAAGAGAAAATCTCCCGCATGAGAAACCCCTCCCCCCACAATCACCGCTTCTGGATTAAAAAGGTGAATAAGATTGGCAACTCCTATCCCTAAATAACGACAAGCCTCATCTACCACTTCAAGAGCAAGAGCATCCCCCTTTTTTGCCTCATCGAAAATCACCTTGGCACTCATCTCCCCCACCCGGGCTAATGTTGTGTGTTTTCCCATAGCTACAAGCCCTGTCGCCCTCTTGATCATGGCTGTTGCGGAACCATACGCCTCCCAGCATCCATTAAGACCACACCCACAAGGACGACCCTCTGGCACAATCTTCATATGCCCAACCTCACCCGCAAAGTTTGCCACCCCTCCATAGACATCCCCATTGATAAAAATGCCACCCCCAATCCCTGTACCCAAGGTAATCAGAACAAAGTCTCGGTACTTTTTCCCCGCTCCAAAGATATACTCCCCTCGAGCCGCATTGTTGGCATCATTATCAATCGCCACAGGAATCCCAAAACTCTTCTCAAGATCATCGGCCAGGGCATAGTTTTCAAGTGGCTGAATGTTGGGCATAAAACGAATCATTCCATGCTTTTTGTCTACGCCCCCAGGAACCCCTATCCCTATAGCCTTCACTCCCTCCATTCCCGAAAGAAGAGAATGAAGAGCCTCTTTGAGATTGGAAACAATAATATCCCGCTCACGACTTTCTGCCTTTGTAGGAACCTGATGGGTTTTTACAAGTTTTCCATCACGAGAAACCAGTCCTAATTTAATCGCCGTCCCTCCAAGATCAATACCAACAAAAAGCTCCATAGAGAACAACTCCTCCATTCTCACATTCATTTCAAAATCTGGGCCAATCTTTCAATAACCTTTTCTCGATCAATAGGTTTGACTAGGTATCCTTTTGCTCCAAGTTTAATAGCTTCCTTCACAGCCTCTGCCGTCCCAATGGCTGTAACCATAATCACGGTAGCATTTGGATCAATGGCTTTGATTTCTTTGAGCGCGGTAATACCATCCATCTCCGGCATAGTAATATCAAGAGTCACCAAATCCACATTTGGATAAAGCTGTTTGTACAGCTCTACACCCTCTCGTCCATTGGTAGCTGTACCCGCTATCTCAAAATCTCGAGACATAAATATTTGTGAGAGGTGCTTGATCACAAACTGAGAATCATCAATAATAAGCACCCGATAATGGCCACCTCCCACCTTTTTCCCGGTTGGCAGTCCGTTTTCATCAAATATGAGGGCCATAGTCTCCTCCTTCTTATCCTTCTTTGAAAGCAACATTTATCTCTAGAATACCCAACGGTGTTTCTACGGGAATAATGAGGGCCTCCATATCCCCTTGCTCAAAAACCGTCAGATCCTTGCCAGTAATCATAGTCGGTGGGCTGAAATGAAAAGCAAGGTTTTCTTTTTCTAGTCTTGTCACTGCCCGCCCTGTGATCATGTTTGCCAACTCTCCAATAGTTGACATCACCATCTTGTCCAGACTATGAAATGTCTCTCCATTCATCTTTGATGCCAATTTGATAGCCACATCCTCCGTCATATCAAAGACAACCCTTCCATTCACCTGCCCCGTGACTCCAATAACAATAGCCACACCCTTCATAGATTCACCCAGTTTTTTCAGATACAACTGTCCACGCTTGACATCTGTCTGCAGTACTTCCTTGAGGATATCAAAAGCAGCTTCCACAAAGGGATTGATGTACTCTATGCGCATACTACCTCCTTAGCCATTTCCATAGAGCGAAGATAAATACTGTACCAACCTATCCATATCAATAAAAAGAATCTCCTGATCCTGCTTCAGGATAACTCCTGCAATCATAGCATGCTGAGACCACTTGGAAATATACTCCCCACCCTGGTACTCGTTCTCAAAAACCTCAATATGCTTGTAGATACTATCCACCATAAGCCCAAAAAGATTTCTCTGGTACTTCACCACAATCACATACCTATCCTCATCATCAACAACCCTCCGCCCCTGATAGGAGTCCGGAAGGGAGAGAATCCGTCTGAGGCTATACACCGGGATAATATTTCCCCGCAGGTTATATACGCCAAGAAGTTTATCGTGTGTGTTAGGAAGGAGGAAAATCTTTCTGGCAAAGAGGATACTCTCTATATCATCCATAGCCAAGGCATATAGCTGCCCCTCAAGAGCAAAACTGATACACTGCATGACCACCTGATGTACAACCACGCCCTCATCGGCTACAAGACGTTTATTGCGAATAGCCATTGGTCACCCCGTTTTTTTTCACAATAGTGGGATAGGCCTGAATAAGTCCCCCAAGATCCACAATATATCCTATGTTTCCATTGCCAATAATAGTACCTGCCGCAATACCCGGACTCTTGATAAGCCGGTTATTAAAAGGTTTAATCACCACATCCTGTTCCCCAACAATTTCATCCACGACAAGACCATAGTGCTTCTCTCCCTGCTTCGCCAGGATACAATACACACTTCCCTCACGTTCTTGGGATTCATGGTAAAAGAACTTCCGTAAAAAGAGCAAAGGCACAAACTCCCCACGAACATTGAGGTGAGGCTCCCCCTCGATGTCCACCATATCCCCTTTCTGAAGTATCAAGGTCTCATCGATAGAAACAATAGGAAGAATATAGGAAAAGCCAGAAACCACCACATGGAGTCCCTGAATAATAGCCAGTGTGAGAGGAAGTTTCACCTGAATACGTGTTCCCTTGTCCTTGGCGGTAAAGATAGATACACTCCCCCCAAGTTGCTCAATCTTTTTTTTCACCACGTCCATCCCTACCCCTCTGCCAGAAAGTTCCGTCACTTGTTCTGCTGTGGAAAATCCTGGCAAAAATATCAACGCGAGAGCCTCCTTGGAAGAGAGATTTTCCGCGGTGCTAGCTGAGATGAGCCCCTTTTCTATAGCCTTTTGCTTTATCTTTTCTACATCAATCCCTCGACCATCATCACTGATCTCAATATACACATGTTCTCCCTCATGATACGCACGAATAAGAATCTTGCCCTGTTTCGGTTTCTCTTTGGCAACCCTCTCTGAAGGAGACTCTATGCCATGATCAATGCTATTGCGCAAAATATGGATAAGAGGATCAAAGAGGTCATCTACCATACCCTTGTCTATCTCTGTCTCCACACCCTCAATCTCAAGAGTGATCTCCTTGCCTAAACGCTGGGCCTGATCCCGTACTAACCGCGGAAATCGAGAAAACACCTGCTGAATAGGAACCATACGAAGACCTGTGACATTTTCTTGAAGAGCCGAAGAGATCTGATTAAAACGCTGAAGAATATCTTGATACTGCTCAAGGGCATTCTCTAAATCCTGAAAATACTCCCTCAGTCGCTGATTGAGTTCCTCATTGTGAGAGGTATTCTCATCAAGTGTGAGCTTCTGAAGTCCGGAAAGAAATGGTTTCAACACGAGCCTCATACCATTGTATCCTTTCATAATCAGCTGGCTTGTTTCATGAAGAAGGGCTTTATTAATCACCAATTCCCCTACAAGATTGAGAAGCTCATCTATACGGCTACTCTCCACCCTGAGAGTAGAAGAGGTTTTCAAAGATTCTGAGGGTTCCGCTGTTGTTCCTGGCTTCTGGGGCTTATCTGACGAAGAAGGGGAAGAAGGAGAAGAGATCACTGGCGTCTTATGACCTGCCATCACATCTGATTCCACTTTCTCTATGTCGTTTTGCGAAAGTCTTCTTACCACCAGGTCCGTCACCAAATCCCGCATAAACGTTTTTTCTCGGATGAAGGTTTCATCCTTATCCGTCATCACTACCAACCGAAAGTGTGGACGAAACTCCTTTTCAAGGATCTCGAGAGAAGGCTCCATCCGAATAATTTGGGCAAAATCCCCCACCAAAGCATAGATCTGAAAAGCCGAGACATCTTTCATCTCATAGTTTTCATTGAAAACATAAAAAAGCTCATACACAGCAAAATTCTGATGCAAAAATTCAAGAATAAGCGACCGCTCATACGAAGTGAGATAAGCAAGAGAGGTATCCGCAGAAGAAGACTCTCTCCCCTTTTCTTGAGGGATAATCTCCCTCTTCAGCTGGAGATAAGACAGAATCTGCGCATACACATCCCGGGAGAGTTCATCGGGATACACATCCCCATTCCGACGGGCATCAAGCATACCCTCGATCACATCTTTCGCCCGCAACAAGAGAGAGATGAGGTCGGGACTCACTGCAATCTCAGATTTCCTCACCTTGTCCAAGAGATCCTCAAGCCTATGAGCAAACTCTTTGATCTCACTAAAACCAATCGTCCCTGCCCCACCTTTGATAGTGTGAACAGCACGAAAGATCTCAGCAACCGCACCCGCATTCTCCCCATCTTTTTCCAGGGAGAGGAGACTATTCTCCATGCTTTGGACAAGCTCAAGCGCCTCACTCATAAAATCGGCAATGAGTTCCTGGGATATACCTTCCATCTCTTTCTCTTTTCCCTTTATAGTATAGAATAAAACAAAAAATCTCTCAAGTTATTTCTTTCCTGCAATCATGGTGATTGCCTTTCCAATTTCCTGGATAGGAAGCACCACATCAACCCCATGGTTTTTCACCGCATTTCCAGGCATCCCCCACACCACCGAGGTATGTTGATCCTGAGCAATCACAATAGCCCCTTGTTGACGAAGTTTCGGTGTCTCAAGAGAGCCATCCTTGCCCATCCCACTCAAAATAACCACAAGCACCTTTTTTCCCACAGCAAGTCGAATAGATTCCAAAAACACATCTACCGAAGGCTTGAAAAAAAACTCTTCATACGTGCGTTCATCCCTATGATAAACAAGTCGGCCATTTTCCAAAGTGATGCGAGCATGATATCCCCCTGGACAAATATAAATAACCCCCTTTTCCAAAACCTCTCCCTCACCAAGCTCCTTCACAGGACGATGATACGCCAGAGAAAGATTTTTGGCAAACTCTCCTGTAAATAACGCCGGCATATGCTGAGCTATCACCATAGGAATAGAGAGATCTCCCAGACTCTCCATAATCACCCTGATAGCATTCGGCCCCCCTGTCGAGGAACCAACAGCCACCACCTCAGGAGAAAGCGGCTTCTCCCTCATGACAAGCTGAAGACTCTCTAAAGAATCTCTCACCCTCTCAACCAGTGGTTCTTCTTTTTTCTCTGTTGGCATCCCTGGCTGTGCCTGATAATACAACCCCTCTATCTTGAGGAGAAACTCCTTCTTGACCTCCTCAAGATTCTGATAGATAGGAGAATCCGGCTTGAGAATGATCTCTTTTGCCCCCAAAGACAAGGCTTCCCACGTAGTTGGACTTCCCTCTTCCACCACAGAACTAAACACAATCACATGAGGTCTCTCTTTGAGTTCTACTCTCTCCTTCAGATAACGAAGGACTTCAAGCCCATTCATCTCCGGCATCTCAATGTCCAAAATAACCACATCCGGTTTGTAGAGAAATATCTTCTGAAGCCCAATCTTGCCATTTGGGGCACTCCCTATCACCTCAAGAGTTGGAATCTCCGAAAGGATCTGGGTAACATATTTCCGTATCAACACCGAATCATCTACAACAAGAACTTTGATCTTACGACCGGACATACACAATCCCCTGTGAAAAACTCTGTGGAGAAAAAAGATCAGTGATACCTATGAGACTTTCCGAATGCCCAATAAACAAAAATCCCCCCTCTGCCATTGTTCGATGAATATTTTCCAGTACTTTTAATTGTACGGCAAGATCAAAATAAATCAAGACATTTCGACAAAAAACGATGGGGACATTTCGGAGACCATTATCATAGATCAAGTTATGATAATCAAAACGCACATGCTGAGCAAGGGAAGGTTGGATTTGATATCCCATCGCCTGCTTTGTGAAATACCGAGCCACAATGTGAGGAGAAACCTTGACCAATGCTTTTTCGGGAAATACCCCTTCTTTAGCCACAAAAAGACTCTGTAGACTGATATCCGAGCCTATCACAAGATAATCCCATCCCACAAGACGATTCGCTCTCAAAAAATTGTCCACCGTCATTGCCAGGGAATACGGTTCCTCCCCCGTCGAACAACCGGCACTCCACAAAACCAGTTTTTTCTCCTGCGTTCTTTCCACAACACGGGGCAAAATCTCCTTCTCAAGCATCTCAAAATGACGAGGATAACGAAAAAAACTCGTAAAGTTCGTAGTTACAAAATCCAAGAAATCACGAAACTCTTGAGCATTCGCCCTGAGCTCTTGAAGGTATGCTTCAGCGGAACAATTTTTTTCCTTGATTCTTGTTCTCAACCGACTCTCCAGAACTGTGAGATTCGAATCCTGAAAAACAATCCCACTTGCCTGGTATACCATATCTGCTACTTGTTTGAGAAGACTCTCAGAAAACTCCATTACGACTCCCACACAAGTGCCTTGTAGGTTTCTATCTTCTCTGGAAGCTCGTACTCCAACAGATCTCCCAAAAGTACCACATCATACTTCTCAAAAGCAGAAACAATATCTGAGAGAAGGGCATTCAGTCCCTGGGCAAGATTCTCAATCTCATCCTCTCGACTTGCAAAATTCCCCGCATTTTGCCTGAGGTAGAGCACTGCTGATTCTAAAACAGAAATCACTTGATGGATTTTGTCAAATGCCAATCTGTCCTGTCCCAATTGGAAACTCTCAGCAATCTGAGGAAGTATCTCCAAAAGACCATCCAAAGCCTGCCCAAGTTCCCCTTTGTCTATCCGTCCAGAAACAACACATTTAGAAGCCAAAACCTCAAAATAGTGAGAGAGGCTTTGCATCACCTGAACAAGCTGGGGAATATCCTTTTCTTCTTTCTCCTCTCCTTGAAAATACTGCAACAGATCAAGCAAGGTACGACGAATAAGAGAGTTTTCCATCATCTCCACAGGAGAAAGTGATTGGACAATCTCCACCACCTCAAGAATCCATTCTATAATTTCCCGATATTGTGCCACATGGGCATATCCATTGGTTCTCAGATCCTCAGCCACAGAAACACAGATCTCTCGCGACTTTTCAAGGAGTGTCTCTACTACCTGCTGTTTGTCCGTTACCTCAAGTTCTATCTTTTCAATCTCTTCTACAGCAATCCTACCGAGGGTTTCATTGTCACTAGAATAAAACTCTCCATTGATAGTTACTCCTGTGATAATCTTGTCCTCTTCAGCAAAAATCTTTGTCAAGGACATCACGACATCCAGGGCTGTCTTCTCATGCTCCAGCGTCACCTCAATCCTTTCCCCATTAATATACAGTTGCATCCCTTTCTCCTTATCACCTATAATATAACATATATCGACAAAAAAAAGAAAAAACTTTGAGAACTTTTCGGGAAAGCACCCATAAACAGCCGAAGAGAACATCAGAAAGAATGAAAGACCTTGCCCAAGGGGCGCTCTTGCGCTCAAAAATATATAACTCTCCCCCCATCACGTGAGAACAGGTTTATCCAAACAAGAAACTCATAAGAAAGTGAGTCCACACTTTCCCAGAAAAAAACTCAACAAAATACCCTCCCCCTTGCGAAACTTTCATATGAAAAAAATTTTTGAAAAATACACAAAAAAACTTTACTTTTTATGAGCTATGCCGTATACTATACATAAGTGAACAGCAGGTGAGGTCTTTGGTTTAGCCATCATTTGCTGATTCTCAAATCATGGCTAACTCAAAAGGAGGGTCTATGCCAGACAAAATTCTCACCTGCAAAGATTGTGGGAAGGAATTCACCTTCACAGAAGGTGAACAGGCTTTCTACCAGGAAAAGGGGTTCACCAATGAACCCGCTCGCTGTCCTGATTGCCGTCGTGCACGTAAACAGCAGCGAAACAATCGTTCCTTTGGTGGCGGTTCTTCCAGGTGGTAGGGATGCCTGACGGGATCCTGAGTCACCTGAATCCATAGAAGACACAAGTCCCGTAATCCCCAAGCACCCCCAAGAGTGGGGGTGCTTTTTTTTCCAAGGAAGAGCAAAGACATATCCTCAAAGAAACAGACCTCCCTTAAGCCCTTTTCCTCGGAAAGTTTTGCTTACGCTACAGCTTTTTTCTTCCACCAAAAAACTCCTTCTCTTTACACCGATCTGTTTCATACTGAAGGGTGACATGAGCAATACCAAAATCAGCAAGCCTCTTTTCCACTTCTTTGCCAACCTCGCAGGCCTCAGAAAGAGAACAATCCTCCATCTCAATATGGGCTTCTAAATACACCGTATGCTCATCAGAACGCCATGTATGCACATGATGGATATTTTTCACCCCAGGAACCTCCCCTATCACCTTTTCAATCCGCTGATAATCTAAGGGAGCCGCCGCCTGCATCAGAATATCTAGTGTCTCTTGCACAACTTTCCATGACTCCTTCATCATCCAGAGAGCAATACCTATCGAAAAGAGACCATCTAACCAAAAAAAGTCTTTTCTCCACCATACAACAAGCCCCACACCCACTACTACCAAGGAAAAAAAAGCATCTGAAAGGAGATGAAGGTAACTCGATCGAAAATTGAGACTGTGTTGTGCATCGGCATGGAGAACCCATCCTGAAATAGCATTCGCAACAAACGTCATAGAACCAACTATCACCATTATCATACCACCAGGAGCCAATGGGGAAAAAAATCTCTCCACAGCCTCACGAATGATGAAAAGAGAGATACCAATCAAGACAAGGGCATTTACAAAGGCTGAGAGAATCTCTGCTCGCTTATATCCATAGGTATGTTTTGCTGTCGCTTCACGCCTCGCCACATGCCGTGTGTAGAAACTCAGGACAACCGCTGCCACGTCGCTGAGATTGTGAAGGGCATCAGAGAGAAGGGCAAGACTCCCTGAAAGTATCCCTGCCACCGCCTCTCCAACACTTATCACCACATTGAGAGAGAAAATGAGCCAAAATTTCCACAAAGAAACTCCATGATCGTTTTCGTGCATATGCATACTCTATCTCCTCATAATCAAGATTCATGGCGTATTTCATGCTTGAATATCTCCTTGTACCACCTTCTTCTCAGTTTGCTATCCTTGCTCTTGCCCATCGTTCGTACGTTAATACACATCATATTACCCCCTTCTCTCAACTCTTTGGAAAGAAGGAGAAAGCTTTTCTGTTTGGCTTCCTTCTTGTGTGTTCCTTGAGGCTTTCTCATCGAAGATCCTCTACGGGATAAGAAGAAATCTCTTTTTCGCTTCTTCTCGTCCACAAAGCTGAAAATGCCACCACTCCACCACTATATCCTGAAATCCTGCTTGCCGCATGACCTCTCGAAGGAGAAGACGATTACTCACCTGGTGAGGAGTGAGTTTCCCCTCCGTGAGAAAGCGACTCTCATATCGTGGTTCAGCAAGCTCACCAAAATAGTCCACGGGGGTTCCCATATCAAGTTCATATCCCTTTTCATCCACAACAGTACCATCTACCGCTACCCCATAACTGTGAAGAGACCCCTTTTGAGGATTGGCCACATAGCGAGCCTTGGGAGTATCTTTCGCCATATCCCACATCTTTTTTTGTAAAGATACAGGTCTTGTCGCATCATACACCACAAGTCGATATCCTGGTTTTTTCTCTCCTAAAAGATGTTGAGCACGTATCAATCTTTCGGCAGCCTCAGGCACCAGATAGGCTTTTTCCAACTCACCATAGACATCTTTGTCCAAAAAGTTATTTGTTGTCGAATAGATGAGAAAAACGATGATCTTTCCTCCACTCTGTTCCCCTCCATCAACAAGCCCAAATCTCTTCATCTCCTCCTCAAGAGAAGCCCACATAACACCCCACACCACACAGAGAACAAATCCCCTTCTTATCCAGAATGGCATAGCCCCCTCCTCAAAAAAGACATATTCCCCCTTATATTGTAAACTCACCCCCTCTTTTTTTGCAAAAGAAAAAGCCTTCCCGTTATGATATAAGAAAAAAAGGTGCCGATGAATACCCTTGCACACCGAATATTCTTCGCTTTTTTCTCTGTGGTGATACTTTTAGGGACAGGAACTCTCGGCTATCATTGGATCGAGGGATGGCCCTGGTTTGATGCCCTCTACATGAGTCTTATTGTTATGACCACTATAGGATTTGCTGAGATTCATCCTCTTTCCTATGGCGGACGGCTATTTACTATCCTCTATGCCCTGGGAAGTATTTCTTTCTTTGTAGGAATTCTCAGCCTCATTGGGGCACAAATTATCGAAAACTACCTCTCCACAAACAACAGGAGGAAACGTATGCTCAAGGAACTTCTGAGTATCCGACAGCACTATATCATTTGTGGGTGTGGAAAAGTAGGCAAACACGTGATAGAAACCCTTCTCAAAACGAAAAAACGCTTCGTAGGGATAGATATTGATCCAAAAACCTTCGATCAACTCCACCAAGAATATGAGATAGAATCTAACTGGCTTCTTGAAGGGGATGCCACTGATGAGGATATCCTCCTCCAGGCAGGTATTGAACGAGCAGCCGCCATTTTCTGCTGTGTGCGGGACGATATCAAAAACCTCTTCATTGCAATGTCTGCAAAACAACTCAATCCCTCTATCAAAATAGCCACATATGTCATCGATGACAAAAATATCACCAAATTCCAACACATCGGAGTGGATGAGATTATCTCAGGAGATTTTCTGATCGGAAAGCATCTTGCCTCTTCCCTACTCAACAAGCATTTCCTGTCTTTTGTGGGAGAACTAGAAAATCCAGAAGAAGAAAGAGTATTTGTTGGAGAGGTCATTGTAGAACCAGAATCCCCTCTGATCGGAAAAAATCTCCGAGATGCGGCTATCTATCAAAAAACAGGTCTCCTTGTCTTTGCCATAAAAAGAGGGCATCAAACCTTCTACAACCCTGACCCTACTCATGCCCATCTCGAATCAGGAGATAAACTCATCGTTTTCGGCAATGAAGACCAAATCCGCGCTCTCGACAGATATGTAAATGGATAAAAAAAGAAAAGACTCAAGATTTGCTTTTTCTTTCCGAAAACATTATAATAGATAACTCATTATAAATCATAAACTTATATGAGTATAGAATATTCCACTCATAACATATTAGAGAAGGAGGCTCATCATGGCTCTAGCTAAAGTGATCAATGTGGTTCAAGAGAAATGTGTTAATTGCCATCGATGTATTTCTGTCTGCCCTGTGAAATACTGCAACGACGGGAGCGGGGACTACGTCAAGGTAATAGATGATCTCTGTATAGGGTGTGGGGAATGCCTCAAAGCCTGCACTCATGACGCTCGTACCGTGGTTGATGATCTCGAAGCTGCCCTTCAAGCCCTTCAAAGAAAAGAGCCTGTCATAGCTATTGTAGCCCCTGCCGCCAGTGCAAACTTTCCAAACAATTATCTTCGTCTCAATGGATGGCTAAAAAGTATGGGAGTAGCTGCAGTTTTTGACGTAAGTTTTGGAGCAGAACTCACGATCAAATCCTATCTTGAACATATAAAAACCAACAAACCCTCCACCGTTATTGCTCAACCCTGCCCCGCTCTTGTCACATACATTGAAATTTATCATCCAGAACTTCTCCAATTTCTTGCCCCAGCCGATAGTCCCATGATGCACACTATGAAAATGGTCAAAGAATTCTACCCCAAGTATCGCAATCACAAAATCATAATTATCTCACCCTGTATTGCTAAGCGTCGTGAATTCGATGAAGTCGGTATAGGAGATTACAACGTCACAATAAGCCGACTCCAACAATACTTTGAACACAATCATATTATTCTCGCTAATTACCCAGAAGTGGACTTTGACAATGAACCGGCTGAACGGGCAGTCCTTTTCTCAAATCCAGGAGGACTTCTCGAAACAGCTGCTCGTGAAGTACCTGAAATCCGGAAGAAAACAAGAAAAATCGAAGGCCCAGCAACTATTTATCACTATCTCTCCCACCTTATCGAAAGTATCAAAAAACAACAACAACCTCTCTTGATTGATTGTTTGAACTGTGAGATGGGATGCAATGGTGGCACAGGCACAAATGCCCACACACTCCCAATGGATGAGGTTGAACACTACGTGAAACAACGAGCAGAACAAATGATAGCCTACTACCGTAAAAAAGGTATCATCCGAAAAACAGAAAAACCAAAAAGGCTTGAAAAACTGATAGAGAAATACTGGAAACCCGGCCTCTACCACCGCTCATATCAAAACCTCTCTTATCTTCTGGAAAAACACATCAAAAAACCCTCAGAAAAAGAACAAAAAGGGATTTACCTTCGTTTACACAAGGTATCGGAAAATGATTTTAAAAACTGCTCTGCCTGTGGGTATAATACCTGTGAAGGTATGAGTATTGCTATCTACAACCAATTAAACAAAGAAGACAACTGTCACTTCTATCTTCTCAAAGAGCATTTAGAAAACCAAAACCTCATCCTCCAAGACAAAGAAAAGAAAGAAGCTATACTCAATAGCCTCAATGAAATTCTTCTCAATCTCGAAGAAGGTATCTCCAAACTCACTGCAGCCGCCAAAGAACTTGAAGCTTCAAGCCAAGAGCAGATCAGTGCCGCCACAGAACATGCAAGTGGTCTTACAGAAGTAAGTGCCACTATTGAAGAGCTATCTGTCACTGCCAAACAGATAGCTGAAAGTACGGAACAACTTGTTAATGCTACTCGCTCTGTCGTTACTATACTCTCTAACAACAAGAACTCTTTAGAGACAGCATATGAAAAAATTACCTACATTAGCAATCTTATCGAACAAAATGCCCAAGAAGTGATGGATCTCAACAAAAAATCTGTGTTTATTAGTGAAATGGTCAAAATCATCACTGATGTAGCAAACAAAACAAATCTTCTTTCTCTCAACGCCTCTATTGAAGCAGCTCGAGCAGGTGAAGTAGGAAAAGGCTTTAGTGTCGTTTCAGCAGAGATCCGAGAACTCTCTAAAGAAACTATTTCCTCTGCCAAAAAGGTAACAAGTGTAGCTGAAGAGATCAAGAGCTTCATCGACAAAATTGTGGAAAATTCTCATCGCGAGGTTCAAGAAATTCGAGATAGTGTTTCTCGAGTACAAGAAGTCGTCCAATCAACAAATGATATCATGAACGAAATGAATAACAACTACTCTTTCCTTCGCAAGATAGAAATCTCCACAAAACAACAAGAAGTAGGGACCCAACAGGCTACTGAAACCATGAAACAAATGGCTGAAATATCCAAACAGTCTGTTGAGGTTTCCAACCAAAGCCTCAATTCCGTCAAGGAACTGGTCGATCTTGCTGATCATCTCAACAAAATTGTTCAGAAACACAGTGCTCACCGAAATCCTACGGCAACCGACCAGATTTCAAAAGGAGGAGAGGCATGATAAAGGTACTCCTTGTTGATGACTCACCGATTGTCCATCGACTCCTTGAAACAGTGGCACAAAAGCACTTCCCTGGTCAATACCATTTTGTCCATGCTACCAATGGGGAAGAAGGAGTCAAACAATCTCTTCAAGAAAATCCTGACCTTATCATTATGGACATAGAAATGCCTGTCATGGATGGCCTTGCTGCCACACGCCATATCATGCAACAAAATCCAAAACCCATCATCGTTTTTAGTGCCGCCACAACAAAGATAGCCAACCTTGTCATGCTCTCTTTGGAGGCAGGAGCTGTCGATGTGATTGAGAAACCCAATGATCTCTCCAGTACAGAAGTAGAAAACTATCTTCGGCAAACACTTTTTCAACGCATGAAGATTTTTTACGGTTTCAAAGTCATCAAACGATTTAATCCAGAGACAGTCCAGCGTCTCGCCATAGAACAAGAGAAACTCAAGCACATAGCAGAAAAAAAGAAAGCCTCTTCGCATACCTACCCCATCGTTGGTATTGCTTCCTCCACAGGTGGACCGCAAACACTGAAAAGAATCCTCAGTCAACTCAGGAAAACAAGTTATCCCATCATCATTATCCAACATATTCCCAGGGGATTTATAGAAGGATTCAGAGAATGGCTTTTGAAAGCCACCCAATTGGAGTGTGATTTCGCCAGGGAAAATACACTGCCCCAACCTGGGGTTGTGTACGTGGTCAATGAAGACAAACATTTAAGCTTCAACACACGAGGAGAATTTTCGTTTATTGAGAAACCCCCTATCTTTGGAATTAGACCTGCCGCTGATTATTTTTTTGATGCACTGGGAGAAGTCTATAAAGAAAGGGCCATTGGCATCGTCCTCACAGGAATGGGGGAGGATGGATGCAAAGGAGCAGAAAAAATCAAGGCCAAAGGGGGAACCATCATCGCCGAAGCAGAAGAAGATTGTATTGTGTTTGGCATGCCAAAAGCAGTGATTGAGGCCAATCTTGTCGACAAGGTAATGAAAATAGACGAAATAGTGAATTTTCTTAATGGTCTTTCTCAACATTTTTAATATTAGCAAGGGGGTATTATGATAGGAGAAAAAGAGCTAGCTATCATTAGAGATCGTATTAACACTGTAACAGGCATAAAGATGGGCAAGGAAAAAGATAAAGAAATACTTACCTCCTTCATTGAATTATGTGAGAAATACTCACTCCCAGAAGACATCTTTCTTCAAAAAATTCAGACAAGTCATGAAGCCGTTCTCGATCTTGCTACTCAATTCACCATCCATGAAACCAGCTTCTATAGAAACAAGGAACATTTCAAAACTCTTGAATATCTTTTGTTCCCTTCTCTTCTTGCCAAATCTCGAGAAATCCGAATCCTCTCAGCCGGTTGTTCCACAGGAGAGGAACCGTATACGCTCGCCATGATTCTTCACAAACTTCTAGGTACGAACCTTCCTCTTTACAAGATAGACATTATTGGGGTTGATATTTCCCCAAATGCCATTGAAACAGCCAAACAAGGAGTGTATAACGAATACAAAATGAAAAACATCCCCCAAGAATATCTCCAAACATATTTTGTAAAACATACCACAAATACACGCACATACTATACCATCCTTCCTCACATAAAAAATATGGTCTCGTTTCATACCTATAATCTGCTTTCTCGAGATGGATTTTTAGAAAAAATAGGTCCTTTTGATGTTATCCTTTGTGAGAATGTTATTATTTATTTTGATCACAACGCCATCCAATATCTCATCAACACCTTTTACCATATCTTGAAAACCCCCGGTTATCTCTTTGTGGGTTACTCTGAAACTCTCACCTCAATAGAACATGACTTTCAACTCAAATGGCATGAACACACTTACTATTATGAGAAGAGTTCTATCCCACAAACCCACATAGAGAAAGATGAGCAATCTATTTCTCTCCCCCATACCGCTCATCTCTATGCCGACACAGCCAACCAAGAACATACGTATGAGGAGATCTACTACCACCTGAGCAAGTCTTATCTCAAACAGGATAATGAAAGCCTCATGCACTGGCATGATGTTTTCCTGCATAAACTCCATCAAGGAAACGATTTCATCAAAGATGAGAGGGTTTATCTCCTCCTCGGAGAATTTTTTCTTGACCAAAATGATACTGGAAATGCCTTTCAAATGGCAGAAATGGCCATAGAAAAAAATCCCTCATCTGTCGATGCCCTTAATCTTCAAGCCTACACACAAACAAGAACAAAAGACTATCAAAAAGCTATCTACACCCTCCAAGTGGCTCTCCAAAAAGACAAATCTCACCCTATCTCTCTTCTCCTTCTTTACAAGCTTGCTGAGCTCACCCAAAACAGTGTCCTTCTCAAACACATAGGAGAGAACCTCAAGACCTATCGTGAAACCCACCAACCGTACAAAGAGCTTTTTCCCTATCAACCTGCACGGAAGATTCAATTTTATTCTGAAATCAATAAAATTTGTCAGGAGATAAGCAGTGGCTTTAAAGAATTATAAAGAAAAACGCATTTTAGTTGTAGACGACTCCCCTGTTATCCGTACCCTGATTCAGAAATGCCTCACAGAAGAGGGCTACAAATATGTTGATACAGCAGAAAATGGAAGAGACGCCCTCGAAAAATGCCAAAAAGATCCCTATGACCTTGTACTCACAGATTTTGATATGCCGGAAATGAATGGCGAAGAACTTGTAACTGCCCTCAGAAATCGTTACAACAATGAAATCATCATTGTTGTCCTCAGTGCTCAAGCAAGTAAACAAAAAATTGTGGAGATGATGCGAAAAGCAGATGATTATATCATCAAAGATGACATCGAGATCATCAAGGCCGATATATTCTTTGTCATAGAAAAATGTTTCGATACCCACGAAACCAGAAAAGAGAACGAACGACTCCTTGCAGAACTCATGGAAAGAGACAAACACATGAAAATAGAACTAGAAACTGCCCGTGCTTTACTAGGAGAATTCAAAGAACTTCACAAAGTCACGAGCAAAACCTTTCAACTTGCCTTTTATAATAGTATGTCCAATACCATTGGAGGAGATTTTTTCACTGCTCAAAGATTGGATAATTCTCATATTGGTGTTCTGATAGGAGACATTTCCGGACACGGAATTCCTGCCGCACTTCTCATGCTCGTGTTCAAAAATGCCGCTCTCGAAGCCATCCAACAAGGATTCAAAGCAGAAAAACCTACCGCTACTACCATGAAGATCCTCAACACCAAACTCAATGTTCTTTTCCCTGAAACTAAATACGCTACGATTAGCTATCTTATACTGAACGAAGAAGATAGGACAGTATGTTATACCAACGAATTCCAAAACCCCATCCTGTATTCCCATGATGGAGTCATCGAAGAACTGGACAACGGAAAATTAAAACTAATTGGAATTTATAACGAGGACATAATGCCAGCCGAAACTTTTCAATTTCATCAAGACTGCTTCTCACTGAAACCAGGAGAAAAGATATTCCTCTTCACAGATGGCATTATTGAGGCTAGGAACCCTGATACAGGGGAAGAGTTTGGATTGGAACGATTAAAATCTCTTCTCACAACGTATGCCTCTCTTTCTCTCTCAGAGACCATGAAACAAACTCTAAAAATATTCTATGCCTTTACGAAACAACAAGTCACTGACGATATCACCTTTTTAGGTATCAGTACCGCTAAAGGAGTCAACGATGAGTAATGTCAAACAAATCATCCAATCCCTTCTCAAAAACGAGGCATCTATAACCAAGCAAGAAAGAATCTTCACCTATCTTGTGGCTACAGAAGGAGAACAACATTTTGCTATTCCAATTGACTATCTCGTAGAGGTTTTTGAGATAAACGAGAACAATCCGCTCATTTCTCTCCCCTTGGTAGAGGAATATATACGAGGTATTGTCAATGTTCGTGGAGAAATCATCCCCGCTCTTTCTCTCAATACTATCCTCGGACTTACTTGCGATCATAGCAAAATACACTATATTATCATCATTCAAAAAGAATTCAAACTTGGCCTCACTTTTCATCACGTAAGTGATCTCTATCAAATCGAAGAATCTAAACTCAAACCCATTTATCATCTTCGAGAACATCAACACCACGATATTATCGCTGCTGAATTTGACATAGACGCTCATGTAGCTCAAGTCCTTGATATTGAAGGGCTCTACGAATCCTCTGTGGTAAAATAATATGATAAGTATAGTATACACAGCCATCAACGATTTCAAGATAGGTTTTCTGAGTGAAGAGGTTGATCAAATCATTGAAATCAAAAAAGAACTCATTGAAAGAAAATCATTAGAAAATATCCGTATGCCTCACATCGCCTACAAAGAGAAATGGTACCCTCTTTTTGATCTCCAAAAAATCTTTTGTCTCTCTCCTTCTTCACCTGTACGTTACGCCATGATGACCAAGAGTTCTTCCCATGATATCCTCTGTGGCATTTGCACTCCCCATCCTTTTGAAGAAGTAAATGTATCGGAAGAATGTATTCATCCTTTTCCTGCTTTTCTCCTTCAAAAACAACAGGTTTGTCTTCTCTATGGATATATCCAAACACCTCAACTTAATCTTTTTCTTTGTAGTCTGAGCGATATCTGGCATCCTATCGTCATTGCCCGATACCTGCTCACCAAAACACCAGCAATTTCTTCTAGGAGGTAACCTATGACCCAAACGGATGAGATCCTTCAACTTTTTCAGATGGAAACCGAGAGCCATCTTCAAAAAGCCACCAACGCCCTTCTTCTTCTCGAAAAAGACCCAGAAAACAAAGAATATATAGCCGAAATCAAACGAGAGATCCATACCCTCAAAGGGGCTAGCCGAATGATGGGATTCAAAAACATCAGTCGCGTTGCCCACCAAATAGAAAATCTCTTTGAAAATCTTGAAAATTGTCAAAAAAACCTCTCAAGAGCCATGATATCCACCACCCTAGAGTGGCTGGATTGGATAACAAACGCCTCAAAATACCTTCCTCAAGAACCCCTCTTACCAGAGGATTTTGAGACACTCTTCCAAAATGCCATTGACGGACTCAAAAGCCCTTCTCCCAAAAGTCCTTTGTCTACTTCACCTCTCCCTGAAGAAAAATCCCCTTCTACAGAAAAGCCCCTCTCTTCCCCTTCTTCTCTCCCTCAGACAGGTAAGCCCACCCATGAACCCAAAAAAGACAAAACAGACTATCTCACTCTACGTTTCGACAGAATAAAAAATCTTTTAAACTTTAGCAATATTTTTACCAATTACATTGGGAAATTTCGTTATTACGCAGACCAACTCAACATTGAATCCCTTGCCAAACAATCAAAAGATGAGATACTGAGTTTTCTTGAAAACCTTCAAAGTCAGTTTTCCTATGATATTCGCTTTTATGAACTCTACACCAAACAATTCCAGGATCAGGTTTCCTCAATGATACTTGTTCCACTAGGCGGTATTTTCAATACTTTTCCTCGTCTTGTAAGGGATGTTGCTCTAAGTACGGGAAAAGAAGTGAACTTCACCATGGAAGGAAAAGAAATCGAAGTAGATAAACAACTCATTGAACATATTCAGAATGTCTTGATCCATCTTCTTCGCAACGCTGTCGACCATGGGATAGAACTCCCAGAAGAACGCCAAAAAAAAGGCAAGCCTCCCATAGGAAATATAAGCCTCAAAGCCTATACCCAAATGGATAGGATTGTGCTCGAGGTTTCTGATGATGGAAAAGGCCTCCAAACGCAAAAAATTCTTGGGAAAGCCCTTTCAAAAGGACTAATATCTGCAGAAAAAGCAAAAGAAATGACACCTCAAGAAATATGGCAACTCATTTTTCTCCCTGGTTTCTCTACCAAAGAAGATATTAGTGATTTCTCTGGAAGAGGTGTAGGTATGGATGTGGTTGCTGATACCCTCAGGCGTTTTAACAGTGAAATCACTATCAAGTCAGAGGAAAACAAAGGTACCTCTTTTATTCTCAGTTTTCCTATAAATTCTTCGATCATTTCTATTACTCTCTTTGAAAGCCACAATACGTTGTATGCCTTTCCTTCCCTTAATATAGATCAGGTTCTTCTCCTTCAGGAACAAAAAACCAACCTACTCGAAGAAGAATGGATGCTCGAGTACAAGCACCGCTGGATTCCTCTTTTGTCTATTGAGAATCTTCTCGGATATGAAGAAACTACCACTCCAAAAGAGAATATCATTGTGATCTCCCTCCAAAACAAATACTACGGAATTGTAGTGGAAAAAGTGATCGGAGAAATGAGTATTGTGATAAAAAGTCTCACGGGCCTTTCGGAAAAAATACGTATCCTTGCTGGTGTCCTTTCTTTGAGTAGAAGAGATGTTCTCGTTCTCAACGCTCTTGAGCTTATTGAACTCTATAGACAACGACACACACGTTCACAAGAAAACACCAAAATACGAAAAGTTCCCTCATACTGAAAACTGCTTTTCTAGAGATCTTTCTTGTTCAAATTCCCCCTCTCGCAATATTCCCCGTATTCGAGAATATGTCTAAAAAAGGGCGCTGCCCTCTGACAGCGCCCCTTCTCTCAACCACTAATCTTTCAAGGAACCAAGCGTAAGATTTCCTACAATTTGTTTCGAAAGCATAGTGAAAATAATAAGCACTGGAATTGTCGTTACCAATGCTACTGCAGAATACTGCCCCCACTTGGTGTTATGTTCCCCACGAAAGAGCATAAGTCCCAAGGGAAGAGTATAGAATTTCTCACTCATAATCACTACACGGGCCACAATATACTCTGACCAAAAACCAAGAAAAGTAAAAATAGCACTTACCGCTATAGCTGGTTGCACAAGAGGCATCACCACACGGAAGAAAGTCGTCAACACTCCCGCCCCATCAATATATGCAGACTCCTCCAACGAACGCGGAATGGTATCAAAAAATCCCTTCACAAGCCAGGTGGTAAAAGGAATAGAAGTAGCCACATACGGTACCGTAAGCGCCATCAAATGATTCATGAGCCCAAGCTTTCCCATCAGAATGTAGAGGGGCAAAAGAATCATGGGAGCAGGAAACATCTGCGTCACGAGAAGAAGAATCATCAAAGGCCATCGCATAGGAAACCTATAGCGAGAAAGTCCATATCCAGCCAAAAGAGCACAGATCACCGCTACCAAAGTGGAGACAAGAGAAACCACAAGCGAATTAAACATCCACAAGAAAATAGGCTTTGTCTTGAAAGCCTCTATATAATTATTCACAGTGGCATGATCAGGCCATAAACTAAAAGGATCTGGCATAATCTTGTCCCCAGGGGTAATCGAAGAAAGAAAGATATAGTAAATAGGATACGCAGAAATAATCGACATAACAATAAGACTCACATACACATAGATAAGTGTTGCCGTCGAGTCCTTCCTATCAAAGAAGAAGGAGCGATCAATGAGTTTCTTTTCTTTTTTCGTTGTAGCCATCTTAATCCTCCTTCACCGTTGCCTTCATATAAAGCACCGCAAAGAGCGTGAGAATAATAAAGATAAACACCCCAATCGCCGAAGCATAACTATACCGGAAATACTGAAGACCATCCACATACATCTTGGTCACAAGGATATGAGCCTCCTCAGAGACACGACCAGCATCAGCAAAAATATAAATGATGTTGACCATATTGAATGTCCACACCGTACCCAAGATAATGGCTGGCACCATAATAGGCATCAAAAGAGGAAGTGTGATATAGTTGAACTTCTGCCATCCTGATGCCCCATCAATTTCAGCCGCTTCATAGTAATCTGAGGAGATTGTTTGAAGCCCACCAAGGGCAATCATCATCATAAAAGGGAACCCAAGCCAAATATTCACCAGAATACACGCCGTAAAATTCAAATACGGATTGGCAATCCAGGAGATATCCTGCATTCCAAACGCAAACCGAATGGTATCATGCACCCCAAGTTTTTCAAAGATTGCTGGAACAATTCCAAACTGCGCATTGAACATACCCTTCCAGGTAGTTGCGGCAATATATTGAGGAATAGCCCAAGGAAGAATCAAAAGGACGTAAAAAATAGATTTTCCTGGAAGTTTCCTATTCAAAAGCGTTGCCAACCATATGCCAATAGAAACGTGAAAGAATACATTGACACCCGTCCAGATAATAGATCGTATAAAAGTCCCAATAAAGTCCTTATCCTGCAAGAGTTTCAGGTAGTTATCAATACCTTTAAAAAGATCTGGAAATGCAAAAGGAAGGGCAAAAATATTGATCCCAATCCTATTCAGGACCATACGGATATTGGAATTCCGAATATCATAAACAGAGAGCATAAAACTAAACAAAATAGGCAAAAGAATCACAAGAAAAATCGCCAGATACGCCAGAGAAAGAAACCCCACAGGCTCGTACCAGCGTGCTGAAGGCACAATCCCCTTGACAAGTTTGTATCTCTGCGTTGTGGATTTTTTCACCGTTGTTGCCACCGTTGCCATCTCTCTCCTCCCTCAAAATAAAGACACGCCACCGGGAAAACCCGGTGGCGAAGAATATTACATCTCTTTGATCTTCTGCTCAGCAACTTTCTGCATCTCTTCTGCAGCAGCTTCGGGGGTTACAGCACCAGTCATCACCTTCTTGAGCATAGGCCCAATAGCATCCCATACCGCACGCATTTCTGCGTTGATAGGCATAGGAATACTCTGCTTTACCTGGTTAGCCGTAGCTGCAATGAAAGCATCAGCTTTGATGCGTGCATCATCCATAGCTTCAAGATTTGCAGGGCTTTCCTTGGCCACAAGAGCGTACTTCACCTGGAATTCCTTAGAAGCCATGAATTCAAGGAATTTCTTCACAGCCTCAAGAACAGCCTTGTCCTTAATGTTGGCATTCACAGATACTGTCTTGGCAGCATTCCATGCAAGAATAGGAAGCCCTGTTTCATCCACCACAGGAAGAACGGCAATACCCAGTTTGTCCTTGAGGGCATCAGCATAGCCCTGGAAGGACCAAGGACCATTGATGAGATAAGCAGCTTTGCCCTCTTTGAACATCTTGTCAGACACATCATAATCAGACTCACGAGGAATCACGCCCTTCTGCTTGAGACCATAGTAGTAAGCAAGGGCCTTCTTCATCTCAGGTGTGTTGAGGGTAGGTGTCTTGCCATCAGCAGCAAATACACGCCCACCAAATGCCCCAAGGAAGGTCACAAACCAGAAAGCCTCTGTCTGGTTAAACACCATAGGATAGGTCTTGCCATCTTTGTACTTGGCTGTGAGGGCGATAATCTCACTCATCTTGGTAGCAGGTTTCTCTACCATGCTCTTGTTGTAGAGAAGGGTGAGCGTATTCCCTACAAGAATAGGAAGACCATACACCTTGCCCTCAAGGGAAGAAGCCTGAATGGCGGCAGGAGAAAGTTTCTTCAACACACCTGCCAACATGTCATCCAGAGGCATAAGAATACCTGTTTGAACCATGGTACCAATGTTGTCATTTGGTCCGAAAATCATCTCAGGACCACCACCACCAAGAGCTGCCGTTCTGAACTGCTCGCGCAGATCCTCTGTTCCATAGTGGGTGCGGACGACTTTGATGTTGGGGTTAGCCTTCATGAACTCCGCAATCATCTCGTCAAACACCTTGTCAATCGTGTCATCATGCTGTTCCCAGATATTGATGGTGACCTCTTTCTTGGCACCACCACAGGACACCAGCACGAGACCCAACAGAGCTACCACGCTTGCCAGAGCGACAAGCTTCTTTGAGAAACTCCTTCTCATAGTCTCCTCCTTTCCAAGTTTGGGATTTTTATTTTTTATCATTATACCACGAATAGGAAAAAAGTCAATAGTTTTCCCCTTTCTTTTCAAAAAAATTCCAAAAAATTTTATCGCATATCCAGACCTTTTTTCCCAATGTCGGTACGGTATTGCATGCCCTCGAAGCGAATTTTGGCTACTTTTTCATACGCACGGCTGATGGCTCGTGAGAGGGTAGAGGAAATAGCCGTTATACAAAGAACCCGCCCACCTGTCGTTATCCACTGCCCTGGCCCCACAAGTTTCGTTCCTGCATGAAACACAAAGCAATCCACCTCCTGAGAAAGATCCCCCTGTAGTGGCACACCCTTTTTGTACGTTCCAGGATAGCCTTCTGACGCTAGGACAACGGTAACACAATACCCAGGATAAAACTCTATCTGAAAATTCTCCAGTTTCTCTTCCACGGTGGCCCATGCAAGATCCAGAACACTGGTTTTCATCAAGGGTACCACCACCTGAGCTTCAGGATCACCAAAGCGGACATTGTACTCAAGAACAGCTGGTCCCCAATTGGTCAGCATAAGACCAAAATACAAAATACCCGTATAGGGATACCCCTCCTTTTTCAAGCCATGAAACGTGGGCTCAATAATATTTTTAACGATCAATTCTTCTGTTTTTTTGTCTAGAAAAGGTACCGGGGCATACGCCCCCATTCCTCCAGTATTGGGGCCCTCATCATTATCCCGCAAGCGCTTGTGGTCCTGTGCCGAGGCAAGCCACTTATAACTTCGTCCATCACTCACCACAAAAACGCTCACTTCTCTCCCATCGAGTCTGTCTTCCAAGATAACACGATTTCCTGCATCCCCAAATTCCTTGTCTACCATCATCCGACGGATAGCCTCGATAGTTTCTTCTTTGGTTTTGGCTACCACTACGCCCTTTCCGGCAGCAAGCCCATCCGTTTTGACAACAAAGGCTCGATTTTGTTTTTCTACATAACGATACGCCTCTTCTGGTCGGGAGAACACCTGAAAATAGGCTGTCGGAATCCCATGACGAGCCAAAAACTCCTTCATGAAAACCTTGCTTCCCTCAAGACGAGCAGCTGCTTTTGTCGGACCAAAAACCTTGATTTTATGCCTCCGGAGTTCATCTACCACACCCACCACGAGCGGGGCTTCTGGACCAACAATCACCATCTCTATGCCTTCCTGACGGATAAACTTGAGAAGCATCTCAAAAGGCGGGTCCAGAGGAATATCCACATTTGTCCCAAACTGATGCGTTCCCCCATTGCCAGGACAGATATAGAGTTTTGAGAGTCTTGAACTTCTCGTGATCGACCAAGCAAGAGCGGCCTCTCTTCCTCCACCCCCTAAAAGCAATACTCTCATACTCTCTCCTCGATTTTTTCTTTTGAGATATTAGTATAGGAAAAAGAGAAAAAAAGTGCAAGAAGGAAAAAGATACAAGTACAAAGAGACAAAACTTCTTTCTTACTTATTACCTCTTTCTTTTTACTTCGGTTAACAAAACACCCAAGAATTATTAGAATCGCCCCCCAAATGGTCTATACCAATATTCTTGCAATTCCTTGTAACTTTCCACTTCTCCGTTCGTATCACCCCATGCCGCTTCAATCCCACTCCGGGGAGAAGAGGTAACCACATGAGTATACCAATCAAGATACTCCACGTGCCCCACACACCAAAACGCTGATAAACCCGCTTGATGGGTCCAATTACCATCCATTACTGCTAACCGGAGAAAATTTGTTGCCACCCCCAAAATCTCTTCTGTAGCCATTCGTACCTGAAAAGAATATAACGCATTTGTAAGATTTGTCATAATCTGAAGCAAATCAACATACATAGGATCAGAAAGATAAGATCGTCCTCCCTCTACTACAGGCCTTACTTCTGTCTCATAATCCTTGACTCCTCGTACCCATTCATGGAGAGAGAGAAAAAAGTTCGTCGCATATCTGAGATCAAACCAAGAAAGTGAATGATATCCCTCACTATACAGTCGATACGAATCAAGCCATAACCTAGCCATATCTTCAGGACTATACGCTTTCGAAAACCTATATATCCAATCATCGTATGCCCACCCATCTCCCCCTTCCAAATCAGGAGAGGCCACATAATACCGGGCATAAGCTCGCAATTGATAAGCCACTTCATACATTCCCATAAGACATGCATCCATCCCAATCAGATCAAGTTTTTCTGTGCCTGCAAAGGCTAGAGGGAACTCCGCAAGAGTAAGTTCATCTCCCGCTTGTCCATCATACGCCACACTCAAAGAAACCTCACCTGCCCATTTTGTTGATACTTTCCCCTTCACAGAAAAAAAGGAATCTATCCCATTCCCATGATTCCAAATAATAAGCGCCTTATATTTGGCCCTCACATATCGAGCAATACCCTCTCTAAGAAATCTCTTCAACACTAAAGGATCCCCCATATTCACTGCACCCCAATCCTCTAAAAGCGAAGACTCAATCTGATTGATCTTTATCCCTGGCTTGGCTTCATACAATCTTGCCCCGTACCAATTTCCATCTGAAGTATCATACGCCACGCTTCTATCAAGCAAGACAAGAACACGTATGTTTTCCCAACTGTCTCGATCTCTTTCCCTTAGATCATATAATCCTTTCTCTATCTCATTCATATCCCCCAAAGCAGCACTCTCAAGGTTATTGTCGCCTGCCATATACACAAGAAAAAGCCAATCTTCATCAGAATGCTCCTCATGGGACAAAGAAGAAAAAAGAGGAATTTTCTCAGATAAACTGGTACACCCCATGAACAAGAAAAGAATACACAATATCCCCTGTCGCACTCATCCCCCCTTTTAAATAAAAGAAAGAGAGATGGGGCCACCTGCCGGTAGCCCCTTTTTCTTTCATTACGGCAATCTCCTTAATCTCCTCGTCTCCCAAGGTAGCAAAACAAAATCTTGAATCCCATTTACCATCACATTTGTCTGATTGACATGAATCACCAGGGTTTCTGTGACTGAGCTTAACGACCTCGTTCCACCTCTCATAATCACTTGGTAGGTATTGGTATCAGGAGTCCACACTTGATTGGATACATTATTGCCATCAACATCAAGCCGCCATACATAAGAGATAAAATATCTCTCCCTTTCCACACACTGTAACCAACCATTCGTATTTGTTACCACAAAGTACGTCGTATTCGTTTCTCTCACCTCATTCGTCAAAGTATAATTCTTAAGATAATTCGTCTTAATAATCTCCACCTCGACTGGATTAAGTACCATATCCATAGGCCCATCGGGCTGCCAGTATACCGTCACCCGCTGTTCATCCAAAAGCTCAAGATCTATCCGGTAACCATACGTGTTGGATACTACCATATACCAGAAAAGATTGGTATATACCCTCATCACCCCACCTTGCGCATTATAGACCTTTTTATTTACATAGCCATCACTCTTAAACACATAGCTATACGCCCCATCTCTTCCATTGTTTGTCGTTGAATCATAATTATTTGTCACCACACACATCAGCATTTCACCACCACTCCCATTTGTCATCGTTTGGTAGGTCTCTTGAATAACCAACCATTCTCCGTATATCGCTGTCATCATATTGGTGTCTACCTGATTCTGAGGCGCATTCGTCACATAAATCACTATCGTATTTGTTGTTTCTCGATTTACTATTTTCTCCACTTCTTTTTCTACTACTTTCGGATCAGTAGCACACCCAAGGAAAATAGACATTCCAACCATAGTCACAAAAACTTTATAGACCATAAAACACCTTTTCATTTTTACAATTTCCCTTAACATACCACATTCCACTCCTTATCTTTATTTGTAAATCCAAAGCATATTTCCTCTTCTTATGAGGAGATATCCCTTATCAAGAAGCAACATTGGTACTTCTGCTGGATTATTATCAGAGAACGTATTTGAAATCACCTGCAACAGATTATAAGCGTAATCCCGGATTTCTACTCGGTTGGTAAACATAAGTGCTATATACTCATTATTACCATCCATTGAAATTGGCAACTCAGAAACAAAATTAAAAAGAACTAAAGAAGGATTATCCTTAAAAATCCCAGAATAATGAGGAACTGTCGTTG